>JBMSXG010000019.1:0-33818 GCA_049425405.1 Steroidobacteraceae bacterium
CATGACCGAGGGATATTGCGTACCCGAGGGCGAGACCTACGCTGCTGTCGAGGCGCCGAAGGGCGAATTCGGCATCTATTTGGTTTCGGACGGCGCTAACAAACCTTATCGCCTCAAGTGTCGCGCGCCGGGCTTCGCGCACTTGGCATCTCTTGAGGAGATGGTTCAAGGTCATATGCTCGCCGATGTCGTCGCGGTGATCGGCACGCAGGACATCGTGTTCGGGGAGATCGATCGATGAGTGGCGTGCTAACGAGCGATGGCCAGCGTTTCGTCCCCGGCGATGGGCCGAACGTCATGCGACTGAGCGATCACACTCGGGCGGAAATCGACGGTTGGATCGGGCGATTCCCGCTAGGACGGCAGCGCTCGGCGACGCTCTCGGCGCTGCGGTTTGCGCAAGAACAGAACGACGGATTCCTCACCACCGAATTGATGGACGCCGTGGCCGAGTACCTGCGGCTGCCGTCGATCCAGGTGTACGAGGTGGCCACGTTCTACTCGATGTTCGAGACGCATGAGTGCGGTCGGCATCACGTCAGTGTTTGCACCAACATCAGCTGCTGGCTGAACGGCGCCGAGGGCATCCTCGCGCACTGCGAGCGCAAACTCGGTATCAAAGTAGGCGAGAGCACTGCCGACCGACGCATCTTCCTCAAAAAAGAAGAAGAGTGCCTCGCGGCCTGCACTGGCGCACCGATGATGATGGTGGATCACGAGTTTCACGAACATCTCACCCCCGAGAAAGTCGACCGAATTCTGGATTCCTTGAAATGAGCGCAACCCTCGACGCCTGGCGCGACCGAATGAATTTGGTGGTATTCGAGCCGATCGGTCGCGAGCGCCCGTGGACGCTCGAGACGTACAGCGCCATCGGTGGTTACTCGTCGTGGCGCAAGGTGCTCGCGGGCGAGATTTCCCGCGAACAGGTGATCGATGCCGTGAAGGCAAGCGGTCTTCGCGGTCGCGGCGGAGCCGGGTTCCCCACCGGGACCAAGTGGAGCTTCATGCCGCGCAACGCGCCGATGCAAAAATACGCGGTCTGTAACTCGGACGAGAGTGAGCCGGGAACTTGTCACGATCGCGACATCTTGCGTTTCAATCCGCATGCCTTGATCGAGGGGATGGCAATCGGCGGCTACGCCATGGGTGCGACCGTGGGCTACAACTACATTCGCGGCGAATTTCTCGGCGAGCCCGTGCCGCGCTTCGAGGCGGCGGTCAAGGAAGCCTACGCGGCCGGCCTGCTCGGCAAGAACATCCAAGGCTCCGGGATCGATTTCGATCTTTATACCTTCGTCGGCGCCGGAGCTTATATCTGCGGTGAAGAAACGGCGCTGCTTGAGTCGCTCGAGGGTAAGCAGGGAAAGCCTCGCTTCAAGCCACCGTTCCCGGCTGCGTTCGGGCTCTACGGTCAACCGACGACGATCAACAACACCCAAAGCTACGCCTCGGTGCCGACCATTCTTCGCAAGGGGCCTGAGTGGTTTGCGAAGCTCGGGACGACCAATGCGGGCGGGACAGTGATTTTTTCGGTGTCCGGTCACGTCAACCGACCGGGCAACTATGAGCTGCCGCTGGGTATCCCCTTCAAGGACTTGCTGGAGATCGCCGGTGGTGTTCAGGGCGGTCGTCGCCTCAAGGCAGTGATTCCCGGTGGCTCTTCGGTGAAGGTCGTACCGGGTGAGCTGATGCTAGGCGTCAACATGGATTACGACTCGCTACGCGCCGTCGGGTCATCGGTCGGCTCAGCGGCCGTCATCGTCATGGACGAATCCACCTGCATGGTACGTGCGCTTGAGCGCATCTCGAGGTTCTACAAATCCGAATCCTGTGGGCAGTGCACGCCGTGTCGAGAGGGGACGGGCTGGCTCAACCGGGTGCTGCAACGCATCGTGGCGGGTGAAGGAAGGGCGGAAGACCTACAACTGCTCGTCGACGTCGCCAATCGAATCGAAGGGCACACGATTTGTGCACTCGGTGACGCGGCGGCCTGGCCGGTACAAAGTTTCCTGAAGCACTTCCGTCACGAGTTCGAATATATGATCGAACATCGTGGACGCAGTCTCGTCGATGGCCGGAGGGAGGCGGCCTGACGGCCGTCGAGCGCATGGCAGCGAATCCGCAGGATGAATTCGTCAACGTCGAGGTCGACGGCCGAGCCGTGAAGGCGCGTCGTGGCGCGATGATTATTCATGTGACGGATGCTAACGGCGCCTATGTGCCGCGCTTCTGTTACCACGAGAAATTGCCGATCGCGGCCAACTGTCGCATGTGCCTAGTCGAGGTCGAGAAGGCGCCCAAGCCGCTGCCGGCCTGCGCGACTCCGGTCACGGAGGGGATGAAGATCTTCACTCGCTCCAAGGCGGCTATCGGCGCGCAGAAAGCGACGATGGAGTTCCTGCTGATCAATCACCCGCTCGACTGCCCGATTTGCGATCAGGGTGGTGAGTGCGAGCTGCAGGATCTGGCCATGGGTTTTGGTCGCGATATCTCCCGTTTTACAGAGCGTAAGCGGGTGGTGAAGGATAAGAATCTCGGGCCTCTCGTCTCTACAGACATGACGCGCTGCATTCACTGCACGCGTTGCGTGCGTTTCGGGCAAGACGTCGCCGGTATCCCCGAGCTCGGCACTACCGGTCGCGGCGAAAATATGGAGATCGGCACTTACATCGAACGCAGCGTCGATCATGAGCTCTCTGGAAATATCATCGATCTGTGTCCAGTCGGCGCACTGAACTCCAAGCCGTTTCGATATCAGGGCCGCTCTTGGGAAATGACGCAGGTGCCGCTGGTTGCGCCGCATGACGGCCTCGGCAGCAACCTGTTCGGTCACGTCTTGCGCGGCAAGCTGAAGCGCGTGGTGCCTCGGCCCAACGACGAGATCAACGAAACTTGGATCTCCGATCGTGATCGCTTTTCGTATGAGGGACTGCTGGCCTCGGATCGCGCGCTGCGTCCGATGCTGCGCGACGGTGATGGGTGGCGCGAGGTCGACTGGGAGACGGCGCTTGCCGCTGCCGCACGTGGCTTGCGGTCCGCTGGACCTTCGCTCGGGACGCTCGTGCATCCGTCGGTTACGCTCGAGGAGGGTGCGCTGGCTGCGCGACTGACCCGCGCACTGGGCAGTGCCAATATCGACCATCGGCTACGCCAGCGGGATTTTCGCGATGCGGTCGCGGACCCGCACCGTCCGGCTCTCGGGATGTCGCTCGCTCAGGTCGAGTCGCTCTCCGGGCTACTGGTGATCGGTTCCCATCTTCGCGCTGAGTTGCCCTTACTCGCGCATCGCGTACGCAAGGCGGTGGTGAGAGCCGGCGCCCGGGTCGCCTTTCTCGACGATCACGCGCGCGAGTATCTCTTCCCCGTGGCTGCGCGACTCACCGTTCCGGCAGCACAGTGGACGCATGCTCTGGCGGGGGTAGTGGCGGCAGCCGCTCAACAATCGGGGTTGTCGTTGCCGGCGTCGCTGGGAAGCTTGCTGCGGGCCGTCGAGGTTCACGAATCGCATCGAGCGACTGCCGCGGCGCTGCTCAACGGACCGCATCGCGCGATTTGGCTCGGTGCTCTCGCGCAGCGTCATCCTGCGCTAGCCGATCTTCGCGCGCTCGCGCAGGCGCTTGCACAGCTCACAGGTGCTCATCTAGGCCTGTTGGCCGAGGGCGGCAACGCCGCAGGGCTATGGCTCGCAGGCGCCGTACCGCATCGAGCGGCAGGGGGTCGCGCGGCACCGACCGTCGGGCTCGACGCACGCGCTATGCTCGAGCAACCGCAGCGTGCGTATCTGTGTGTCGGTGCGATCGAACCAGAATCCGATCTAGCCGATCCCGCACTTGCCGCTCGCGCGTTCACGCAGGCAGCCTGCGTCGTCGCCATAACACCGTTCGCCAGTGATGCCATTCGTCGCTATGCGCACGTCATTCTGCCGATGGCAGCGTTCGCGGAGACATCCGGCACTTACGTGAATCTTGAGGGGCGCTGGCAGAGTCAGACTGGCGCCGCGCGAGCGCCAGGGGAAGCACGTCCAGCCTGGAAAGTTCTTCGCGTGCTCGCTAACACCATCGGCGTCGACGGCTTCGATGACAGCAGTTCGGAGGATGTGCGGGACGCGGTGAGTGCGCTCGCGGCGCCCGGGTGGGGCGAGGGAATATCGGAGTCGGTCAAGTCCGCGCATTTGCCAGCGATCGCTGCGGTTACGGGATCTGCGGAACTCGAACTGGGGGCACTCGATGTGCCGATGTATTCGATCGATGCTGTGCTGCGTCGCAGCGAGGCGTTACAGCAGACTGCCGTCGCTCTTGGGTCGCGCCGATGAGTGCGATGCGCGACTTTTGGATGGGTCTTCCGGCGTATCTGCAAGCAAGCGCGTGGATATTGCTCGTCACGGTGGCGCTCATTCTCTCGGTGGCGTTCACCACGCTCTGGGAGCGCAAGGTCATCGGCTGGATGCAGTTGCGCAAGGGTCCGAATCGCGTCGGTAGCGTGTTCGGGCTCGTGCCCGGCATCTTTCAGCCCTTCGCCGATGTGATCAAGCTGCTGCTCAAAGAGGTGGTGGTGCCCTCCGCAGCCAACCGTTGGCTGTTTCGCATAGCACCGGCGATCACTCTCATTCCGGCCTTTGCAGCCTGGGCGGTGATGCCGCTCGACCCCAACCTCGTGATCGCTGATATCGACGCCGGCCTGTTGTACGTGCTCTCGCTGACCTCGGTGGGTGTTTACGGGATTATCCTCGCCGGCTGGGCGGCCAACTCCAAATACGCCTTCCTCGGGGCGATGCGTTCCGCGGCGCAGGTCGTTGCCTACGAAATCGCCATGGGATTCGCTCTCGTCGGCGTGGTAATGGCCGCCGGCACGCTCAATCTCGGCGACATCGTCCGCGCGCAGGCGGGTGGGGTGTCCAACTGGTTCGTCCTTTGGTTGTTCCCGCTGTTCGTCGTCTATCTGATCGCTGGAGTAGCCGAGACCAACCGAGCGCCCTTCGACGTGGCGGAAGGCGAGTCAGAGATCGTCGCCGGTTTCCACGTCGAGTATTCCGGTATCGCGTTCGCGCTGTTCTTCCTCGCCGAATACGCGAACATGATTCTGATCTCCGCGCTTACCGCGGTGTTCTTCCTGGGCGGGTGGTTGAGTCCCTTTGAGGGGCTGTTCGGTGCGGAGCATCCGTTGGGCGCTCCGGGCTTCCACTGGCTGTTTCTCAAGCTGTTTTTCTTCCTGACCTGTTTCATGTGGTATCGCGCGACGTTTCCGCGATACCGCTACGACCAGATCATGCGTTTAGGTTGGAAAATCCTCATTCCCGTGACGCTGGTGTGGATCGCCGTAGAGGGCGTACTCGTGTATCTCAATGTGGGTCCCTGGGAGGGTTGATGCATGTCGCTGCGTAGCCTCGCCCGAACCTTCCTGCTGGCCGAATTGATCGGCGGTCTGTCAGTCACTGCGCGGACGCTGTTTCGCAAGAAGGTCACCGTCAACTACCCCGAGGAGCGTACGCCGCAGTCGCCGAGATTCCGCGGTCTGCATGCATTGCGCCGCTATCCGAACGGCGAGGAGCGATGCATCGCTTGTAAGTTGTGCGAGGCCGTCTGTCCGGCGCTGGCGATAACCATCGAGTCGGATGTCGCAGACGACGGTACCCGTCGCACCACGCGTTACGACATCGATTTGTTCAAGTGCATCTATTGCGGGTTCTGTGAGGAGGCGTGTCCGGTGGATGCAATCGTCGAAACCCGCATCCACGAATATCACATGGAAAACCGCGGCGAGAACATCATGACCAAAGACAAGCTGCTCGCGGTAGGAGAGCGCTACGCGGCGCTCATCGATGCAGATAAGGCGGCCGACTCGGCGTATCGCTGAGCGAAGCGGGAGAACGATGACGTGCTGGTGACTGTGCTGTTCTACCTTTTCGCAAGCATTCTGATTGCTGCAGCGATCGGAGTGGTCGTTGCGCGCAACCCCGTCTACTCGGCCCTGTGCCTCGTGCTGGCATTCTTCAGCAGTGCCGCGTTGTGGCTGCTGATCGAAGCCGAGTTTCTAGCGATCGTGCTTGTGCTGGTGTACGTCGGCGCGGTGATGGTGCTATTTCTATTCGTGGTGATGATGCTCGACATTAACGTCGAGCAGGTTCGAGAGGGGTTCACCCGTTACGCCTGGCTCGGATGGATCATCGCTTTCGTCGTGATCGCGCAGATGGTGGGCGTGTTCTGGTTCCGCGATCTGGGTGTCGATGCGACCGTCGGTGCCGCGCCGCTGCCGCCTGAGCACAGCAACACGCGTGAACTCGGCCAGGTGCTCTATACGCAGTACGTGTATCCCTTCGAGCTTGCCGCGGTACTGTTGTTGGTGGCGATCGTTGCGGCGATCACGCTGACCTTGCGTCGCCGGCCGGGGCTCAAACCTCAGGATGTGGCGCGGCAGGTTGCCGTCCGGCGTGAGGATCGGGTTCGGATTGTCAAAGGAGTGAATCCGGCATCGTCGGTCGACGGTAACGCGACCGGCTCGGGTCAGGGAGGCGCGCCGTGATCACCCTGCAGCACATGCTGACTCTTTCTGCGGCTTTGTTTGCATTGTCGGTGGCAGGAATTTTTCTGAACCGCAAGAACGTCATCCTGCTGTTGATGTGCATCGAGCTGATGCTGCTCGCCGTTAACTTCAGCTTCGTTTCGTTCTCGCGTTTCCTAGGAGATCTCGACGGTCAGGTGTTCGTCTTTTTCGTCCTGACCGTCGCGGCGGCAGAGGCGGCGATCGGGCTCGCCATCCTGGTGGTGCTATTCCGTGAGCGGCGCAGCATCAATGTCGAAGATCTCGACACGTTGAAGGGCTGAGGCGATGAATCCGAACATCCTGCTCGCCATCGTGCTGCTGCCCTTACTTGCCTCCCTCGTGGCCGGGCTGCTGGGGCACTGGGTGGGTCGGCGGATCGCCCATAGCGTCACCATCGCAGCGGTGGGAGGGGCGTTCGCACTGTCTGCGCAGATCGGCTGGCAGCTGTGGTCGGGGCAGGTGGTGCCGTTCGATGGGCCGGTTTACACCTGGCTGGTCAGTGACGGCATCCGCATGGAGGTGGGATTCCTGATCGACTCCCTCAGTGTGCTGATGATGTGCGTCGTGACGTTTGTGTCGTTGTGCGTGCACGTCTACACCATCGGCTACATGCATGACGATCCGGGATACCAACGATTCTTCTCGTACATTTCACTGTTCACCTTCGCGATGCTGATGCTCGTGATGTCGAACAACTTCTTGCAGCTGTTCTTCGGCTGGGAAGCGGTCGGTGTCGTCTCTTTTCTACTCATCGGGTTCTGGCATACGAAGCCCTCGGCGGTGTTCGCGAATCTCAAGGCTTTTCTCGTCAATCGCGTTGGGGATTTCGGCTTCGTTCTCGGCATCGCCGGTGTCGTCTATTTCACCGGCTCGCTGCATTACGCCGACGCGTTCGCGGCGGCCCCCGCGATCGCGGGGGCGTCCTTCACGCTCGCGGACGGCTGGGTAGTTTCGGCTATCACCCTGATCTGCGTGCTGCTTTTCATCGGCGCCATGGGTAAGTCGGCGCAGGTTCCTCTGCACGTCTGGCTGCCAGACTCGATGGAAGGCCCGACGCCGATCTCTGCGCTGATCCATGCTGCAACGATGGTCACGGCGGGCATCTTTATGGTCGCGCGCCTCTCGCCGTTGTTTGAGCAGAGTGAGGTGGCCCTCTCTTTTGTGCTCGTGATCGGTGCAACTACGGCTCTCTTCATGGGGTTTCTGGGCATCGTCAATAACGACATCAAGCGCGTCGTCGCCTATTCCACATTGTCGCAGCTGGGATACATGACAGTGGCGCTAGGCGTGTCGGCTTACGGAGCGGCGATCTTTCACCTGATGACACACGCGTTCTTCAAGGCTTTGCTGTTCCTCGCGGCGGGCTCGGTCATCGTCGGTATGCACCACGAGCAGGACATGCGAAAGATGGGTGGTTTGGCGCGTTACATGCCGATCACCGCGGCGACCTGTTGGATAGGAGCGCTGGCGTTGATTGGTACGCCATTCTTCTCGGGCTTTTACTCCAAAGATTTCATCATCGAATCGGTACACGAGTCGGCGCGCTGGGGTGCTACCTACGCGTACTACTGCGTCCAGCTTGGCGTCTTCGTCACGGCGCTGTACACCTTCCGGATGATCTTTATGACCTTCCACGGCAAGTCGCGGTGGACGGAAGGGGAGCCCCACGAGAGCCCTTGGGTGGTGACGCTGCCGTTGGTGCTGTTAGCCATCCCCTCAGTGGCGATCGGCTATCTGACTGTGGGGCCCGTGCTCTTCGGCGGCTTCTTCGGCGAGGCGATCCAGGTCCGTCCACAGAACGACGTACTCGCGGCGTTGTCCGCTCACTTCCACGATGCGGGATCGTTTGCGCTGAAGGCTTGGGCGCATCCGCCATTCTGGCTGGCCCTGGCCGGCGTTCTGAGCGCATGGGCGCTGTACCTGCGTCGCCCCGATTGGAACGTCAGACTGGGTCGGCTCTTCGCGCCGATCGCAGGGATTCTCGACAACAAGTATTACTTCGACTGGTTTAACGAGCGCGTTCTCGCCGCCGGCTCACGGCAAATCGGCCGCTGGTTCTGGCGCGTCGGAGACCAAGCGCTGATCGACGGCGCGCTCGTGAACGGCAGTGCCGGGTTTGTGGCAGCAACGGCCGGTGTGGTGCGCCGTATCCAGACCGGCTACCTCTATTCCTATGCGTTCTGGATGATGATCGGGCTCGCCGTACTGCTCGGCGTGTTCCTGTGGGGGCGCTGATGCAGGATTTCGGACTGCTCTCACTGCTTATCTGGCTACCGATCGCGGGCGGATTGTGGGTGCTCGCGCTCGGTGACCGGCGTATCGCGGCGGCGCGTTGGGCCGCGCTCGCCATCGCGCTGCTCACATTCATTGCGTCGCTGCCGCTCTACGCCGGCTTCGATTCGGGAACGGCGGCGTTTCAATTCGTCGAGCGGTTACCCTGGATACCGGCGTTTAATGCGACCTACCACCTCGGTATCGACGGTATTTCGCTCCCGCTCGTGTTGCTCACGACCTTCATGACGGTGCCGGTGCTGATCGCCGGATGGAAGGTCATCGAGCGTAGGGCGGCCCAGTACTTTGCAGCCTTCCTGTTCATGGAGGGATTGATGATCGGGGTTTTCTGTGCCCTCGATGCGCTGCTGTTCTATTTCTTCTGGGAGGCGATGCTGATTCCGATGTTTCTCATCATCGGAATCTGGGGTGGTCCGAGACGCGTGTACGCGACGCTGAAGTTTTTCCTCTACACCTTCCTCGGTTCGGTGTTCATGTTGGTCGCGCTTATTTATCTGGCGCTCGAGGCCGGCAGCTACGATATCGCAGCGCTGCAGGCGCTACCGCTTGGGCGCACGGAACAACTGTGGATCTTCCTGGCCTTCTTTGCAGCGTTTGCGGTGAAGATCCCAATGTTTCCCGTCCACACCTGGCTGCCCGATGCACACGTTGAGGCGCCGACGGGCGGATCGGTGATTCTGGCGGCGATCATGTTGAAGATGGGCGGTTATGGTTTTCTCAGATTCTCGCTGCCAGTGACGCCGGATGCCGCCCGAGAGCTCGACTGGTTGGTGCTGGGACTGTCACTCATTGCTGTGGTGTACATCGGGCTGGTGGCGCTCGTGCAGACCGACATGAAGAAGCTCATCGCCTATAGCTCTATCGCCCACATGGGTTTCGTCACGCTGGGCTGTTTCCTCGCTTTCGACATCGTCGCCCGAACGGGCTCGGCGCAGGGCGCGGCGATGGGTATAGACGGTGCCATGGTGCAGATGGTGTCGCACGGTTTGATCTCCGGAGCGATGTTTTTGTGCGTCGGGGTGCTCTACGACCGGCTCCATAGTCGCGAGATCGCCAGCTACGGTGGCGTGCTCAGTCGGATGCCGGTGTTCGGGGCGTTCATGGTGTTATTTGCCATGGCGAATTCTGGGCTGCCGGGGACGTCTGGGTTCGTTGGCGAGTTCCTCGTCATCCTCGCTAGCTTCAAGGCGAACTTCTGGTTTGCGCTGCTGGCGGCGACGACGCTGATACTCGGTGCGGCCTACACACTTTGGCTCGTCAAGCGGGTGTTGTTTGGCCCCGTTGCCAATGAAGGGGTGGCGAGTCTTCAGGATCTCGATGCTCGCGAGTTCGGAGTCCTCGCCGTGCTCGCGCTCGCCGTGCTGGCGCTCGGAATATGGCCGGCGCCGCTACTGGAGGTGATGCAGGTTTCTGTGCGTCACCTCGTTGAGCAGATCCTCACCTCGAAGCTGCCGATGTAAGCGGGGGGAACATGCCAACCACTCTAACTCTTGCATCGCTAGCGCCCGTATTGCCCGAGATCTTTTTGACCACGGCCATGTGTGTTGTGCTGCTTGTCGATGCGTTCTCGGGAGCGGCGTCGCGACGTATCACGCCAACGCTGACGTTGGCGCTTATCGGTGTTGGTGCGGCGCTAACCCTCGCTTACGGGCAGGTCGGTGCTCGGCTGGAGCTGCTGTCCGGGATGTACATCGCCGACCCTGTGGCGACCGTACTGAAGCTGCTGTCATTCCTGTTCGTGGCGGTCGCTTTGCTCTACTCACGCGACTATCTGGAGTCACGAGGATTGCTCAAGGGCGAGTATTACGTCCTTGTCTTGTCGGCGCTGCTCGGTATTTTTGTCATTATTTCAGCGGGAAGTCTGCTGACGCTCTACATCGGTGTGGAGTTGCTGGCGTTATCCCTGTACGCGCTGGTGGCCTTCGACCGTGATTCGGGTGTCTCGGCCGAGTCCGCCATGAAGTATTTCGTGCTCGGTGCGATCGCCTCGGGTTGTTTGCTGTACGGCATGTCGTTGCTCTACGGCCTGAGCGGTAGCCTGTTGCTGTCGGAGCTCGCCACGACCTTTGCGGGCGAACCAAGCCTCGGGCTCGTGATGGGTCTCGTGTTCGTCGTCGTGGGTATCGCGTTCAAATTCGGTGCGGTGCCGTTCCACATGTGGGTTCCGGATGTGTATCACGGCGCGCCGACGCCTGTGACACTGTTCATTGCCACCGTTCCGAAGATTGCGTCGTTCGCGCTCGCCTATCGACTGCTCGCCAACGGGCTCCCAGGGGTGGGGGAGGCGTGGTCGCAGATGATCACAATCGTGGCTGTGCTGTCCGCACTCGCAGGCAACGTCATCGCGATCGCACAAACCAATCTCAAGCGCATGCTGGCGTATTCAGCGATCGGTAATGTCGGTTTCATCTTGCTCGGTTTTATTCCGGGAACCGAGCAGGGCTACGAGGCGGCGCTGTACTACACGCTCGCCTACGTGCTGAGCTCGCTCGGTGCGTTCGGCGTGATCTTGCTGGCGAGTCGGGTGGGTTTCGAGGCAGATGAGCTCGACCACTACAAAGGCTTGTATGCGCGCGACCCGCTGCTGAGCGTGGTGTTGATGGTGATGATGTTGTCGGCCGCCGGAATTCCGATGACCGTAGGTTTCCTGGCGAAGCTGCAGGTGTTCGAGGCGTTGTGGGCGTCCTCACATGCGGCCGTCGTCGTGTTCGCGGCAATGGTGTCTGTGATCGGGTTGTTCTATTACCTGCGGGTCATCAAGATCCTCTTCTTCGATGAGCCCACAACGGCGCCTGCGACGGCTCGGCATCTCGGGGTTCGACTCACGCTTTCGCTAAATGCCCTCGCCGTGATCGTCCTCGGCATCTGGCCGCAGGGGTTGGTGGGTCTCGTCGAACGCGCATTAGGTTGAGTTCACTGCCACCGGGCCGTATACTTCGCGGCCCTCCTGGTGCGGGGTGGAGCAGTCTGGCAGCTCGTCGGGCTCATAACCCGAAGGTCGTAGGTTCAAATCCTACCCCCGCTACCATTTTCCCGAAGCCGATTATCTTCCCGGTAACATGGTGCGTCCATGAGCGCGCCGCTGCCCATCGTTTCGGTCGATCGCGTCGAGCGGGTCTTTCCCGGCGGACGTCGGGCTCTTGCAGGCGTGAGTTTGCAGCTTGCTCGTGGCGAACTCGTAGGCTTGGTGGGGCCTTCCGGGTGTGGCAAGAGCACGCTGCTGCGTTTGATTGCCGGGCTCGACGTGCCGGACGCGGGAAAGGTGGACTCACCGGCGACTCGATCCGGGGGGCGTGCTCCCGTCGCATTCGTCTTTCAGGACTCGACGCTGATGCCGTGGGCGAGCGTGTTCGACAACGTATGGCTGCCGTTGCGACTGGCTGGCCTCAGTCGAGACGCGGCCTCGCATAGCGTCACCGGGATTCTGGCTCGAGTCGGGCTCGCCGATGTGATCGACGCTTACCCCGCAGAGCTCTCCGGGGGCATGCGGATGCGCGTGTCGATCGCGCGTGCACTCGTGACGCAGCCGCAGTTGCTGTTGATGGACGAGCCATTTGCAGCCCTCGACCAGCTGACTCGTCAGCGTCTTAATCAAGATCTGCTCAGTTGGTGCGCGGAGCGCGATCTCGGAGCGTTGTTCGTCACGCACAGCGTGGCGGAAGCGGTGTTCTTGTGCTCGCGGGTGCTCGTGATGAGCGCCCACCCCGGCCGCCTACTCGACGAGGTGTCGGTCGATATGTCGGGGCCACGTGATGCGCGGTTCCGTGCTTCGCCGCAGTTCGCGGCTCTGTGTGGGCGTATCTCCGAGACGCTGGAGGCAGCATGAGGGGGCTGCCGCTGCTGACCGTCGTGCTGCTCACCGCGGGGTGGGAGTTGCTCGTCCGTGCATTGGATATTCCGCACTACATTCTGCCCGCGCCATCGCTTGTGTTGCAGACGCTGCTAGAGAATCGCGACTCGCTGGCAGCGAGCTGGTGGTTCACGCTCAAGATCACTTTCGCGGGGCTCGCGCTCGCCACCGCGGGTGGCGTACTGATTGGCGCCGTGTTTGCGTTATCGCGCCGAATCGAGGCGGCGTTGTTTCCGATTGCAGTCATTCTGCAGGTGACACCCATCGTGGCCATCGCACCGCTCATCCTGATTTACGTCGAGAGCACCACCGCAGCGCTGCTGCTGTGCACCTGGGTGGTCGCGTTCTTCCCGATCCTCTCCAATACCGTGCTGGGTCTGCGTGCCGCCGAAATTCACTTACACGAGTTATTCACCTTGTACCGCGCCACTCGCTGGCAGCGGTTGAGGCTCTTGCTGATCCCGAGTGCGCTGCCGTATTTTCTCGGAGGCCTCAAAATTTCGGGTGGCCTCGCCCTGATCGGTGCGGTTTCGGCCGAGATGGTGGCAGGGGTCGCAGGGCGTGAAACCGGGCTCGCCTCGCGCATTCTTGAGGCGAGCTATCGTTCGGAGACGCCGAAGATGTTTGCGGCACTGCTGCTGTTGATGGTGAGCGGGATCGCGGTATTCGGGTTGTTCAGTGCGTTGTCGCGTCGACTGCTCGGTCGTTGGCATGCGTCTGAGCGCGAGGCGAGTCGGGAGGGAAGTCGATGAATTCGCGAACTTGGAGTCGGCGAAATTATCTGGCTTCGGTGATGTCGCTCGCCGCGTTGTCGTCGTTGCCGGTGCGTAGCCAAGCGCTTGAGCGTGTGCGGTTCGCCACTAACTGGAAGGCACAGGCTGCGCACGGCGGCTTTTATCAGGCGCTCGCCGATGGGACCTATCGTCGTTATGGGCTCGATGTGGAGATCCTGCAGGGTGGCCCGCAGGTGAACACCGCGGCCTTGCTACCGGCGGGGCGAATCGACTTCCTGATGAGCGGCAATCTGCTGCACGCCTTCGACTCGGCCAAGAACAAGCTGCCCAATGTGGTGGTGGCGGCAATGTTCCAAAAGGATCCGCAGGCTCTGATCGCCCACCCCGGACAGGGTTACGAGCGCTTCGTAGCGCTCAAGGACGCGCCGGTGGTGTTCGTCGCGAAGGACGCCCAGTTCAGTTGGTGGCAGTGGCTTAAAGTTCGACACGGATTCCGCGACGAGAGCCTTCGGCCTTACACCTACAACCTGGGGCCGTTCCTGTCGAACCCACGCGCGTTGCAGCAGGGTTACTCGGTCGCCGAGCCGATCTACGTGCAGCGTCAAGGCGGCTTCAAGCCGGTAGTCCATCTGCTCGCCGATCACGGGTTCTCGACCTATTCAACGCTGATCGTCACTCGAGTCGATCTGGTGCGGCAACGGCCGCAGTTCGTGCAGCGTTTCGTGGATGCATCGATTGAGGGATGGGTGAACTACCTCTACGGCGATCGACGTGCGGCGAACACTTTGATGTTGCGCGAGAATCCGGAGATGACGCTTGCCGAGATCGAGGCAGCCGTTTCCCTGATGCTCGCGCAGGGTATCGTCGATTCCGGGGACGCCCTGCGCTCCGGTGTCGGCAGCATGAACGCCGAGCGTATCGGAGATTTTTATAGCGAGATGATTAATGCCGGCTTGTATCGAGCGGGCGAGGTTGATCTGACGCGAATCGCTGATTTTCGTTTCGTAAATCGTCGCGTCGGAGTCGAAATCAAGAACAGGTTGCAGCGCCGTGTGCGCTGACGAGGAGGACCCATGTTTTCAGTCCGTCGTTCGTTAGTTCTAATCGCCGCGCTCTGGTTCGTTTGCGATCCGTTGCTGGCCTCGGTATCGCCCAGGTCGATTACGCACGAGGATTTGTGGCTCATGAAACGGGTCGGCGCGCCGGCGGTCAGTCCGGATGGTCGCTGGGCTGTTTTCGGGGTGAACGAACCCGCTTACGACGAGCAAGCCCAGGTCTCGGATCTGTGGATCGTGCCAACCGACGGATCGCTGGCGCCGCGTCGACTGACCGGTACGACGGGCGGCGAGTCTGGTGTCGATTGGAGTCCCGATAGTCGTCGTATCGTGTTTTCGGCCCGTCGCGACGGTGACGAAGTCGCGCAACTTTATCTTCTGCATCTGGATGGCGGCGAGGCAATGCGGCTCACCGCTCTCGTCAATGGTGCGCGCAACGCGCGATTTTCCCCAGACGGCCGACGAGTGTTGTTCTCCAGTTCCGATTATCCGGGCGCTATCAGCGAAGCCGACAATCGTCGGATCGCCGCGGAGCGTAAGGCTCGTAAATGGAATGCGCGCACTTACGACGGGTTCCCCATCCGCAACTGGGATCGATGGCTTGACGATCGCCGACCGAGCTTACTCGTGCTCGAGCTGTCGGCTCGAGGGCCGATCGCGGGCGAGCCGAAGCCGCTGATTTCGGCCAGCCAGCTCGTTCGCCAACCGGGATTTGCCGGGCGCGGCGGCGACAACGGCGATTCTCTCGATGCCGTGTGGACGCCGGACGGTGGCGCGGTGGTGTTCGCCGCGAGTATCGATCGGCACACGGCGGCATACCGCTTTACGAGTTCGGCGTTATGGTTGGTGCCGTCGCAGGGCGGTGAACCGCGACGACTGACCGAGGGGGTAGGTTCGTTCGGTGACCCGACCTTCACGCCGGATGGACGCACGCTCATCGCGAGCTTCGAGCCGCGCTCGGACAAGGTCTACGTCAATACTCGTCTGGTGTCCTGGCCTTGGGGTGGCGCTCAGAGCTCGAGTCTCGGTGAGCCACGCCGCTTGACCGATGCGCTCGATCGCTCCGTGGGTTCCTTTGCTCCGACGGCTGACTCGCGTGGCGTGTATTTCCTCGCCGAAGAAGCGGGCCACGAAAAACTCTTCGTCGTGGCGCTGGCAGGTGGTGCGCCGCGACTCGTTTTTGATATCGGTGTCGGGGCGTACACCAACCTCAGTATCGCGCGCTCCGCGCGTCGACCCACCTTGATCGCGAATTTCGACAGTGCGACTCGGCCACCGGAAGTCGTGCGTCTCGAGCCGCTGCAGAAGGGTCATGTGGCACTCAGCGATTTCAACGGTGATCGCCTCCGGACGCTCGATCTGTCGCCCGCGAGGGCATTCTGGTTCACCAGTTCCAAGGGTCGTCGTATCCACAATCAGCTCGTGACACCACCCGGATTTGACCCGACTAAGAAATATCCGCTCTTCGTCGTCATCCACGGCGGGCCGCACACCATGTTCCGCGACCAGTGGGTATTACGTTGGAACTATCATCTGCTCGCGCAGCCGGGATACGTGGTGCTGCTGACCAACTACTCGGGCTCGACGGGCTTCGGTGAAGCCTTCGCGCAGCACATTCAGGGAGATCCGCTGGCGACACCTGGCGCTGAGATCAACGAGGCTGCCGATGTGGCCCTGCGGGAGTATCCGTTCATCGATGCCGATCGGCAGTGCGCCGGCGGCGCGAGTTATGGCGGGCATCTCGCCAACTGGCTGCAGGCGACTACGACGCGTTATCGCTGCCTCGTCAGCCACGCAGGGCTCATCAATCTGGAGACCCAGTGGGGCACCAGCGACACCATCTACGGGCGTGAGATCAATAATGGCGGGCCGGTGTGGGAGCAGGGGCCGGTTTGGCGTGAACAGAATCCGATACGGCGTGCGACCGACTTTCGCACTCCGACGCTCGTGACCATCGGCGAGCGGGACTTCCGTGTGCCCCTTAATAACTCGCTCGAATATTGGAGCGTGCTGCAGCGCCGTCAGATCCCGAGCCGGCTCGTGGTCTTTCCGGACGAGAATCACTGGATCCTCAAGGGGGAGAACAGCCGGTTGTTCTACTCCGAGATCCATGCCTGGCTCGCGCGCTGGCTGACGGAGCCGCGACCGACCGCGGAAGCGGGCGGGGTGGGGCGCTGACGGGGTGGTTTGTACCCCGGGCCCGATTGCATTATGATCCTGCCCCCGCCGCGCTCCGCGGGCGCGGCGGGCATCGGGATCCCACCTCAGGTGGTTCCTGTAGGTGCTTGATCTGAAAAGCCCCCCGAGGGGCTTTTTTTTTGCCCCTGGCCGGGGCGGGAAGGATTCGTAGGGGGCCCTCGGGGCCCTTTTTCTTTCCCGGCGCTGGCTGAGAAGGCTGAGGGCGTGTGTGGTGACGGCGACGACTTTGCGCGAGCGGCTGATCGACCTGCTCGAACCGCTGATCGAGCGGCTCGGGTACGAGTTGGTGGACATCGAATGGGTGTCGGCGCCGCGATCGGGGCTGCTGCGGCTGTTCCTTGATCATCCGCCGGGCTCGCCGGTGCACATCGGTATCGAGGACTGCGAGCGGGTTAGCCGGGAAGTGTCGGCGCTGCTCGATGTAGAGGACCCGATCCCGGGCGCGTATTCGCTCGAGGTCTCCTCGCCCGGTTTCGACCGGGTGCTGCGTAAGCCGGCGCACTTTCAGCGCTTCGCTGGCGAGCGCGTGTGGGTGGAGCTGGCGGTGCCCCGAGAGGGACGACGCCGATTTACGGGACGCCTCGCGGCGGTGACGGACGCGGGAGTCGAGCTTGAAGTGGATGGACAGCCGGTCACGATGACGTTCGCCGAGATCGGCAAGGCACGCCTGGTGGCGTGACGGACAGAGGGTGTAGAGATGAGCAAGGAAATCATGTTGGTCGTCGATGCTGTCTCGAACGAGAAAGGCGTCGACAAGGAAGTGATCTTCGAGGCCCTCGAGGCGGCGCTGGCGTCGGCCACGCGCAAGAAGCACGGCGAGGAATGGGAAGTACGTGTCTCGATCAACCGCAAGAGCGGCGAGTACGACACGTTCCGTCGCTGGAAAGTGTTTGCAGACGACTCCAAAGAGCTGGAGGTCCCGGATCGCGAATTGCGTCTCGAGGATGCGCTCGACGTCGATCCGAAGGCGATCGTCGGGGGTTACGTCGAGGTGCCGATGGAATCGGTCGGCTTCGGCCGCATCGCTGCCCAGCAGGCCAAGCAGGTAATCGTGCAGAAGGTTCGCGAGGCCGAGCGGGCTCAGGTCGTCGAGGCGTACAAGGATCGCGTCGGCCAGTTAGTCAGCGGTGTCGTCAAGCGAGTCGATCGCAACGGTATCTTCGTCGACCTCGGCGGCAATGCGGAAGGCTTCGTCTCCCGAACCGACATGATTATTCGTGAACAGGTCAAGCCACAGGATCGCATCAAGGCGTTCCTCAAAGAGGTCCGCTCCGAGCTGCGCGGGCCGCAGTTGTTCTTGACGCGCTCGGCACCGGAATTCCTCATCGAGCTCTTCAAGCTCGAGGTTCCGGAGGTTGGTCAGGGGCTGATCCAGATTCTGGGCGCTGCCCGTGACCCCGGGATTCGCGCCAAGATCGCGGTTCGCAGCAACGACCCACGCATCGATCCTGTGGGGGCTTGCGTCGGTATGCGCGGTTCGCGCGTGCAGGCGGTTTCAAACGAAATCGCCGGTGAGCGCGTGGATATCATTCCGTTCGACGAAAATCCGGCGCAGTTCGTCATCAATGCGATGTCACCGGCTGAGGTCCTCTCGATCGTCGTCGACGAGGACTCTCATAGCATGGACATCGCGGTGTCCGAAGAAAAGCTCTCGCAGGCGATCGGGCGTGGCGGGCAAAACATCCGTCTGGCAAGCCAGCTGACCGGCTGGGACCTCAACGTCATGAACGAGTCGGACGCAGAGGCGAAGAGCGAATCCGAGGCCCGATCGTTGGTCGAGAACTTCATGAAGCAGCTCGACGTCGACGAGGACGTAGCGACGCTGCTCGTGCAGGCCGGTTTCTCGACGGTCGAAGAAGTGGCCTACGTGCCGCAGTCCGAGCTGATGGCGATCGAGGAGTTCAACGAGGATATCGTCAAGGAGCTGCGCAGTCGCGCGCGTGACGTGTTGCTCACGCAGGCGATCGCGAGCGAGGAGAGTCTCGAGTCGCAGCTGCCGGCGGACGATCTGCTGCTGCTCGAGGGCATGCAGCCGGATTTGGCGCTGGCGCTCGCCCGTCGTGGTGTGCGTACGCGCGAGGATCTCGCCGAGCAGGCGGTTGACGATCTGCTCGATATCCAGGGGCTCACGGCCGAAGAGGCCGGCAAGCTCATCATGAAGGCGCGCGAGCACTGGTTCGCGGCTGGTCAGGCCTGAGAAAGAACACAGGAATACACATGGCCGACGTCACCGTTGCTCAATTCGCGGAGGTCCTGAAGGTTCCGGTCGACAAGTTGCTGCAGCAGCTTGAGCAGGCCGGTATCACCGTCAAGGGCGCAGACGATCTCATTAGCGATGAGGCGAAGCTCGAGCTGCTGACGCACCTGCGTCGCAGTCACGGCCAGGCGCCGGAAGAGACCACTGCCGCGGCGCCGCGCAAGATCACCTTGCAGCGCAAGAAGCAAAGCGAAATCAAACTCGCCGGCGGAACCGGACGGACGCGCACCGTCAACGTCGAGGTTCGCAGCAAGCGTACGTACGTCAAGCGCGATGTTTTGGCCGAGCAGGCCAAGGCGCAGGGCGAAGACTCAGTAGAGAAGCAACGCGAGGCCGAAGAGGCCGCGCGCATCGAGCGCGAGCGTCAAGAGAATGAACGGCGCGAAGCCGAGCGCATGGAGGCGGAGAACCGCCGCCGTGTCGAGGACGAAGCGGCGGCCCGACGGGCGGCCGAGGAGGCGCGACGGGCTGCGGAGCAGCGCGCACGAGATCCGGCTGCGACCGCTCCGACGGAGAAGGGTGAGCGCGCGCGTCCGGCGACGACCGCGGATCGTCCGGCTGAGTCGCGTGGTTCGAAGGGCGCCGGCGAGTCTGAGCGCGACCGTCGCACCAAGTATGGTCGCGAAGAGCTTCACGTCAGCGTCGATGCGAGCTCTCGATTAAAGAAAAAGAAAAAGGTTCGCGAGCGCAAGGCGCCTGTGGGAATGGAAACCCGCCACGGGTTCGAATTGCCGACAGCGCCGGTGGTTCACGAGGTCGGTATCGGCGAGACCATTACGCCGCAGGAGCTTGCGCAGAAGATGGCGGTCAAGGCGACCGAAGTTATCAAAACCATGATGAACATGGGTGTGATGGCGACCATCAACCAGCCGATCGATCAGGATACGGCGGTCCTCGTCGTCGAGGAGATGGGTCACACCGCGAAGATTCTCAAAGAAAACGAGATAGATACCGACATTCAGGGTGAGTCTGATGTCGCCATCGAGGGTCGGCCGCGTCCGCCGGTAGTGACCGTGATGGGTCACGTCGATCACGGCAAGACCTCATTGCTCGACTACATTCGCAAGACCAAGGTTGCCGCAGGTGAGGCCGGTGGCATCACCCAGCATATCGGCGCGTATCACGTTCACACGGACAAGGGTGGCGTGACCTTTCTCGATACGCCGGGCCACGCGGCGTTTACTGCGATGCGCGCCCGCGGGGCCAGGGCCACAGACGTAGTCGTGCTCGTGGTCGCAGCCGACGATGGCGTGATGCCGCAGACCATCGAGGCGATCCAGCATGCTCGCGCCGCTGGCGTGCCGATCGTCGTTGCGGTCAACAAGATCGACAAGAACACCGCCGATCCGGATCGTGTTCGAACCGAACTCTCCAAGCAGGAGGTCATCCCGGAGGAGTGGGGCGGGCAGAACATGTTCGTCAACGTCTCCGCCTACACCGGTCAAGGCATCGACGCGTTGCTCGATGCGATCCTGCTGCAGTCTGAGGTTCTGGAGCTGTCGGCGCCGGATACCGGGCTCGCCTCGGGCATCATCATCGAGGCTAGCATCGAAAAGGGTCGCGGTGCCGTCGCGACGGTCCTGGTCAAGAAGGGCACGCTCACGGTGGGCGATCCCATCGTTGCTGGTCAGGAATTTGGTCGCGTACGCGCGATGTTCGATGAGACCGGCAAAGCCGTCACCTCGGCGAAGCCATCGATGCCCGTTGCGGTGTTGGGTTTGTCGGGTGCACCAAACGCGGGCGACGAAATGCTCGCCGTCGAGAGCGAGCGCAAGGCACGCGAGGTCGCGCTGTATCGGCAGGGCAAGTTCCGCGACGTGAAGCTCGCCAAGCAGGCGAGCGCAGTGGGTGACGTCTTCTCGCAAATGACCGAGGCGAAAGCGGGTGTCATCAGCGTCGTCATCAAGACGGACGTGCAGGGCAGTGCGGAGGCACTACGCGATTCTCTTGGCAAGCTCTCGACCGATGAGGTGCAGGTCAAGGTGGTCGCGAGCGGCGTGGGCGGAATCACCGCCTCGGACGTTCAGCTCGCCGCCGCCTCGAATGCAATGGTGCTCGGGTTCAACGTTCGAGCCGATTCGGGGGCGCGCGATGCCGTTAAGGAGACAGGCGTCGATATTCGGTATTTCTCGATCATTTACGAAGCCATCGACGACATTAAGCAGCGCATGAGCGGACTGCTTGCGCCGGAGGTCAAAGAGCAAATCGTGGGCACCGCCCAGGTTCGCGAAGTGTTCCGCTCGAGCAAATTCGGCGTGGTTGCCGGCTGTCTCGTGATCGAGGGTATGGTCAAGCGCAATAATCCGATCCGCGTGCTGCGCGATAACGTCGTGATCTTCGAGGGTGCACTCGAGTCGCTGCGTCGCTTCAAGGACGACGTGGGTGAGGTTCGTGCCGGCACGGAATGCGGTATCGGCGTGAAAAACTACCAGGATGTACGCGTGGGCGATCAGATCGAGTGCTACGCCCGCGTCGAGGTGGCGCGGACGATCGCCTGATATGGCCGCGCCGGCGAGACAGCGACGCATCGAGGGTGAGATCCAGAGGGTGCTCGCGGAGCTCATCGCGCGAGAGGTCAAAGATCCGCGCGTCGGCGCGGTGACGGTCACCGCCGTCGAGTTACTCCCTGACATGAGCGGCGCCCGCGTGCTCGTCGTGCCCTTCGGTGATCGCGGCGATCCAGAGGCGCTGCTCGCCGGCCTGACTCGCGCGGCCGGATTTTTGCGCGGTGAAGTGGGTCGTCGACTGGGGCTGCGTCACGCGCCGCGACTGCAGTTCGAGATCGATGCCAGCATCGAGCGGGCCGAGAAGTTGACCCGCCTAATCGACGAGGCGGTGCGCTCCGACGCCGATGAGCGACGTTGATCGACGGCGTCCTGCTGCTCGATAAGCCCGCGGGAATCAGTTCGAACGCGGCCACGCAGCGCGTGCGGCGCTTGCTGCGTGCGCCGAAGGCGGGGCACGTCGGCAGTTTGGATCCCCTTGCGACCGGCATGCTGCCGATCTGCCTTGGCGAGGCGACGAAGCTCGCGGGTGAAGTGCTCGAGGGCGCCAAGGTTTACCGATTCAGCATTCGTCTCGGCAGTCGTACGAGTACGGGTGATGCGGAAGGTGAGATCATCGAGAGTTCACCGGTGCCTACACTCGATCTGGCGCGCATCGACGCCGTGCTGCAGACGTTTCACGGACCGATCCAACAAGTGCCGCCGATGTACTCGGCGATCAAGCGTGGCGGGCGTCCACTCTACGAGCTCGCGCGTGCGGGGCAGACCGTCGAACGCGAGGCGAGGACCATCCGCATCGATGCGCTCAGCTGCCTGGCCGTTGGCGTCGAAGAGCTTGACTGCCGGGTCGAGTGCGGTAAGGGCACCTACGTTCGTGTTTTAGCGGAGGACATTGCAGCGGCTCTGGGCACGGTGGGGCATGTGAGTTCGCTACGCCGGGAGCGGGTCGACCCGTTTCCCTCAGAGGCCATGATCAGCCTGCCGGAACTCGAGCGACGGCTCGATGCCGGTGAGGCCCTGCCGTTGCTCGCGCCCGCCGCTGCGGTGCCGCAGCTGCCTGCCGTCGAGCTCGAGGCGGAGGGTGCCCGGCGGCTCCGATTGGGCCAGCAGGTGTCGTTGGCCTCGCCATCCCTCCCGGTGGGCCAGCGGGTGCGGGTCATGGGTCCGCAGGGGGTGTTCCTCGGCATCGGCCAGGTCGCCTCACCCGGGCGGCTCGCCCCGAAGCGGCTTGTGGCTGCCTCGTCCAGCGAGTAGAATGCGCGACCTTCTAAAGCGACCTAACTTCAAGATTTCAAGGGATTTTTCATAGATGGCCCTGAGCACAGACAAAAAGCGCGACGTGATGTCGCAGTTCCGCCGAGACCCCAAGGATACGGGCTCGCCGGAAGTCCAAATTGCCCTGCTTTCCGAGCGCATCTCGGGGCTCGGGCAGCACTTCAACTCGCACGCCGCAGACCATGCCTCGCGTCGCGGGTTGGTCAAGCTGGTCAACCAGCGCCGCAAGCTCCTCGACTATCTGAAGGCTCGACAGCCTCAGAAGTATCAGGAGCTCGTTGAGCGCCTCGGGCTGCGCCGCTAAGCAGTCCGCCGCAAAGGCCGCGCCCGAATCGAGCGCGGCCTTTTCACATCCGACATCCTTTTCGAGGTTCCTTCCGTGGCTGTGTTCAAGAAAACGTTTCCGTACGGTTCCCACACTCTGACGCTCGAGACCGGCGAGATGGCTCGCCAGGCCAATGCGGCGGTGATCGTCTCCCTCGGCGATACCGTAGTCCTTTGTACCGCGGTGGCGGCGAAGGAGGCTGCGCCGGGGCGCGACTTCTTCCCCTTGACCGTCAACTACCAGGAAAAGACCTACGCTGCCGGGCGCATCCCGGGTGGCTTCTTCAAGCGCGAGGGTCGACCGACCGAAAAAGAGACGCTGACGTCACGTCTGATCGACCGTCCGATCCGTCCGCTATTCCCTGAGGGTTTCTACAACGAGGTTCAGGTCGTCGCGACCGTCATCTCGCTCGATCCGGATATCGACGCGGATATCCCGGCGATGATCGGCTCGTCGGCTGCGCTCGCTTTGTCCGGTGTGCCGTTCAATGGTCCGATCGGTGCTGCCCGCGTCGGCTACAAGGACGGAAAGTATCTGCTGAACCCCTCAGCCACCGAGTTGAAGAGCTCCGACTTGCATCTCGTCGTCGCCGGCACCAAGGACGGCGTGATGATGGTTGAGTCCGAAGCGGACTGTCTTTCCGAGGAAGTGATGCTCGGTTCGGTCGTGTTTGGGCACGAGCAGATGCAGGTGGCGATCAAGGCCATCAACGAGCTTGTCAAGGAATGCGGCAAGCCGCGCTGGGAGTGGAAGCCCAATGCCGCCACCGCGGAGCTCGAGCAGGCGGTCGCTCAGGCCGCGCAGGCTCAGCTTTCCGAGGCCTATCGCATCATCGAGAAACAGGCGCGTTACGCGCGTGTCGGTGAGATCAAAAAGGCCGTCATCGAAAAGCTCAGCGGCGGTGAGTCGCCCAAGTTCACGGCCGACCAAATCGACGATCAGCTCTTCAAGCTTGAGAGCAAGATCGTCCGGGAGCGCATTCTCAACGGCGAGCCGCGTATCGACGGTCGTGATTCGGTCACGGTGCGTCCGATCACCGTGAAGGTCGGCGTGTTGCCGCGTACCCATGGTTCAGCGCTGTTCACCCGCGGCGAGACGCAGGCGCTGGTCGTCACCACGCTGGGCACCGGTCGCGATGCGCAGCTCATCGACGCCCTGGAAGGCGAACGCCGCGAGCCGTTCATGTTGCATTACAACTTCCCGCCGTTCTCGGTTGGCGAAACCGGCATGATGTCCGGCCCTAAGCGTCGTGAGATCGGTCACGGGAACCTCGCCCGACGTGGTGTTTCGGCGGTCATGCCGGACATGGAGAAATTCCCGTACGTGGTGCGGGTCGTCTCCGAGATCCTCGAGTCGAACGGATCCTCGTCGATGGCCTCGGTCTGTGGTGCCTCGCTGTCCATGATGGACGCGGGCGTCCCGTTGAAGGCGCCGGTGGCTGGTGTGGCCATGGGGCTCGTCCTCGAGGGCAAGCGCTACAAGGTTCTCACCGACATCCTCGGCGACGAGGACCATCTCGGCGACATGGATTTCAAGGTCGCGGGCACCGACAGCGGCGTCACCACGCTGCAGATGGACATCAAGGTCGAGGGCATTACGCCCGAGATCATGAAGGTCGCGCTCGAGCAGGCCAAGGCGGGTCGCTTGCACATTCTCGGCGAGATGAACAAGGTCCTCTCGCGTCCGCGCGAGAAGATGTCGGAGTGGGCGCCGTCGATCATCACCCTCAAGATCGATCCGGAGAAGATCCGCGACGTGATCGGCAAGGGCGGTGCGGTGATTCGTCAGATCACTGAAGAGACCGGTACCACGATCGACATCGAGAACGATGGCACGGTGAAGATCGCCTCGGTCAACGGCGCCGCCGGTCGCGAGGCGCAGGCCCGAATCGAGTTGATCACCGCCGAAGTCGAAGTGGGCCGCGTCTATGAGGGTCGCGTTGCGAGACTGATGGATTTCGGCGCTTTTGTGACCATTCTGCCCGGCCGCGATGGTCTCGTGCACATCTCGCAGATTTCCAACGAGCGCGTCGAGCGTGTCTCGGACAAGCTCAAAGAAGGCGATGTGGTGAAGGTCAAGGTGCTCGAAGTCGATCGTCAGGGTCGAGTGCGCCTGTCGATGAAGGACCTCGAGCCGCGCTGATCGGTCGGCCGCCGCGAGGCGGCCCAGTCAGACCGTCGTCGGAATTATCGCCACGCCCGCGAATTGCTCGGGGCGCCAGTGCTCTGCTGCCCAATCAAGGATCGATGCGCTCGTCATCCTGGAGTCGGGCGGCTCGCTCTGGCCTAGCTGACGAAGCGTTTGGCGCAGAAGCCGTGGGGCCTCAGAGGGGTCGATTGCGATCGCGTGGCGCGACTTGGCGAGCTTTTGGCCATCCGCTTCAACCAGCACGGGTAGGTGCAGATATTTGGGCGGGTGCAGGCCCAGCGCCTGGTGCAAGCCGAGTTGCCAGCGCGTGCCCTCGAGCAGATCGCCACCGCGCACCACGTCGGTAATGCCCTGTGCGGCATCGTCCACCACGACGGCCAAGGCGTAGGCGATCGCCCCGTCACGACGACGCACGATGACATCGCGCTGCTGGTACGGATCGAAGCGGATCGGACCGAGGCTTCGGTCCTGCACCTCGCAGGCGCTAAGGGATGTCAGGTCTGCCCTGAGGGCCGCATCGGCGCTCGGGGGGCGCCTCTGCCGGCAATCGCGCAGACAGCCGCTCTCTGCCTCCTGGCTGCGCTCACGCCGCGTGCAGTCGCAGGTGAATACCGCCACCCGTGCGCTGAGGCGGGCCAGGGCGTCCGCGTAGGCTTCTTGACGCGTCGATTGGCGCCATAGTGTCGGCTCGAAACCGAACGGCTTCAGGCCGAAGGCGGCCAGGGTTTCTACCTGAAGGGTGACGAAATGTTCGCGACAGCGCTGCGGGTCGAGATCATCGATGCGGATCGTCCAACGGCCACCCGAGGCGCGAGCGTCTAACCAGCTGCCAACGGCGGCTAACAGCGAGCCGGCATGCAGCGGTCCGGTGGGCGAGGGGGCGAAACGCCCGACGCGAGGATCAACGATAGCGGTCGTCGCGCTCGCCGTATTGTTTCTCACGGCGCTCGCGCCGCTCCTGGGCCTCGATGCTCAGAGTGGCTACCGGCCGTGCCTCTAAGCGTTTAATGCCGATCTCCTCGCCGGTTTCGAGGCAGTAACCGTAGCTACCATCCTCGATGCGCTCGAGCGCTTCTTCGATCTTGCGGATGAGTTTACGTTCGCGGTCGCGAGTCCGAAGTTCGAGACTGAATTCTTCTTCCTGGGTCGCGCGATCGTTCGGATCGGGGAAGTTCGCCGCCTCATCCTTCATGTGCGAGACGGTTCGATCCACCTCGCGCATCAGGTCCTGCTTCCAGCTCCCGAGAATGGCTCGAAAGTGGGCGAGCTGTTCACGGCTCATGTACTGCTCGCCGCGCTTGGCGATGTACGGTTGAACGTTGCGAGGACCGGCGAGCAGGCTGGACTCCTCGCCATCTTCACCCTCGACGGGCGCACTCGCCGGGCGCGGATTGCGCACGACGAACGTCGCCATGATGCCCTGGTCTTTCGCCTTCGGGCCCTTGGTCGGTTTCGGCGCTGCCGTCACCGCAGGTTTTGCGGGCTTGACGGGCTTGGCAGGTGCCGCGACCTTGGGCTTCGCAGCCACAGGTTTGACTGGCACGCTCTTCGCCTTCGGTTTACTCGCCGTCTTGGCCGCCTTCGCTGGAGGGCGAGCCTTCGGCGCCGGCTTAGTCTTCGCGTTTTTTGCTGCGGGCTTTTTGGCCGGCATCTGGCGCTCCTTTTTTCAGGCGCTTCGCAGGACGCGCGAGTATAGCGGCAATCCTGCGCTCAGGGCAGGGTAACCGTTGGGGGCGGTGTCCAGCCCGGCTGCTGACGTGTGGCGATCACCGTGGTGTAAACGCCACCGCGAACGTTGAAAATCGCACGCAGGCGGAGGAAGCGCGGCTGGCTCGCCGCGGCAAGCGCGTCCGCGATCTCGTTGGTGACGGCCTCGTGGAACGCACCGCGATCTCGGAACGACCAGATATAGAGCTTCAGCGATTTGAGCTCTACGCAGGCTTGATCCGGTACGTATTCGAGTTCCAGCGTCGCAAAATCGGGCTGGCCGGTCTTCGGGCACAGGCAGGTGAACTCGGGCAAGGTCATGCGGATCGTGTAGTCGATCTGCGGTCGCGGATTCGGGAAAGTCTCAAGGCGGGTCGAGGGCTGCGAAGGCATGGTGGCTCGTGGGGGTACGGTGGAAGAGTGTTTAATTTACACTACGTCCCGGCCGATGCGCCGGCCGTTTAAGAGACCCTGCACACGATGCGTTTGACCAAGATCAGACTGGCCGGATTTAAATCCTTCGTCGATCCGACCAATGTGTCTTTTCCGAGCAATCTCACCGGCGTCGTGGGTCCGAACGGGTGTGGTAAGTCCAACATCATCGATGCCGTTCGCTGGGTGATGGGCGAGCTGTCAGCGAAGCATCTGCGCGGCGATTCGATGGCCGACGTCGTGTTCAACGGCTCGAGTGCCAGAAAGCCGGTGGGTAAAGCGTCGGTGGAGCTGGTGTTCGACAATGCCGATGGCAAGATCGGCGGCCATTATGCCGCCTTTGCCGAGGTCGCTCTGCGACGCGAAGTGACTCGCGACGGACAGAGCAACTACTTCATCAACGGCGCCCGTTGTCGCCGCAAAGACATCACTCAGCTCTTCCTCGGTACCGGTCTCGGCTCTCGCAGCTACGCGATCATCGAGCAGGGGATGATCTCGCGGGTCATCGAGGCCAAATCCGAAGACATGCGTTCGTTCGTGGAAGAGGCGGCGGGCATTTCAAAGTATAAAGAGCGCCGCAAGGAAACCGAGGCGCGTATCCGCGACACCCGCGAGAACCTCGAACGGTTGCAGGACCTGCGCGACGAGATCGATAAGCAAATCCGACATTTGCAGCGGCAGGCGGCCAGCGCACGGCGATACCAGGCGCTCAAAGAGCAGGAGCGGCGCCTCACGGCGGAGCTGCTCGCGCTTCGGCTGCGCGAGCTCGACAGCGGCGCTGAAGTGCACGACTCGGCGGTGCGCGCCAAAGAGCTGGCAATGCAGTCGGCGTTGGCCGACCTGCGCTCGATCGAAGCAGCGATCGAGACCCAGCGCGCATTTCATACCGAACAGACCGATGCGCTCTCCGCGGTTCAGTCGCGTTTCTATTCGATCGGCGCCGACATTTCGCGCGCAGAGCAGCAGATCCAGTTCGCCCGCGAGAATCGTGAGCGCCAGCGCACCGATCTCGCGCAGTCGCGCAGTGCGCTCGAGGTGCTGGCCGCGCAGATGGCGCGCGACGAGCAGGAGCTGCTGGCGATTCGAGAGGAACTTTCCCGCCTCGCGCCGCTAATCGAGCAGGCGCGCCTCGATGAGTCCGCGGCGCTCGCGGCGCTTGGCGCCGCCGAGCAAGCACAGGCGAGCTGGCAGCAGGCGTGGGAAGGTTTCAATCGCGACATCGGCGCGGCGAACCAGACGGTGCAGGTGGAGCAGGCGCGTATCGAGCAGCTCGATCATCAGGTTCGGCGTCTGCGTGCGCAGCGCGATCGTATCGCGCTCGAGCGGGACACGATTCGTGCCGAGGAGACACAGGGTCAGCTTTTCGCGCTGGGCGAGCGCGAGTCGCTGGCCCGTGGTGCTGCTGAGGATCTCTCGCGAGCATTGAGCGCGACGCTCGCCGAGGTGCAGCGACTGCGTGGCGAGCAAACGACCTCTGAGCAACAAGTCGAGGCGGCCCGAGCTCGACGCGATAAGGCACGCGCCGAAGCGCTATCAGTCGAGGCGCTGCAGCGTGCGGCACTCGGTCAGGCGGATTCCGGCAGCGGCGAGTGGCTGCAGGCGCAGGGGCTTAGTTCGCGTCCTCGCGTCGCGCAGACGTTGTCGGTTGATCCGGGTTTCGAGCGCGCGGTCGAAACGGTTCTCGGTGATACGCTCGAAGCGGTCTGTGTCGAGGGACTCGACAGTCTCGTCGAGGCGATCGGTCGGTTGCAGGGTGCCCAGCTCGCGTTGTTTGAAGGCGGAACTCACGACACTTCGGCGACAGGGCGTGAGGGTCGATTGTCGGCCCACGTGCGCGGTCCGGCAGCGGTTCGCGAGCTGCTGGCTTCGGTGCGGGTCGCGGGCTCTCTCGCCGAGGCGCTGGTAAACAGCCGCAGCCTGCAGGCGGGCGAAACCGTCGTCACGCGGGCCGGGGAGTGGGTGGGTCGCGGATGGCTGCGCGTCGCACGCGGCGCCGACACACGCGCGGGTGTCCTCGAGCGCGAACAACGCCTCAAGTCGTTGCGTGTTGAAGCTGATCGTGCGGATGACGAGGTGCGTGCGGCCGACACTCGGCTGCAAAGCGTGCGGGCGGCGCTCGCCGTGGCGGAGTCGGCACGCGATGAGGCGCAAGGCCGTATTCAGCTCGCTCACCGCGAGCATGCTGATCTGATCGGTCAACTAGAGGCTCAGCGAGCTAGGGTGCAGGAATCCTCCCTGCGCAGCCAGCGTCTGGAGGCCGAGGCCGCGGATATTCAGCGCGAGATCGAGACGGCTGAGCAGGCGGTCGTTCGGGCCCGAGAGGCGCTCGAGGCAGGCCAGCGTCGGGTGGTCGAGCTCGATGGGCGTCGATCCTCGCTGGACGTGGAGCGTGATCAAACCCGCGAGGCGTTGGCCCAGGCGCGCTCGGCAGCTCAATCAGTACAACTGGCGGCTCGCGATCTGCTCGTGCGGGCGGAGGGCCGGCGCTCCGCTGAAAATTCGATGACCGTCGGTCTACAGAGGGCAACGGTGCAGCGCACCGAGCTGCTCGCGCGTGTCGATGAACTCGAGGCTGCACTCGGCGGGGGTGAGTCGCCAATTCTGGAGCTTGAGGCCCAACTCGAAGGGTTTCTCGCCCGTCGTCTGGAAGTGGAAGCCGAGCTCAACCAGGTCCGACAGGTGCTCGAGCAGGCGGATGGCGACTTGCGCGCACTGGAGGAGCGTCGTCATGCGGCTGAGACGACAGTCACCGCGGCTCGCGAGGCGATGGAGCAGGCCAAGCTTGCGGCCCAAGAGACCCGCGTTCGACGCGAGGCGATCGCCGAGCAGTTCGCGGCGACGCAGTTCGAGCTTGCCGAGGTGCAGGGCTCGCTCGCAGCCGAAGCGTCGGTCGAAGCTTGGGAGGCGCAATTGGTCGAGGTGCGCGCCGATATCGACAAGCTCGGCCAGGTCAATCTCGCAGCGATCGACGAGCTGCGTGAAAACACTGAGCGCAAGGAGTATCTCGACCGACAATTCGCCGACCTCACTGGGGCGCTCGACACGCTCGAGGAGGCAATGCGTAAGATCGACCGCGAGACGCGGACGCGGTTCGATGACACCTTCAATCGAATCAACGAAGGGCTCAAAGAAAAGTTCCCGCGCCTCTTCGGTGGCGGGCATGCCTACCTCGAGTTATCGGGCGATGACCCGCTGACCGCGGGTGTCGCCGTCATGGCCCGCCCGCCCGGTAAGCGCAACGTGACCATTTCGCAGTTGTCGGGCGGTGAGAAAGCGCTGACGGCCGTTGCGCTGGTGTTCTCGATTTTCGATCTGAATCCCGCGCCGTTCTGTTTGCTGGACGAGGTTGATGCCCCGCTCGATGAGAATAACGTCGGCCGCTTCTGCGACATCGTGCGTGAGATGGCCCACCAAGTGCAGTTCATCTTTATCACTCACAACAAGGTGACCATGGAGCTGGCCTCGCAGCTGCTCGGCGTCACCATGAATGAGCCGGGCGTCTCGCGTCTGGTCGCCGTCGATGTGGACGAGGCGGTGCGCCTCGCGGCAAGCTGACGCCATGCAGGAGCTCTCAAGCGTGTTGCTGGCGGATCTGCGGCTATCACTGTTGTTGATAGGGCTCGCCTTTATCGCCGTGCTCGTGATTTGGGAGTTGGTACAGCGGCGTCGCGCTCGCCGCGCGGATGATGAGCACGAACTCGGTGCCCATGGCCAGCCCCGTGATCAGAGCCAGCCGTATCGCGATCCGCTGCTCGAGGTCACACCTGAGGACGAAGCGACGGTCGAGATCGAGGCGCCGGTGGAGCCCGCGCTCGCTTTACCGGAAATGTCGGTGCGCGATCGACTGGTCGCCCCTCCGATCATCGATCTGTCGGTGGCGGTCGACGCCGGTGGTCGCGCTCGCGGGCTTCCGGTGGTCGATGCCGTGACGCTGTCGGATACCGATCTTGACGTGTCGGTCGGTGCCGGGATGAAGCCGGCCACCAGCGGCGTCTCGCCGTCGCAGGACGACTCGCCTCGCGCAACTCGGGTGGCTTGGCCGTCGGAGCAGGAGCGCCGCATCGTGGGTTTGCGAATCGTGGCGCGCCCAGGCGAGCGATTCACCGGGGCTAGCCTGCGTCAGGCTCTGCAGGGTGAGGGCTTCGAGCATGGTGAGATGCAGATCTTTCACCGTCCCGTGTCGGATGGTCGCGTGCTTCTGTCGGCGGCGAGCCTAACCCGCCCGGGCGATTTCGACCTCGCGACGATGGACTCGAACCTCTATCTCGGCCTGAATCTGTTTGCGATCCTGCCCGGGCCGCTTCCGGCCCGTGACACCGTCGATCGTCTGCTTGCCACGGGGCATACACTGGCCAAGCGGCTGCGAGGTGAGCTTCAAGGCTCTCAGGGCGAGCCACTGACCGAGGCTCGGCTCGCCGAGATGCGTCGGGAGGCGGCCCGCGGGGAGGGCTGATTCGTGGTGCAGGCCGCCCGACGTATCGAAGAACTTCGGCGCCTCATCGAGTATCACAACCATCGGTACTACGTCCTAGACGATCCGCAGATCTCTGACGCGGACTGGGACGCCTTGCTGCGTGAACTGACATCGTTGGAAGCGGCGTATCCTGAGCTCGTCACGCCGGACTCACCAACACAGCGTGTGGGCGGTGCACCGTCCGACGAGTTCGCCGAGATCACTCATCGTGTTCCGATGCTCTCGCTCGAGAATGCGTTCTCGGTAGAGGATGTCCACGCGTTCGATCGGCGTATTCGCGAGCGCCTCGGTGTTGAGGCGTCGCTCCACTATTCGGCCGAGCCCAAGCTCGATGGGCTTGCGATCTCGGTGACTTGGGAAAACGGCGTGTTCGTGCGCGCAGCGACTCGCGGCGACGGTACGAGTGGCGAGGATGTTTCGGCCAACGTACGAACCATACGCTCGGTGCCGCTGCGCTTATCGGGCAAGGCCCCCAAGCTGTTGGAGGCCCGTGGCGAGGTGTTCATGCCTGTTGCCGGCTTCGAGCGTTTGAACGCCGAGGCAGCTCGACGCGGCGAGAAAACCTTCGTCAACCCGCGCAACGCAGCGGCGGGCAGTCTGCGTCAGCTCGATCCGCGCATTACGGCAGTGCGTCCGCTCGAGACGTTTTTCTATGCCCTCGGGGCAAGCGAGGGGTTCGAATCCCCGGATACGCACACGGCCGTGCTCGAGAGGCTGCGCCAACTCGGGTTACGGGTGTCTCCTGAAACTCAGCGAGTCCGTGGTGTCGAGGGCTGTCTCGCCTATTTCGACTCGATCGCGGCGAAGCGCTCGCGTCTGCCGTATCAGATCGACGGTGTGGTGTACAAAGTGGATCGTCTCGATGCGCAGCGCGAGCTGGGGTTCGTCTCGCGGGCGCCGCGTTGGGCCATCGCGCATAAGTTTCCGGCGGAGGAGACCTCGACTGTGCTGCGTGAGGTCGAGTTCCAGGTAGGACGAACGGGTGCGCTGACGCCGGTGGCTCGTCTGGAGCCGGTGTTCGTAGGCGGTGTCACTGTCAGTAACGCCACGTTGCACAACATGGATGAGATCGCCCGAAAGGACATCAGGATAGGGGATACGGTGGTCGTTCGTCGCGCGGGTGACGTGATCCCCGAAGTCGCACGCGTGATACGCGAGCGCCGCCCGCGCAACGCAAGGGCCGTACAACTACCAAGGCTTTGCCCGGTGTGTGGCTCGAAGATCGAGCGCGATCCCGACGCGGCTGTGGCTCGCTGTACCGGGGGATATCGCTGTAGTGCACAGCGCAAGGAGCGGTTGAGGCACTTCGCTTCGAGGCGTGCGCTCGATATCGAGGGTGTCGGCGAAAAACTCGTGGAGCAGCTCGTCGATGCTGATCTCGTGCGCACGCCAGCCGACCTGTTCCGGCTCTCTCGAGCAACGCTGTCGGCACTCGATCGTATGGGCGAGAAGTCCGCAGACAACCTGCTCGCAGCGCTGCAGCGGGCGAAACGTACTTCGCTTGCGAGGTTCCTGTTCGCGCTCGGCATTCGCGAGGTCGGCGAGGCCACTGCGGCCGCGCTCGCTCGGCATTTCGGATCGATCGAGGGGCTCACCGCCGCCGATCTGTCGGCCGTCCAGCAGGTGCCGGACGTGGGTCCAGTAGTCGCTGCGCGGGTCGTGGAATTCTTCGCTGACGCCGCCAACCGCGAGGACATCGCGCGACTGCGCTCGGCTGGAGTGGAATGGCCGGCGCTTGAGCCTGCGGCTACGGCCGGCGAGCAGCCCCTTGCGGGGCTCACGTTCGTGCTGACGGGTTCACTCGAGGCGATGTCGCGGGAAGAGGCGGAGGAGGCCTTGCGCGCTCTGGGCGCCCGAGCGTCCGGGAGCGTTTCCAAGAAAACCCATTACCTGATCGCGGGGAGCGATGCCGGCTCGAAGCTGCAGAAGGCGCAGGCGCTTGGCGTGCCGGTGCTGGATGAGGCCGCGTTACTAACACTCCTCAAAGAAAAACGGCCGCCCGCGTAAACCGGCGGCCGACTCA
>JBMSXG010000020.1:0-33412 GCA_049425405.1 Steroidobacteraceae bacterium
TGGAGTGCAAGAAGGCACTCGTCGAAACCCAGGGCGATCTCGATGCCGCCGCCGAGCTGATGCGCAAGCAGGGACTCGCGAAGGCTGACAAGAAAGCGGCTCGCGTGGCCGCCGAGGGTGTGATCGCGCTTGAGAAATCCGCCGACGGTCGTACCGCGGTGATGGTCGAGATCAACTGCGAGACCGATTTCGTCGCTCGCGAGTCCGACTTCCAGTCGTTCTCGGCCGACGTTGCCAAGGCGGCGCTCGCGGCGAACCCGGCTTCGCTCGAGGCCTTGAACGCGCTGGCGCTGGCTTCGGGCGAGTCGATCGACGAGCGCCGTCGCGCGCTCATCGCCAAGATCGGTGAGAACATCAGCGTGCGTCGTCACGCGGCGCTCTCTTCGGCAGGCGTGCTCGGGGCCTATCGTCATGGCACGCGTATCGGCGCGCTGGTCGCGCTCGAGGGTGGCGATGCCGCACTCGCACACGACATCGCCATGCATGTCGCGGCGAGCAACCCCGAGTACCTCTCGGCGGCCGATGTGCCAGCCGATGTCGTCGCCAAGGAGCGCGAAATCGAGACCGAGAAGGCGATGGCGGAGGGTAAGCCCGCCGATATCGTCGCCAAGATGGTCGAGGGTCGCATCCGCAAGACGCTCAATGAAAAGGCGCTGCTCGGTCAGCCCTTCGTCAAGGATCCGGACCAGACCGTCGAAAAACTGCTGAAGGCCGCCAAGGCTGAGGTGAAGGCGTTCCGCCGCTTCGAGGTGGGTGCCGGCATCGAGAAGAAGCAGGAAGACTTCGTTGGCGAGGTCATGGCGCAGGTCAAGGCAAGCAGTGCAACGGCAGGCGGCAAATAACCGCCTCGTTTGAGAACAGAGACCCCGCCTTGGCGGGGTTTTCTTCGAGAGGAGTCGGGTGATGGCGAAACAAGCGGTGCGCTACCGGCGCATTCTGGTCAAGCTCTCCGGCGAGGCGTTGATGGGTGCCGGCGATTACGGCATCGACCCCGCCGTCCTCAAGCGCATCGCGCTCGAGATCCAGGAGCTGCTGGGTCTTGGTGTGCAGGTTGCGGTGGTCATCGGTGGCGGCAACATCTTCCGCGGCGCGGGGCTCGCTCGCGCGGGCATGGACCGCGTTACCGGCGATCACATGGGTATGTTGGCGACGGTGATGAATTCGCTCGCGATGCAGGATGCCCTTGAAGGGCTCGGCACACCCACTCGGGTGATGTCCGCGATCCGCATCAACGAAGTCTGCGAGGACTACATCCGGCGGCGTGCGGTGCGTCACCTCGAGAAGGGGCGAGTGGTGCTGTTCGCTGCAGGCACCGGTAATCCGTTCTTCACCACCGATACCGCGGCCTCGCTGCGGGCGATCGAAATCAACGCCGAGCTGCTCGTGAAGGCGACTAAGGTCGACGGGATCTACACCGCCGATCCGGTCAAGGATCCGAAGGCGGTGCGCTACCCGCGTCTGACCTTCGATCGCGTGCTTGATGAACGGCTGAACGTGATGGATGCCACAGCCATCGTGATGTGCCGTGACAATCGCCTGCCGCTGCAGGTGTTCAATCTCAATAACGCCGGCGACTTGCTGCGCATCGTGCGCGGCGAAGATGTCGGCACCGTCGTGACCAACGGGGACACGCCATGATCGAAGACTTCAAGAAAGACGCAACCACCCGCATGGCCAAGTGTGTGGTTCAGTTTCAGGCGGATCTCAAGAAGCTGCGCACGGGTCGTGCGCATCCAAGTCTGATCGAGAACCTGAAGGTCGACTACTACGGCACCGAAACGCCGCTTAATCAGCTCGCCAACATCGGCGTCGAAGACGCGCGTACGCTGGTGGTCTCGCCGTGGGACAAGGCGGCCGTGCAGGCCGTGGAGAAGGCGATCTACAAGTCGGATCTCGGTCTCACTCCGAACACGGCAGGGGCGGTGATCCGTGTGCCGCTGCCGCCGCTGACCGAGGAGCGCCGTCGCGACATCACTAAGGTTGTGCGCGGCGACGCCGAAAATGCGCGCGTTGCAGTCCGCAACGTGCGGCGCGACGTGCTGGCGGACGTCAAGGAAGCGCTCAAGGAAAAGATGATCAGCCAGGACGAAGAGAAGAAAGCGCAGGAAGAGATCCAGAAGCTCACCGATAAGCACGTCGCGGAGATCGACGGCGCGCTGGCCGCCAAAGAAAAAGAAATCATGCAGGTGTGAGGCGGCGTGACGCTTCCCCGGCACATCGCCATCGTGATGGACGGCAACGGCCGCTGGGCTGAGGCCCGGGGTGAGTCGCGCTCGGCTGGGCATCGCGCCGGCCTCGAGCCCGTTCGCGCGGCGGTGCGCGAGTGCTCGCGGCTCGGAATCGAGGCGTTGACCATTTTTGCGTTCTCGAGCGAGAACTGGCGCCGGCCGCCGGGAGAAGTCACCACCCTGATGAGCCTCTTCATGGAGGCGCTCGATGAGGAAATCGCCGAGCTGCATCGTAATGGGGTGCGCGTGCGCATCATCGGTAACCGGCAGCGGCTCGCCGTGCGTCTGCAGCAGCGCATCGCCGAGGCCGAGGCGCTGACGGCTGCCAATACCGGTCTCAAATTGCAGGTGGCCGTCAGTTACGGCGGCCGCTGGGATATCGTCGAGGCGGCGCGGGCGTTGGCCGCGCAAGTGGGTCGCGGTGCCTTGCGCAGCGAGGACATCGATGAGGAGCGTGTGTCGGCGGCGTTGCAGCTGCACGACTTGCCGGATCCCGATCTGTTCATCCGTACCGGCGGCAACCATCGGGTCAGCAACTTTCTGCTCTGGAACATCGCCTACGCGGAGCTCTACTTCACCGACACTCTGTGGCCTGATTTCGGCGTTGCCGAGCTCGCCGAGGCGATCGCCGATTTCGAGACGCGCCAACGCCGTTTCGGCATGACGGACAAGCAGGTGGCCGAGCGGGGACAGCGTTGATGGCGCGCGCTCCGGGTGCGCTGCGCCAGCGCGTTATCACCGCGCTCGTGCTGGCGGCGGGGCTGCTCACTCTTCTGTTCGTGCTGCCAGCATCGATCCTGTGGATCGTCGGTCTCGTGATTCTCGCCGGTGCCTGGGAGTGGTCGGCGTTTCTCAACGAGGAGCGTCGAGAGGTTCGTTTCGCTTTCGTGGTGCTCGTGGCGCTGGGGCTCGTGCTCGGTTGGCAGTGGAGTGCCCAGCCGGAAGGATTCGCGCTGCTGCTCACGCTGTCAGGCGTGTGGTGGCTGATCGCTCTCGGCTGGATCGTGTTCGCGCCGCAGCGGGGCGGACCGGTATCGGCCGCGGTGGCTGGGTTTTGTGCGCTCGTGCCCTCGGGCGTGGCGCTGGCACGTCTCAGCGAGTTTGGTACGACGCCGCGCGAGGGTGCCGTCTGGTTGCTGTTCTCGCTGGTGGTGGTGATGGCGGCGGATACCGCAGCTTATTTCATTGGTCATCGTTTCGGTCGCACTAAGCTTGCGCCGCAAGTATCTCCCGGCAAGACCTGGGAGGGCGTGATTGGCGGCGTTTGCGCCTCAGCAGCGATCGCCGTGATCGCCGCGCTGTGGCTGCATTGGCCGTTCGCGTCGCTGGTGTTGATCGCGGTCGGTGCATCGGCGTTCTCAGTGGTGGGCGATCTGACCGAGAGCCTCATGAAGCGCCACGCGGGTCTCAAGGACAGCGGACGACTCTTCCCGGGTCATGGCGGCGTCCTCGATCGTCTCGACAGTCTTACGGCCGGTATTCCGCTGTTTGTGCTCGGACTGCTGAAGTCCGGGTTGCTGGTGGGGATCGCATGATCGGCGTGGCGGTGCTCGGCTCGACGGGCAGCATCGGCGAGAGCACGCTCGATGTGATCGCGCGACACCCAGAGCGGTTCCGGGTGGTGGCGCTCGGGGCGCATCGCAGCGTCGAGCGTCTGCTCGCGCAGATCGAGCAGTTCCGTCCCGACTACGCGGTGTTGGTCGATCCTGCAGCGGCACGCGAACTCGAGCGAGCCGTCCGTGAGCGCGGGCTGCCTACTGCGGTGCTGAGCGGAGCCGCGGCACTCGATCGCATCGCCGCGCTGCCCGAGGCGCCGTACGTCATGGCGGGGATCGTCGGTGCGGCGGGTCTGTCATCTGCGCTCGCTGCGGCACGCGCCGGCCAGCGCTTGATGATCGCCAACAAAGAGCCGCTCGTCATGGCAGGCGAACTGCTGCTTGAGGCTGCGCGAGCGAGCGGCGCCACGCTGCTGCCGATCGACAGCGAGCACAATGCGATTTTCCAGTGTTGGCCCTCTGGAGCGGTCCCCGGTATCGCGCCGCCTGGCGTGAGGCGCATTCTTCTGACCGCCTCGGGCGGACCGTTCATCGATTGGAGCGCAGCTGACATCGCGCGCGCGACGCCGGAGCAGGCGGTGCGTCATCCGAAATGGGTGATGGGTCGCAAGATCTCGGTCGATTCGGCAACTCTGATGAACAAGGGTCTCGAAGTGATCGAGGCCTGTCGTCTGTTCGGACTCACCAGCGCGCAGGTCGAGGTTGTCGTCCATCGGCAGAGCCTGGTTCACTCGCTCGTGGAGTACGTGGACGGCTCGCTGCTGGCGCAGCTTGGCTCGCCGGATATGCGAACGCCGATTGCGTTCGCCCTCGGCTGGCCGGGGCGCCTCGAGGCGGGTGTACAATCACTCGATTTGACGACGGCCGGCGCGCTGCAGTTCGAGCCACCGGACCTGATGCGATTTCCGTGCCTGCGTCTCGCGCGCGAGGCGGCACAGGCGGGTGGGGTGGCGCCAGCGGTCCTCAATGCGGCCAACGAGATTGCGGTGGCGGCCTTTCTGGAGGGGCGTTTGAACTTCGGCGGTATTGCGGCAGTCATTGAAACGGTGATGGCGACGGCGAACATGGCAGACGTAACGGATCTCGATAGCGTGCTCGCCGCCGACCAGGCGGCGCGCTCTGCCGCCTTGCGGGCGGTCGCCGCACGCGAACATCACGGCGCTGGGGTGCGCGCATGACGCTGCTGACCACGGTGCTCGGTTTTCTCGTCGCGATTGGCGTGCTGGTCACGGTGCATGAGTACGGCCACTACTGGGTCGCGCGCAAGCTGGGCTTCAAAGTGTTGCGCTTCTCGGTCGGCTTCGGTCGTCCGCTGTGGCGACGCGTCGCGGGTGCCGATCAGACCGAGTACGTCGTCGCGGCGATCCCGCTCGGTGGCTACGTCAAGCTGCTCGACGAGCGCGAGGGTCCGGTTGCACCTCAGGATCTCGAGCGTTCTTTCAACCGCAAAAAGCCGTGGCAGCGCATCCTCGTGTTGCTCGCCGGTCCCGCGTTCAACATTGTGTTCGCGATCCTGGTGCTCGCCGGGATGCTCTGGATCAGCGGAGTCTCCGAGGTGCGGCCAGTGGTGGGTCGCGTGGTGCCAGACTCGCTGGCCGCGCAGGCAGGTTTGCAGGCCAACGATGAGATCCAACGTATCGAGGGTCGTCAGGTCAGCAATCATTCGGATGTGATCATGGCGCTCATCGAGGCGATGAGCGATGACGGTGAGGTCACCTTCGAGGTGACGCGACGTGGTGCTACGGTCTCCCCGTTGACGCTGCGCGTCGTTGATCCCGAGGTACGACGTGCGTTGACGGAGCCGCCGGCGTTGCTGCCGGGGATCGGTCTGCGTTTCTGGACTCCCGCCATTCCCGCGGTCATCGGTCGCGCCGATCCGGGGGGTCCTGCGGATGTTGCGGGGCTGCTCGCCGGCGATCGCGTGCTCGCGGTGGACGGGCAGCCGATCGAAGATTTCCCTGCTCTGGTCGAAGCGATCTCCTCGCGACCCAATCGCGCCGTTACCCTCGATTACCAGCGCGACGGTGTACGAGCGCAGGTGGTCGTCAACACCGTGTCGGATCGTTTAGAAGGTCGTGAACTGGGTCGTATCCGTGTGCAAACGCCGCCGCCACCACCGTGGCCAGAATCGATGCTGACGCAGCGCAACTTCGGTCCACTCGAGGCGCTCGGCTTTGCCACCGTTCGCGCCTGGGACATGACGGTGCTGCAGGCCAAGATGTTCATGCGCATGATCGTCGGTCAGGTGTCGCTCAAGAACCTCTCTGGGCCGATATCGATCGCGGAATACGCGGGTGAATCGGCTCGCAGCGGACTCGCCGAGTTCTTGGGGTTCCTCGTCGTGATCTCGCTCAGTCTCGGATTCCTCAACCTGTTGCCGATTCCCATCCTGGATGGCGGTCAGATCGTTTACCAGCTTGTTGAGTGGTTCAAGGGCGCGCCGCTGTCGGAGCGAGCGCAGCTCGTCGGTCAGCAACTTGGCATCGCCTTGCTCGTGATGCTGATGGGTGTGGCGTTGTTCAACGATTTTGCGAGGCAGTTCGGATGAGATTTTCTCGGACGGGCCTCACTTCGATCGGCGCAGCACTCATCATGCTCGCGCTCATGCCGCTCGGCGCGCTCGCGCAGCAACCGGCGGCGTCACCGCCGGCGGCGACTCCGCCCGCCGGTGCTGTCGTGCTGCGGGTGGACAACATTCGGGTCGAGGGCCTGCAGCGCGTTTCTGAAGGCACGGTCTATAACTACCTGCCGGTCAATATCGGCGATCGGCTCTCGCCGCAGCGGGTGCGCGAGGCGATTCGGGCCCTGTACGACACCGGATTTTTTCGCGACGTCGAGTTGCGCTGGGATGGCGGCACACTGGTCGTCGCCGTGCTCGAGCGGCCGTCGATCGAGAGTTTCGAGGTCAAGGGCAACAAGGACATCAAGACCGAGGATCTCAACAAGAGTTTGCGCAACGTCGGTCTCGCCACCGGAAAGACGTTCGATCGCTCGGTCCTCGAGGACGTCAAGCAGTTCCTGACTGACCAGTATTTCAGCCGTGGGAAGTACGCGGTCCGCATCGATACCTCTGTCGAGGAGCTCGCGGACAACCGGGTGCGCGTCAAGATCGACATCAAGGAAGGTAAGCGCGCCAAGATTCGTCAGATCAATCTGGTGGGTAACAAGACGTTCTCCGAGGAGGACATTCTCGAGGAGTTCGAGTTAAAGACTCCGAACTGGCTGTCGTGGTACCGCCAAGACGATCGGTATTCGCGCGAGTCCTTGCAGGGAGATCTCGAAAAGCTGCGTTCCTTTTATATGGATCGCGGCTACGCGAATTTTGAAGTCGAATCGACGCAGGTGGCCATCGCTCCCGACAAGGACGACATCTTCATCACGGTAAACGTGAACGAAGGTGAGGTATTCAAGGTCAGTGGCGTCAAGCTCGCCGGAACCTTCGTGGTACCCGAGGAAGAGCTGCGTAACTATCTGCTCGTGAAGCCGGGCGAGACCTTCTCCAAGAAGCAGATCACGGCGACGCAGGAGCTGATCCAGAATCGCCTCGGCATTGAGGGCTACGCCTTCGCCAAGGTCGATCCGGTGCCGACTCCTGATGATGCAAAAAAAGAAGTGGCGCTCACGTTCTTCGTGGAGCCCGGCAATCGCGTGTACGTCCGTCAGATCCTTTTCAAAAACGTCACCAAGATCAACGACGTGGTGCTACGCCGCGAATTGCGCCAACTCGAGGGAGCGTGGCTGTCGAACGTGCTCGTGGAGCGCTCGAAGCAGCGTATCCAGCGTCTGCCCTTCATCGAGAAGGTGGAATCCGAAACCACGCCGGTGCCCGGCACGCCAGATCTCGTCGACGTCGAGTTCGATATCAAGGAAGGTCCATCCGCCCAGCTCGGCGGCGGCATCGGTTATTCCGAGTCGCAGTCGTTCATCCTTAACGGCAACTACGCGGACAGTAACTTCCTCGGCACCGGCGAGCGTGTAGCCATCGATCTGAACGCCGGCCGCTTCTCGAAGGTGTACGGTATTTCGCACACCGATCCGTATACCAACATCGATGGCGTAGCTCGAACGCTGTCGTTTACCTATCGCGATGTGACGCAGTTCGTTTCCGCTTCGTCGGACTTCTCGTCCGAATCGCTCGCGCTCGGTGTCGATTACGGATACCCGATCACCGAGTTCCAGGGTCTGCGCGTCGGATTTTCGGCTCAGCGCTCCTCGCTGATCACGGGCGAGGGTAGCGCTGAGCAAGCACGTCAGTGGGTCCAGCAGAACGGCGAGACGCGCCAGCAGATCATCCCGGAGCAGGATTTCGGCAACGGCTTCATCATTCCGCCGACGACGCTCGACTCGACGCAGTTCGATACCTTTGAGCTCGTGGCGGGGTGGAGTTTCGACAGCCGCAACCGCGCGCTGTTCGCCGACCGCGGTGTGCGGCACTCGCTCTCGCTCAGCTACACGTTGCCGTTCAGCGACGTCGAGTACGCGACGGCCAACTATGAGTATCTACAGCTCGTGCCGCTGTTCAGTTCCTGGACGCTCGCGCTGGGGGCTGATCTGGGCTACAGCGTCGAGCTCGGGGATACCTCGGCGCCGCCGCCGTACCGCAATTTCTTTGCTGGCGGACCCGACACGGTGCGCGGTTATCGTGAGAGCCGACTCGGGCCCAAGGACAGCTTCGGCAACCCCTACGGCGGCAACTTCAAGATCGCCGCTCGGGCCGAGCTGATTCTGCCGGTCCCCGACAAGTGGCGTACCACGGCCCGAGGTACGGTGTTCTTCGATATCGGCAACGTCTTCATGACCGGTAATGCCTACCAGTTCACGGGCATTGATGGCGTGACGCCGGTCGATTACGACTTCAGTTATGATAAGTTGCGTCGGTCGGCGGGCGTGGCGGTTCAGTGGCTCGCGCCGCTTGGTGTCTTCCGCTTCAGCTACGCGCTGCCGCTTAACTCCTTCCGGGGTGATGGAGTGCAGTTCGCTGACGAGGAAGAGCGGTTCCAGTTCACGATCGGTCAGGCGTTCTAAGTTTTACGACTCCGTTTTTTACGAGGATGGGTTGCCAGATGCGCGCGAAGTTCAACATGGTGGTGGTGTCGGCGGTGGCTCTCATGACGGTGCTCGGTGCGCCGGCCATGGCGCAGTCGGCTGCGATGAAGGTCGGTGTGCTCGATTTTGGGCGCCTGATGCGCGAGAGCCCGCAGTTCAAGGTTCTTGCCGATTCGTTGCGCGCCGAGGCGACTGCCAAGGAGCGCGAGTTGCAGACGCAGGCGGGCTCGCTCAAGGCCAAGGCTGACAAGCTGCAGAAAGATCGCCCCACCATGAGCCCGGAGCAGATCACGCGCGCTGAGCGCGAGCTGCGTGACGGCGAGCGCGATCTTGCCCGCAAGGAGCAAGAGTTCAAAGAAGACTTCAACGCGCGTCAAAACGAGGAAATGGGCAAGCTGCAGCAGACGCTGGTCGTCGAGGCGCGTGCCTACGCCGATGCGCAGAATTTCGATCTCGTCGTGACCGAGGGCAACGTGATCTACGCCGCCTCGGCTCTCGACATCACTCCGGGCGTCCTGCAGGCGCTGCAGGCGAAGGCGGCCGCACCGAAGCCGCCCGCCACGCGCTGAGCTGGCCGGTTCGCGCCGGCGCGAACCGATGGCGGCCCTGACGCTCGGCGAGATCGCGGTTCGCTTCGGCTTGCCGCTGCGCGGCGACCCGAATCGGCAGGTAGATCATGTCGGCAGTCTTGGGAGCGCGGGCGTCTCGGGCGTCGCCTTCCTCGCCAATCCTTCGCTGATCGATCAACTCGAGCGCAGTAACGCTGCCGTTGTGGTGTTGCCTGCGGCGCTGGCAGAGCGCAATCCCGGCGACTCGCTGCTCAGTGATCGGCCGCACGCGGATTTCGCTCGTATCGCTCAACTGCTCCATCCTCAGCCCTCGGGGCCTGCGGGCATTCATCCCTCGGCAGTGGTGGCATCGTCGGCGATCGTCGCGCCCTCTGCCCATATCGGACCTCAGGTCGTGATCGGCGAGCGCGTGCGTATCGGCGAGCGCGCCTTCATCGGCCCAGGCTCGGTGGTGGCCGAGGGCGCCGAGCTTGCTGACGACGTGCGACTCGTGGCTCGCGTGTGTGTGATGGAGCGGGTCCTCATCGGCGCGCGCAGCATTCTGCATCCGGGGGTGGTGGTCGGTTCAGAAGGATTCGGCAACGCCGAGGACGGCGGTCGGTGGGTGCACGTGCCGCAAGTCGGCAGCGTACGCATCGGTGCCGACGTTGACATTGGCGCCAACAGCACGATCGATCGAGGTGCCCTCGAGGACACGGTCATTGGCGATGGAGTGAAGATCGATAACCTTGTTCAGATCGGGCACAACTGTACGATCGGTGAGCATTCGGCACTCGCGGGCTGCGTCGGCCTGGCGGGCAGCTCGCACATCGGGGCGCGTTGTCGCCTCGGCGGGGGTGTGGGGATCGCCGGGCACCTGACGATCTGCGACGATGTGATCCTGACAGGTTTCACGCTGGTGACCACCGATATCCGGGAGCCGGGCGTGTACTCCGGCGGCATCCCGTCAGAACCGGTGGCCAACTGGCGGCGTATCGTCGGACGACTGAAGCGGATCGACGGGCTGGTACGCCGCGTCGCGGCGCTGGAGCAGGGCGCTGGAGCGCCCGCCGAGAAGAAATGACACAGGGGATTAGACCGTGAGCGAGATCATCACGCTGGACATCAACGCCATCCTGAAACAGTTGCCGCACCGCTATCCGTTCTTATTGGTGGATCGCGTGCTGGAGTGCCGCAAGGGCGAGCAGATCCGCGCGCTGAAGAACGTCACCTATAACGAGCCGTATTTTCCGGGGCATTTTCCCCACCGCCCGGTGATGCCGGGGGTGATCATCATTGAGGCGCTGGCGCAGACCGCCGGGATCTTGGCGTTTGTCACCGCGGGCGTGATGCCGGATGAAGACACGCGGTTCTATTTTGTGGGTATCGATGCGGCCCGGTTCCGCAAGCCCGTCGAGCCCGGTGACCAGCTGCTCATGAGTGCGACCTTGCAACGCCAGATGCGCGGCATCTGGAAGTTCGAGGCGGTGGCGACGGTTTCGGGAGAAGAGGTCGCCGCCTGCGAGCTGATGGTCGCGCCGGAGAGCGGTAAGGGAAAACGCGCGTGAGCGGTCCGAAGATCGATCCGCGCGCGGTCGTCGCTCCGAGCGCCAAGCTGGCCGACGACGTCGAGGTCGGGCCGTACGCCGTCGTCGGTCCGGACGTGGAGCTGGGTCCGGGGTGTCGCATCGGTCCACATGCCGTGGTGACCGGCTGGACGCGGCTTGGAGCGCGCAACAAGGTGTTCCAGTTCGCCTCGATCGGGGATGCGCCGCAAGACAAAAAATATGCCGGCGAGCCGACGCGGGTCGAGATCGGCGACGACAACACGTTTCGCGAGTACGTCACGGTCAACCGCGGCACTACCCACGACAAGGGTGTCACGCGTATCGGCAACGACAATCTGTTCATGGCATCGTCCCACGTGGCGCACGACTGTGTGATCGGTAATCACACCGTGTTCGCAAACCTCGCCACGCTCGCGGGACACGTCGAGATTGACGACTACGTCATCCTGGCAGGCTTCACCGGGGTACATCAGTTCTGCAAGATCGGGGCGCATGCGTTCATCGGCAATAACACCGCGGTGACGCGAGATGTGCCGCCGTACGTGATGGCGGTGGGGCAGCCGGCGGAGCCGCACTCGGTCAACTCCAAGGGGCTCGCGCGCCGCGGATTTACTCCTGAGCAGGTGCGTCACATCAAAGAGGCCTATCGCATCCTGTATCGCTCTGAGCTGCCGCTCGAGACGGCGATTGAGCGATTACGCGAGAACGCCAAGACCCAGCCCGAGCTCGTACCCTTCGTCGACTTCTTTGCTCGCTCGACGCGTAGCCTCGTGCGCTGACACGTCAGATCATCGCGGCAGATCTCCAATGAGTCCTCGTGCGCCGCTCATCGCCCTAGTTGCGGGGGAGGCTTCGGGAGATAACCTCGGAGCCGCTCTGATCCGCGCGCTTCGTGAGCGTCTGCCAACGGCGCAATTCGTCGGTGTTGCTGGGCCGCGGATGCGCGAGGCAGGCTGCGAGGCGCTCGCCTCGAGCGATGAGCTCGCGTTGATGGGGCTCGCCGAAATCATCACCGAGTTGCCGCGGCTGCTGGCGCTGCGGCGCCGACTCGTGACGAGCTTGCTCGAGCGTCGGCCGGACGTCTTCATCGGCATCGATGCGCCGGAGTTCAACCTGCGCGTTGCGCGCGAGCTCAAAGCCGCGGGGATTCCCACCGCGCAGTACGTGAGTCCGCAGGTGTGGGCTTGGCGTGAGGGGCGGGTAAGGGGCATCGCGGCAGCCTGCGATCGTATTCTTTGTCTGCTGCCGTTTGAGCCCGAGTTTTACGCCCGTCATGGCGTCGAGGCGCGTTTTGTGGGTCATCCGCTGGCGGATCAGTTCCCGCTCGAGGCGGATCGGGCGGGGGCGCGTTCGCAGCTTGGGTTCGCAGCAGACGAGCAGGTGGTCGCGATTTTGCCGGGCAGTCGACTCGGGGAGGTCTCGCGCCTCGCGGCACCGTTCGCCGCCACGGCGGCGTGGCTCTCGGCGCGGCGCCCCGGACTGCGTTTCGTTACGCCCCTCACGAGCGCCAAGACCCGCAGTCGTTTTGAGACGGAGTGGTCGCGCGTGGCGCGAGGTATTCCGATCACGGTGCTGGAGGGCCGCGCGGGTGAGTCGCGATTGGCGCTCGCTGCGGCGGACGTGGTGCTGGTCGCCTCGGGCACCGCCACGCTCGAGACGCTGCTCAGCCAGCGACCGATGGTGGTGGCTTACCGGCTCGCAGCGCTCACCGCGTTCTTGCTACGTCGTTTCGCTCTGGTGAAGGTCTCGCACTTCGCGCAGCCTAATCTGCTCGTCGGCAAGAAGTTGGTGCCGGAGTTTTTCCAGGAGGCGGTGACGCCGGAGAACCTCGGGCCCGCGATTCTCGATTGGCTCGATCATCCGCAGAAGGTGCAGACCCTGCGGGATGAATTTTTGGCGGTGCACCGACAGCTACGCTGCGCGGGTGCAGGGCTCGCTGCGGATGCGGTGCTGGAGCTTCTACCCTCGGTGGGGCCTCAATGAAACAGGCGCCCACGGGTGAGGGTTGGCTCGCCGGGGTCGACGAGGCGGGTCGCGGGCCCTTGGCCGGTCCGGTCGTCGCGGCGGCGGTGATCCTTGATCCGGCATCTCCCATCGAGGGGCTCGCAGACTCCAAGCGGCTCGAGCCCGCTCGACGGCAGGCATTGGCAATCGAGATTCGAGCGCGGGCGCTGTCCTTCGGAATCGGTGTGGCGAGCGCCGCTGAGATCGACTCGATCAACATCCTACAGGCGACGCTACTCGCGATGCGCCGCGCGGTGCTCGCGCTGCATGTCGTCCCCGCGCATGTCGAGGTGGACGGCAACCGCTTGCCGCGGCTCGAGGGGATCGCCGGTCTGCGCTCGGCCCGGGCGATCGTCAAGGGTGACGCCACTCGCGCACCCATTAGCGCGGCGTCGATCCTCGCCAAGACGGTGAGGGATCACGTTATGGAACAACTGGATACGCGCTTTCCTGCATACGGATTCGCGCTCCACAAGGGCTATCCCACGCCCGTCCACCTCGCCGCCCTGCGCGAGCACGGCGTCAGCAGCGTTCACCGGCGCAGCTTCGGGCCGGTAAGATCGTTGCTGACATGACGGCCCCCTTCGTCCACCTGAGGCTGCACACCGAATACTCGCTGCGCGACAGCGTAGTGCGTATCCCGGAATTGATTGCGCGCGTCGCCGAGCTCGGCATGCCCGCGGTGGCGGTCACGGACGAGAGCAATCTGTTCGCGATGGTGAAGTTTTACCGCGCGGCGCTGGAAAGCGGCGTGAAGCCGATCATCGGCGTCGATCTGCTGCTCGCGGAACCGGGCGAGCGGGCGACACCCTCGCGCATCACGTTGTTGTGCATGGGGGAGACGGGCTACCGCGCACTGACCCGGCTCGTCAGTCGCGCCTATCTGCAGGGTCAGCAGCGGGGCGTTCCGCGCATCGAGCGCGCCTGGCTCGATGGCGAGTCGACCGCGGGGCTGATTGCGCTCTCTTGCGGAGCTGAGGGCGACGTCGGCCGTGCACTGCATCTTGGAAAACGCGCTGAGGCTGAGCGCCATCTGGCGTTTTGGCGCGAGCGCTTCGCAGATCGCTTTTATCTTGAAGTCAGCCGCTTAGGTCGCGAGGGCGAAGAGGCGCTGATCGCCGCCACCGTGGAGCTCGCAATCGCCAGCGGCGTGCCGATCGTGGCGACCAACGACGTGCGTTTTCTCTCGGCTGACGATTTTGAATCGCACGAGGCGCGGGTGTGCATCCACGAGGGCAGTCAGCTCGCCGATGCGGCGCGTCCGCGTCGCTACAGCGCGGCCCAGTATTTGCGTAGCCCTGAGGAGATGGTCGAGCTGTTCGCCGATCTGCCGGAGGCGCTCGCGAACTCCGTGGAGATCGCGCGGCGCTGCAGCCTGACCCTGCAGCTCGGCGACAGTCGGCTGCCGGTGTTTCCGGTGCCGCGCGGCAAGACGCCGGAGATCGTGTTACGCGAGGATGCCGCTGCCGGTCTCGCTCTGCGTTTCGAGAGGTTGCCGGGCGTCGATCGTCCCGCCTATCGGGCACGACTCGAGAGCGAGCTCGAGGTCATCTGCAAGATGGGCTTCGCGGGCTACTTTCTGATCGTGGCCGATTTCATTCGTTGGGCCCGCGAGAATGGCGTACCGGTGGGCCCGGGGCGTGGTTCGGGCGCAGGCTCACTGGTTGCCTACTCGCTGCGCATCACCGATATCGATCCCATTGCCTACGATTTGCTGTTCGAGCGCTTTTTGAATCCCGAACGCGTCTCGATGCCTGACTTCGACATCGACTTCTGCATGGAGGGACGCGATCGGGTGATCGAATACGTGGCTGAGCGCTACGGACGTGAACGGGTCTCGCAGATCATTACCTACGGCACCATGGCTGCTAAGGCAGTGGTACGCGACACCGGTCGTGTGCTCGGCATGAGTTACGGCTACGTCGACAAAATTGCGAAGCTCATTCCGTTCGAGCTCGATATCACCCTTGAGTCGGCGCTCGAAAAAGAGCCCGAGCTCAAGCGCTTGTATCGCGCCGAGGAAGAGATTCGCAATCTCATCGATCTTGCGCGCTCGCTCGAAGGCCTCACGCGCAACGCGGGAAAACACGCCGGTGGCGTCGTGATTGCGCCCTCGCTGCTCGAGGACTTCGCGCCGCTCTATTGTGAAGAGGGTGGCACGAGCGTCGTCACGCAATTTGATAAAGACGACGTAGAGGCTGCAGGTCTCGTCAAGTTCGACTTCCTCGGTCTGCGTACCCTGACGATCATTGCGCATGCGGTCGAAACTATTAATGCGGTACGACGCGCGGCGGGCGAGGCGCCGCTCGACATGGCGCAGTTGCCGATGGATGACGCGGCGACCTACGCGCTGCTCAAACGCTGCGAGACCACCGCCGTGTTTCAGCTCGAGTCACGTGGCATGAAGGATCTCGTGCGTCGTCTTCAGCCCGATCGTTTCGAAGACGTGGTCGCGTTGGTCGCGCTGTTTCGTCCCGGCCCGCTGCAGTCGGGCATGGTGGATGATTTCATCGCGCGCAAACATGGCCGAATCGACGGCCCGATCGACTATCTGCACCCGAAGCTCGAGGCGGTGCTCAAGCCCACCTACGGCGTGATCCTCTACCAAGAGCAGGTCATGCAGATCGCGCAGGTGCTCGCGGGCTACACGCTCGGTGGCGCCGACCTGCTGCGTCGAGCGATGGGAAAGAAGAAACCCGAGGAGATGGCCAAGCAACGCAGCATCTTCGTCTCGGGCGCCGTCGGACTGGGTGTGCCTGAGCCGCAGGCCGCGCACATCTTCGATTTGATGGAAAAGTTCGCCGGCTACGGCTTCAACAAGTCGCACTCGGCCGCCTATGCGTTGCTGTCCTACCAGACGGCCTGGCTCAAGGCGCATTACCCCGAGGCGTTCATGGCGGCCGTGCTCTCGGCCGACATGGATCACACCGACAAGGTCGTCACGATCAAGGACGAGTGTGATCGGATGGGTCTGACGGTGTTGCCGCCCGACATCAATGCGTCGGAGTGGCAGTTCGCTGTCGCCGGTGAGCGTCAGGTCCGTTACGGACTCGGCGCGATTCGCGGTGTCGGACGATCGGTCGTCGAGGAGCTCGTCGCCGAGCGCACGGCCAAGGGGCCCTACGGCAGTCTCGAGGATCTATGTCGCAGGCTGGATCTCAACCGCGTCAATCGGCGCGTGCTCGAGGCGCTGATCCGCTCGGGCAGTCTCGACTCGCTCGGGGTCAATCGCGCCACGCTCATGGCGCGACTGCCTGGAGCCGTGCAGCTTGGCGAGCAGGCGAGTCGCGCGGTGGAGGCCGGCCAGGTCGATCTCTTCGGGCTTGCGGCGACGAGCGACACTTCGAGTGCACTCGAGGAGGCGGTGCCGCAGCAGCCGGACTGGAGCGAGTCAGTACGATTAGCCGGCGAGCGCGAGACCTTGGGGCTGTATCTCACCGGCCATCCGCTCAATCGATACGAAAAGGACCTCGCGCGTTTCGTCACTGGTCGTATCGCCGAGATCAATAGCGATCGGCCGAGTGCAGGCGCGCCGGAGCGTGGTTTCTTTGGCGGTCGCTCGGCGGCAATCGCCGGCTACATCCACGAGGTTCGCAAGCGCGCGAATCGCACTTCAATCGTGCTCGATGATCGCACCGGGCGCATGGAGGTCACGTTCTTCGAAGAGGTGATGCAGCGATATCGCGAGCTTATCGTCAAGGACGCGTTGGTGCTCGTCGAAGGCTCGCTGCGTTTCGACGAGCAGGGTGACTGTTGGCGCCTCGCGGCCAAGCGCGTCACCGAGCTCGATCGCGCCCGCGAGCAGCAGGCCCATCGCATCGTGCTGGTGTGGCCCCGATCCAGAGGCGCCGATCAGGGTTTGTTGCTGCAGCGATTGGCCGAGACGCTCGCGCCGCATCGTGGAGGATCCTGTGCCATCGGAATCCGCTACGCCGGGGAGCAGGCGAGTGCGGCACTCGAGTTACCCGCCGAATGGAAAGTGCGTGCATGCCCAGAGTTGCTCGAGGCGCTCGAGCAGCTGGTGGGCCCGGAGGGTTTGCGGGTCGTTTACGGACCGCCGCCCGGTACCACGCAAACCGCCTACGGTTGAATCCCGAGGGCACGGCCCGTACCCTCGCCGCCATGGCCATTAACTTCCTCGAGTTCGAGCAGCCGATCGCCGAGCTCGAGGCGAAAATCGAGGAGTTGCGTCACCTCACCGCGGATGCGGGTGTGAACGTCGCCGAGGAGATCGCGCGGCTGCAGGCCAAGAGCGAGCAACTCACGCGTAATCTGTTCGCAAAGCTCTCGCCCTGGCAGATCACCCAGCTCGCACGACATCCGCAGCGTCCCTACACACTCGATTACCTGCAGGCCGCGTTCACCGAATTCGAGGAGCTGCACGGCGATCGGATGTTCGCCGACGATCCGGCGCTCGTCGGTGGCCTGGCGCGTCTCGGTGGCGAGGCCGTGGTCGTGCTCGGTCATCAAAAGGGTCGCGATACGAAAGAGCGTGTGCGGCGCAACTACGGCATGCCCAAGCCCGAGGGCTATCGCAAAGCCCTGCGGCTCATGCGTCTAGCGGAGCGCTTCGAATTGCCTCTGGTCACCTTCATCGATACGCCGGGTGCGTATCCTGGGCTCGACTCCGAAGAGCGGGGGCAGAGCGAGGCGATCGCGCGCAACCTGTTTGAGATGTCGACGCTACGGGTGCCCATTGTGAGCATCGTGATCGGCGAGGGTGGCTCCGGTGGCGCCTTGGCGATTGGCGTCTGCGATCGATTGCTTATGCTGCAGTTCAGCACCTACTCGGTGATCTCTCCCGAGGGCTGTGCCTCGATCCTGTGGAAGAGTGCTGATAAAAAAGAGCTGGCGGCCGAGGCCATGGGACTCACGGCCGATCGGCTCAAGACTCTGCGACTCGTCGACGAAGTCATCGAAGAGCCGCTCGGCGGTGCACATCGCCAGCCGGCGATGATGGCGGCGGCAGTGGGGGCGGCGCTGTCGCGTCATCTGACGGCGCTGCGCGCGCTCTCGCCGGAGACGCTGCTTCAGCAGCGCGCGCGTCGCCTCGAGGGCTTCGGCGTGTTCGGCGAGGAGCGCGGCTGAGCAGCGCTCGCGATCCGCTCGTCTCGCGTCTGGCCGCCAGCCTGCAGCGGCTGCAGGGCGCATCGGCCGCGTCGCGCTGGTGCGTGGCCCTCAGCGGCGGCAACGATTCAGCGGCGCTGCTCGGCGCGCTGGCCCAACTGCGCCGACTGCCAGGCTGGCGTCATATCGGTCTGCGCGCCATCCACATCGATCACCAGTTGCGTCCGGCCTCGCGTCGCTGGGCCCAAGGCTGTCGGACGCTCGGAGTAAAGCTGCGGGTGCCTGTCACGGTGAAGCGGGTGGAGGTGCCGCGTCTACGGGGCGCATCGCTCGAGGCGCAGGCACGCGAGGTGCGCTACGCCGCCTTGGCGGCGCAGCTGCGACGCGATGAAATTTTGCTCACGGCGCATCATCTCGAGGATCAGCTCGAGACCGTGCTGCAGCAGTTGATGCGAGGTGCGGGCGTGAACGGCCTTGCAGCGATGCCGGCGAGTATGCCGTTTGCGCGCGGCATGCTGTGGCGACCCTGTCTCGAGCTGACGCGGGATGAGCTCGCCGCTTTCGTAGCCCGCCACGATCTACCCGTGTCCGAGGACGACAGCAACGCCGATCCGCGTTTCGATCGTAATTTCCTGCGTCACGAGATCCTGCCTCGCCTGAAGGCGCGTTGGCCTGCCGCCGCTCGTGTGGCCGCACGCAGCGCAGCTCACCTCGGTGAGGCCCGCGAACTCCTCTGGGCACTGGCCGAGCTCGACCTGCAGCGTGCCGCGCCGAACGGGGTGATCGAACTCGCCGTGCTCGCGGAGTTCTCGACGGCACGACAGCGTAATCTGCTGCGTCACTGGCTCGCAGAGGCGGGGCTCACGATGCCGGATGCGCGACATCTCGAGCGTATCCGCCGCGAGTTGCCCGCAGCACGCGCTGACGCGCAGCCGCTGGTGCGCTGGCCCGGTGGTGAGGTACGTCGTTTCCGTGGCCGGTTGTATGCGTTAATCGCTTCGCCAGCCGCTCCGCGTGCCGTCGCGCGCTGGCGTTGGCAGCGTGCGAGGCCCGTCGATCTTGGTGGTGGCGTCGGCCAGCTGCGCTTGCGAGCCGATCCGCATGGACCGATCGACGGGTCGAGGTTACCCGCCTCGCTGTCGGTGCGTTTCCGTCGCGGTGGCGAGCGCGTCGCGATCCGCGCCGGCGGGGGCCGTCAGAGCGTCAAGGAGTTGCTGCGTGCGGCGGGTGTGCTGCCTTGGGAGCGCGAGCAGGTACCGCTGCTCTACGCCGGACGCCGATTGATCGCCGTGGGCGATGTGTACCTCGCCGCCGCGTTTCGAGCGACCGGCAGCGCAGGCGGCAAGCGCCTTCGGCTGGAGTGGGTCCGCGGGTCGTCCACGCATTGAGGAATCGGGTCCGGTTTGCTACCCTGACATCCCGTCGTGCCGCGTCTTTCAACGGCGGGTCCCATGTCGCGTTTTGTGTTCGTTACCGGTGGTGTGGTCTCTTCCCTCGGGAAGGGAATCGCGTCCGCATCGCTCGCGGCTATCCTCGAGGCGCGCGGTCTGAAGATCGCGATGGTCAAGCTCGACCCGTACATCAACGTCGATCCCGGGACGATGAGCCCGTTTCAGCACGGCGAGGTATTCGTCACCGATGACGGAACCGAAACCGACCTTGACCTTGGACATTACGAGCGCTTCGTGCGCACGGTCACGGGTCGACACAGCAACTTCACGACCGGACGAATTTACGAGCGGGTGATCGCCAAGGAGCGTCGCGGCGATTATCTCGGGGCCACCGTGCAGGTGATTCCGCACATCACCGATGAGATCAAAGCGAGCATTCTGCTTGGCGCCGGTGACGCGGACGTGTGTATGGTCGAGATCGGCGGAACGGTGGGCGACATCGAGTCGCTGCCTTTCCTCGAGGCGATCCGTCAGATCGGTGTCGAGCTAGGACGCAGTCAGTGCCTCTTCATGCACTTGACGCTGGTGCCGGTCGTCGGTGGTGGCAACGAGATCAAGACCAAGCCCACGCAGCATTCGGTCAAGGAGTTACGGGGCATCGGCATCCAGCCCGATATCCTGTTGTGCCGCGCGCAGCACGAGTTACCCGCCGAGCATCGGCGCAAGATCGCCCTGTTCACCAACGTCGAACAGCGTGCCGTCATCTCGGCGATCGACGCCCAAGATATCTACGAAATCCCGATGCTGCTGCACGAGCAGGGGCTTGATGAGATCGTGGTCGAGAAGCTGCGCCTTGAGGGCAAGGCGAAGCCCGCCGATTTGTCATCGTGGCAGGCGGTCGTCGATGCCAAGCGCAACCCGCAGGCGACGATCGAGCTCGCGATGGTCGGTAAGTATGTCCAGAACCGCGATTCCTACATCTCGCTGAACGAAGCGTTGACTCACGCCGGCGTGCAGACGCGCACTCGGGTCAACATTCACTTCGTCGAGTCGACCGACATCGAGGAGCGGGGCACCGCGATCCTTGAGGGCATGGATGCGATCCTCGTGCCGGGTGGGTTCGGTGAACGGGGTATCGAGGGCAAGATCGCAGCCGTGCGTTTCGCGCGCGAGCGCGGCGTGCCTTATCTCGGAATCTGTCTGGGCATGCAGCTCGCGGTCATCGAGTATGGCCGCCACGTCATGAAGCTCGAGCAGGCCAACAGCACCGAGTTCAGTCGAGCGACACCGCATCCGGTGATCGCGCTCATCACCGAGTGGCAGGATGCGCTCAAGGGTGCGCAGGCGCGCGACGAAAGCTCGGGAAAGGGCGGCACGATGCGCCTCGGTGGGCAGGACGTGACGCTGGCCGAGGGCTCGCGGGCGAGAACGGTTTACGGGCGCGGGGTGATTCGCGAACGTCATCGGCATCGCTATGAGTTCAACAACACCTTCCTCGAGCGCTACCGTAAGGCCGGGCTGGTTTTCTCGGGGCTCTCGGCAGACGGACTCGTGGAAATCGTCGAGTTGCCCGATCACCCGTGGTTCGTCGCGACGCAGTTTCACCCGGAGTTCACCTCCAATCCGCGCGACGGGCATCCGCTGTTCACCGGATTCATCGCGGCCGCGCGCGCCGCCCGCGCAGGTCGTCGCTGATGAAACTCGGCAGTCATGAGGTGGGCGCCTCCGCGCCGCTGTTTCTCATCTCGGGACCCTGCGTCATCGAGAGTGCTGCGCTATGCGAGGAGATCGCGGGTCGCCTGTGTGAGATCACGCAGCGGCTGGGTATCCCGTACGTGTTCAAGGCTTCGTTCGACAAGGCCAACCGCTCATCGAAAGCGAGCTTTCGCGGTCCGGGGCTCGCAGCGGGATTGAAGGTTCTCGAGGGCATCCGGCGTCAGTTCGGTGTGCCGGTGCTGACCGACGTGCACGAGGACACGCCGCTCGCCGAGGTGGCTGCGGTCGTTGATGTGCTGCAGACGCCAGCTTTCCTGTGCCGTCAGACGAACTTCATCGTCGCCGTGGCGTCGCAGGGCAAGCCGGTGAACATCAAAAAAGGCCAGTTCCTCTCGCCGTGGGAGATGCAGAACGTGGTCGACAAGGCACGCTCGAGCGGTAACCACGCGGTGATGGTGTGCGAGCGCGGCGTTTCCTTTGGTTACAACAACCTCGTCTCTGACATGCGCTCGATCGCGGTGCTGCGCGCCACGGGTTGCCCTGTCGTGTTCGATGCCACGCACTCGGTGCAGCTGCCAGGTGGCAAGGGAGATGCCTCGGGCGGGCAGAGAGAGTTCGTCCCGGTACTGGCGCGCGCGGCCGTCGCGGCGGGCGTGGCGGGGCTGTTCATGGAGACCCATCCGGATCCGTCGCGCGCGCTCTCGGACGGACCCAATGCATGGCCGCTCGCGCGAATGGAATCGTTGCTGTCGACCCTCACCGGGATCGATCGCCTGGTGAAGACTCAGCCTTTCGAGGAAGACCGACCATGAGCCGTATTGCCGACATCCGCGCCCGCGAGATCATCGACTCGCGCGGTAATCCCACCGTCGAGGCCGATGTGATCCTCTCGAGTGGTGCGTTCGGTCGTGCGGCCGTACCGTCGGGTGCCTCGACCGGGACGCACGAAGCGGTGGAGTTGCGCGATGGCAATCCGCGTCGCTATCTCGGCAAGGGCGTGCTGAAGGCGGTGCGTAACGTCAACACGGTCATCCGTGCGGGGCTGCTCAAGCGTGAGGCGCGTGATCAGCAGGACATCGATGCGCGTCTGATCGCGCTTGATGGCACCGAGACCAAGCGTCGCCTCGGTGCGAACGCACTGCTGGCCGTCTCGCTCGCCACGGCCCACGCCGCGGCTGCCGATGCGGGGCAACCGCTGTGGCGCTATCTCGCCGGGCGTCGCAAGCCGGTCATGCCGGTGCCGATGATGAACGTCATCAACGGCGGTGCGCACGCCGACAACAGCCTCGACATCCAGGAGTTCATGATCCTGCCTGTGGGTGCTCGCTCGTTCAGTCAGGCGCTGCAGCAGGGCGTCGAGGTGTTCCACACGCTGAAGGGCATCCTCAAGGGCAAGAAGCTCACCACCGCTGTTGGGGATGAGGGCGGTTTCGCCCCTGATCTCGCCTCCAACGAGGCCGCGCTGAAGCTGCTGTTGCAGGCGATCGAGAAGGCCGGCTATCGCCCTGGGCGCGACATCTATCTTGGGCTCGATGTGGCGAGCTCGGAGTTTTTCCGTGCGGGCCGTTACACGCTGCATGGCGAGGGGCGCCGTTTCTCGGCCGAGCAGTTCACGCGCTATCTCGGGCGACTGGTCGATAAATACCCGATCGTCACGATCGAGGACGGCATGGCGGAGGGCGACTGGGCGGGCTGGGCGGGCCTCACCCGCGCGCTCGGTCGGCGTTGTCAGCTCGTGGGCGACGACCTGTTCGTCACCAATACCCGCATCCTCGCCGAGGGTATCCGGCAGGGGATTGCCAACTCGATTCTCATCAAGGTCAATCAGATCGGCACGCTCACCGAGACGCTCGAGGCAATCGCGATGGCGAGCGGCGCCGGCTATTCGGCCGTGGTGTCGCACCGCTCGGGCGAGACCGAAGACACGACCATCGCAGACATCGCGGTGGCGACTTCGGCCTCGCAAATCAAGACGGGCTCGCTGTCGCGCTCGGATCGGATCGCGAAGTACAACCAGCTGCTGCGTATCGAGGGTGAGCTCGGCGGTAAGGTGCGTTATGCCGGACGCGAGGCTTTCCCCGTAAAGATCTGACGAGGAAGGCTTTATTTCGGGCGGGAAGAGGGTTAACCTATCCGCTCATAATGACCAGAGCGTTTTCCGGGGTCCTGCTCGCTCTCGTGGTGCTGCTGCAGTACCGCATCTGGTTATCCGACGACGGCATTCGCGAGGCATACAGATTGCGCGGCGCCGTCAACGAACAGACCGCCACCAACCTCGAGCTGCAACGCCGCAACGATCAGTTGGCTGCCGAGGTCGTCGATCTCAAGAACGGCATGTCCGCTATCGAAGAGCGTGCTCGTAGCGAGCTCGGCATGATCGGCCCTAGCGAGTCGTTCTATCAGGTCGTGCCGAAAGTGATCGTCACTCCGCCGGAGCCGGTGGCGTCCTCGACGCGCACTGCGCAGCGTGCGCCGGCGCCGTGAGGCGTCGGTTGTGAACGCCACGTCCTACTGGCTCGTGATGCCCGCGGCAGGTCGCGGACGTCGCATCGCCACCGACATTCCCAAACAATATTTGACGCTCGCTGGGCGCTCGATGATCGAGTGGGCGCTCGCGCCGTTTCTCGCCGATGGGCGCTGTCTCGGAGCGATGCTCGCGCTCTCCAAGGACGACCCGCACTGGGCAGGTTGCCGCTCGCGTCTGGCCCGACCGGTATTCGAGACCGAGGGCGGGGCAGAGCGGGCGGATTCGGTGCGTGCAGCGCTCGAGGCGCTCTGTGCACGTGGTGTGTCGGAAAAAGCGTGGGTGCTGGTGCATGACGCTGCAAGGCCCTGCGTGAGCGGTAGCGAAATCGACGCGCTGATCGGCGCTGTGACGCATCAAGGTGAGGCGGACCAGGCGGGCGGGCTGCTCGCCGTGCCGCTCGCCGATACGCTCAAGCGCGGTCAACTCGGCGCCTCCGCCGTGCAGGGCGTGACGAGCGTGGAGACGCTCGCTCGCGAGGGACTTTGGCGAGCCCTCACACCGCAGATGTTCCGTCTCGGTGCGCTGCGTGCCGCCTTGCAGGCAGCGGCGGCACGTGGTCGGGTGCCGACGGACGAAGCACAGGCGATGGAGTGGCAGGGTGCGACGCCCGTGTTGGTATCGGGTGAATCCTCCAATATCAAAGTAACCACGGCGGCGGATCTTTCGATCGCGGAGAGCCTGCTGCACGCGCATCGATCGGGAGCGAGCTCATGATGCGGATCGGATCGGGAATCGACGTTCACGCCTTCGGGCCTGGCGATCACGTGATGTTAGGCGGCGTACGTATTCCGCATCCGCAGGGAGTGCGAGCCCACTCGGATGGCGATGTGCTGCTGCATGCGTTGTGTGACGCGTTGCTCGGTGCGATCGGGGCGGGTGACATCGGCCAGCACTTTCCCGATAGCGATCCGGCCTGGCGCGGCGCGGCGAGCGATCGATTCGTCACCTTCGTGCTCGCGCAGGTGCGCTCGCGCGGCTACCGCGTCGTGAACGCCGATCTCACGCTGCTGGCCGAGGCACCGCGGCTTGGTCCTCATCGCGAGACGATCCGTGAACGTATCGCGCGGCTGCTCGAGATCGAGACCTCAGCGGTGAATCTCAAGGCCACGACCACCGAGCAGCTTGGTTTCCTCGGTCGGAGCGAGGGCCTTGCCGCCCAGGCCGTGGTGCTGATCACCGACGAGCCGGCGTGAGGCAGGCCGACGTACCGTCGCTCGAGCGCGCACGGCTCGCGCTCGATCCGCCGCGTGTGGTGGAGCCCCCCGCCGGTTCGGCACGCTGGCGCGTGCAGGCCGAGGATTTCGAAGTCGTCGAAGAGCTTGGTTTCACACCCTCCGGCGCTGGCGAGCATGTGCTGCTGACGGTACGCAAGCGCGGCGCCAACACCGCGTGGGTGGCGCGTGAGCTCGCTCGCCTGGGTGGTGTGCGGGTTCACGATGTGGGGTATGCCGGTCTGAAGGACCGTCATGCGCTGACCACGCAGGCGTTCACCGTGCCTGCCCGTCGTCGACCGGCCAGCGAATGGCTCAGTGTGCGCGGTGAGGGCTTTGAGGTGCTCGAGGCGTGTGCGCATGCGCGCAAGCTGCCGCGCGGCGCTTTGCGGGGGAATCGCTTTCGTCTCGTGCTGCGCGACTTTGTCGGTGATCGTTCGGCACTTGAGGCGCGAGTCGCGCGTCTCGCGCGCGAGGGCGCACCCAATTACTTCGGGCCGCAGCGCTTCGGGCGCTCACTAGCGAATCTGGACGCCTCGGCACCGCCACGTTTCGCCTACTCGGCGGCACGCAGTCTGATCTTCAACGCCGTGCTCGCCACGCGTATCGCACGAGGCGATTGGCTACGGTTACACGTCGGTGAGCGGGCGAATCTCGACGGGAGTAACGCCTCGTTCCGAATCGAGGCGCTCGACGACACGCTCGCGACTCGCCTCGCGGCACTCGATATCCATCCGACCGGACCGATGTGGGGTGAGGGAGATTCCGGTATCGAGGGCGAGATCGCTACGCTTGAGGCCGCCGTCGCGTCAGCCCATCCGGAGCTCTGTGCTCGGTTGCGCGAGGAGGGGCTCGCGCCCCTGCGCCGCCCGCTGCGTGTGGCGGTGCGCGAGTTGACGCTGCGTTGGCTCGATTCACAGGATGCGACATCAGGGGCGAGCTGCGAGTTGAGTTTCTCGCTCAGAGCGGGCAGCTTTGCCTCGGCGGTGGTGCGCGAACTCGTGGCCACTGCGGATGCATCTGCGGAGGATGACGATGCTTGAGATCGAGAATCACGGCGCGGTTCGCGAAATCCGTCTGGCACGCGCGCCGGTCAATGCACTCGGACGCGAGCTGCTAGAGCGCTTCGCCGCTGCACTCGATGAGGCACTCGAGTTGGCCGAGGCCGGTCGCGGACCACGCGCGCTGGTGATCTCGGGTGCGCCTGGCATGTTTTCTGCCGGACTCGATGTGCGCGAGGTGCTCGGCGGTGAGGCCTCCGTACGTGCGCTGGTCACGGCGTTCTTTGCGGTGCAGTCGCGGCTCGTGCGATCACCACTGCCGATCGTGGCGGCGATCACCGGGCATTGCCCGGCGGGCGGGGCCGTGCTGTCGCTGCTCTGCGATCATCGCATCATGGCCGAGGGGTCGTATCGTATCGGCCTGAACGAAGTGCAGGTCGGTCTGTATCCCGGCGAGATGATCTACCGGGTCTTTGCGCGGGTGGTCGGCGCTGCGCGTGCCGCCGCGTTGTTGCCGCGTGGCGTAATGCTCGACCCCGTGGGCGCGCGCGAGGCAGGTCTGATCGACGAGATCGTGCCCGCGACGCAAGTCGTACCGCGAGCCATCGCGCTCGCAGCGGAGCTCGCCGCGCTGCCGCCGCTCGCCTACGGTCGTACGCGTGCGCTCGCGCGCGCAGATTTGCGCGCGATCTTCGATACGCCCACCGAATCGTTCGACGAGCTGCTCGCCTCGGGCTGGGTGACCGACGAGACGCGGGAGCGGATGCTAGCGGTGCTCGCTCAGGGGCGCAGCAGCACGTAGATCGCGCCGGTACCGCCATCGACCTGACGGGCGGAGCAGAACGCCATCACGGCGTCGGTGCGACGCAGGATCACGTTGACGGCCTGCTTGATCACCGGTCCGCGCGGGCCAGATCCGAGACCCTTTCCGTGGATGATGCGTACGCAGCGAGCCTGCCTTGCGATCGCGCGGGCGAGAAAATCGCGCAACGCCTGTTTGGCCTCGGGAACCGTGAGCCCGTGTAGATCGAGCTCGGTTTCGACGCGATACCAGCCTCGGCGCAGCCGACGCATCACCGCATCCTGGATGCCGAGTCGACGGAATTGCAGCTCCTCGCCGAACTCGACCTCGAGATCGGCCGCCGATAGCGTGAGGCTTTCCTCGAGCACCTCGGCTTCGCCAAGACGTCGGAAGTGCGCCCGCGGAGCGGGCTTGCGACGGTGTTGGACGCGTGGCGTGTGGCGCAATGGTCGCGTGCCACGCACGGCCTGGCGAAACTCGCGGATTTCGTCTTCCGAGGGCTTGCGCATCCTGCTACCTCCGCCGGCGGGCTTTCAGTATATTGGCCCTTCCGCTGGCCTCCAAGAACAACAGCCGCCGATGAAAATCCTGGTGAGTAACGACGACGGCTACCGGGCCGGCGGTTTGACCGCCCTGCGCGGTGCCTTGGCGGGGCTTGCAGAGTTGACGGTGGTCGCCCCCGAGCGCAACCACAGCGGCGCGAGCAACGCGCTGACTCTCGAGGTGCCGGTGCGCGTCTCGAAGTTCGAGCCTAACGCCTACTTCGTTTCGGGCACGCCGACCGACTGTGTGCACCTGGCGATCTCGGGTCTGTTCGATTTTGAGCACGACATGGTGGTCGCCGGGATCAACAACGGCGAGAACCTCGGTGATGACGTGCTGTATTCAGGGACGGTGGCGGCGGCGATCGAGGGTCGATTCCTTGGGCTGCCCACCGTCGCATTCTCGCTGCGTCGGCCAACCAGCGGCGAGATGGACTATGCGGCTGCGGCGCGGGTCGCGCGCATCATCGTCGAGCGTCTCGTCAGTCGACCGCTCGAGCGCAACATGATCCTCAACGTCAACGTGCCCCACCTGCCGTTCGAGCGGCTGCGCGGTTTCCGTGCGACACGTCTCGGTCATCGGCATCGCGCAGAAAAAGCGGTTCGCGCCACCGACCCTCGCGGCCGGACGGTGTATTGGGTGGGTCAGGCCGGCGAGGGACAAGATGACGGGCCGGGTACGGATTTCCATGCGGTCGCCAACGGCTTCGTGTCCGTGACGCCGCTGCAGGTGGATCTGACCCGCCATTCGGCGCTCGAGTCGGTCGATCAGTGGCTCGACGACTTGCGCGCATGACGGATTCTCGAATTAGCGGCATTGGCATGACCTCCGCTCGCACCCGCGAGCGGCTGATCCAGCGCTTGAAGGAGCAGGGTATCCAGAGTGCCGCCGTGCTCGAACGGGTACGCAACGTACCGCGTCATCTCTTCGTCGATGAGGCGCTCGCCAGTCGGGCCTACGAAGATACGGCGCTGCCGATCGGTTTCGGTCAGACGATTTCGCAGCCGTACATCGTTGCGCGCATGACTGAGGCGCTGCTGGCCGGGCGAACCCCGACCAACGTGCTCGAGGTCGGCACAGGGTGTGGCTATCAGACCGCCGTGCTGGCCGGTCTCGTCGCGCGCGTCAACACCATCGAGCGCATCGAGCCGCTGCTCGCGCGTGCCAAGTCACGTCTGAAAGAACTCGGCATCAAGAACGTACGTTTCCGGCTCGGTGATGGCTTCGAAGGCTGGAAGGCTCACGCCCCGTATGACGCCATTCTGGTGGCGGCAGCGCCGATGACGGTCCCGGAGGCGCTGCTCGCTCAGCTTGCTGTCGGCGGTCGTCTCGTGATGCCGATCGGCGGCGAGGGGAGGCAGGAACTCGTGCGCCTGACCAAGGGCGAGCAAGGCATCGATCGCAAGTCGCTAGGCGCCGTCTCGTTCGTCCCGCTGCAGGCAGGCGTCGTCTCAGGGAAACAGTAAAGCCGCTACGCGACGCCCATCCTGCACGAGCAGGTTGTAGGTGCGACACGCGGCACCGAGCGTCATCACCTCAAGGCCGATACCCCGCTCGAGCAGGCGTCGTTTCGCAGCGCCATGACCGAGGGGCGAGCCGCTTGCCGTCCCGAGCAGGACGACTTCCGGAGCGAGAGTGAGCACGGCCGACAGATCCGACTCGGCGATTGACTCTGACGAGCCAGACGCCAGCGCGGTGATGCCGCTGTCCGGTGCGAGCAGTACGGGTGAACGCGCCTCCTCGATGCGCTCGGCGCGGGCGAGCTGCAGTACACCCGGCGCATAGCTGCGCACGAGCCAGGCAGCGCTGCGTTCGGTCACGGTCAGGGGCATGGCTTCGTTACCATACGCGATGTGCGTGATCTCGTGCTCGTCTTTGCCGATCTCTTCAATGTCGAGTGGCTCGATGAGGGGCCCGTGCGCGGTCTAGGTTGCTGGCGTTTCGAGCCTGCGCGCCCGATCGGCGGCGGCTGGCGTGGGATGCTCGCGCGTGGCATCGGCCGTCCCGAGCTCGAATGGGTGGAGCCCGCCTCATTGGTGAGCGCCGCGCAGCCGCTCGGGCCCGCCTCTGAACCGTGGCTCGCCACGCCGATGCACTGGCAGGCGGGTCTGACCACCGTGCATGTGGCCGGTGATGCGCGTCTGCGGCTCTCGTCGGCCGAGGCCTTGCAGTGGTGTGACGCCTTCGCAGCCGATTTCGGTGCGCAGGGTTTAATTTTGCAGCCGGCCGGTACGGCGGGCTTTCTGCTGTCGGGACTCGAGGCGAGCGGTGCGCAGACGCTCGAGCCGACACAGCTCTGTCGTTTGCCGCTGGCGGAGGCTCAGCCGCGCGGACCTGGCAGTTCCCGCCTGCGCGGCCTCATGTCTGAGATCGAGTTGTGGTTGCACGAGGCCGAGCCCAATCGCGCCCGCCGGGCACGGGGTGAGCGAGCCGTCTCTTCGCTGTGGTTGTGGGGCGGCGGCGCACCGCCAGGCGAGCCGCCGCAGCCGAGCGCGGCCGTCTCGCGTTGGCCTGCGCTCTTTGGCGAAGAGGCGACGCTGCGTGCGCTCGCGCGGCTGTCGTGCTGCGAGGTCCTGCCGATGGCGGCGATCGATACGCTGCTCGCTGCCGACGCAGAGTCGGGCTGCGCCGTGATCGAAGCCGATGGTGGCGCTGTCGCGGATCTGACACGGGATTACGTATCGATCGCCCTGGAGGCACTGACGCAACATCGTCTCGATCGACTCACGCTCGTGGCACAGGATCGTGCCGTGCGAGCGCAGCGGACAGATCGGTGGCGTACTTGGCGACCTCGACGTCGTTGGACCGAGGCGCTCGGTCTGGAGGCGGCATGAGCTGGCAAGTCGTTCGTCGTGAGGTCGATGCCGCGCGGCTGGCAGGTCTTGGGCAGTTTCCGCCGGTGTTGGCGCGTGCCTACGCGGCGCGCGGTATCGGACGTGCCGATGAACTTGGCGGCGGGCTTGAGCGCCTGCTGCCGGTCGGCTCTCTGGAGGGGATCGAGGCGGCGGTGCAGTTGCTGCTCGCGCACCGCACGGACGGCCGTATTCTCGTCGTCGGAGATTTCGATGCCGACGGCGCAACGAGTTCGGCACTCATCCTGCGTGCACTGCGCGCCTGGGGCTTTGCGTCGGTCGATTTCCTGGTGCCGAATCGTTTCGAGTATGGCTACGGACTCACGCCAGAGATCGTCGAGCTCGCCCGCACGCGCACGCCCTCATTGATCATTACGGTGGACAACGGGATCTCGAGTCTGGCCGGTGTCGAGGCCGCGCGCACGCAGGGCATCGACGTGTTGGTCACCGATCATCATCTGCCGGGGCCGGTGCTGCCCAGCGCGAACGTCATCGTCAACCCCAATCTCACTGGCGCGCAGTTCGGCTCGCGCTCGCTCGCCGGTGTCGGTGTGGCGTTTTATGTGATGGCCGCATTGCATCGCGCGCTCGGTGATGCCTCGCTGCCATCGCCCGCCAGCTGGCTGGATCTCGTGGCGCTCGGCACCGTGGCGGACATCGTGCCGCTCGATCACAACAACCGCGTACTCGTCGCGCAGGGTCTGGCGCGAATTCGTGCCGGACGCTGCACGCCGGGACTGCGCGCCCTACTCGAGCTCGGAGCTCGAGAGCTTGGCGGCGTCATCGCGACGGATCTCGGCTTTGCAGCAGGTCCGCGACTAAATGCCGCTGGTCGTCTTGATGACATGAGTATCGGCATCCGTTGCCTGATCAGCGACTCGCTCGAGGAGGCGCGAATGATTGCGGCACGACTCGATGAGCTCAATCGGGAGCGCCGCTCGATCGAGTCGGCGATGCAGGATCAGGCCCTCGCGGCGGTCAGGCACCTGCAGGACTCGCCGCAGCGTCACGGTCTGTGTCTCTACGATCCGTCTTGGCATCAGGGCGTGGTCGGGCTCGTGGCCGGACGCATCAAAGAGCGCGTGCGTCGACCAGTCATCGCCTTCGCCGACGCGGGCGAAGGGCAGCTTCGCGGCTCGGCGCGCTCGGTCGCGGGGGTTCACGTTCGCGATGTGCTCGAGGCCATCGCCACGCGACAGCCCGCTCTGCTGTCGCGTTTCGGCGGACATGCGATGGCGGCCGGACTCACGCTCGAGCGGGGACATCTGGATGCGTTCGCACGCGAGTTCGATGCGGAAGTCGCGCGTTGGCAGGCGGCTGGCTCGCTGGCCGATCGTCTCGAGACCGATGGCGAGCTCGCACTGGACGAGCTCACCCTCGTCACCGCCGAGCAGCTGCGCGAGGGTGGGCCCTGGGGTCAGGCCTTTCCCGAGCCCACCTTCGATCAGCGTTTCACGCTGCATTCGGGTCGTATCGTCGGTGAGCGACATCTGAAATTGTGGGTCGAGCCCGAGGGCAGCGGACGACGCTTCGATGCGATCGCCTTCAATCTGCTGCAGGGACGTCCGGAGTGGCAGCACACGCTAGACAGTTCACGCTGGCCCGCGAGTGCGCGGCTCGTTTACCGGCTCGATGTGAACGAGTACCGCGGCGAGCGGCGCCTGCAGCTCCTCGTCGATCACGTGCTAGACTTTGCGACATGATCGAACTCGGGCTTATCAAGCGGACACTGGCCGACCTCGAGGAGCGCATGCGCTCCTTAAGGGGGTTTCTTTGAGTACGACCTGAAGCAGGAACGTCTCGAAGAGGTCAATCGCGAACTCGAAGATCCCACGGTCTGGCAAAACCCTGACAAAGCCCAGGAGCTCGGTAAAGAGCGCTCGCGTCTCGCCGCCGAGATCAGTCAGATCGACACCGCTGCCCGGGCCGTCACCGACTCCATCGAATTGCTGGAACTCGCCGAAGCCGAGAACGACGAGGCCACGGCGAGTGAGGTAGAGCGGGAGCTACCCGCGGTCGAAGCGCAGGTTCGTAAACTCGAGCTCAAGCGTATGTTCCGCGGCGAGATGGATTCCCACAACGCCTATCTAGACATTCAGGCGGGAGCCGGCGGCACAGAGGCGCAAGACTGGGCGCAGATGCTCATGCGCATGTACCTCAAGTGGGCGGCGACGCGCGGCTTTTCGGCAGAGGTCATCGACTCCAGTCCGGGTGAGGTCGCCGGCATGAAGAGTGCGACGCTGGAGTTCAAGGGTGATCATGCCTACGGCTGGCTGCGTACCGAGACCGGCGTGCATCGTCTCGTGCGTAAGTCGCCCTTCGACTCGGGCAACCGCCGCCACACTTCATTCGCCTCGGTATTCGTGTCTCCCGAAATCGATGACGACATCAACATCGAGATCAATCCCGCCGATCTCGAGATGGACGTCTACCGCTCGAGCGGCGCGGGTGGGCAGCATGTCAACAAAACCGAATCGGCCGTGCGTATCCGCCATCTACCCTCCGGTATCGTTGTGGCCTGTCAGAACGAGCGTAGCCAGCATAAAAACCGTGCCACCGCCATGAAGATGCTCAAGGCCAAGCTCTACGAGCTCGAGGTCAACAAGCGCAACGCAGCCGCCAAGGTGCTCGAGGAGTCCAAGTCGGACGTGAGCTGGGGTCACCAGATCCGCTCGTACGTGCTCGACCAATCTCGCATCAAAGATCTGCGTACCGACGTCGAGGTCGGCAACACGACAGCCGTTCTTGATGGCGATCTCGACGGGTTTCTGGAGGCCTCGTTGAAGGCCGGGTTGTGATGGCGGGAGAGCGCGCATGAGCAACGACACCGACATTGGAGCCACGCAAGACGAGAACAAGCTCATCGCCGAGCGGCGCACCAAGCTCGCTGCGCTGCGTGCGCAGGGTGAGCCGGCGTTCCCCAACGACTTCCGACGCGATGCGCTGGCGGGTGAGCTGCATCTCGGATTTGGCGAGCTCGCGGCCGAGGCACTCGAGGCCAGAGGAGTGCAGGTAAAGATTGCGGGCCGCATGATGCTGCGGCGCATCATGGGCAAGGCGAGCTTTGCCCATCTGCAGGACTCCTCCGGCGCCATCCAGATCTTCCTGCAGCGCGATACGCTCGCCGAGCAGTACGAAGCGTTCAAGGCTTGGGACATCGGCGACATCCTCGGGGTCGAGGGCGTGCTGTTTCGAACTAAGACGGGTGAGCTGTCGGTACGCGCCGCCTCGGTACGCCTGCTGGTGAAGTCGCTGCGGCCGCTGCCGGATAAGTGGCACGGACTCGCCGACACCGAGGCACGTTATCGTCAGCGCTACGTCGATCTCATCATGAACGAACCGAGTCGTGAGC
>JBMSXG010000021.1:0-33067 GCA_049425405.1 Steroidobacteraceae bacterium
CCCGTGCCGATGCTCGCTCTGAATTCCACGGCGGAAAGCATCAGCACCGGTGGAGCACCGCTGTATCAATTTGCGCTTGCACCCGAGGACGAAGCTCGCGCTGCGGCCCACCGCGCGCTGGCCGAGGGCAGACGCCGTGCCGTCACCTTCGTACCCGCCGGCGAGTGGGGCGAGCGCGTACTGCAGGCCTTCCGATCGACATTCGAGGCGGGCGGCGGCCGCATCCTGGCAAGCGCGGCGCTGTCGGGTAACGATTTCACAGCTGGCATCGACTCCGCACTGCGTATCGACGACAGTCGCGCTCGTCATCGACGCCTGCAGTCTGTGCTCAATCAGCCGCTCGCCTTCCAACCGCGACGACGCGGCGATATTGATCTGCTGTTCGCACCTGGACAGACGGGGTTCATCGAGACACTGCGGCTGCAACTGAAATTTCAAGGCGCTGCGGATTTGCCGACTTTTTCAACGGCGGACGCCTGGGATGGCGAAGCAGCACCCGAGCTCGAGGGACTCATCTTCCCGGATCTACCCTGGCGGATCTCGCCCGAGTCGGACGCGTCGATCGCATTACGAAGTGTCCTAGCAGACGCCGCACGAACAGCGATACCTCGCGGCCGACTGTTCGCCTTCGGTCATGATGCGTGGCTGTTGCAGGACGCCCTGCGTCGCGGCGAGTCCAACCTCAATATCGATGGCGTCACCGGTCGTCTCTCACTCGGCGCAGATCGCCGTATCCTGCGCTCGATGCAGTTCGTCGATATCCATGACGGCCTGCCGCGCCTGCTGCCTGAGCTCTGATTCACCCGCCGATGCCGACGCCCCTACGCGCGCAACTCGGGCAGTTTGCCGAACAACGTGCGGCTGAATGGCTCCAAAGCCAGGGCGTTGAGATCCTGCTCCGAAATTTTCGTCGCCGAAGCGGCGAGATCGATCTCGTCGGTCGCCAGCGCGACACGCTGCTGATCATCGAAGTGCGACTGCGCCAGCGTAGCGATTTCGGCGGCAGCGCCGCCAGCGTCGACTCGAGCAAGCAAACCCGGCTGATTCGCACCACGCAGCAGTTGCTACAGCAACACCGCGACTGGGCTCGCCTGCCGGTTCGTTTCGATGTGATTGCCATCGAGCGCGATACGATCGCACCAGACGGCTGGCGACTCGAGTGGATTCGACATGCCTTCGAGGCACGCGGCTAAACCGCCAGGGTGAGCCGAGTTACTTGACGACTTTCAACGCGGGACGACGCGCCCCGGGTGTCGGGGTTGCCGGGGGAGTCGGGCTCGCCGGCGGCTGTGTACCTTCGGGCGGAAAGACGATGCCCTCACCGGTCTCTCGCGCGTAGACGCTCTCGATGGCCTCGAGCGGGATGCGCAGCGTCTGCGCGACACCACCAAACCGCGCTTCAAAGATTAGCCATTCGTTGCCGATGTCTAGTTGGCGGGTGGCATCGAAGCTGATGTTGAGCACGATGCGCCCGTCACGCACGTGAGCCTTCGGAACCTCGACGCCGGATTGCGTGGCATCGACCATGATCTGCGCCGTCAGACCGCTATCGGTCATCCATTGGTGCATCGCCCGCAGCAGGTACGGGCGACGCGAGATCCGCAGGCCCGTCATGATGCGAGCCGGTCGTGCCTGAGGATTACTTGACGTCCTTCCAGTATTCGCGCTTCAGCAAATAAGCGAACAGCGTGAACACCAGCAGGAACAAGATCACCCACACGCCCAGTGCCTCGCGCTTTGCCTTGGCAGGCTCGCCCGCGTACTCGAGGAAGTTCACGGTGTCGCGCAGGAACGCATCGTAGTCTTCGGCGGACAGCAGCCCCGGCTCGACAACCTCGAACTCCGTCCAAACCTGCTCACCGTCACGCGTCTCGAAGCGGGCCTCTTGCACGCCCTGCAGCGCCGATAGCACGTGCGGCATCGCCGTACCGGAGAGCGCGAGATTGTTCATGCCGGTCGGCGTTTTCGGGTCTGAATAGAACGTCTTCATGAATTGGAAAACGTAGTCGGAACCCTTGGCGCGCGTGATCAGAGACAGATCCGGCGGAGCCTTGCCGAACCAAGCTTCGCCATCAGCGGCCGCGAGCGGCGTGATGATGTAGTCGGCTTTCTTCTGGCCCGGCAGCAGCAGCAGTCGCTCGAGCTGCTCTTCGGGGATCTTGAGGTCTGCGGCCATGCGCGAGTAGCGCACGTACTTCAGCGAGTGACAGCCGGCGCAGTAGCCCATGAAATTGGCGGCACCACGCTGCAGCGAAGCGACGTTGGAGACATCGTTACCTGGCTGCCAGTGCTGCCATTCACCGGCGGGGCCCGAGGCGGCATCGGCGGGCGACGCTGCGACGAACGACACGGCGAGCAGCGCCGCGAAAAGACTCGATTTAGTCATGGTACGTCACCCTCTGCGGGACGGGCTTGGTCTTCTCGATGCGCGTGTACCACGGCATGAGGATGAAGTACGCGAAGTAGATCGCCGTGAAGATGCGCGCCAGGATCACGTACAAGCCGTCAGCCGGCTGAAGCCCAAGGTAGCTCAGCACGATGAACGCGACGACGAACAGCGCCAGCGCGATCTTCGACAGCAGACCCTTGTACCGAATCGACTTCACCGGAGAGCGATCGAGCCACGGCAGGAAGAACAGCACGACGATCGCGAGCAGCATCAGCAACGCGCCCATCTGCTGATCCGGCACGGCGCGCAGCATCGCGTAGAACGCCGTGAAGTACCACACCGGCGCGATGTGATCAGGGGTCGAAAGTGCATTGGCCGGCTCGAAGTTCGGCTTCTCCAGGAAGAGACCGCCGAAGGTCGGCACGAAGAAGATCACGCCGCAGAAGAACAGCAAAAACACACCGACGCCAACCACATCCTTGATGGTGTAGTACGGATGGAACGGAATACCGTCGACCGGTTTGCCGTTCGCGCCGAGGTTCTGCTTGATCTCGACACCATCCGGATTGTTGGAACCCGTCTGACGCAGCGCGACTAGATGCATCATGATGAGGAACGCGATCGCGAACGGCAGTGCAATCACGTGCAATGCGAAGAAGCGATTGAGTGTCGAGTCGGCGATGCCGTAGTCACCACGAACCCACTCGACGATGGCTGGTCCCACGACCGGGATCGTGCCAAAGAGATTCACGATCACCTGCGCGCCCCAGTAAGACATATTGCCCCAGGGCAGCACGTAGCCCATGAACGCTTCGGCCATCAGCGCGAGGTACAGCAGCATGCCGAGAATCCACAGCAGTTCGCGCGGCTCGCGATACGAGCCGTACATCATGGCGCGGAACATGTGCAGATAGACCACGATGAAAAAGAACGACGCGCCCGTCGAGTGCATGTAGCGGATCAGCCAACCCCACTCGACCTCGCGCATGATGTATTCGACCGAGTCGAAGGCGAGCGCTTCGCTCGGTTTGTAGTGCATCGTGAGGAAGATCCCCGAGAGGATCTGAATCACGAATACAAGCAGCGCAAGCGAGCCGAAGAAATACCAGAGGTTGAAGTTCTTCGGCGCGAAATAGCCGAGGAGCTGCGACTCCATGAACTCATCGACAGGCAGTCGCTTGTTGAGCCAGGCGCGGAAGCCGCCCTTACCGGCGGCGGTGACGGATGTGGCAGCCATTAGGCGGCTCCTTGTGCAGCGGCGGCGTCGAGGCCGATCACGAGCATGCTGTCAGATTCGAACTTGTGCGGCGGGACGCGCAGGTTCGCCGATGCCGGCGAGCCGTTGAACACGCGACCGGCCAGATCGAAACGCGACCCGTGGCAGGGACAGAAGAAGCCGCCCGGCCAGTCGGCACCCATCGCGGGGTCGGCCTGGGTGAAATACTGCTTGGGCAGACAGCCGAGATGCGTGCAGGCGGCGTAGAGCACCAGGAACTCGCCCTTGATCGAGCGCTGGGTGTTCTTGGCGTAGGCCGGCTGCTCGGAGGCCTCAGAGTTCGGGTCCTTGAGCGCTGAATCGACACTGGCGAGCTTGGCGACAGCCTCGGGCGTGCGGCGCACGACGTAGATCGGCTGCTTGCGCCAGCTCTGCGTGATCATCTGGCCCGGCTCGAGTTTCGACACGTCGATTTCGAGCGGCGCGCCGAGCGCACGGGCGCGTTCGGAAGGTTTCCAGGAGGCGATGAACGGGACCAGCGTGAACGCCACTCCCACTCCGGCCGTTCCCGCGGTCGCCGCGGTAAGAAATTTTCGCCGACTGTGATCGACCTCGCCTGAGGTCACGGAATCGTCACTCATTCGCCCAGCCTCACTCGCCCATCGCATCCGTTGCGATCAGGCTATTCGGTTACGGTGCAAGCGCGGCATTATACCGCGCATGGGGCCTTGGCAAAAAGCGTCGATCTTCGTCGCGGGCTCGCTCGTCGGCGGGCTGGCGCTCGCCTTCCTGATCGTCCTGGCTCGCCCAGAGCTGCTCACCCGACCGGCTGCCGCGCCTGCGACCGTCGAATCGATCCCCGTCACCGAAGCACCGGCGCCGAGCACGGCCCCGCCCCCCAAGGCCGCGCCACCCGAGACGCTGATGAGCTATGCCGCAGCCGTCCGTGCCGCCGCGCCGGCAGTGGTGAACATTTATGTGGCGCGCGTGGTGACCGAGCGGGTACGGCCCAGCTTCTTCGACGATCCGTTCGGAGATTTCCGTCCGCGTTATCGACAGCGGGTCGAGCGCTCGCTCGGCTCCGGCGTAATCCTCGATGGCGAGGGTCGCATCGTCACCAACCACCACGTCGTCGCCAATGCCGACACCGTCCGCGTTCAGCTTGCCGATGGCCGCGAAGCCGAGGCACGCATCCTCGGTCGCGACCCGGAAACCGACCTCGCGTTACTGCGGATCTCACTGCCGAAGCTCCCGGTGATCAGCGTCGGCCGCTCCGACACGCTCAGCGTCGGTGACGTCGTGCTCGCGATCGGCAATCCCATCGGTCTCTCGCAGACCGTCACCCAGGGGATCGTGAGCGCCACCGGGCGCGATCAGATCGGTGTCGCCATCTTTGAAAATTTCATTCAGACCGACGCACCGATCAACGTCGGCAACTCGGGCGGCGCGCTGATTAACACCCGCGGCGAGCTGGTCGGCATCAACACGGCGGTGATCGCCAAGGACCTCGGCGTCGAAGGCATCGGGTTTGCGATCCCGGTGAATCTCATGCGCGGCGTGGTGGCTGAAATCCAGAAACGCGGGCGCGTCGTGCGCGGCTGGATCGGCATCGCCACCGAGGGGGTCAGCGACACCGATGCGAAAGCTGCCGGGTATGAGCGCGGCGGACTGCTCGTCACCCAAATTTATCCGGGCGGCCCAGCGCAGCAGGCGGGGCTACGCCGTGGAGATTTGATCCTCTCGATCGATGGTCGAGCACCCCGCAGCTCACGCGAATTGCTGCAGCGGGTCGCTCGCGCCGAACCGGGCGCGTCGCTCACGTTGGAAGTACAGCGAGGCAATCAACGCGGTGAGTTGCGACTGACCGTGGCGGAACCGCCCGCCGAGCGCGGTGCGCGTTAAACGACGCGCTTGATCGCCGCGCCGAGCCCGCCGAGTTTTTCTTCGATGGACTCGTAACCCCGATCGATGTGATAGATGCGATCGATCTCGGTGCGCCCCTCGGCGACGAGCCCCGCCAGCACCAACGACGCTGAGGCGCGCAGGTCTGTGGCCATCACCGGCGCAGCCTGCAAGCGCGGTACTCCCTTGATGATCGCCGTATTGCCCTCGAGACGAATCTCGGCGCCCATACGCCGCATCTCGAGCATATGCATGAAGCGGTTTTCGAAAATCGTCTCGATGATCGTGCCGACGCCGTCGGCCACCGTGTTGAGCGCCGCGAACTGCGCCTGCATGTCGGTGGGGAAGGCAGGATACGGCGCAGTGCGCAGATCGAGCGAGCGCGGCCGACGATCGCGCATGTCGAGCTCAATCCAGTCTGCGCCACTGGTAACCGTGGCGCCCGCTTCGCGCAACTTGGCGAGCACGGCGTCAAGATGACCTGGCCGCGTCTGTACGGCGCGCACGCGACCGCGCGTGATGGCACCGGCGACGAGATAGGTCCCCGTCTCGATGCGATCGGGAACCACGCGGTAGGACGCGCCATGCAGTCGCTCGACACCATCGATGACAATGGTGTCGGTCCCGGCGCCGCGGATCTTTGCGCCCATCGCGATGAGACACTCGGCCAGATCTACCACTTCCGGCTCGCGCGCCGCGTTTTCGAGCACGGTCTGCCCATCGGCGAGTGCTGCCGCCATCATGAGATTCTCGGTGCCGGTCACGGTGACCGTGTCGAGTACGAGTCGCGCGCCTTTGAGGCGTGTGGCACGCGCGCGGATGTAACCGTTCTCAATGCGGATGTCGGCGCCCATTGCCGCCAGCCCGGCCACGTGGATATTGACGGGCCGCGCGCCGATCGCGCAGCCGCCCGGCAGTGAAACGTCGGCCTGACCGAAGCGCGCCAGCAGCGGACCGAGTACCAGAATCGATGCGCGCATGGTCTTGACGAGATCGTAGGGCGCCACGGTCTGCGACAGCGAGTTCGCATCGACCTCGACCTGCATGCGCTCATCGACCGTGACCGTCACACCCATACGACCGAGCAGCTCGATCATGGTGGTGACGTCCTGCAGATGCGGAACGTTGGCCACGGACACCGGCTCCGAGGCCAGCAGGGTCGAGGCGAGGATGGGCAGGGCCGCGTTCTTAGCGCCCGAGATCCGCACCTCGCCTTCGAGTGGCGCACCACCCTCGATCTGCAGCTTGTCCATAGAACTTGCGGAGGCCCGACGCGATCACGCGCCCGGACGACCCGCCTCCTCGGGCGTCAGCGCCTCGATCGATAGCGCGTGAATCTCTCGACCCACCAACTCCCCGAGTGCGCGGTAGACCTGCTGATGACGTGCGATAAGGCGCAGGCCGACGAAGCTTGGCGAGACCACCCGGGCATCGAAATGGGTCTGATCGTCCGAACGAACGACCACCTGCGCACCGGGCAACCCTGCCCGGATCAACTCAGCGACTTTCTCCGGATGCATGCGGTTATGATGCCATTCCATGGCCCCTCCTGCCCAACCGAACGACGACGCCCTGGTCGCGGCGGGCCAGCGTGCCCTCGCCATCGAAACCCGGGGACTCGCAGCCCTCGGGACGCGTATCGACGCGCGCTTCGCCGCAGCCTGCAAGCTCTGTCTGGAGTGCGGCGGTCGGATCGTGGTGACGGGTATGGGCAAGTCCGGGCACGTAGGCGGCAAGATCGCCGCCACGCTCGCGAGCACCGGGACACCCGCCTTCTTCTTGCATCCGGCCGAAGCCAGCCACGGCGACATCGGCATGATCACGCGCGACGACGTCGTGCTTGCACTTTCATACTCAGGCGAGACCCCCGAGATCCTCGCGCTGCTCGCACCGATTGCACGTCTCGGCGTACCTGTCATCGCGCTCAGCGGGCAACCGGGCTCCACGCTCGCACGCGCGGCACGCGTGCTGCTAGACGTGTCGGTAGCAGAGGAAGCCTGTCCACTCAACCTCGCGCCCACAGCGAGCACCACCGCGATGCTCGCGCTCGGCGACGCCCTGGCTGTCGCCCTGCTAGAGGCGCGCGGATTTACTGCAGAGGATTTCGCACGCTCGCATCCGGGTGGCGCGCTGGGCCGTAAGTTACTGCTGCGCGTGGAAGACGTGATGCGTCGTGGTGATGACGTACCACGCGTGACTGCGGCGACCTCGATGGCCGACGGCTTGCTCGAGATGTCGCGTAAAGGACTCGGGATGACGGTGATCGTCGATGGCGATCAGCGAGCGATCGGGGTGTACACCGACGGCGATCTGCGTCGCGCACTCGACCGGCGAGTCGACGTGCATTCGGCAACCATGCGGGAGGTGATGACCTCGCCCTGCAAGACCATCGCAGCGCGCGAGCTCGCCGCCGAAGCCGTGCACCGCATGGAAACCTTTCGAATTACCGCCTTACCGGTCGTCGACGACAACGGACGATTGGTGGGCGCGCTCAACGTGCACGACCTGCTGCGGCGCGGCGTGGTGTGACATGCGATCTGCGACGCGTCCGCTGGCCCTTGGCCTCCTGAGCCTGCTGAGCAGCTGCTCGGCCAGCGATCGCGCCCGCCTTGGCGATGATGCCCGCGCTGACACGCGCGACCCGGGTTACTCAGCCCGCGATGCCGAGGTTCTCGAGACCGGACCCGACGGCGCATTGCGGTATCGACTGAGCGCGCAACGTATCGAACAAGATCCGAACTCGCTGGATATCCGGCTCACAAGTCTCGACATGCAAGTTGCCTCGGCGGAGCGCGACCCGTGGCGGGTCTCGGCGCAGTCGGGCGTACTGCCGTCACAGTCCGCCCGCGTCTCGCTGTCGGGCACGGTAACGATCGAGGGTGGCGCGCAGACTGCCACCGGCCCGATCCGAATCCAAACGGACCAGCTCGACTACGACCTGCGCTCAGAGCTCGCGCGTGCCGAAGGCCCCGTCTCGATCGAAATGCAGGGCTATCGACTCGACGGCCGCGGACTCGAGGCCGACCTACGCAATCAACGAGCCCGCCTGCTGGCGGATATTCAAGGCCATGCCGCGCGCTGATGGTCGGCATCGACAGAGGTACACCGCGCTCGGGCTCGCGGCGCTTGTTGCTGGCGTGATGCCCTTCGCGTCGGCACAAACTCCGCCCTCACCCGACGCTGCAGCCGCGCGCGCACGCGGTGAGATCACCCTTGATGCCGCCTCCTCCGAGGTCGACTATCGCAGCAACACGCTGCTCTTTCGTGATGTGACGATCACGCAGGGATCGACGCGTGCCGCAGCCGAGCGCGCTCGCTCGAGTGGACTCGACTTCGAAGAGGCCACCTGGACTCTGAGTGGTCGCGTACGCATCGACGTCGAAGGCGGTGCGCTGCGCTCCGAAGAAGCCTCGGTGAGCTTCCTCGATAATCGCATCGTGCGTGCCACCGTGCGTGGTGCGCCCGCAGAATTCGAACAGCGCTTGAAGGACGGCCAGCTCGCGCGCGGTCGGGCGAGCGATATCCTGTACGACCTGGATGCGGGGACGGTGACGCTGCGCGGTGAGGCCTGGCTCAGCGACGGTGGTAACGAGATTCGCGGCCAGCAGCTCGTGTATCAGCTACGCGAGCAACGCGTGCAGGCCGGCCGCTCATCCGGAGCCGACGAGCGCGTACGGATCACGATCCGTCCCCGCGATCGATCGGCGGACAAGCGCCCATGACTCGCCTACGGGCTGAACATCTGGCTAAGTCCTACGGATCGCGACGTGTTGTGCGCGATCTGACACTCGAGGTCGGCGCGGGCGAAGTCGTCGGACTGCTCGGCCCGAACGGAGCAGGCAAGACCACGGCGTTTTACATGATCGTCGGTCTCGTACCTGCCGATGCGGGACGCATCGGTATCGACGATCACGATCTGACCCACGAGCCGATCCACCGACGTGCGCGCGCAGGCATCGGTTACCTGCCGCAGGAAGCCTCCGTGTTCCGACGACTGTCGGTCGAGGACAACGTACTCGCTATTCTCGAGACGCGTGAGGACCTCGATGCCGATAGCCGCCTGCAACGCTGCGAAGAGCTGCTCGCTGATCTTCGCATTGCACATGTTCGTCGTACGCCGGGGTTGTCGCTGTCGGGCGGAGAACGTCGACGCGTAGAAATTGCCCGCGCGCTCGCCGCTAATCCTCGCTTCCTGCTGCTCGATGAACCCTTCGCGGGTGTGGACCCATTGTCGGTGGCCGATATCCAACGCATCGTCTCCGAGCTCGCTGCGCGCGGCATCGGCATTCTCATCACCGATCACAACGTGCGTGAGACACTCGGTGTCTGTCAGCGCTCGTACATCATCGGCGATGGGACGGTGATCGCGGCCGGCACGGCCGCCGAGATCATCGCCAATCCGAAGGTGCGCGAGACTTACCTCGGCGAATCCTTCCGCCTGTAGCAGAGCCGCCGCGTGCGGCGGAGCGCGTGATGCTCAAACAATCCCTGCAGCTCACGCAGTCTCAGTCTCTAACCATGACGCCCCAGCTGCAGCAGGCGATCCGCCTGCTGCAGTGGACGACAGCAGAGCTGCGCGATCATCTCGAGCTGATGCTCGAGAGTAACGTGCTGCTCGACCGTGATGAGCGGGTACCCGAATCACCGTGGCCCAAGTCGACCGTCCCCACTCACGGAAGCGGCTTGCCGGAGATCGCCGATGCGGGCGATGAATCCCTGCGCGCCCACCTTCTCGAACAACTCGAGCTCATCAACCTGCCACCGCGCGAGCTCGCACTCGCCATCGCACTCGTCGATGCGCTCAACGAGGAAGGCTATCTCTCAGAAAGCCTCGAGCAAATCGCAACCGACTTGACTGCGCGACTGCCCGCCGAGCCCGCCATCACCGCCGACGAGCTCGATCAGATTCTTAAGGTTGTCCAGACACTCGAACCGGTCGGCGTTGGTGCACGCTCGCTCGCTGAGTGTCTCGGCCTGCAACTCGCGCAGCTCGATCCGCAGACACCCGGCCTCGAGCTCGCGCGACAGATCGTCGCCGGACACCTCGAACTGCTAGCGCTCCGCGATCCGGTGCCGCTGCGACGCGCCGTGGAAGCTGACGAAGAGAGCCTCGCCATCGCAGTGGCCCTGGTGCGGGGCTGCCATCCTCGCCCAGGCTCAGGCTTCGGGGCGTTGCGAGCACAGTATGTGATCCCCGATGTGGTGGCCCGACGCACCCGCGAGGGCTGGCGGGTCGAACTCGCGCCGGGGACGCTACCGCGGATTACCCTCAACCAGCACTACGCCGCGCTACTTGGCCGCGCGCCGGAGCACTCGACGCTGCGCGCCCAACTGCAGGAGGCGCGCTGGCTGCTCAAAAGTGTCGATATTCGTAACGACACGCTGCTGCGGGTGGCTCGAGCGATCGTGGCGTACCAAAGCGATGTCCTCGAGCACGGCGAGGAGCGCATGCAGCCCCTGGTGTTGCGCGACATCGCGCGCCAGCTCGAACTGCACGAGTCGACCGTGTCACGCATCACCTCCGGCAAGTACCTACTCACGCCTCGCGGTGTATTCGAATTACGGTACTTCTTCTCGAGCCGTATCGACGACCCGCAGGGTCGGGGAATCTCCTCCACCTCGATCCGGGCCCGAATTCGTCGGATGCTCCAAGAGGAAGACCCCGGAAACCCTCTGCCCGATGCCGAAATCGCCCGGCGGCTCGCCGCCGACGGGATCCCCGTGGCGCGCCGCACAGTCGCGAAATACCGCGAATCACTCGGAATCGGCTCATCCACCGAGCGCAAAGGGGTCGGGTCGCGTTAACCTATCCATAGAGGGGGTCCGCATTTACGGGATCAGGAGAAAGCCATGCAGATTTCCGTCACCGGCCACCATGTCGAGGTCACCCCATCGCTGCGCGCGTACATCGATAAGAAGATGGATCGCATCGTGCGCCACTTCGACCACCTGCTCGACGTGCACTATGTTCTGTCGGTCGAAAAGCTGCGCCAGAAAGCAGAGGCCACACTCATGGACCGCGGCGGGGACATCCACGCCGATGCCGAAGCCGACGATATGTACGCAGCGATCGACGCACTGACCGACAAGCTCGATCGATTGGTGAAGAAGCGCAAGGAAAAAGACGCGGACCACCATGCCCTTGAGGGACGCCAAGCGCGTCACTGAGCATGCCGAGCCCGCTGCGCATCATCCTCGTCAGTGGCTTGTCGGGTGCCGGCAAGAGCGTCGTATTGCACGCGCTCGAAGATCTCGGCGCGTATTGCATCGACAACCTGCCGGCGACGCTGCTGGAGTCGTTTGTCGGTCATCTGCTTCGCGAGGAAGGCGAACGGAACTACCCATCAGTGGCGATCGGTATCGATGCCCGCGACACCTCGCGCGGCCTGACCGACGTGCCCAACACCGTGGCGCAGTTGCGTCGCAGTGGCCTGCGCTGCGAGCTGCTCGTCGTACTTGCCACCGACGCCGAACTGTTACGCCGTTTTGGTGAAACTAAACGCCGCCATCCGCTATGGCGCCCCGGCCACAGTCTGCAAGAGGCGCTATCGCTCGAGCGCGAACTGCTCGATCCAGTGGTTCAGGCTGCGGATCTCGTGATCGACACCACCCACATGGGCGTGCACGAGCTGCGCGATGTCGTGGTTCAGCGCATTGAACAACGTCGGGGCTCGCAACTGTCGGTAACGTTGGTATCCTTCGGTTTCAAGTACGGCGTGCCCGGCGACTGCGATTTCGTGTTCGACGCGCGTACCTTGCCCAACCCTTACTGGACGGTCAGCCTGCGACCGCTAACAGGTCAGGACGAGGCGGTGGTCGAGTACCTTGATAACCAGCCGGCAGTGAAGCAATGGCTCGACGACTTCGAGCGCTTCATCGCCGCACGCATCGCCGAGCACGGGTCGGCGAATCGTCGCTATCTGACCATCGGCATCGGCTGCACCGGCGGACAACACCGCTCGGTGTATCTCGTCGATCGACTCACCGAGCGCCTCGCACAACAGGTGCCTGGCATCGCACGCCGTCACGCAGCTCTGACCGCCGGGATGCCCCGATGACAACGAGCACCAAGGACACCCGGCTCGCCGCGCTGCGTGAGGCGCTTGATGCGGGCACGCTACGTCCGGCTCAGCGCATGGTGGCGGCCATGCATCCGGCAGAGATCGCCTCGCTGATCGAGTCGGTACCGCCGCGCCAGCGCGACCTACTGTGGGGCATGGTCGAGGCTGACAGCGAGGGCGAGGTGCTGCTCGAGCTGAACGAGAAGGTGCGCGAAGAGCTCATCGCGGACATGGAGGCCGAAGAACTCGTTGCTGCGGCCGAGGGCATGGAACTCGACGACCTCGCCGATCTGATTGGCAACCTGCCTGAGACCGTCACCATGCAGGTACTGAAGGCGATGGACCAGCGCGATCGGGAGCGCCTGCGAAACGTGCTTGCTTGGCCCGAAGACAGCGCCGGCGGCCTGATGAACACCGACACCGTGAGCGTGCGCCCCGACGTGACGCTCGAGGTGGTACTGCGTTACCTGCGCATGCGAGGAGATTTGCCGGTACGCACCGACAGCCTGTTCGTAGTGGATCGTGACGATCGCTACCTCGGCACCATCTCGATCGCTCGCATCGTCACCAGCGATCCGGACGCGACGGTCGGTGAGAGTTTAGACACCGAAGCCGTGCGCATCGATCCGCAGACCCCAGCCAACGAAGTGGCGACGCTCTTCCAGTCGCGCGATCTGGTCTCCGCCGCCGTCGTAGGCGCCGATGGCGGCCTGCTCGGACGTATCACCATCGACGATGTGGTGGACGTCATCCGCGACGAGGCAGCACACGAGGTGCTCTCGATGGCCGGCCTGCAGGATGACGAAGATCTTTTCGCCGGCGTCATTCCTTCCACGCGCCGGCGCCTGCTTTGGCTCGGCATCAACCTGGCCACCGCCTTCCTCGCCGCTGCAGTGGTTAAAAGTTTCGAGGAAACGATCGAGAAGGTCGCCGCCCTCGCAGCGCTGCTACCCATTGTTGCCTCGATGGGCGGCATCGCAGGTACTCAGACCGTGACCCTGATCGTCCGCGGTCTCGCACTCGGACAGGTTCAGTGGAGCAATGCGCGCTGGTTGCTATTCAAAGAAATCGCAGTCGGCGGCCTTAATGGCCTGCTGTGGGCCGCGGTGGTGGGTATCGTCTGCGTAATCTGGTTCGACACCTGGCAAATTGCCGGCATCCTCGCCGCTGCGATGCTCATCAACCTGCTGGCAGCTGCGGCCGTGGGTGTGCTTGTGCCGATCGCGCTGCGGCGATTTGACATTGACCCCGCGCTCTCGGCGGGCGTCATCCTCACGACGTTCACCGACTGTATCGGCTTTGCGACCTTGCTCGGACTCGGCGCGTTCCTGCTGACGTGAACGCAGCCTAAGCGCGGGCGACCAGCGTGCCCTGCTGGTAGTCGCGGATCGCCTGCTCGATCTCCTCACGCGTGGTCATGACGAAGGGGCCGTACTGCACCACCGGCTCCCCGATCGGTCGGGCAGCAAGCACGAGGCAGCGCGCACCCTCGGCACCTGCGAGCAGTTGTAACGTCTCCCCTGCACCGAACACACCGCCCTCTCGGGAGCGCAGCGCAGACCCGCCTCCTGGAATGTCGATGGATCCCTCAAACACATACACGAAACTGCTGTGACCCACCGGCAGTGCCTGCTCAAATCGCACGGCAGGCGGCAGACTGACATCCCAAAACTGCGGCGCGGTGCTCAGCCCGTCGATCGGACCCCTCACCTGCACACCGTCGCGCTCGAACACGCCTGCGATGACCTTGGCAGTGAGACCCGACGCCTCTCGATGCATCGGAATCTCGTCTGCCTCGAGATCCCGATAGCCTGCCGGGCAGAGCTTCTCGCGCGCCGGCAGGTTGATCCACAACTGGAACCCGCGCATTCGCCCGCTCTCCTGCTGCGGCATTTCGGAGTGGATGATGCCGCGCCCCGCCGTCATCCACTGCACGCCCCCGCTGCGTAGGTGGCCGCGGTTACCGAGATGATCCTCGTGCAGCATGTGACCCTCGAGCATGTAGGTCACGGTCTGAAAACCGCGATGCGGATGCGCGGGAAAACCGGCGATGTATTCATCTGGTCGGTCGCTGCCAAACTCGTCGAGCATCAGGAACGGATCGAGTCGAACGAACGGCGACTGGCCAAGACTGCGATACAAGGTCACGCCGGCACCATCGGAGGTGCGTTGCGCAACGATACGCCGCTCGAGAGGCTTAAAAGATGAAGAAGCCATGTCGTGTATTGGACCATCGCCGATGGCCCACGGGAAAGCCCGACGTGTTAACGTAGCCGAGGGGGTCAGGGAGACGGTATATGACAGAGCCAGCTCGCCGACCACGTATCGTCGTCGTCGGCGGTGGCGCCGGCGGACTCGAGCTCGTCACCCGGCTCGGCGATTCGCTCGGTCGGCGCGGACGCGCAGACATCACCCTCATCGAGCGCGGTCGAACCCACTTCTGGAAACCTCATCTGCACGAGCTCGCAGCGGGGACGGTCGATCTCGACGTACACGAACTCGACTATCTTGCGCAGTCTCACTGGCACTCGTTCACCTATCGCTTCGGTGAGATGGTAGGGCTCGATCGGACCGCCAAGCAGGTTCTTGTCGGTCCCGTTTTTGACGATGAGGGCGAGGTCATCGTCCCTGCGCGACGCATCGATTACGACATACTGGTGCTGGCGGTCGGAAGTCGTATCAATGATTTTGGAACGCCGGGCGTGGAATCGCATGCGTTCGCGCTCGAGAGTACTCAAGAGGCAGACCGATTCCACCGTCGCCTCATCAACGCCTTTCTGCGCGCACACGCGCAAAGCTCGTCGCTGGCTCCCGGTCAACTCCATGTGGCCATCGTGGGCGCCGGTGCCACGGGCGTCGAGTTGGCGGCGGAGCTGCATAACGCGACTCGTGAGCTCGTCTCCTTCAGTCTCGACAACATCGATCCCGATAAACACATCCGGTTGCATCTGATTGAGGCGAGCCCCCGCATCCTCCCGGCACTACCCGAACGTGTCGCGAGAGCTGCGCAGAAGATGCTCGACTCACTCCATGTGGAGATTCATGTCAACGCGCGCGTGGCAGAGGTGTTGCCACGACAAGTACGACTGGCCGACGGACACTGCATCGATGCCGAGATGGTCGTCTGGGCAGCAGGCGTGAAGGCGGCTCCGTTTCTGCGCAATCTCGGCCTACCGGTCAATACGCTGAACCAGCTCATGGTCGATGCGACACTACGATCGATAGACGATGCGAGCATCTTCGCCCTCGGCGACTGCGCGGCAGCGGCGTGGGCGGGACAGCCGGGACGGACCGTACCACCGCGGGCGCAAGCGGCTCACCAACAGGCGAGCTACCTCGCTAAAACGATCCCGCGGCTACTCGCCGGACGGCCTGTCAAACCGTGGCGTTACCGAGACTTCGGCTCGCTGGTCTCGCTCGGCGAATACACCACGGTTGGCAACCTCATGGGTAATTTCGTCGGCGGTAATCTTTGGCTGGAGGGTCTCTTCGCCCGCTGGATGTATCTGTCGCTATACAAGATGCATGAGATTGCATTGCATGGCTGGTGGAAAACCTCTCTTGCCACACTCGGCCGCCTCATCACCGCCCAGACCGAACCGCGGGTCAAGCTGCATTGACTTACGCCTAAACCAATAAGATCGCTAATGTCCCAAAAAATCTCGCTCCACACGATCGGCAGGTGTAATCATCAGGCCTCGGCCGGCTCTCCCCAGAGCGCGGGCGAGGCGACTCGCAGAGCACCATGCTCTTCCACTACACCGCCAGCGCGATCTTGCGTAAGCAGTAGTGGCCCATCGAGGTCTACCACCTGCGCCTCAGTACCGAGCAGTAGCGCCGGTAATATGGCGAGTGAGCTCGCCACCATGCAGCCGACGAATATCCCGAAGCCCTCCTCGCGAGCCGCACGCCACAAGGTTAGTGCTTCGGTGAGCCCGCCGGTCTTGTCGAGCTTGATATTGACGAACTCATAGCGACCACGCAGCGTCGGCAGATCGGCGGCGGTATGACACGACTCATCAGCCGCGAGCGGTACGGCGTGCGTCATCTCGGCGAGCGCCTCATCGTGCCCCGCGGGTAAGGGCTGCTCGATGAGCTCTACACCCAACTCATGCATCGTCGGCAATATCTCGCGCAGTTGCGACACGCTCCACGCTTCGTTCGCATCGACGATCAGCCGCGCACGTGGTGCAGCCTCGCGCACGGCTCGAACGCAATCGACGGGTCTAGTGCTATCGAGCTTGAGCTTCAGCAGCGGCCGATGGGCCTGCTTCATCGCAGCGGCACCCATCGCCGTCGGCGTATCGAGACTCAGGGTGTAGGCCGTGACGAGGGGACGGGGTGGCGCAAGCCCTGCCAGACGCCATACGGGCTGACCCCTCTGGCGTGACTCGAGATCCCATAACGCACAATCGAGTGCGTTGCGGGCAGCGCCGGCCGGCAGTGCCCGCTGGAGCGCCGGTCGGTCGAGCCCAGCCGTCAATGAGGCGCGAACGCCCTCGATTTGCGCGAGCACGCTGGCGACCGTTTCTCCGTAGCGCGCATAGGGGACACACTCACCCCGCCCAACGTGGCGACCATCACGGATCTCGACTACCACGACTTCTGCGTGGGTTTTGACGCCGCGTGAGATACGAAACGGCTCGCGCAGCGCCCAGCGCTCTGCACGAAGCTCGAGTGTTCTCATGCCTCGAGCAGACGATCGACGATGGAGTCGACGCCAAAGCGGACCGGATCGGAAGCCGGCATCAAATAACGCTGCTCTAGTTCGCGCAGATAGTCGATCGCCGCCGTCTCCGTCAGCGCCGAGGTGTTGACCGAGATTCCGACAAAGCGCACGTCCGGATTCATGACCCGTGCACATTGAAGATGTAGTTCGAAGCAGGCCTCGAGTGACGGCAGCGGCCAATGCGGCAGCCCACGCAGATGCGTTCGCGTCGGCTCATGGCACATCACCAGCGCATCGGGAGAGGCGCCGTGCAGCAGACCCAAGCTCACACCCGAAAACGAGGGATGGAAGAGCGAACCCTGACCCTCGATCAGGTCCCAATGCGCAGCATCGTTCGCGGGGCAGAGCGTCTCTATAGAGCCCGCCACGAAATCCGACACCACCGCATCGACCGGCACGCCGGCGCCGGCGATCATGATCCCGGTCTGGCCCGTGGCACGGAAATCTGCTGCGATACCGCGCGCACGCATCTCACGCTCCAGTGCGAGCGTGGTGTACATCTTGCCGACCGAGCAGTCCGTGCCGACCGCGAGCAAGCGTCGCCCGCTGCGCGGCTTGGCTGAGGCGATGGGATAGTTGGGATCAGGTTCGCGAACCTCCACGATCCGCCCGCCACTGCGCTCAGCCGCAAGCCGGATCGCCTCAACACTGCGCAACCGCGTATGCAAGCCGTTGCACAGCTCGAAGCCGAGCTCCAACGCTCGCACCAACACCGGAATCCAGCTATCCGCGATCGTACCGCCGCGATTGGCCACCCCGATAAGCAGCGTACGTGCGCCGCGCTCACGCGCCGCCTCGAGCGAAACCTCAGGCAACGGCAGACTGGGCACGCAGCCCGGCAGTCGTAACTGACCGACGCAGTCCTGCGGACGCCACTGCCACACGCCGATCGCCGTCTTGGCAGCCAGCGCATCGTGGGCGTCGCCCAGGAACAGCAGGTACGGCTTGAGGATGATCACGGTAAACGCCTCGACGCTAGTGTAGTTCGGTGATCAACAGCTGCGACATCTGCCAGATCGTTTGCTGCGCGACGTTGTCCGGCGAGTAGTCGATCTCGGGCAGGCCATCGATGGTGATGGCCATCGCGATACGCCCTTGCGGCGTGTATACGATGCCGACATCACTGCGCAGGGCATCCAGTGCTCCAGATTTACTGGCTACGGGCAGATCTGCTGCGCGACGGCCGATCCCATCTTTGTACTGCTGACGTTTGAGCACATCGAGCAGCAAGTCCGAGCTTGCACGATCGATGATCTCGCCGCGCTCGAGTCGCTCGAGAAGCTGGACCATCTCGCGCGGCGTGGAGGCGCCGATCCCGAAGCGCTCGTTACCGGGTTCACGCCCAGTCCGACTCCACCCCTCGGCGGGTTTGAGCTGAGTACCATCGCCGCGGATCTTGCGCATCGAGCGGGTCGCCGTGAGCTTAAGTTCGTCCATGTAATCGTTGACGGTGTCCGCACCGATACGATCGAGGATGAGGTTAGTCGCCGTGTTGTCGCTGACGATGATCATCAGCGTCATCGCATCGCGCAGACTGATGGTCTCACCCGAAGTCAGCTCCGATAGCACGCCAGACCCTGACACCTTGCTCTCGGCTCGAATCGCAAGACGCTCGTCCCAGCGCGCCCGACCCGCCGCCACCTCGCGCGCGAGCGCGCAGGCGATCGGCAGCTTGATGGTACTGGCGGTACGGACACGCTCATCGGCTCGCACGCCAATCTCGCGCCCCGTGTCCAGGTTACGCGCGTATAACCACACCTGACCAGGGACGCCGGCGATCACGGAGTTGAGCCGACTCTCCAGCGTCTCGGCGCCTGCAGGACCCGCCAGCGTCAGCGCTCCGAGCATGCCGAGCCAGAGCGCGCGTGATATTCGATCGAGCATGCGCATCATGGTACACGCAGCGCCGCGCGACGCCGCCACGGGAGCGTGGCACCCAAAAGACACGCGAATACCCCCGCGGGGAACAACCACGGGAAGGCGAGATCCGTCAGCCGATCAAGCCCGAGCACCACCGCGATGGAGAGCGCAACGCCAAGGGGTGCGCTGACCACGCGATCCGGTGCAAATAGCGCAAGCAGAAACAGACCCAGCATCGATCCGTAGGTGTAGGCCGTCATCGCAAAGGCGAGCGGCACGAGTCCGGTTTCGTTGCCAACGAGCAGCAGAGCGAACGCACCCAGCGCCACGGCCCATACGAGCACCAGAGCGCGCGATAAGACAACCGCCCGTCGATCATCGAGACTGCCGTCTGAATAGCCAGGATGGAAAATAGTGAGCGAGGTTTGAGCGAGCGCAGCGAGGACCGAATCGAGACTCGACATCGCCGCGGCGAACACGCCGGCGACCAGCAGCCCACGGATGCCGGCCGGCACTTCCGAGAGAATGAACGCCGGGAAGATCCGATCTCCGTTTTGCTGTACCAGTTGCGCGTAGGCTGGATCGAGCGGATGGAACTGGTAATACCCCCAGAGCGCCAGCCCCACCATGAGAAAGAGGACCACCACCAACTCGCCTGCGTTGCTGACGTACAGCGCGAGGCGCGCCTCGCGGACCGAACGACAGCAGAGCATGCGCTGGGTGTTGAGTTGATCCGAGCCGTAAGCAGCCAGATTTTGAAACGGCATCGCAAAGACGCCCGCCCAGAAGGTGAAGTTGATTGCGGGATCCGCCGTGAAATCGAACACCCGAGTCTTGCCCGCAATCTCTGCGGCGTGCCAGGCCCCAGGCAGACCATCTATGTGGCCCGAGGCTGCAAAGATCACGGCGAAGACGCCGCCCGCCACAAAGACGAAAAACTGCACGACGTCGGTCCACACGACCGCACGTATCCCACCAAGCCAGGTGTGCAGCGCCGAGAAGCCGACGATCAGCGCTATGCACAACGCCATCGGCAGACCAGTCAGCAACTCGAGCACGAGCGCCACGGCGAACACGCGTACACCCTGACCGAGAACCGCACCGACGAAGAACAGCAGCGCCGACAACTTACCGAACACCGGACCAAGCTTCGCAGCGATGAAATCGTAGGGACTCGGATAATGCTGCTCGTAAAGTCGCGGCAGGATGAAGTGGCCGAGGATCCACTTAGAAATGAATCCTGCCAGACAGAACTGCAGGTACCGGAAGTCCCCGCCCTCTGCGAAGACCAGCGCAGGCACTCCAATAAACGTCACACCGCTGACTGTGGTGGCTACGATCGACGCCGACACCGCGTACCACGGGATCGAGCGCGAACCGAGAAAATACTCGTGGATACTCGACTGTTGGCCGCTCAGCCGATGACCGATCCAGATAATGGCAGCGAAGTACGCCGCGAGGATCCCCCAGTCGATGGGCGCGAACCCGCCACTCATGCGGGCAGCGTCCGGCAGGCGCCCTCGCCCGGATACACCCGCCCGTTGGCGCCAGGATAGGCGTAGCCGTTAATGAGCACACGGCGAGGCCGATCGGAGTGATTGGCCATGCTGCCGTGAACCGCGTAGGGGCCGAAGAACAGGACGTCGCCCGCCTGGCCCGTCACGGTAACGGCCTGCGATACATCGAGCTCGGTCGGCGGCGCGCCCGTCATCGGCGTGCCGTAATCGTAGGCCGAGCTCGAGATCCGCACAGTCGCCCCGCCACGCACACCCTGCGGCGGAATGAACTGCAGGGGACCGTTGTCCTCGTTCATGTCATCGACAAGCAGCAGCGTCTGGACATAAGATCCGCGCCCGTTCAGGTCATGCCAAGTGCCCGGCCCCTTGTCGCGATGCTGAATGTCTTGATGCCAGTCGAAGGAGACGCCATCTCCTGGCATTTTAATAGGGTGCTGACGAACCCGAAGGCTGTCAAGAAAACTCAAACCACAGCGGGCTCCAGCATCCGCAGCGTGCCCGCCGCGGCGTCGATCTCGACCTCGATACCCACCGGCAGCGTGAACTGCCTCGAGATATGCCCGAACATCGCCCCTGAGTAGGCCGGAATGCCAAGCGGTGCAATGTGCTCGGTGAGCAGATCCGGAATCGTGAGCGAACCGAAGCCTTCACCCGGGTCACAGTCGGTGCAATTGCCCCACACGAACCCCGACAACTGCCCGAGTACGCCCGCGAGCTTGAGTTGAACGAGCATGCGATCGATACGATAGGGCGCCTCGTCGATGTCCTCGAGAAAGAGCACTGCGCCCTTGAAGTCCGGCAGATAGGGCGAACCGAGCAACGCCGTGAGCACGGTGAGATTGCCACCGAGCAGCCGGCCGCGCGCCACGCCGGGTGTGATCACGCGAGTGCGATCTCGCGTCGGGACGATGGCCTCATCGGCCACACGCGGATTTTGAAATAGCGCCGACTCGCCTCGCCACAGCACACGCTGTAGCCACTCGACGTTGGTCGTGTTCCATTCCGAGGCCCCGTTTGGGCCATGGAAGGTCACCAGACCCGTGCGCGCATGCAACGCCAGCAGCAAGGCGGTGATATCGCTGTAGCCGATAAGCGCCTTTGGGTTACGCGCCACGGCGTCGAAATCGATGCGCGGCAGTAGGCGTGCCGCGCCCCAGCCTCCTCGAATGCAGTGGATCGCCTTGACCTCGGGATCGCGGAAGAACGCGTTCAGATCGGCCGCACGATCCTCGTCACGCCCCGCGAGATAGCCATAACGATCGTAGACGTGACGACCCAGCTTGCCACGCAGGCCGAGCACCGCGAGCGCCTCGAGCAGAATGTCGATGTCAGTCGGATCCCAGTTCGCGCTCGAGGGGATCATGAGCCCGATAGTGTCGCCGGCGACGATACGCGGGGGTTTGAGCACGCCCCGATGCGAGGCGCGCGACGTCGAGACCGAAGCTGCCTGCCCCAGTAGCGGTGCGAGCCCCGCGAACATCGCGGCCTGCAAGAGATGACGTCGCGTCGTCATGGCCGTCAGTATACGGCTCGCTTGCATCGCCTCCCACCCGGCGGGACACTCTGAGGTCATGAAACGACCGCTACCCCCCTTGATCGCCCTCGCTCTGTCATTACCGCTCGCGGCCTCGGTCGCCTCGGAAGCGACCACCAAGGATCCAGCCGAACTGCGAGCGGAGCGCGTTCTGAGATCGACCATCCTGGTTGACGGACATAACGATCTGCCGATGGCTATCCGTCAATACAACGCCGCCCCGAACGATCTCGAGGCCTACGATCTGCGCGGACGCTCCCCCGGCGAGACCGATATCCCGCGTCTTCGGGCCGGCGGCGTCGGCGCCCAGTGGTGGTCCGTGTATATCCCGGGTGAGGGTCGAGGGCCGTTCGCACGTCCACAGCTCGAGCAGATCGAGCTGGCCCGACGCATCATCGCGCGTTATCCGGACACTTTCCTGCTCGCCACCCGCGTCGCCGATATCCGGCGTGCGAAGCGCGAGGGAAAGATCGCTTCCATGCTGGGTATGGAGGGCGGCTACGGCATCGAGAATTCCTTGGGAGCACTGCGGGCTTACTACGAGCTCGGCGTGCGCTACATGGCGTTGACGCACAACTCGCATACCGACTGGGCCGATGCCGCCGCACAGGTGCCGGCGCGCCATGACGGACTGACGCCCTTCGGCGAGGAGGTGGTGCGCGAGATGAACCGCCTCGGGATGCTGGTGGATCTGTCGCACGCCTCGCCCGCAACGATGGCCGATGCGCTGCGCGTGGCCGAGGCGCCCGTGATCTTCTCGCACTCCTCCGCGCGCGGCGTCTGCGATGTGCCGCGCAACGTCCCCGACGACATCCTGCGTTTGCTGCCGAAGAACGGTGGCGTGGTCATGATCACCTTCGTCGCCGGCTTCATCAATTGCGAGGTGGGCAAGATCCTTAATCCGGCCATGGCCGAGCTTGCACTACGTGCGCGGGCCGCCGGCTCCGACGAGGAGCGTCGTCGCATCATGACCGAAGGCATGGCGGCAATCCGCGTGCCGACGACGACGATCGGCATGGTCGCCGATCATATCGAGCATGTGCGACGCGTCGCCGGCATAGATCACATCGGCATCGGCGGCGATTTCGACGGCAATCCGCGCTGGCCGGAAGGCCTGTCGGATGTATCGATGTATCCGAATCTCTTCGCCGAGCTCATCCGGCGCGGATGGAGCGATCGCGATCTGCGCAAACTCGCTGGCGAGAATGCGCTTCGAGCGATGGAGCAAGCCGAGCGGGTTGCCTCGCGCCTGCAGCGGGAACGTCCGGCCTCAATCATGACTTTCACGCCACCTGCCACTACGCCATGAGCGTAGGCGTCGTGCTCGCACGCGTCGCAGTACTGCTCGGGGCGATGCTCGCCATCGGCAGCTCGGCCCAGGCGAGTGACGATGACTTCCGAGCGCCACCGCCGCGCTTTCCGGTAGCCGACCGCGCTGAGCGCCTAGCGACGGCCTATCCCGAGATCGATCGTCTGATGCGAGAGTTCGTGGCACGCGAGCGCGTTCCAGGTGCCGCATGGGGAATCATCATTGATGGACGCGTGGCCCATCTCGGCGTGACCGGGCTGCGCGATGTGGCGAGTGCGGAGCCGGTCAGAGATGACAGCGTGTTCCGTATCGCGTCCATGACCAAGAGCTTTACGGCGATGGCGGTCCTGCAACTGCGCGATGCAGGCCGACTGTCACTCGATGACCCGATCGAGAAATATTTACCGTCACTCGCCAGCTGGCGCTACCCCACCGAGGACTCCCCCCGGCTGACCATTCGGCACCTACTCACTCACGCCGAGGGCTTTCCCGAAGATAACCCCTGGGGAGATCAGCAGCTCGCCATGAGCGCGCGCGAGTTCGATGCGCTCCTCGCGCGTGGCTTCGCTTTTTCGAATGCACCAGGCATCGCGTACGAGTATTCCAACACGGGCTATGCCCTGCTCGGCCGGCTGATTACCGCCGTTTCAGGGGTGCCCTACCCGCGCTATATCAAAGAACAAATTCTTGATCCGCTGGGCATGAACGCGACGACGTTAGAACCGCAAAGCGTGGCCCGCGAACGACGTACACTCGGCTATCGCCTCGAGGATGACCTCTGGAAGCTCGAGCCGCAGCTCGCCGACGGTGAGTTTGGCGCGATGGGCGGCATGCTGACCTCGATCGCCGATCTGTCGCGCTATGTCGCGCTGTTTCTCGACGCCTTTCCGGCACGCGACGGAGCACAGACTGGGCCTCTCTCGCGCGCCTCCCTGCGCGAGATGCAGCAGAGCTGGCGAGCTCGACCCGCCACCGTCACTCGTGACGCCCAAAGTGGCGCCGTGCAGCTCACCGCCGCGGGTTACGGCTACGGACTACGCATTAGCCAGACCTGCGAGCTCGGCCATGTCGTCGCACATAGCGGCGGCCTGCCTGGCTTCGGCTCGCAGATGCGCTGGCTCCCCGAGTACGGCGTCGGGCTTGTCGCCTTCGGCAACCGCACGTACACCAGCTGGGGCACTGCTTTCGACACAGCGCTCTTAGCGCTACAACGTACCGGCGGGCTCATCGCGCGCATCCCGCAACCCGCACCGGCCCTCGTGCATGCGCGAGGCGAGGTGAACGCCCTGCTCGAGCGCTGGGATGATACTCGCGCCGAGCGACTCGCAGCAATGAACCTGTTCCTCGATCGATCGCTCGAGCGACGGCGTCAGGAGTTCTCTGCCCTGCGCGAGCAGCTGGGTCGCTGTAAGGAGCGCGAGGAATTCTTCTCGATCGAGAACGCTTTACGCGGTGAGTGGATCCTCGATTGCGAACGCGGCAGCGTGCTCGCCAATGTGACACTCGCACCGACGATCCCGCCACGCGTGCAGCACCTCGAGCTAAAGCGTGTGGATATCGACACTTTGCAACCGATACGAGCCTGCCCGTGAAGCTCACGCTGGCACTCGGCGCAGCCTTACTGACACTCGCGGGTTGCGCGACTCAGGGCCCGCGCATTGATACCCGCTACGCTAGCGTCAATCACGACAGCCGCGTGCGCTACGTGATCCTGCATTTCACCCAACTCGACTTCGAGCGCTCGCTGGAGGTGCTCAGTCGCGGCCGAGTCAGCAGCCACTATCTCGTCTCACTCGATCCGGTACGCTCGTATCGGCTAGTCAATGAGCAGCGGCGTGCTTGGCATGCCGGCCAGAGTTACTGGCGTGGTGACACCGCGCTTAACTCGAGCTCGATCGGTATCGAGATCGTCAATCTCGGACCCGACGGGGAGCCCGGCGTGCCTTTCATGCCCTTCCCCGAGGCGCAGATCGACGAGGTGATCCGACTGGTACGCGATATCGCACGACGTCATGCGATAGCGCCGCACCGAATCCTCGGTCATAGCGATATCGCCCCGCAGCGTAAGGTCGATCCGGGCCCGCAATTTCCGTGGCGACGACTGTTCGAGGCGGGACTCGTTCCCTGGCCTAACGAAACACGAGTCGCGGAGCAGCGAGCCCTCTTCGAACGAACGCTGCCGGATGTGGCATGGTTTCAGCAGCAGCTTGCCGAGTACGGTTTTGAGGTAGCGGGTCACGGACAGCTCGATGAGGCCACCCGACGCGTGCTCGCCAACTTCCAAGCGAAGTATCGGCCGTCACGATACGACGGCGAGCCCGACGCGGAGACCGCCGCGCTGCTCGTCACGCTCAACCAACCGGACGGACGGGTGATGCGTAAGGCCGACGGCTCGCTGGAGCCTTATCTCGTGATGCCGTATCGGCCGACACCGCCGACACCGATCACCCTGCGCTAAGACACCCGTCGCTAAGGCGCAGCCGGCGGGTGGCCTGCGCGGCGAGCATTGGCGCTTCATGGGTCGCCGCCAGCCAACTGATCCCGCGCGATCGCAGTACGCCCAGCACCCGATCAAGCGTAGCCGCATCCCAACCCGCCGAGGGCTCATCGAGCAACAGGACCTCCGAGTCCATCGCCAGCCAGCCGGCAAGCGCGACGAGTTTTTTCTCGCCAGCGGATAGATCGTGGATCGGCCGATCAGCCAGATGAAGCACACCCAGCACTTCGAGTGTTTCTTCGGCACGCTCATGTGCCCGTGCCGGTGAGTGCCCGAGATTGAGCGGCCCGAACTCGACGTCCTCAAGCACGGTGGGCCCGATCAGCGGATCGTCTGGGTCCTGAAATAGCAGTCCGAGCCGGCCACGGATCGGCGCAAAGCCGCTTTCATCGTGGCGCTCCACACCAAACCATTCGATGTGCCCCGCGGCTCGCGGTAACAAACCGGCCAGCGTGAGGAGTAGCGAGCTCTTGCCCGCACCCACCTGCCCTTCGAGCAGCACTCGCTCGCCGGCCTGTAGCGTCAATGAATCGATGGTGAGCACACGGCGCCCTCCGCGCACGATCTGCAGCCCCCGCGCTTGCAGCAACATCCCGCTCATATCCACCACTCCGGCACGACCCAGGCCAGCACAACCCCGGTCATCGTCAGCGCGGCGCCGACCCACTGCCGGGCAGGGAGCCCCCGCCACGACAGACCCGGACGCGTGAGCGCTGCGAAAAACCCTCGGGCGCGTAATGCACGCTCACGACGCTCAGCCTTGACGAGCGCTTGCACCAGCAGCGCTGCGACCAGACGCGCGCCGAGCCGCACTGCACCTCGCATGTCGAGTCCGGCCGGCGTTCGCAGACGCGCAGCGCGTTCGAGTCGGACTCGCGCCTGCGCAAATTCTTCGATAAAGCGCACGGTGAGCCCGAGCAGCTGTGCGAGTCGGCGTGGCAGGCCCAGCGCTCCGGCCGCACGAGCCCATTGCACCGCACCGACCGGCGCGAGCCAGAGAAGACACACCGCGACGATTGCGTTCACACGCAACGTAATGATCGTCGCAAGCTGCACACGATTGTCGTCGAGGACGAATCCGTTCGATTGCCACACCCAAGGCACCGTCGCCCAGACGAGCAGCAGGAAGGTGTTCACGCGCAGTAATCGTCGCAGCACGCTGCGCCCGTCAAGAGCACCGAGTGCGATCGCGATCACCAGCGCGAAAGCTGCCAGGGACGCCACGACGAAAAGCGATGCGGGCGATGACATCAAGGCGATCGCCACGCTCGCAACGACGGCGGCGAGCAGCGGCAGTCGCGCATCCGGTGGATGCAGGTGGCTCATGTTCCCCTGACCACCGCCGGTAGCGCGCGAGCAAGCATGCCGAGCGCCATGGCACTGACGAGCATGTCCATGGCAAATGCCGGCAGTTGCGCAAGCATGACGAGCCAGATCAGATGGCGAAACGACTCGCCGCCCGAGAGCGCCAGAGCGAGCGCCGTGAGTCCGATGGCGCCCGCAACGCCGATCAATGAGGCCAGCGCACCCGCCACCGTTGGTGACAGTCTCGAGCGCGACATCAGCGGTCGCAGCACGGCGTGCGCGAGCAGCGCAGGCACCCCGAGAATCACGAGGTTGACGCCGAGCACCGCAAAGCCGCCGAATGAGAACAGCAGCGCCTGCAGCGCGAGCCCCACCAGTAATACCGGGAATACCCGCCAGCCGAGCAGCAACCCCGCCAGCCCGTTCAGCACCACATGTACGCTGCCGACACCCACCGGGACATGCAGCGTCCCGGCGACGAAGAATGCCGCGGCGAGCATTGCGGCGAGCGCAAGGCGTTCGCTATCGAGTTCACGTAGACCGCGGGCCGTCGCCAGGATCGCGAGCCCTGCGCCGGCGAGCAGCACGGGCGGCGCGAGCACCCCATCGGACAGATGCATTAGCGTCGACCTCTTCGCGCGAACCACCAGGCCGCAAGACCTGCCAGACCCACGATGTACCCCAGACCGGCGAGTAGATCGCGCCAGAAGCGGTCGCGAGGAGCACTCACGGCAGCAGGCTGCAGCGCCGCAGCGGTTCTGATGACCCCCATCGAGAGCTCTGCTCGGTGACCGAGCCCATCAGCAGCGACGATCCGAATACGCTCGAGCGCAGGATCGAGCGGAAAGATAAAACGTCCCTGCGGATCGCTGCGGGTCTCGTGGAGCACACGTGCTGGTTTTTTTGGGTCGGGCTGTTCGTTAAGCAGGCGCACCGGAACACCTGCCACCGGCGCACCGCCCGATTCGCGTACCTCACCGACGATACGCTCGCCCTCAATATCCGTGGTGACTTGTAAGCCATGAGCGAAGGCGGTGCCCGCGGCTGCACCCATCAGCAGGCAGCACATCAGACGAGAGGATCGATGAATCCGAGAACGCATGAGAGTGAGAACTCACGGGCCGATGCCCCGGAGGGCATCGGCCCGCAGACCATCTGACGATCGTATTACGGCGATTTGACCGGCGCGGGCTTCTGGTCTTTCGCGTAGTGCTCGAGGCTGGAGAGGCTGCGATCAGCCACCCACTCGGTCGGCGCATCGAAGTACTTCTTATAGTTCTTCTCGCAGTAGTCGAGCACTTGGCGCGAGAGGACTTCATCCAGGCTCTTGGTCGTACCCATGAAACAGGCGTACTGACACTGACCTGTACGCTGGCCCATCAGCATCCACGGCAGCCAAGGCGTGATGCGGTTCCAGGTGCCCGTGTAATCGAGCGTGGTGAGTTTCGGATTTTGTAGATCCTCGACGCGCACGTGATGCGCGAAGAACTCAGACACCTGCGCGATCGGACCGGCAGACTCGCGTGGCCACTTGTCTGGCTGCAGAGCGCTCGGATAGGCGAGATGTACATGTACTTCCATCTCAGCCATCGCACCATGCTGGTACCACGGCAGAATGAACGGGACGCGTGGCGGCTTTTCTTTGTTGAGTCCGCCGAAATCCGACATCTCCGGGAAGCGATCTTCGATCAAATAGTTGAACGGATCGTTGGCGACATGCACGGCCTTGACGACTTCATTCGTGAGAGGGTTCTTCCACTCGTTGAGAACCTCACCGGAGCGAAGATCGGTGTACACGATGACCTCGCGACACATGCGACGGATGGCGCCATCCGGGCCTTGCGCTAGTCGGATCACGCCGAAACCGGAAGCCCCCATGAGATCGACGATCTTCTTCATCGGTTCGATGGCCATCACATAGCCTTTGAACCAGAAGTATTTCTGCTTGCCGAAATCGAGATCACCCTGAATACGCGCGTAGGCCAGCTGGTTGCCGCGCCCCGTCGTCAGGTCGATGTAAGGCCCTTTGAGACCCGGCCCGAAGCCGTGCTTAGAGCTCATCATGGCAGCGCTCGCCGTGGGGCCGAGCGTCACGCCGGCCACACCCGCCGCACCCAGCGCGAGCGCACCGCCCACTCCCCCCGCCGTCGTCAGGAATTCGCGACGCTCAGGCTGATTGAGTCCTTCTGATTTCGACATGGCTTCCCCCGATGTAAAACTAAAACCCCGTGAAAACGATTCAAATCATGCCGTGCGCCGCCCCGCGTACCACTGCCGGTCGCGCTCGCTGTCCATTTTCGGTCAGGTTCCGGCGCTAGGCGCCGCACAGACCCGCGGCAGACCCTCGAGGAGCGCCCGCGTGCGCGCAAACGCCGCGGACTGCTCAGCGGTGGGCTCGCGCCCCTCACCGGAGATGAAATAACCGACCACCCCCTGCCCGTCCTGACCATAGAAAAAGATGCCGCGTACGAGTCCGTCACGCGAAGGCACTTCGAGCAGGTGGATCGACCCCATGAGATCGGCACGCACGTGACCCGTGAGCGCCGCCTTGCCCAGATTGAAGAACGCACTGCGCTCCGAGGGCTTGCCTTCGGGGATACGCGTCTCGATCTCGAACACGCTGCCGCCCTTGATCACGACACCGAGCACCTCACCCCAGGCAGGCAGTGTGTCCCACACGGCGCGAAAGTGACTGGCAGAGACTCCGACCGACATCTTCGCCGGCATGGCGGCAGCCACCACCGACTCCGGCATTTTGAGTGCAGGAGCCGTCGCAAATGGCAGACCTGCGGTGGGCTCCGTGTAACGCTGCATCACCTTGGCAGTTTCCTCGGCAGTCGGGCAGCGGACTGCAGCAGGCGAGGCTGTCGGCGCCGGGCGGCTCGCCGCCGGCTCGTGTGCCTGCAGCGGTGACGCCGCCGTGAGCAACGCCAGCGTCACAGCGCTGGCCAGTACGATCGTGCGACTCATGAGCGAGACTCCTTGAGTGACTTGAGGGCAGCGAGGACCATATCCGAGTGACCCTTGGGATCTACCTTCGGGAAATGGCGCGCGATGCGGCCCTGCGGATCGATGATGAAGGTGTCACGGCGCGAAAACTCCATTAGGCCGAGCATTGACGTGAGCACACCATAGTCCTTAGTCGTCTGTTTGCTCGGATCGGCGAGCACCTGGAATGGCAGGCTGTGTTCCTTCGCGAACGCTTCCTTCGACTTCAGATCGTCGACACTGACGCCAAGGATGACGGCATCCGCGCGACGGAAGGCGAAGATGTTGTCGCGGAACTCGCAGGCCTGCGTCGTGCAGCCCGGGGTGTTGTCCTTGGGATAGAAATAAAGCACAACCCACTTACCGCGAAAATCTTTGAGTGAGACCCACTTACCGTTCTGGTCCTGCAAGCGGAATTCCGGCGCAGCCATGCCCTGCTTGGGCGGATCGGCTAACACGGACGAGGCAGCAAAGAGCGAAGCGATGAGCCCCACCCAGAGCGAACGAACCAAGCGCAGCGATGACATGCGGGCGATCTCCTTATAACTGAGTCTGAGACTATCTTCTGGGGACACGTCCTGCGGCACAATAGTTCCATGATTGACCGCCCAACGATCGCCAGCGACCACCCCCGCGGACGTCTCGCCATCGTACTGTCCGGCGGTGGGGCCCGCGCGGCGTACCAGGTTGGGGTGCTCAAGGCGATTGCGACGATGCACCCCGGGGAACGCCCTCCTTGGGACGTTATCGTCGGTACCTCGGCAGGCGGGGTTTGCGCAGCCGTACTGGCCGCTCATGCCGACGACTGGCGAGGCGGGATCGCACGTCTCGAAGAAGTATGGGCAAATTTCACCGTCGCGCAGGTGTTTCACGCCGACACGCGTGCGATGCTGCGAGCAGGTTCCCGCTGGCTGGCCTCTGCACTCTCCGGCGGACGACTCGCCGCAGCACCGCAGGCGCTGTTTGATAATGCCCCGCTGCGTGAGCTGCTCTCCGCGCGGATCGACTGGCAGCAGATCCGCCGTCATCTGGTTGAGGGAAAGCTGCACGCGCTGGCTCTCGCAGCCACGAGCTATGCGGGGGGTCATCACCGCGTGTTTTTCGATACGGCGGCCGACGTACCCGACTGGCGCAGTGCCTATCGCCAAGGGTGTCGCACCACGCTGACTCTCAATCACCTCATGGCGAGCGTCGCGATCCCGTTCCTTTTTCCCGCGGTGCGAATTGATGGGCTGCATTACGGCGATGGTGCAATGCGTCAACTCGCGCCGCTGTCGCCGGCAATCCACTTAGGTGCAGATCGCTTGCTGGTCGTGGGCGTACGCGGACTAGGTGCCGCGGGACTCGCCGATCAGGCCAGCAGCGATCGGCCGCCCTCCTCCGGCGAAATCGTGGGATTCATGCTCGACACGCTATTCTCTGATCAAGTGGAGTCGGATCTCGATCACCTGCAACGCACTAATCGTCTGTTGCGCGAGGCAGGTCGACCCCTAGCAGGCGTGCGACACATTGATGCACATCGCATCGTGCCAAGCACCGATCTACGCGGAATCGCCGAGGAACATCTTGGGGAACTCCCGCCGGCGCTGCGCCGCCTATTAGGCGCGATCGGTGCGCAGGGCCCCGGGGGCGCTTTACTCGCTAGTTATCTGCTGTTCGAGTCGGGTTATACACGTGCGCTGATCGCACGCGGCCATGCCGATGCGCTGGCACAACGTCAGATGCTACAGACGCTGCTGACGTAACGAGATCGTAGCGCGCTCGATCCCCTCGAGCGTGAGAGGAAACATCCGCTGCCCGAGAAGCTCCGCCGTCATGCGAATCGACGGCGTCCAATCCCAGCGGTCCTCAGTCTCGGGATTGAGCCAGGCCGCGCGGGGGAAGTGTGCCGTCAGGCGCTGCATCCACACTGCACCGGATTCTTCGTTCCAATGCTCAACGCTACCGCCGGGCTGCACGATCTCGTGCGGGCTCATTGCTGCATCCCCGACGAAGATCAATCGGTGATCAGGGTTGAAGCGGCGCAGCAGCTCCATCGTCGGAATCCGCTCCGATGAGCGGCGACGGTTGTCCTTCCACAACGTTTCGTACACGAAATTGTGGAAATAGAAATATTCGAGGTGGCGGAACTCCGAGCGCGCCGCCGAGAAAAGCTCCTCGCAAAGCCGCACGTGATCGTCCATCGATCCACCGATATCGAGCAGCAGCAATACTTTGACCGCGTTGCGTCGTTCGGCACGCAGACGCAGATCGAGCCAACCCGCATTGCGGGCCGTTGCCGCGATGGTTCCATCGAGATCGAGCTCGTCCGCTGCGCCCTGACGGGCGAAACGCCGCAATCGGCGCAGCGCCAGCTTAATGTTGCGGGTGCCGAGCTGGCGCTGATCATCGAGGTTGCGATACTCGCGCGCCTCCCACACCTTCACCGCTCGGCGCTGGCGAGCGCCGGCGTTACCGATGCGAATACCCTCGGGATTAAAACCACCGGAGCCGAACGGTGAGGTGCCCCGAGTGCCGATCCAGCGATTGCCTCCCTCGTGACGCTCCTTCTGCTCGGCGAGCCGCTCGCGGAGGGTCTTCAATAGCTCGTCCCAGCTGCCGAGCGCCTCGAGTCGCGCACGCTCCTCCTCGGTGAACAGACGCTCGCCCATCGAACGCAGCCATTCTGCGGGGATCTCCGCCACGAGGCGCTCAAAGGCGCGCTCAGCGCCCGCAAAATGCTCGGCGAAGACGCGATCGAACCGGTCAAAGTGGCGCTCG
>JBMSXG010000022.1:0-26903 GCA_049425405.1 Steroidobacteraceae bacterium
TCGCCGGCATCTACATGATCATGGTCTTCGACCCGCAGATCCTGTTCAACGACGGGTTCTACGATCTCATGGAGGTGCGTATCCCGCCGGGCACGCTACTGAAGCCGCTGAAGCCCGCTGCGCTGTCCTGTCGAACGCATGCCCTCGGTCGAATCTTCGACATCCTCGCGGGCCTACTCGGTCAGGGGAATCCCGACTTCATGTGCGGCGCCGGCTTCTCCGACAGCCCGCACTTCATGTACTCGGGCTACGACAAGAACGGCGAGTGGTATCAGCTGTACCAAATCACCTTCGGTGGTATCCCGGGCAAGCCGTTCGGCGACGGTCCAGACGGGCACTCGCTGTGGCCGTCGTTCACCAACGTGCCGAACGAGTTCCTCGAGAGCTACTTCCCGCTGCGCATCGACATCTACGAAACGATTGCGGACACCGGTGGTGCCGGCAAGAACCGCGGCGGCAACGGATTGCGTATCGGCTACCGCTTCCTCGAACCGGGCGAAATTTCGATCCACGACGATCGTTGGCTCACCTATCCCTGGGGTGCTAACGGCGGCGAGCCGGGCGCTCGCAGCCGCAAGCTGCTCAAGCGCGCCAACGGCACCGAGGAGCTGCTGCCCTCCAAGATCGACCACGTCAAGGTCGAATCGGGCGACTTGCTGATCGCCGATACCTGGGGTGGCGGCGGTTGGGGCGATCCGCTCGAGCGTGATGCCAAGCAGGTGGCTTTCGACGTCGTCGCCGGTCTCGTGACCGTCGAGGGCGCCAAGCGTTACGGCGTGGTTGTGAATGCCGACGGAGTGCTCGACGAGTCGGGCACGAAGGCGCTGCGTGATTCGATGCGCGCTGCCCGCGGACCGAAGAAGATCTTCGATCGTGGTTTCGAGACGATCGAGGAGCTCAAGGCCCGCTGCAAGGCGGAGACGGGATTCGACCCGCCGCGCGCACCGGTGTTCACGAAGTGGGCCAAGGTCGCCGCGGAGGCGCTGGCCCAGAAGAAAGGCAGCAAGGCGGCCTGAGGCCGCCCGTATCCTGCTGTGACGGGTCCCCGCTCCGCGAGGTGCGGGGACCTTTTTTTTGATCTGCGCTCCTGATGGAGGGGTAAGTGACCGATCGGTATGTCGAGGTGGGCTACGGCTCGAGCGAGATCGGACTCGGGCGTCGAGCTGCGGTGCTGGTCGTCGACTGGCAGCTTGCCTTCACAGATCCGCGTTTCGAGCTCGGCGGCCTCGAGCGATTGCATCGCGCCCGTGACGAAACCGCAAAGTTACTGGCGGTCGCCCGGGCGTCGGAAGTGCCCGTGGCCGCGTGCTACACCGCCTACTGCAGCACGAAAGACATGCCGTTGTGGAAGGTCGCCGCCGTGCGACGCGAGTTTTTTTACGGTCATCCTTGCACGGAGATGGACCCGAAGATCCACGATCCGCGGGATTTTACTTTCTGCAAGAACGCGCCCTCGATGTTCTTCCAGACGCCGCTCATCACCTGGATCACGCGCGAGGGGATTGATACCGTGTTCGTCACGGGATGCACGACGAGCGGCTGCGTACGCGCCACTATCGTTGATGCGTTCTCCTTCGGCCTTCGAGTGCAGGTCGTAACCGACTGTTGCGGCGATGCCGAGGCCGGGCCGCATGACGATACGCTGCGCGACGTCGGTCGCCGTTATGCAGATCTCACGAATCGAATGGAGGCCGAGCGTTGGATGAGGACAAAGCGATGATCAGCCGGCGTCGATTACTCGAGACGGGACTGACGGCAGGAGGGGCGTGGTTCCTCGCCGCCAGGCTGGCACCGATGGCAGAGGCAGCTGCGCAGGCTAGCGGTCCGCCCGCCACGAATGCTCCGATCGCATCACCGCAGAGTCCGTTCGGCGCCTATCTTGAGATCACTCCCCAGGGGGTTATCCGCATCACCTGCCCGCAGTCCGAGATGGGGCAGGGCGTCTTCGACGGATTGCCAAAAATTTTGGCAGAGGATCTCGAGGCCGACTGGGCTGATGTGGAAGTCCGTCTGCCAACAGCGGACGACGCGTTCATTAATCCGATCACCAAGCGGCACAGAACCGCCAACAGCGAATCGACGACCGTTTACACCGAGTTGCTACGCCGGATCGGCGCCAGTGCCCGGGTGATGCTGGTGGGTGCAGCGGCAGCGCGCTGGTCGGTATCACCCGACAGCTGTCGCGCGCAGCGCTCCCGCGTTCTGCACGTACCGACCGGACGAACGCTGAGTTACGGCGAGCTCGCCGTTGCGGCCGCGAGTCAGCCCATTCCGGTCGAGGTGAAACTGAAGGACGCCAGCGAATTCACGCTCATCGGCCGCGCTCTGCCGCGCAAGGCCGCGCCGATCAAAGTCGACGGCTCGGCCGTCTTCGGTATCGACGTCCAGCGTCCAGGATTGCTTCACGCAGCACTGCGACGCGCGGATGCGGTATCTGCAACGCTAAAACGCTTCGATCGCGAGGCTGCATTGCGTTTGCCGGGCGTGGTGGATGCCTTCGCCGTCAAGGACGGCGTTGCCGTGCTGGCCAGCAACACTTGGCAGGCCCAGCAGGCCGCTTCAGCGCTCGACGTCGAATTCGACGAGTCTGCCGTCGCCAATCTGGATACCGCGGGGATGCGCGAGCGCTTGCACCGGGCACTCGATGATGACGCAAAGGCGACAGTCGGTCGTGCGTTCACGGGCGGCAACTACGATCGCGAGGGAACTCTCGTCGCTCTTGCGTCGGCGCCGACGACGCATACCTGGACTTATGAAGTCCCGTTCCTCGCACATGCGGCGCTCGAGCCGCTGTGTGCGACTGCCGAGGTGCATCCCGATCGGGCGGAGGTGTGGGCACCGACGCAGCAACCGGACCGTACCCGAGATGCCATCGCGGAAATCACCGGGCTGCCACGCGAGCGCTGTACCCTGCACGTGACACTGCTCGGCGGTGGATTCGGCCGCAAATGGGAAACCGACTTCGTCAGGCAAGCCATCGAGATCGCCAATCAGCGACGCGGCACGCCGATCAAGCTGACCTGGACGCGCGAGCAAGATTTTCTGCACGATAAGTTCCGCCCTGCGCACGTTGCCCGAAGTCGTGTCGGCATCGATCGGGACGGCAAGTTGCTCGCTCTTCACACCCGCATTACGGGTATCAGCATGTGGCGCTATCAGCGGCGACGGATGGTGCCGGGCATGGCGGATCCGTTTGCGACCGGTTTGCTGATCAACGATCGGTACGATATTCCGAAGACGCTCGGCGATTACGTCGAAACTCCGGAACCGGTGCCGGTCGGCACCTGGCGCTCCGTAGCTCAATCGATGAACGGATTTTTTTCCGAAAGTGCGATCGACGACTACGCCGCCGTTACGCGACAGGATCCGCTCGCACTGCGCCTCGCGCTCTCACACCGAGATCCGCGCTCGCTCGGCGTGCTGCGACGCGTTGGCGAGATGCTGCAGTGGTCGCGGCGTCGCCCAAAAGGGCGGGGTCTCGGCGTAGCGATCTCTCTCGGATACGACTCGTTCTGCGCGCATGGCATCGAGGTCAGCGTCACCGGCAAGCGGGTACGCATCGAACGCATCGTTGCGGCCTTTGATTGCGGTCAGATCGTCGATCCGCGCAGCGTTGAGGCGCAGGTAGAGGGCGGGATCATTTGGGGGCTCTCAGCTGCACTGACCGGCGAGATCACCTTTGCCGCCGGACGGGCAGAGCAGTCCAACTTTCATACCGCACCCATTTTGCGCTTGACTGAAATCCCGCGGATCGAGGTTGCATTGCTCGCCACTGATCACGCGTCAGGCGGGGCAGGTGAGGCGAGTGTTCCCGGCGTAGCCCCAGCGCTCGCGGGGGCGATTCAGGCCGCCACGGGCGAACGCCCACGCCGACTGCCGCTGGTGGCGCTCGGCTACGAGTTCGTCTGATGCTGCATCGCGTCGGGTTTTGGCTCGGCGTGGTCGCGTTTGCGCTGTTGCTGGCGCTGCCGGCACCGGAGGGCTTGTCTGCCGAGGGTTGGCGGGTTGCAGCGATCACGGTGTTGATCGGGCTCTGGTGGTTCACCGAGGCGGTTCCGGTCACCCTCACTGGCAGTTTGCCTTTCTTGCTCCTGCCGCTGCTCGGCGTGGCTCAGGCGGACGCCGTGGCGGGACAATACATGGCGCCGGTGCTGTTCCTGATTCTCGGTGGCGCCCTCATCGGGCTCGCCTTCGAAAAGTGGGGCCTGCACCGGCGTGTCGCGCTGTTCGTCGTCGCGCGGGTCGACCCGAATCCCCGCACGTTGATGCTCGCAATCATGAGCGTCACGGCCTTCGTATCGATGTTCGTTAACAATTCGGCGACTACGGTCATGATGTTGCCGATCGCGATGGCGGCGCTCGCTGCGGTGGTGCCAGAGACCGGTAAGGGCACACGCGATGTCGCTAATTTTGCGGCAGCGCTGATTCTCTCGGTGTCGTTTGCCTCGAATATCGGCGGTTTCGCAACGCCCATCGGCACTCCGGTCAATTCGATCGCGATCGGGCTGCTCGAGCGCAGTTACGGCGTCAGCATCAGCTTTCTGGAGTGGATGGCCTTCGGTGTGCCGTTCATGGTGCTCGGAATTCCGCTGTGCTGGTGGTTGCTGAGCCGCGTCACGCTGCCGTTCGAGCTTCAAGCGCCGAGCCGCGAGTCGATTCGGCACAGTCTGGATCCGCAAGGCAGCCTGCAGCAGGCGCTGAGCATCCCGCAGCGTCGAGTGGTTGCGCTCGTCTTATTGATCGCCGCGGCCTGGGTCTTTCAACCGCTGGTTGCCCGCGTGTTACCCGGTATCACCGATGCTGGCATTGCCATCGCCGGCGCGTTGTTGCTCTGCTTGATCCCATCGGGCGATCCCGAGCGATCGCGTCTGCTTGACTGGGAAGACGCGAAGCAGGCGCCTTGGTATCTCATCTTGCTATTAGGCGGTGGTCTTGCGCTGGCCGACGCCGTGGTGAAGTCGGGTCTGAGCCTCTGGCTGGGCACCGCGCTAGGTGCCGTCAGCGATCTGCCGCTACTGCCGATGCTGCTGGCGATCGCTCTGCTGTGCGCCGTAATCACCGAGGCCGCCAGTAACGTCGCGACGGCGACCATATTCATGCCGATCGCCGCCAGCCTCGCGCTCGGGGCAGGGTACGACCCTACGCTGGCCGCGCTGGCGGCTGCCATGGCCGCCAATCTCGGCTTTGCCAATCCCGCGGCCACGTCCTCCAATGCCTTGGTGTACGGCACAGGACGGATTCCAATCACCGCCATGCTGAAATCGGGACTGGCCTTCGATTTGATCGGGGCGGTGCTGATTGCCGGCGCCTGTGCCCTGATTGTTCCCCGTCTCCATCTTATTTAACATAATATACATTATGCGCAGTGTCAGAGGGATCTGACTCGAGCCTTCATCTTGCGATTAGTCGTCTACAACATCCGCTATGCCACCGGCACCGGCGCTGCGTTCCATCTTCCTTTGCCGGGCGCCGGCTATCTGCGCAGCCGTCGCCGTGTGCTCGACGGTATCGGCACTTACATCCGCTCAGAAGACCCGGACCTGGTCGGGCTCATTGAAGTCGATACCGGATCCGTTCGTAGCAGCCTTGTGAATCAGGCCGAGTACCTCGCACGCTTGCTCGGTCACTACACCGTCTACGAGTGCAAGTACGGCATCAGCTCGCTGCAGACCCAGCTGCCCATCGTTCGCAAACAGGCCAACGCCATCCTGGCAGCACCGCGGGTCACCGGCGAGCGGTTTCATTACTTTCCGACCGGCATCAAGCGCTTGATCATCGAGATCGAGCTCGAAGATGTCTGCGTGTTCCTGGTGCATCTGTCGCTCAAGTATCGTCACCGCCAGGAACAACTGCGGCACCTACATGATCTGGTCCGTGCAACGCGCAAGCCCGTCATCGTTGCCGGCGACTTCAACACGTTTACGGGAACTCACGAGCTGTTCTTGTTCATGCGTGCGACGGGGCTACGCAGCGCCAATGAGTCGGGGTTGGCCTCGTTCCCGGCGCGGGTCCCGCAGTTTGAGCTCGACTTCGTGCTAGTCAGTCCCGAGATCGATATCCTCGACTTTAGAATTCCGGACGTCAGGCTGTCTGATCATCGTCCGGTGGTTTGCGATTTTCGCGTCCGCCACGGCCGCTAAGCTGCAAGGAGACTCGTCATGACCGCCGCCTGGACCCTCGAGCGCGATACCGATGGAATCGCTTGGTTGACGCTGGATGTGCCTGGCGGGTCGGCCAACACTCTGGGTCGAGCGGTACTCGCCGAATTTGCTGAGAAGCTTTCGCAACTCGAGACGCAACCACCGAGGGGCGTGATCATCCGCTCGGGCAAGCGCAGTGGTTTCATTGCCGGCGCCGACATCCGCGAGTTCACCACCCTACGCAGCGTCGATGAGGCGCTCGATCTCATCCGGCACGGTCAGCGTATCTTCGATCGGCTCGAGCGCCTGCCCTGCCCCACGGTCGCAGCGATTGCGGGCTTCTGCGTCGGCGGTGGTCTTGAGCTCGCGCTGGCCTGCCGCTACCGAATTGGTCTCGACGATGAGCGTCTCGCACTCGGGCTACCCGAGGTGATGCTCGGTATCCATCCCGGCTTCGGCGGTACGGTTCGAGCGGTTCGTGTGATGGGCGCTGCGAATGCCCTCGATTTAATGCTCACGGGTAAATCGCTGCGCGCTGAACGCGCGCTGCGCACCGGGCTCATCGATCATCTCTGCGAAAACGAGGATGCACTGAAGAGCACCGCCCGTGATCTCATCACGCAGCAACCGGCGGCACATCGGCCGACGCTGACGCAGCGAGCGATGTCTTGGCCATTCGTGCGACCCTGGCTGCGCAAGACGCTGGAGGCCCAGGTACGGCGTAAGGCCCGACGCGAGCACTATCCGGCGCCCTACGCCATCATCGACTTGTGGGTGCGATACGGCGCCGTCGGTGAGGCTGCTTATGAGGCCGAGGCTCAATCGATTGCGAAGTTGTTCCTGACAGATACCGCACGCAATCTGGTACGAACTTTTTTTCTGCAGGATCAGCTCAAATCGCAGGCCACTGCCGGCGTCAGCGCGCCTCGCCACATCCACGTGATCGGCGCAGGCGTGATGGGTGGCGATATTGCCGCCTGGTGCGCGCTACGGGGCCTACAAGTGACCCTGCAAGACTCTAATCCCGCGGCTCTCGAAGCTGCGCAGACCCGCGCCGACACCCTGTGGAGCAAGCGCATTCGAGATCCGCAGCGCCGCACCGATACCGCAGCTCGTTTTCGACTCGACCCGAGTGGTGACGGCGCGGCCGAAGCAGATCTCGTACTCGAGGCAATCGTCGAGAAGCTCGAGGCGAAGGTGGCAGTCTTTCGCGCCTTGGAGCCGCGTCTTAAGTCCGGTGCAATTCTCGCCACGAACACCTCATCGATTCCGCTCGAGTCGCTCGCGGCGGGGCTATCGGATCCCACGCGCCTGGTTGGTATCCACTTTTTCAATCCCGTGGCATCGTTACCGCTGGTCGAAATCGTTCACACCTCGAGCAGTCGTCCCGAGGCTATCGCCGCTGCGATCGCCTTCGCTCGCAAAATCGACAAGCTTCCGCTGCCCTGTCGTAGCAGCCCGGGCTTCCTCGTCAATCGCGTGCTCGTGCCGTACATGCAGGAGGCGATGCACGCGGCCGCCGAGGGCGTGCCGTTCGAAGTCATCGATCAAGCGGCTGTCGAGTTCGGCTTACCGATGGGTCCCGTCGAACTCTCAGATGTGGTCGGACTCGACGTCTGTCGTCACGTCGGCGCGATCGTCGCATCGGCCTTAGGCAGATCGATGCCGGACTCGGCGGCTCTCGATGCGAAAATCGCAGCCGGCCAGCTGGGTCGCAAGAGCGGCGCGGGTCTTTACGTCTGGAAGGACGGTCGAGCGCAAAAATCACGTCCGACCGAGACGGCGCCCGACGATCTGCAGGATCGCCTCGTACTCGCACTCGTCAACGAGTGCGTGGCGTGCTGGCGAGAAGGGCTCGTTCGCGAAGAGTCGCTGATCGATGCAGGCATGATCTTTGGCACCGGCTTCCCACCCTTCCGTGGTGGACCGCTCGTTTACGCCCGCGAGCGCGGGCTCGCTGCGTGTGAGGCGCGCCTGCGTGAGCTTGCGGCTCGACACGGTTCGCGTTTCACGCCCGACCCCGGTTGGCGTCAGTTGCGATCGACAGCCCGCCCCGGGCCCTGAGTCCGCGGCAACGACTGAATACGCCACAGCAGTCGCTCGAGTGCGAGCGGCTTGTGCAGTGGCGTATCGGCCCACTGTCGCGCCTCACGCGCCTCGTCGAGCGCCTCGAATAGCGCCCGCGATGAAGCGACTGTCGTCCCTCGCGAACCGGCTGCGCCGCGTGCCCACTCGCGCGCGCGATTGAGTAGCCAGGCCTCTATACAAGCTATGCGCTCTGCATAGGCGTCACGACCCCAGCTCTCGGCGGTTGCCACCGGATCGAGCCGACCTGCCCAAGCCGCCTCGAGTGCCCGAGTCGTCTCTCGATGCAGCTCGGTCAGCAGCGTCGCATCGAGCTGCAGGGCGGTCAGCGGCTCGCAACCGATGGCCTCCAACACGGCATCCCACTGGACGCCCGGCGCGCCCTGTCGTTGCAGCCAAGCGATCAGATCCGCTGTCGATGGTAGGCGCGGCTGGATTCTCAGGCAGCGGCTCAGCACGGTGATCGGCAGATGTGACGGCTCACCCGTCACCAGCACAAGTAGCGCCGACGGGCTCGGCTCCTCCAGTGTTTTCAACAAGGCATTGGCGGCGTTGCGATTTAACGTGTCGGCAGGCGTGATAATCGCCATCTTGCGCGCGCCACCGTGAGCGGTGAGTGCAAGCTCCGCCGACAGCTCCCTGATTTGATCGATGCGGATTTCCTTTGACTCCTCGACCCGAGTCACCCAAAGAAGATCCGGCTGTTCGCGTGCCGCGACACGGCGACACTCTCGACAGATCCCGCAGGGACGTGTCGATTCGCCCGACGAGCAAAACACTCGCGCAGCGAGCCAGCTCGCGAGCCAATCACCACCCTGTCCTGCAGAAGCCTGAATAAGGATGGCGTGCGAGAGACGATCTGCGACGATGGCCTGCTCCAGTTGCGCGCGAGCCGGCTCGAGCCAGGGCGGAGGCGAGGCGAAACCGTCGGTCACGGTACGCTGCTCTTTATTAGCGAACTCAAGGCGCCGATCGCCGCAGCGCTGACATCGCTTGGCGATTGCGAGGCATCGATACGCCGACAACGCCGCGCCTCGCGCTCGACGATCCCGCGGTAACACTCCCGTACTCGCTCGAAAAAAGCTACGGTCTCACTTTCGAACCGATCGACCGCGGAGTCTGTACCGGCCGCCCGTCGACGCGCAGCACGTGCCAGGCCCGTTTCAATGGGCAGATCCAGCCACAGGGTGAGATCCGGCTCGAGACCGCGATGTACCTCAATGGCGAGCGCGTCGATGAAGCGCAGATCCACGCCTCGCCCGCCGCCTTGGTAGGCGCGCGTGGCATCGGTAAAGCGATCGCAAATGACCCACTCGCCACGCTCAAGAGCAGGGCGAACTAGATTGTCGAGATGCACGGCACGGGCCGCGAACATCAGCAGTGTTTCGGTGATCGGCGAAACGGCTTCGTCTCCGCGCTCGAGAACGACCGCACGCAGTCTTTCCGCAAGCGGTGTACCACCGGGCTCCCGTGTCAAACGGACGGGCCGCCCCTGCGACTGTAAATACGCCACCAGGGCCGCAGCGACCGTGCTTTTACCGGCACCCTCGATCCCCTCGAGCGTGATGAAACGACCCCTCACGGCGCACCGCCGACAGATGCGGGCTGCGACGTGGTCAGCGCCTCGGCACGGCGGCGCGCGACGAAAGCCTCGACCGCCCGGCGATGCTCGGGATACGTTCGCGAAAACACGTGCGAACCGTCCGGGTCTCCGGTGGCGACGAAGAAAATCTCGCCGGTCACCTTCGGTCGTGCGACAGCTTGTAAAGCCGCCTCACCCGGCAGAGCGATGGGCGTCGGCGGTAGGCCATTGCGCGTGTAAGTGTTGTACGGTGTATCGGTTCGCAGATCGCGCCGCCGGATGTTGCCGTCGTACCGATCGCCGATTCCGTAGATGACCGTCGGATCCGACTGCAGGCGCATGCCACGACGCAGACGCTCGACAAAGACGCCCGCGATTCTCGGGCGCTCGCTCGCCAACGCGGTTTCTTTCTCGACGATCGACGCGAGGATCAAGGCTTCGTCGGCCGAAGCGATCGGCAGCTTATCGACACGCGTCGCCCAGATCGCCTCGAGACGACTTCGTAGCCGTCGGTTGGCAAGGGCCAGCAGTTCGATGTCACGCGTGCCCGCCGCAAATCGGTAGGTGTCGGGAAAGAAACGCCCCTCCGGATGACGGCCGATTTCGCCAAGACGTCGCATGATCTCCTCGTCGGTCGCCTCACCCAGAGTCTGCTCGATCTCCGGATGGGCAACTAACGCTCGGCGCAGATCGCTGAATCGCGACCCCTCGATGATCGTGATCGACTCGAGCTGCACCCTACCCGCCTCGAGCTGACCGAGCACATCGTGTGCGGCAAGACCCGCTGGGATGAGATAACGCCCGCGGCGAACGGACAGAGAGGGTCGAGTGACGCGCGCGTATAGCTCGACGAGCCTTGCGGAGCGCAGCACACCCTGGGATTCGAGGCGTGCGAGCACCGTTCGCAGACTGTCGCCGCGGCGGACGTCAATTCGTACATCCTCGATGTGTGGCCCGGGGCGTTCGATCTGCCAGTAGGCAAACGCGGCAGCGCCAGCCGCGCCAGCTGACAGCAGGACGATCATCCCCGTCAGGAGTCGGCGCACGACAGATCGCCGGCCCGCCATCGTCGCCGGTCAGCCGTTGAAGCGACGGAAAATGAGGGTCCCGTTCGTACCGCCGAAGCCGAACGAGTTGGACATCGCGACATCGATGTTCATCGAGCGCGCAGTGTGCGGCACGTAATCGAGGTCGCACTCCGGGTCGGGGTTCGCGAGATTAATCGTAGGCGGCGCAACCTGATCTCGAATCGCGAGCACGCTGAACAGCGCCTCGATCACGCCTGCGGCGCCAAGCAGATGTCCCGTCATCGACTTGGTCGAACTAACGGCCAGACGTGCCGCATGCGATCCGAAAGCGTTCTTGATGGCGACGGTCTCCGCCCGGTCGCCGAGCAGCGTCGAGGTCGCATGGGCGTTGAGATACTGAACGGCTGAAGGGTCGAGTGCTGCATCCCGCAGCGCATTTCGCATCGCGAGTCTCGCACCCGCGCCATCCTCCGGCGGTGCCGTGATGTGGTAAGCATCACCACTCATGCCGAAACCCACGAGCTCAGCGTAGATGGTCGCGCCACGGCGCCGGGCGTGCTCGAGTTCTTCAAGCAGCAACGCTCCACCACCATCGGCCGCCACGAAGCCGTCTCGATCGCGGTCCCAAGGCCGCGACGCCTCGGCCGGCGCGTCGTTGCGCTGCGAGAGTGCTTTAGCCTGTGAGAATCCGCCGATACCGAGCCGGGTGGTCGACATCTCCCCGCCCCCTGCGAGCATCACCTCGGCATCGCCGTACTGAATGGTTCGCAGGCCAAGTCCGATGGCATGGGTGGAGGTCGTACAGGCCGTGACCACACCGAGATTGGGGCCTTTGAGTCCGTAACGAATCGATAGATGACCCGCAATCATGTTGATGATCGAGGCGGGGATGAAGAACGGCGAAATTTTTCTCGGCCCGCCCGCAGCGAGGAAGGCGTCGTGTTCCGATTCGATGGTCTGCAGCCCGCCGATCCCGGCGCCCATGATCACACCGCAGCGCTCACCATCCAGCGCGGCGAAATCGATGCCCGAATCCGTCACCGCCTGTACGCCCGCCGCCACGCCGTAGTGGATGAACTCATCCATCCGACGAGCTTCCTTCGGCGAGATGTACTCGCCGATATCAAAGCCGCTTACAGCTCCGCCGATACGGGTGGGGAACGCGGCGGTGTCGAACCGGGTGATCGGGCCAATACCGCTCTGGCCGCGCAGAATGGCATCCCACGCGCTCTTCACCGTGCTGCCAACGGGGGAAACGATACCAAGCCCCGTCACAACGACCCGACGCTTACTCACTTCGCCCCCACAAATGACGAGGGCCGGCCGCCTGGCCGGCCCCGCCGGTTTCAAACGAGATGACTCAGGCCTTGCGGCGAGCCGTCACATAATCGATGGCCTGCTGTACCGTGGTGATCTTCTCGGCATCCTCGTCCGGGATTTCGGTCTCGAACTCCTCTTCCAGGGCCATCACGAGTTCAACGGTGTCGAGCGAATCGGCGCCAAGGTCGTCGACGAAGGACGCGTTGCTGGTGACCTGCTCCAGCTTCACGCCGAGCTGTTCGGCAACGATGGCTTTGACTTGCTGTTCGACGGTGCTCATCAGTGATAAGGCCTCTTGAGGTAGCCGGTAGCGGCGGACGAATTTTACGGGATCGGGGGGTGAGCGCCAATCGAATATCCGTAACCCCTTGATTTAATTGATTTTAATAAACTTCTTCACCTGGCCCATTGCCCTCCTTAGGCCATGTGCATCCCACCGTTGACGTGCAGGGTCTGCCCGGTCAGATACCCGCCGGCCGGGGACGCCAGATAGACCGCGGCCGCCGCGATGTCCTGCGCCTGACCAAGCCGACCCAGCGGAATACCCCCGAGCAAGCCGGCGCGCTGCTCTTCGGTCAAAGATCGGGTCATGTCGGTATCGATGAACCCCGGGGCGATGGCGTTAACGGTGATCCCCCGACTGGCGACCTCTCGGGCAAGTGACTTCGTAAAGCCAATGACCCCGGCCTTAGCAGCGGCATAGTTGGTCTGGCCAGGGTTACCCATCGCGCCAACGACCGAAGTGATATTGATGATCCGACCCTGGCGGCGCTTCATCATGCCGCGCAAGCACCCCCTCGCAAGGCGGAACACCGAGCCCAGATCTGTGTCGATGACCGCGTCCCACTCCTCTGGTTTCATCCGCACGAGAAGATTGTCGCGAGTGATAGCGGCATTGTTGACCAGGATCGTCGGCGACTCGTCCCGAGCGTCAAGATCGCCGAATAAGGCGTCTATCGACTCTGGGCTGGCGACATCGAGCTGGGCGCCACGCCCATGCGAGCCAAGAAAATCGTTGATGGTGCGAACGCCAGGCTCGCCGGTCGCCGTACCGATGACGCGGGCACCCGCGCCGGCGAGCGCCTCCGCGATCGCGCGACCGATTCCGCGCGAGGCACCGGTCACCAGCGCAAGTTCGCCTTCCAGTGAGCCAAGGGAAAATGATGTACTCATGAGCGAGCTCCAAGGGCGTCGGTCAGCGCAGCGGGATCCTCGAGAGCGAGACATTGCGCCGTGCCTGACTTGTCGATACGACGGTTAAGACCGGTCAGCACTTTGCCCGGACCGCACTCCACGATCCGATCGATTCCGCCCGCCAGCAGCGATTGCACCGTCGCTACCCAGCGCACGGGACTCGCGAGCTGGCGGTACAGCAAATCAGCGATTGCCTCGGGTTGCGAATAGTCGGCCGCATCCACCGAACTGACAAAGCGTATCGAAGGCGCCTTAAAGGAAACGCGGGCGAGCTGCTCGCGCAAACGCAACGCGGCACCCCGCATCAGGCTGCTGTGACACGGCACACTGATGGGCAAGGACAGCGCGCGTTTGGCACCTCGCGCCTTAGCCGCTGCGTTGGCACGCGTGAGCGCAGCGGCGTGACCTGCAATCACCACCTGCATGGGCGCGTTGAAATTGACGGCTTCGGCGACTTCACCCTGAGCCGCCTCCGCACAGGCGGCTTCGACGTCGGCATCGTCGAGACCGATGATCGCCGCCATACCGCCCTCACCCGCCGGTACGGCATCGCGCATGGCCTCACCACGAAATCGCACCAGAGACACCGCGGAGGGGAAATCGATGACGCCCGCCGCGACGAGAGCGGAAAACTCGCCGAGACTGTGCCCTGCGACCACCTCGGGTGCCGTACCACCTGCCGCCAGCCAGGCCCGATACGTCGCAACGCCCGCCACCAACATCACCGGTTGGGTGATCTCGGTGAGTGCGAGCCGCTCGGCCGGGCCCTGCGAGGCCAGCGCCCACAAATCGTCACCAAAGACCGCAGACGCTTCGTCGAAGGTAGCCCGTACGACCGGGAACTGCGCCGCGAGCGCGGCCATCATTCCGACCGACTGGGACCCCTGCCCAGGAAAGACAAATGCGGTAGGCATGGGTGGATTATACGTAGGGGTGATGCCCTGCGGGCCGGATTGGTATCCTTCACCCATGCTGCAGCTTCAGCCGTCTCGAAATGGTTTCACCTTGGTCGAGATCATGGTGGTCGTGGTCATCATCGGCCTGCTCGCGGCGTTCATCGTGCCGCGCGTCATGGGCCGGGTCGACGACACTCGGATCACCAAAGCCGCAGCGGATATCCAGACGCTGGAAACGGCGCTGTCGATGTACCGTCTCGACACCGCGCGTTTTCCAACGACCGCGCAAGGTCTCGCTGCGCTGATCACTAAACCGGACGATCCGTCGCTGCGTAACTGGAAGGACGGCGGCTACATCGCCCGAATCGCCCGCGACCCTTGGGGAAACGCGTATCGCTATCGTTACCCCGGCCAGCGCGGGAGGGAATACGACCTCTACTCGCTTGGCCCCGACGGCGTAGAAGGTAGCGGCGAGAACGACGACGACATCGGCAATTGGAATCTCGACAACTGAGAGTGGATCGGGTGCGCCGCAGCGGTTTCACCCTCATTGAAATCCTCGTCGTACTGACCATCGTCAGCGTGATGATCGCCGGCGCGCTGTTATCGCTCGGCGTGACGGGCGTGGATAAGGGTCACGAGCGCGATGCAGAACGGCTGCGTGCGATGCTCGACTACCTGCGCGATCGAGCAGAGCTCGAGGGGCGCGAATATGGCGTGCTGCTGGATCAAGCGGGCTATCAATTCCTGGTGTACGACCCGGAGCGGCGCGAGTGGCGTGTGAACGAGACGCCGCCGCTGAAGCCCACTCGCTGGGTGGGTGAGCGCCGTGTCGAGCTGACGATCGACGGCCGCCGCGCAGTGCTCGCGGCGCGAGCACAGGACAGCCAAGCGCCGCGACCCCAAATTGGCGTGGACGCGCTCGGAGAGTTCACCGACTTTACGTTGCGCTGGCCGGCGGCTGACTCGTCGCCCCCCCTGCAGCTTTACATCGATCAACGGGGTACCGTGACCTTGTCACCCATGGACGTTCGATGAGGTACCGCAGTCGCGCATTTACACTCATTGAGGTGCTGGTTGCGCTCGCAATCGTGGCGCTCGGTGCTGCGGCAGTCCTCAGCGCACTACGTACCGCGATAGACACCACCACAACGCTGCGTGAGCGGATGTTTGCCGAATGGATTGCTGAGAACCGAATGGTCGAATGGCGAACGAGCCGAGAGAAGCCGAGTGCGGGCGTGAGTAAGGGCGAGCTGGATTGGGGAGGCCGTCGTTGGCGCTACCACCAACAGGTCACCGATACGCCTGTCGAAGGTGTCTTGCGCATCGACATCGAAATTCGCTCAGCAGACTCTGAGACGACTGCGGCGCTAGCCACTCTCAGCGGCTTTCGCGGCGCGATGATCGACGAACACGGCCGTGGTGATTCGAGCTGGGATAGCGCACCGAGCTCTACGCCATGATTCACCGACGCGTCGGATTCACTTTGTTAGAACTTTTAGTCGCCGTATTCGTTTCCGCGGTGCTGTTCGCGCTCGGCTACGCGGCGCTGAACCAGGTGATCGAACGACGTGCCGCGCTGCAGCAGCAACAGAGCGAGCTGGAAGCGTTGCGACGCACAGTGAGTCTACTCACGGCCGATCTGTCCGATAGCCAACCGCGGCCCGTACGGGACGGTAATGGCGGAGCATACGAGCCGGCGCTGCGAGTCGATCCGCGCAATCAACGCTTGCTTGCCCTCACCCGCGGCGGTCGCCTGAATACCGTCGGTCTCGAGCGACCCGCCTTGCAGCGCATCGAGTGGACGCTCGATCAGGGCCAACTCTGGCGAGTGGTGTTACCTGCCCTTGAGAGCACGCCGAGCAACGAGCCGAAACGACGGGCGCTGATGAGCGGCGTACGCGCGCTGCGGTTACGTGCACAGGACGCGGACGGCATCTGGCACGAGCAATGGCCCCTCACCGGAGGGGGCGCCGCGCCACCCTCGATGCTGCGGATACGACCCGTGGTCATCGAAGTCACCCTCGACACCGAGCGCTTTGGCGCCATCGTGCGCTTGGTGGAGCTACCGACATGAGCGCTTATCGGTCGCGGGGCACAGCGTTGCTGAGTGCCTTGGTGATCGTTGCGATCGCCACGACGATCGCCGGCGCTCTCGCTGTGGACACCGGTTTGCAGATTCGACGGGCGGAGGGTGCTCACGCCCGCTCCACGGCCCTCGCCATCGCCGGCGGTACCGAGGCCCTTGCCGCTCAAGCGCTGGCGGAACAACTAAAAGTACCCGAGGAATCGATCCATACCGGGCAACGCTGGGCCGCCCCGCTCGGTCCGTTGCCCCTCACTGCGCAAAGTAGCGTTCGGGCGCAACTCCTCGATTTGCAGGGGCGATTCAACCTGAACCGCCTCGTTGACGCGTCAGGTCGCGCCAATCCTGAGGCCATCGAGGCATTCGAGCGCTTGCTCGTCGCACTCGAACTCGAACCGCAGTGGGCAAAACAATTCGCCGACTGGATCGATAGCACCGCCAACCCAGGCGATCGAGCTATCAACCTGCCCGTCACATCGACGACCGAGCTGTTGGCGCTACCAGAGTTTGGTACCGAACGGTTTATACGGCTCGCCCCTCACGTCGCTGCACTGCCACGCGATACGAGTGTGAATCTTTGTACGGCGACCGGTGCTGTGCTCGATGCCCTGGCGAACGAGCGTCAATGGCGGGACGAAGACGAGGCCCTTGCGCGTGCACGGGCCCGCGGTTGCTTTCCGACGCGGGAGATTTTCCGAACTACGTTGGGTACAGCGGGTCGTTTCGAGTCTCTCAATCGCGCCGTGGGACTTGCCGAAAGCTCGCGTCATTTCAGACTCGTCACCCGAGTCCGCGTTGGCAGTATCGAGCACACACTGTACAGTCTGTTGCGCGTCGAGACGTCGGTCGGGGCGACCCCCCGGGTTCGGTTGCTGACGCGGAGCACCCACGAATGATCACCGACCTCGCCTTCCTGCGCCTGCACCGATGTCATCGCGACGCGGCAGTGTCGCTTCTAATATTCGACGAGCGCGGGGCGCTGAGCACTCGTCAGTCCATGCCGCTAACCGACATCGCGGCCCTGGTCGGCTCACGACGATTGATCGCCTGCATTCCAGGCTCCGAGTCGCTGTTCCTCACCGTCGCGCTGCCGCCTATGCCCAAACGCCGGGTTCGCGAGGCGCTACCCTTCGCTATCGAGGATCGTCTTCTCGATGATCTCTCAGCCGTGCATCTGGCCATGGGCGCTGTAGAGAGTAGCGAGGATGGTCATCGAGTCGACGTCGAAGTCATCGCGCAAGATCGCCTCACCGCGTGGTGCGAGCTTCTCGAATCCGCATCGCTACGACCGGCCGCGATCTTTATCGACGCCGCCGCACTGCCCTACGAGCCGATAAATCGGATTTGGTTCGACGGTACGCGTCTGCATCTACGAGCGGCGAACGGCGAGCGTAGCTCACTCAGCATCGAAGAATGGCCTGCGCTGATCGAGCCACTGCGCGCATCCGGAGAATCACCGTGGGGCTGGGTGGCTGCGCAAGAGCACGAACCTGCGCTGGAACGGTGGCGCTCAGCGGGGTTCGATCCGGCCCGTCTCGAACCTCTGCCGGCGGCGGATGCCTTGCCTCAACGCTTCGTCGACGGCAGCGCAATCAATCTTCTGCAAGGTCGCTTCGCGTCCCGCGCGACAGCCACCGCTGAGCCCGCGTGGCGACGTTGGCGAGTCGCGGCAGCGCTGCTTGCCACCGTTCTGCTCGTCCAAGGGCTGGGACAGGTGCTGCAGAAGCAGCGTCTGAGCACCCTAGAAAACTCGCAGAGCTCCGAGATGACGGGGTCAGCTGTGTCGGCATCGATGTCGATCTCTCCGACGCTCGAGGCACTGGGACTGATCGCTAGATCGAGACCTTCGGCGTCGTTAACGCGTGTGAGCGCAGCGGAGCGCCAACTGGTCGTAGAGTTCGCCTCGGGCGAGTCCAATGACTCAACGACGCTGCATGCAGCCCTTCGCGCAGCGGGATGGCAGGTGCAGAGCGAGGCGCTTCCAGACGGCGGACTTCGACTGACCCTGCAGCGTATCGAGGCGACGCGCGCTAATAGCGACAAGCGAGCCGGGCCTAATGTCGGTGTCGAACGACTAGCGAGCGCACTGCGCGAGGCGGGTCTTGAATCGAGCGTGCTCATCGGTCGCTCGGATCCGGATCGTCTCACCCTCACCCTGAATGACGCGGGCTTTGACGCCTTGCTCGACGTTTTGGCAATCGCAGCGAGCGGCACCTGGATTGCCGCAGAACTGCGCGCCGTCGGTGAGGGCAAGGTCGACGGCTCGCTGATTTTCAGCTCGTCGCGCTGAGTTGTCGTGTTTCGATCCCACGGTATTAAGCCCTTGGCCGTTCGGCCGGTCGAGACCTTCACCCTGCTCGGACTGGGTGTCTCGACAGTGCTACTCGCGAGCGTGTTTTGGCTGCCGGCGGCCGTCCTGTCGCCACTGTTGCCGCATTCTTGGGCGTGTGAGCGCTGGTCAGGTGGCCTCTGGCACGGGGAATGCCGCACGTTGACTGCGGACGGTATGACCATGGGTGCGCTGGGTTGGAAGATCCACGGATTCGATACCGCATCGGTGTGGTGGCAAAGAGAGGACTCACACCTCAGAGCCCGCGTGAGCCCGCTTGGCGCAAGACGCCTGACCCTGGACTCGGTGCGCGGCCGCCTCGATCTGGCCACGCTTCGTGAGTTGGTGGGCCCGCGTGCCACCTCGTTTGCCGGCGGTCTGCGCGCAGACGGCCGAATCGAACTCGATCTTGAGCAGTTGCGGCTCGTCTCACCCGAGGGCCGTCGGTCGTATGAACTTGAGGCGATTGCGGGCCGACTCGCTTTAAGACGGATTCAGATATTCGGATTCGCTACCGTCCTTCCGGATATCGATCTGATCTGGGATTCGGTCCGCGCCGCGCAACCGCCGTGGATCGCACGGCTCGAATCGCAACCGGGCCCCCTTCAGATCGCCGGGACACTCGAGTTTCCAAATGGTAGCGGTTACCGACTGGTCGGTCGGGCGTTCGTCCGCGACGGCTCGAGCGAGCTCGGTCGGCTTCTCGCTCGCCTTGGCCGTCCCGAGGCGGGAGGCGCTGTTACGCTTGAGCTCAGCGGGACCTGGTGAGCTCGACTTCAACGAATTGGGCCAGCAAAGGAAAATACAGCGCTGCACGGACACTTCGGCCCTCAAGTCTCGCGACGAAATCGGCGTAGCGGCGCAGCTGAGGGGAGTATTGCTCGCGCTGATCCGATAAAAAGCGGTCGAGGGAGACCCCCTCTTCCGGAATTGAACTTTTGTAATCGACGATCCAGCGTTGCCCTGTTTCATCGACGAACGCGCGATCGATCACGATACTGATCCAGCGACCCTCATGACGACCCGTCAACGGCCACTCGATTCCATCATCGGCTGCGCGGCGTGACAGAATCCATCTGCCTCGTGAATCCTCGAGTGTACGAGTGATGCCCTCGCGTATTCGCTCGAGCGCCCAGTCGAGATTGATTGCAGCGACACCCTCTGCCTGCAGCAAGGCGCGCCATCGTTCATCCGAGTCGGCGAAATCAGTGGCGCTCGGCAGTTGCGGCAGGTGAGCCAGGCGCTCCAGTTCCCGGTGTAGCACGATACCCACCAAGCGGGCCGTATCATCGCGCACGGATCGCGAGGTCGCGCGGACGCGGTCGGCCGCCGCTGCATCGACCATAAGCTCACCGCTGGTCAGCGCAAGTGACTCAAAACGGACGTCCTCAGGGCAGGACGGCGGCACCCAATCCTGGGGTAATCGCATCAGCCCACCCGTATCCAATGATGGCTGTGCGCTATCCGGCTGCGGCTCGAGCCTCTCGAAGCCCGCACTCACCGCCGGCCACAAAATACCGAGCGGGCTCGAAGGGCTCGGGGGCGTGGTTTGACCGTCAGACTGCCGCAGCGTCGCAAGCAAATGCAGGGACGAGCGTGCACGGGTCACGCCCACGTACATCAGCCGAGCACGCTCGCGGCCGGCTCGCTGCGCGCGCAGGCGTCTGATCCATCGACCCAGCTCCGTAGGTTGCTCGCTTTCTGGCGCACGGATCGGAGCGATAAGCAGCACATCACGACCGTCAGACTCAGACCAGCTCACCCAATCTAACAGTTCCGGCTCATCACGCCGCGACTGCCGCTCGAGACCCGGCATGATCACCACATCGAACTCCAGCCCCTTGGCGCGGTGAATCGTCATCACCTGCACGGCAGCCGGGTCCGGATCGCTCGCAGCAAAGAGATCGCCAAGCAGCATTTCCAGCGATTCTTGATCGAGCTCACTCGTTGCGAGCGTGTCGAGATAGCGCCGAGCGTCATCAAGCGCCTGCGCTTCCGCGTATGCGCTCGGCCCACCGAGCTGCCACCAGGCGCGCTCGACCCGTGACGCCAGCGGCAGATGCGACAACGATCGAACCGCCTCCATCACCTTAAGCAGGCGAGTGATCCGCTCGCGCATCGGGTCCGACCAGCGTGCTTGCCGCTCGGGATCGAGTAGCACTTCGAGGACGGTCGAGTGAGGCGACCCCTCGACCGCAATCGATAGCTCCACGAGCGACAGCCCGCACCAGGGCGCTCGTAATACCGACAGCCAAGCGATGCGATCCGACAAGGAATGGATGGCACGGGTCAGTGACAGCAGATCCTGTACGACGGGCCGCTCGGCGAGTGGAACGAGGTCAACGCCCTGTACCGCGACACCGGCATCACGAAGGGTCTGAACGAGCACTGTGGCATGAGCACGCGCCGTGACGAGTATCGCAATGCTCGCCGCAGCGTCGACGCGGCGCGCCTCTTGCACGATCTGCAATACAGCGAGCGCCTCGCGATGACGATCGAGCCTTCCTTCCCCGCTCGTCTCAAACCCGCGTAAACGTACGCCGACAGGCAGGCGACTGGCGCGAGTGACGGCCGCTGTGCTTGCCAGATAAGGAACACCGGCCTCACGCGGCAGCGCTTCCGCCGGGAATACCTTCGAGAACACACTGTTACAAAATTCGACCAGTGGCAGCTGCGAGCGGAAATTGCACTGCAGGGCTAACGACTCGAATCTTAGGTGGCCCACTCCCCGCTCACGCGCCTGGGCGAACAGGCCAACCTCAGCCTCTCTAAACTGGTAAATCGACTGCATCGGGTCGCCCACAATGAAGACCGTGCGCCCATCCCCCACCGTCCAGTCGGCCGTCAATGCTGCCAGTAACTCGAACTGTTCGATCGAGGTGTCCTGGAACTCGTCAATCAAGATGTGCTCAAGCCGTGCTCCCTGATGGACGAGCCGATCGCTGCCAAGATCAGGGTCGAGCAGCGCGGCGCGCGCCGCGGAGGCGATCGCGACATAGTCCACCTGTCCAGTCTGCTGACAGTGAACCAACAGTTCGGCTGCCGCGTAGCGCAGCAATTGGACGAGTGCGTCAAATGCCTCGGAGTCCTGACTCGAGAGCTGCGGCGACGGCAGCCCGCGCATCTCCGCAAGCCATGAGATCGCTGCGGAATCGCGTTGCAAGGCCTCTAACCACGCCTCCATCGCCTCTTTGGCTGCGCGCTGCTCGGGCTGCTTCGCTGGAAAGCCGATCCTCACCGAAACGCTTTTTCGCAACGTACCGTCTCGCGTCAGCGCCAGATGCGACAGGGCTCGCCACCACCCAAGAACAGCGCCCCAGTCGCCCAGGTCCGTCGGTCGGCCGCTCGCCACACGCTCTAACTCTCTTTGCAGATCCCGATCGTTCCCCGAGAGCTGTAACTCCACCATCGCCAACCGAGCGAGTCGCACTCCCTCGTCGAGCCATTCGTCAGACAATCGCGTGCGTAGCGCCCGTAGCGATTCCTCGGCCAGCATCGCGAGGTTTGTTGCGATCAGCTCGCGTAGCTCGCCGGGCTGCTGACCGGTCAGATAGCGAAGCCATTGGGTACGTCGGGCGAGCATCCTCGCCAAGAGCGCTTCCAGCTTGTCCCACTGATTATCGAGTCGGCCAAAGACACAATCTGACACAGCCTGCATCGAGGGATCCGACTCCGCGTCCTCGAGAGCGCGTCGCGCAGCCTCCCGATAGAGCTGCTGCGGCTGCTCAGCGATATCGAGCGTCCCTGCCCCGTCGGACAACAGTGGCAACGCGGCAGCGATAGAACGGTTGAGACCATCGATGGTAAGAATGCGTAGGCGTGAGGGCGATTCGACCAGCGTCCAACCGAGCTGACGACCGTGTTCCAGCGCCGCCCGCGCGAGCTCCAACGTCTGAGCCTGCGCGGCGTCCTTGGGAGTCACGCTCCCCTGAGAAGCCTGCTGCAGCGCCTCGAGCAGACGCGCACGCATTTCCGCAGCCGCCTTGCGGGTAAACGTCACAGCCACAATCGACTCAGGCTCGTCGACGATCGCGAGCAGCGCCAGAAAACGCTGCGTCAGGATGGTCGTCTTGCCTGAGCCGGCCGGCGCCTGCAACGCGACACTCACACGCGTGTCGAGTGCGCAGGAGCGTGCATTCGCGTCGATGGGTATCGGGGCACTCATGACTCGATCTCTGCCCCGCCCTCGTCATCCACGCCGTAGAACGCAGCATCGGCTCGCCATTCCATTCGACGACAGACAGTCGTCAGATCGCAGTGCCGACACGCGCTCGGCCTCGGCGCAACCGACGCTTCGCCTGCCAAGAAGTCCTGGACGAGCCGTGCGAGCAAACTTTCAGCCTCATCGCGGATCGATACCCACTCCTTGGCTGGCTTGGCCAAGCCTAATGACGCCTCGGGGCTGCGCAGACCCGCCCATCGATCTCCCGCGGCGACCAAATGCAGGTTCGTGAGGGCCCCAACACGCGACAAGCCGCCGACTTGAAGATGCTCTGCCGCCTGCGCATAGAGCCACAGCTGCACCGTATCCAAATCGCGGCCCTGCCAGCACAGTCGTCGATACTTACCTGTCTTGTAGTCGATCACCGCCTGGCTACCGTCACGCAATCGATCGATGCGATCGAGACGCAGCGCGAGTGTTGCACCGCCGATCTCAAGCTCTACGGGCTGCTCGCGAGCGATCACCTCGAAGGGCTCGCGTCTAGCCTCATCAACGAGCATCGCGTCGATCACTCGAGCCGCGCGCTGCCGCTCGCGCTGCACCACGCGTTGCCACGATGGCTCGGGTAGCGCGAACAGTGGCTCGGAGGCCGCGAGCTCGATGGCACGCTCAAGGGCCGCACGACATGCGATCGGATCGTGGAGCCGAGACGAATCACGCAGCTCACCCCACAGATGATTGAGAACCTGATGAAGAAATCGGCCCCGGCGTAACGCCGAGATTCCCGGCTCCGCGGCTTCATCCTCGCGCGCGTGCAATCGATGTCGGGCATAAGCGCGAAACGCGCAGTCGAGTTGGTCCGACAGCGCGTAACTACCGCCCGGAATTGGGCCTGCCATCCGAAACGGCGCGCCGATTGTCTCGCGAACGCGGTCGAGCTTTACGGGTTTCGCGCTGCGCAGGCGCGCCGCGAGAGTGAACTGCGACGTCACGCGCGCAGGCGACTCGGGTGTGGCGCTCGTCAGCCAGGGCTCGATCAATGGGCTCGGCTGCCACTGCGCATCACCCTCGCCACGAGCGAACGACCAAACTACCTCGTCCGCACAGTGCAGCCATTGATCCATGGCGATCCGCCCCGCGGCGAGACGCAACGCAGGGCTGGCAGCCACGATAGCTCGCTCGCGCTGCAGGGCGTAGGGAATAAAAGGATCGACCTTCACCGGTTGCGGCCATCGATCCGCTTGCAGACCCAGCACTCGAATACCATCGTATCGAACGACCGGCGCCTCGATTGCCGGCGTAACGGTGACGGGGACATCGCCGCTTGAGGGTGCAAAACGTTCGCGCTTCGCCAGCTGCCAGAGCAATTCGATCGCCTCTCGGGGTCGCGACGCCGGGATGCTCACCAAGCTGCTCTCGATGGCGCTCAGCCATTGGTCAACGTGCCGACGCAGCTGCTCACGCTCGGAGTCGAGCTCACCAGACCACGGGAATCCGAGAGCCCGCAGAGCGGCTTTGATCGCCGCGGACCAGCCTCCCTGCGCAGGGTTCATGGCGTGCAACGCCTCAACCGCCGACTCGATGGCGTCGGCGCAAAGTTTAATAGCGGCCCGATCGGCCTCGGCGTCGCCGCTCAGTTGGCGAAGGCGCGACGGGAACTCCTCTGCACGCCAGCGACCGCCGGTCAGGCGCCGTAAGCGTGCCGCGAGTCGGGCACGCGCGGCCTCGCCGGCGCGACCCCAGCAGCGTGCCTCGAGCAGCGTGGCGAGCGATTGGTCGTCGCCACGCGAGCTCAACGTTCGTAACAGCGAAAATGCTTCGGCCGGCTCTGCGTAATCACTGATCGCTCGACCCCCCTCAATAAAAAATGCGGGAGTCGCACGTCCGGATCCCCAGCTCGAGGCGGGCATGAGCACTTCGTTAAAGGCCCGCTCGAGCGCAACGCGTCGCGTACTGAGATTCGGGACCACCACCAGCAGTCGGGCCCAGGGGTCAGCCTCTAGGCGACGACGACACCAGTGGGCAGTACGCAGCAGCTCCTCGTCGGGGTCCGCGGCGACGCTCGCACGGACTCGTCGAGCCTGCGGACCCTTCGTAGCGACGACGCCTGAGTGTCCCGATACCCACCGTCCTTGTGCCCATCGCGCAAGCATGGCCGGAGGCTCACCGATGGCAACGGCTGACTCGGCAGACGGTGGAACGCCGCGCTGGCTCAGGCATGACCACAAGGCATGCGCCGGAAGAGCTGCTCGCTCGGCGGCTCGCCGACTGACCTCCGACGCCGCGCGGGACAACCATTGCGCCTCGCGCGTAGGATCGGCGCTGAGGGCTGACAGATCGATGCCCCACTCACCCGCCAACTCGGCAGATGCGAGCAGCAAGTCTGCGAGTGCGTCGGCCCCGAGACCACTGGAGCGAGAATCGCCCGCCTCATCGATCAAGAGCTGAGCGGCGGTGCGCCAGAGAACCCACTCCGCGTGGGGCTCGAGCACGCGCGGCAATGGCATCTCGCCCGTGCGCGCTAGCTCGCGCGCAGCCATCACCACCCACGCATCGAAGGAGAGAACCTCTGGGGTACGCCAAGGGCGCTCGTCGCGCCGATGGGCATAAGTAAAGGCTAGTCGGACGGCAGCTGCGCGCTGGCGCGACGGTACGAGCAGACGCCCGCCCCGTTCTAGATACTCAAAAATAGCCTGGTTTAGTGCAATCAAATTATCTGAATCTTCGTCCCGCCTCGACGACCACCTCGTCACGACGCGGCAAGGGACGAGCCTTGATCTCATCCAACAGGGTGATCATCCGATTAAAGACGGTGCGGATGACCGCCGGCTCCGGCAGATTGGTAATGCGAAAGTGATTCCGATACGGCACGTTGAAACTCACCCCAGGCGCCACGAGCACATGGTGTCGCTCGAGCAGCTCGAGAGCGAAGGCCTGATCATCGAATCCTGCGATTTCCTCGCTAATACCCACGAACGAGTACAAGGCTCCCGCAGGTCGGTGGACCTGAAAATAGGATCTTTCTGACGCTCCGTCGATGATGGCCTGGCGCGAGTCAAACAATCGACCACCAGGTGCCGTGAGTTCGCGAATACTCTGATAACCACCGAGTGCCGTCTGTACCGCCCATTGGCCCGGCACGTTGCTGCACAAACGCAGCGAGGCGAGCAGCTCCAGCGCTTGCAGGAAATCACCCGCGGCCGCGAGCTTGCCCGAGACGACCGCCCACCCGACCCGATATCCACAGGCGCGATAGACCTTCGACAGTCCCGACATCGTGACGCAGACGGTGTCCTGCACGAGCGTCGCGAGCGGGACGAACTCGGCACCCTCGTAGGTGATCTGATCGTAGATCTCGTCGCACAGCAGCATCAGGCCGCGACGCTCAGCGATTCGTACGATGGACTCGAGTACGGCACGAGGGTAGACCGCACCGGTGGGATTGTTGGGATTGATGACCACGATCGCACGAGTACGCGGCGTGATCAGCGACTCGATCTGCTCTGGATCCGGTACGAAACTGTTATCGGGTCGACAGGCATAATGCACGGGCCGCCCGCGATTGAGCGTGACTGCTGCCGTCCAGAGTGGATAGTCGGGGCTGGGCACCAGCACCTCATCGCCCTCGTTCAACAGTGCCCGCAACGTTAGATCGATCAACTCGCTGACGCCGTTGCCGATGAAGACTTCCTCGGCGCTGACCCCCTGCACACCCCGTGCCTGCTGCTGCATGACGATGGCTTCACGCGCAGGGAAGATTCCCTTTTGATGACAGTAGCCCTCGCTATCCGTGAAGTTCTCGATCATCGCGCGGCGCATCGTCTCCGGCGTGCGAAAGCCGAAGAGCGCAGGGTTACCGATGTTCAGCGAAATGATCTCGTATCCCTTGCGACCGAGCTCCAGCGCTCGACGCGCCAGACTGCCACGTATTTCGTAGCGGACGCTTCTCAGACTGTCGCTGGTACGGAAAGGAGAGTCGATCGTCATCATTGGACCTCTGGCGGCCCTGCACTCTAACGGCTCGGCGCCTATCGTGCACCTGCCCTAAAAGACGAGGGCTGCTTCGGCAGCCCTCGTCTTT
>JBMSXG010000023.1:0-23105 GCA_049425405.1 Steroidobacteraceae bacterium
TGAGGATGACATTGCGGAAGTCGGCCTTGCGGCCGTTGTTGTCGGTGAGCGTGCCGTGGTCCATCACCTGCAACAGCAGGTTGAAGACATCCGGGTGAGCCTTCTCGATCTCATCGAGCAGCAGCACGGCGTGCGGATGCTTGGATACTGCCTCGGTGAGCAGCCCGCCCTGATCGAAACCCACGTAGCCCGGTGGCGCACCGATGAGGCGCGAGACCGTGTGACGCTCCATGTATTCGGACATATCGAAGCGCAGGAACTCAATACCGAGCGCAATGGCAAGCTGACGAGTGACCTCAGTCTTGCCAACGCCCGTGGGGCCTGCAAAGAGAAAGCTGCCGACCGGCTTGCGCGTATCACCCAAGCCCGAGCGCGCCATCTTGATGGCCGATGAGAGCGTCTCGACGGCCCGATCCTGACCGAAGATCACGAGCTTAAGATTACGCTCAAGATTACGCAGCACTTCCTTGTCGTTGCTCGAGACCGTCTTGGCCGGAATGCGCGCGATACGCGCAACGACTTCCTCGATGTGCGACACATCGACCGTCTCGCTGCGCTCGGCTACCGGCTTCAGTCGCAGGCGCGCGCCCGCCTCATCGACCACGTCGATCGCCTTGTCGGGCAGGTGTCGATCGTTGATGTGCCGCGCGGACAGCTCGGCCGCTGCCTTGAGCGCCTCGTCGGTGTAGCGAATGCCGTGATGTTCCTCGAAGCGGCTGCGCAGTCCCTTGAGGATCTCGATGGTCTCAGCCACCGAGGGCTCGACGACATCGATCTTCTGGAAGCGACGCGCGAGTGCGTGGTCCTTCTCGAAGATACCGCGATATTCTTGGTAGGTGGTCGAGCCGATGCAGCGCAACTCGCCGCTGGTGAGTACGGGCTTGATGAGATTGCTCGCATCCATCACACCACCCGAGGCTGCACCCGCACCGATGACGGTGTGGATCTCGTCGACGAACAGTACCGCGCCGGGCTGCTTACGCAGTTCGGTGATGACGGCTTTCAGGCGCTTCTCGAAATCGCCGCGGTACTTGGTGCCAGCCACCAGCGAGCCGAGATCGAGCGAGTAGATCGTGCAGCCGGCGAGCACCTCCGGGACCTGCCCTTCAACGATGCGGCGCGCGAGGCCCTCGGCGATCGCGGTTTTGCCGACTCCGGCCTCGCCGACGTAGAGCGGATTGTTCTTGCGACGACGGCAAAGAATCTCGATGGTGCGCTCGACCTCGAGCTGGCGCCCGATCAGCGGATCGATCTTGCCTTCGGCGGCGAGCGCGTTGAGGTTGCTGGCGTACTTCTCGAGTGCACTGCTTGACTCGCCGTCGGCCTCCGCCTTGCTCGCCGTGCCCGAGCTCTCGTTAGACTCGGACGCACGCTCCTCGGCGACCTTCGACATGCCGTGGGAGACGTAATTAACCACATCAAGACGCGAGATCTCCTGCCGCGCCAGCAGGAAGACGGCGTGGCTCTGCTTCTCACTGAAGATGGCCACCAGCACGTTGGCGACGCCGACTTCCTTGCGCCCGCTCGACTGAACGTGAAATACCGCACGCTGCAGCACCCGCTGGAAACCGAGCGTTGGCTGCACCTCGCGATCCTCGCCCTCAGGTAGGCGCGGGGCGGTCTGATCGATGTGTTCACGCAGATCGGCGGCAAGTTTCTTGGGATCACCGCCGCAGGCACGCAGCACCTCGGTCACGCGCGGTGCCTCGAGGATCGCGAGCAACAGATGCTCTACGGTGAGGAATTCGTGACGTCCCTCGCGGGCCGATTGGAATGCCTGGTTCAGGCAGGATTCAAGTTCGTTCGACAGCACGTTCAGGCCTCTTCCATGGTGCACAGGAGCGGATGCTGGTGGTCGCGCGAGTAGCGCGTGACGAGCGCGACCTTGGTTTCGGCGATCTCGTGGGTATACACGCCGCAAACCCCTTTGCCGCGCATGTGCACCTCGAGCATCACCTGCGTCGCCTGCGTCCGCGCCATCCCGAAGAAGCGCTCGAGGACGTCGACGACGAACTCCATAGGAGTGTAATCGTCGTTGAGCAGCACCACCTGGAAAAGCGGTGGCTGCTTGACCTCGGGGGTGGCCTCGGCCACATCGGTCGTACCCTCGGGACGGATCGGTTCAGTCGACATGCCCCCTTGTTATAGGGGGGGTAGTGCAGCAACTCAAGTATGATCGGGCACGATGTTTCGCCGACCCGACCCCCCACAGCTTGTGTCCGGTCTGCTCGTGCTCGTGCTGGGCCTGCAGCTCGCGTGGATCATCACCGGCCAGTTCGGGGCGCACGACCCGTTGAGCCCCGCCCCCACCGATACGGCGGACCCGGCACGGGATGTGATCGAGCAGATCCGCGAGGCGCGCCTCTTCGGACAGCCGCGAGCAGCAGACCCCTCGTCGATTTCGCCCACCTCGCTCAACCTGCAGCTCGCCGGGGTGCTTGCGGAAGCAGATCCCGCCGAGGGCCAAGCCATCATCGGTGAGGGCGGCGGCAGTGCCCAGGTGTATTCGGTCGGGGCATCGCTGCCCGGCGGCGCACGCCTGGCTGGCGTTTACCCGGATCGAATCCTGATCGATCGAAGTGGCGTGACGGAGTACCTCGCCCTCCCGCAGCGATCTGTTGGCAGCCTCATCGCGCCGGATTCCGCCGCATCGCCCCCCGCGAACTCCATTACAAGCGATGCTCTGTCGGGCCTGCTGCGCTGGCAGGTGGTGGTGCGCCCTGGCCGCTCAGCCGGCGTGCGTGTGTATCCCGGCAATGACCCGCGAGTCTTCGACCAGCTTGGCCTGCGTGCAGGTGATCTCGTGCTCGCGATCAACGACGTGCCGCTCGCGGATCCGGCCAATGCCGAGCAGTTCCTGCGGTCCCTGACCGGCTCTCCGGAGTCCGTGCTGACCCTCGAGCGTGACGGACGCGAGGAGCGCCTGTCCGTCAACGTCGCGAGCGTGCTCGCAGCACCGCTTACTTGACATAACCTTGCGATATAGTGCTCGAAGTTAGGCGCGAACCATGCCAACAACCCGATACATCCGCCACCGCCCCCTGTTTGCACTGCTGCTGTTTGCTGCGGTGCCTGCCCTCGCGCAGCAAGCCAGCGGGCAGCGGTACACACCAAACTTCAAGGATGCGGAAATCACGCAGGTGATCGAGGCGGTCGCCAATGCGACCGGCAAGAACATCATCGTCGATCCGCGAGTGCGCGCGCAGGTGACGATGCTCTCGAGCACGCCGATGACTCCCGACGCGTTCTACGAAGCGTTTCTCGGACTGCTGCAGGTTCATGGCTTCGTCGCCGTGCCCTCGGGTAAGACCGTCAAGATCATCCCGGATGCCAACTCGCGGACCATGCCGGGCAACGACCTGCCCGATCGGGTCAGCGAGTCGTCGGACGAGCTCGTCACGCAGGTCGTGTCGGTCACGAATGTCAGCGCGGCCCAGCTGGTGGCGATTCTGCGGCCGCTGATGCCGCAGAACGCGCATCTGGCGGCTTACCCCTCATCTAACATGCTGATCCTCGCGGACCGCGCCAACAACGTGACCCGAATGGTGCGCATCATTCGTCGCATCGATCAGCAGAGCGATGCGGATGTCGAGGTCGTGCAGATGCAGAACGCCTCGGCGGCTGAAGTCGTTCGAACGATGAGCGCCCTGAATCCCGCGCAGACCGCCGCCGAGGGCGGGATAGCCCCTCTGCGCGTCGTAGCGGACGAGCGTTCGAACAGCATCTTGCTCGCCGGCGAGAAAACCCAGCGACTGCGAGCGCGCACGCTCATCGCCTATCTCGACACGCCGCTCGCCAACGGCGGCGACACCCGCGTGCGTTACCTGCGTTATGCCGATGCCGAGAAGATCGCCGCCAAGCTCAAAGAACAGCTCGTAGGCACGACCAGCGCCGCGGCGGGCGCCGCAAGCGGCACCGCGAGCGCCGATCGCAGCACCGTGATCTGGGCTGAGCCCGAGACCAACGCGCTCGTGATCACCGCACCCGCCAAGACCATGACCGCACTCATGAGCGTGATCGACAAGCTCGACATCCGCCGCGCCCAAGTGATCGTCGAGGCAATCATCGTGGAGGTATCGGCCGATAAGTCCGCCGAGCTCGGGGTGAACTGGCTCATCGACGGCTCGCGCTCCGACGAGGCGGTCGGCGGATTCATCGAGCCGGTGGGCGGCGTGAGCATCGTGGATCTTGCCCGCGCGGCCAACGACCCGACCACGCTCACGCAAATTCCGCGCGGCACGACCGTCGGTGTCGGCCGTATCGGCGGAACCGGAGTGAACTTCGCCGCGGTGCTACGCGCGCTGCGCGGCGACTCGACCACCAACATCATCGCGACGCCCTCGATCGTCACGATGGATAACCAAGAAGCCGAGATCAAAGTGGCCCAAGAAGTCCCGTTCATCACGGGGCAGTACAGCGCGGCCGCGGGCAATACGAACGCCCTGCTAAACCCGTTTCAAACCATCCAGCGCCAAGAGGTCGGCACCATCCTGCGCATCACACCTCAAATCAATGAGGGCGACTCGGTGATGCTCAAAATCGAGCAGGAGAGCTCAAGCATCGCAGCCACCAGCAGCGGCGCAGTGGATCTGGTCACCAACAAGCGCACCATCAACACCAACGTGCTGATCGAGGACGGAGGCACGGTGGTGCTCGGCGGTCTCATCCAAGACGCACAAACCGATGCCGAGCAGCGCGTACCCTTCTTGGGTCGTATCCCGCTGATCGGCGAACTCTTCCGTACGCGCAGTGCAAAGAAAACCAAGACGAATCTGATGGTTTTCATTCAGCCGCGCATTTTACGCGACGGCGTGGCAGCCACTTTCGAGACGAACCAAAAGTACAACTACCTCCGCGATCAGCAGCAACGTCTCGCGCCGAAACTCGACGGACTACCGCTGCTGCCGGGTGAAAAACCCGGCCAGCTACCGGAGTTACCTGCCGCCGACACCAAAGACGGAGTTCCCCGATGAATGCGGTGCCGGGCCCGACCGCGGCCCCGGCGTCCCGCCGCTCCTTGCCGCTGACGTTCGCGCGCCGACACGGCGTGCTGGTGTCCCACGCGGACGGCGATCGCGTGCAGCTGTTGCTGCGTCCCGACACGACGCTCACCGCCATCGCCGAAGCTCGGCGTTACCTCGGTAGCGAAGTGACGCTGCAGCGCGTGACCAGCGATGAATTCGATGCGCATCTGCGAGCGGCATACGAGGCCGACTCGGATGCACGCGAGGCGGCGGACGATCTCGGCGAGTCGGCAGATCTCACGCTACTCGCGCAGGAACTGCCCGAGCAGGTCGACCTACTCGAGAGCGAGGACGATGCGCCCATCATCCGCCTCATCAACGCGCTGCTCACGCAGGCACTGCGCCTCGGCGCCTCGGACATTCATATCGAACCCTTCGAAAATCGCCTCGTTGTGCGTCTGCGCATCGACGGCGTGCTGCGCGAGGTACTCGAGACGCGTCGTGCGGTCGCCGCAGCGGTGGTGTCGCGAATCAAGGTGATGTCCAAGCTCGACATCGCCGAGCGCCGACTGCCGCAAGATGGGCGTATCGGCCTACGCGTCGCCGGACGCGCGGTCGACGTGCGCGTCTCGACGATCCCTGCCGGTCACGGCGAGCGCGTGGTGCTGCGCTTACTCGATAAACAAGCGGGAAGACTCGATCTTGGCGAGCTCGGCATGGACCCCTCGATCGCGACGCTGCTCGATGGACTGATCCATAAACCAAACGGCATCCTGCTCGTGACCGGCCCCACGGGCTCGGGCAAGACCACCACGCTGTATGCGGGACTGACCCGACTCAACGATCGCACGCGCAACATCATGACGGTCGAGGATCCGATCGAGTACGACCTAGACGGCATCGGCCAGACGCAGGTGAATACCAAGGTCGACATGAGCTTCGCCCGCGGCCTGCGCGCCATTTTGCGTCAGGATCCAGACATCGTGATGGTGGGCGAGATTCGTGATCTCGAAACGGCGCAGATCGCCGTGCAGGCCTCTCTCACGGGCCATCTTGTGCTCTCGACGCTGCATACGAACACCGCGGTCGGCGCCATCACGCGTCTACGCGACATGGGCGTCGAGCCCTTCCTGCTCGCCTCGAGCCTCATCGGCATCGTCGCGCAGCGCCTCGTGCGCACGCTCGATCCTGCTCTGAGCGATACCTATGTCGCCTCGGACATCGAGCGGCGTCAGCTCGGGCTCACCCCGGATGCACCCGCCCTGTCGCTACGCCGACCGCGCACCAATGGGGAGGGCTATCGGGGCCGCACGGGAATCTACGAGCTTGTCATGGTCGATGAGCAACTGCGTACCTTGATCCACGACGGCGCCTCCGAGGCCGAACTCGAGCGACACGCCCGCGGCCTGACGCCCTCCATTCGCGACGATGGACTCGCGAAGGTGCGCCGCGGCGAGACCACGCTCGAGGAAGTCCTGCGCGTGACGCGCGAAGACTGAGTACATGCCCGCCTTCGAATACACCGCGCTCGATAACGGCGGCATCGAACGTCGCGGCGTGCTCGAGGGCGACAGTGCGCGCCTCGTGCGCCAGGCGCTGCGCGAGCAAGGCCTGCTGCCGGTTGAGGTTGCGCCGATCACGGCGCGATCCACGGGCCCCGCCCGACGCTCTTTCGAATATCGCCGCAAGCACATCCGCGCCAGCGAGCTTGCTCTGCTCACCCGCCAACTCGCGACACTGGTGAAGGCCGGACTGCCGCTGGAGGAGGGTCTGCTCGCGGTATCGGAGCAGTCCGAGAGCCCGATCGTGCGCCGTACCGTCGCTGCCGTCCGTGCGCGCGTGGTCGAAGGCGCACCGCTGGCCGAGGCGCTCGGTAGCTTCCCGCGCGTCTTCCCGGAGATCTATCGCGCGACCGTCGCCGCGGGCGAGCAATCGGGACGGCTCGATACCGTGCTCGAGCGATTGGCGGACTACACCGAGAATCGCGATCGGCTGCGACAGCGCATTCTTGGCGCCCTGCTCTATCCGATCGTACTCACGGTCATGAGTCTCGCGATCGTCACCGGCCTGCTCACCTACGTCGTACCGCAGGTGGTCGAGGTGTTCGAGGCGGGCGGTGACACCCTGCCGCTGGCAACGCGGATTCTGTTAGCAGGCAGCGCCTTCGTGCGCGAAGCGGGGCCGTGGATCGCCGTCGTTTTAGCGCTCGGACTCGTGCTCTTTCTGCGCTGGATAAAGGCCCCGCAGGCTCGTCGTCGCGTGGATGCCGTGCTGCTGCGAGTCCCGCTGGCCGGGCGGATCCTGCGCGGGCTTGAGTCCGCGCGCTTCACCCGCACGTTCAGCATCCTCACGGGTAGCGCGGTACCTGTACTCGAATCGATGCGCATTGCAGGCGCCGTGATCGGTAACCTGCCGATGCGCGAGGCGGTGGCAATGGCCGCCGAACGCGTGCGCGAAGGCGCGCCGATCGGTCGCTCGCTGGCACTCGGCAAGCTTTTTCCGCCCATGCTCGTGCACCTCATCTCGAGCGGCGAGTCGAGCGGACGACTGGTCGAGATGCTCGAGCGCGCAGCGGACAACCAGGAGCGCGAGCTCGACGGTCTACTCACGAGCCTCGTCGGCCTACTCGGCCCGCTGCTGATCGTCGCGATGGGCGTGATCGTGCTCGCGATCGTGTTCGCGATGCTGATGCCCATCTTCGAGATGAACACGCTGATCCGCTAAGCGGGTGCGCCAGCGCACTCGGGGGGAGTTGCATCGATCCGGCGCGAGGCCTACATTTCGTGCGACGGGGTAATGGCACTTAGGCCATGAACGAAAGACCAGAAGAAGAGTTCGAGGAAGAAGCGGATCTCGACACGGGCGAGGACGTCGAGCAAGTCATCCGGGATTTCGACCAATCACGTCGGCGCAGCGCGCCGAAGGGTGGCGATCCAGCATGGCGCCGACTCGAGCGTCTGCGTGAAGAGAAACGCACGGCGGAACTCACCAGCGACTTCGACGACTACGACATCGGCCGCGGGCCGTCGGGTCGCAAGGTCGGTGGCGGCCGCCGTCCTCACTGACACCGCTCAGCGGAAATCACGCGAGCGCGTCACCAGACGGCCGATCAGGGCCGAACGGTCTGCCATTCGCTCGACGATCACGTGGGTCACCGAACCTTCGCGCTGCAACCTCCCCCTGACCTCGAGCAGACGCGACTCGAACAGCGTGCGCCGGTGGGCACGACCGATGTCCTTCCAGACGATGAGATTCACGTAGCCGCTCTCGTCCTCGAGGGTGAGAAACGTCACGCCACTGGCGGTAGCCGGCTTTTGGCGCATGGTGACGAGCCCTGCCACCTGCACGCGCGCACCATCGTCGAGCGCGGCGAGCTCAGCAGCGCTCGACACGCCACGCGGCGCCAGTAAAGGTCGCAGCAGCGCAAGCGGATGACGACCGAGCGTGAGACCGAGGTGTCTATAGTCCGCTACGAGATTCTCGCCCTCGCTCGGCGCAGCAAGCATCGGCACGGCGGTCTCGAGCGCTGCCGGCGCGAGCGGTAACTCACGCTCAGTGCCCGCCACGGCCCAGAAGGCACGATGACGATGATCGGTAAGCGCCTTGCAGGCACCAGCCGCCGCGAGCGCCTCGAGCTCACCACGATCGAGCGTGGCCCGGCGTGCAAGATCCTGCAGATCAGTCCAAGGGCGCTCGGCACGCGCGGCCATGAGCCGCGAGGCCGCCGTCTGACCGAAGCCGCGTACGAGGCGCAATCCGAGACGCAGCGCGGGCCGGCCGTCGGCAGCCGGCTCGAGCGTGCAGTCCCACCCGCTCACGTTCACATCGACACCACGGACCTCGACGTCGTGCACCCGCGCATCGCGTACGAGTTGCGAGGGCGCATAAAAACCCATCGGCTGACTGTTGAGCAGCGCAGCCGTAAACGCCGCAGGTTCGTGACATTTGAGCCAGGCCGACACGTATACGAGCAACGCGAAACTCGCCGCGTGCGACTCCGGAAAACCGTACTCACCGAAACCCTGGATCTGCGCGAACAGACGCGCCGCGAACTCCTCGCTGTAACCGCGCTCGCGCATACCCTCGATCAGCCGCGTCTCGAAGTGCCCGAGACCCCCTCGCCGTTTCCAGGCGGCCATCGCCCGGCGCAAAGCATCAGCTTCACCTGGCGAGAATCCAGCTGCGACGATGGCGAGCTGCATGACCTGCTCCTGGAAGATGGGCACCCCGAGCGTACGCTTGAGCACGCCCTCGACCGCAGGACTCGGATAGGTCACGGCTTCCTCGCCCCGACGCCGCCGCAGATAGGGATGGACCATGTCGCCCTGAATCGGCCCTGGTCGCACGATCGCAACCTCGATGACGAGGTCATAGAAATGACGTGGCTGCAGCCTCGGCAGCATCGCCATCTGGGCGCGCGACTCGACCTGGAACACGCCGACCGAATCGGCTCGACAGAGCATCTCGTACACGCGCGGATCCTCGGGCGGGATACTCGCGAGCGAAAGCGGCGCAGCGCCGCGCGCCTCACGCCACTGCGATACCAGCGCGAGCGCCCGACGGATCGCACTCAGCATGCCGAGGGCGAGTAGATCCACCTTGAGCAGGCCGAGCGCATCGAGATCGTCTTTGTCCCACTCGATGACCGTACGATCGACCATGCTCGCGTTCTCGATCGGCACGAGCTCCTCGAGCGAGTCGCGCGCAATCACGAACCCGCCCACGTGCTGCGACAAATGTCGCGGAAAACCGATCAGCTGCCCGGCGAGCTCGAGCAGCGCCGCAAGTCGCCGCGCCACAGCCGGTTGCGCAGGATCGAGCCCGCTCTCGCGCAGTCGGGTCGCGTAAGCCTCGGACTCCGACAGCACTGCATCCCAGCGACTCGAGGCTGCAGCGATCGCCTCGACCTGCGACAACGTGAACCCGAGCGCCTTGCCAAGATCGCGCAGCGCACTGCGCGGCCGATAGCGGATGACCGTGGCAGCGAGTGCCGCACGGTGACGTCCGTAGCGCTCGTAGACGTACTGGATGACTTCCTCACGCCGCTCGTGCTCGAAGTCGACGTCGATGTCGGGCGGCTCGTTGCGCTCGCGCGATATGAAGCGCTCGAACAGCATCGCCATGCGTGCCGGGTCGACCTCGGTGATGCCGAGGCAGTAGCACACGGCCGAGTTCGCGGCCGAACCGCGCCCCTGACATAGAATGCCGCGCTCGCGTGCGAAGGCGACGATGTCGTGCACGGTAAGGAAGTACGGTTCGTAACCGAGCTCGGCGATGAGCGCGAGCTCGTGCTCGACCAGCGTGCGCACGTACGCCGGCATGACATCACCCGCGAGCTGCGCACCCTGCCCCCAACGGCGGTGCGCGCCGCGCTCGACGAGGGTACGTAGCCAGCTGCTCGCGGTGTGCCCCTCGGGAACGAGCTCGCGCGGATATTCGTAACGCAACTCATCAAGAGAGAATCGACAGCGCTCGGCGACCCGCAGCGTCTCGGCGAGCAGTACCGGCGGATAAAGCCTTGCGAGCCGCTGCCGCTCGCGCAGATGGCGCTCGCCACTCGGCAACAAGGCGAAGCCTGCGGCGTCGATCGAGGTATTGAGACGGATCGCCGTGAGCGCATCATGCAAACGCCGCCGCTCGCGTCGGTGCATACATACCGCGCCGGCGGCTAGCAGCGGCAGATCGTGAGCAGCACCGAGTGCGGTGAGCGTCGAGAGATGCGCACGCTCGGTGCCATCGCGTAACAGCTCGACGGCAATCCAGGCCGATCCGCGAAAATGCGTCTGCAACCACGCGGGCACGTCGGTACCGGGCGTGGCAGCAGGGCGCGGTGCCCACAGTACGAGTACGTGCGCGGCCTCGATGAGCGTGCCGACATCGTCACGCGTGACGCGGTAATGCCCCTTGGGCGCAGCGCGACGAGCGCGGGTGATGAGCCGGCAGAGCTGGCCGTAACCGCGTCGATCGACGGCGAGCAGGACGAGCGTCGTGCCGCACTCGAGCGTGAGCTGCGTACCGACGATGAGCCTCGTGAGCTGATCGCGCAGCGCGACATGCGCACGCACCACCCCCGCCATCGAACACTCGTCGGTGATCGCGAGCGCGGCATAACCGAGCTCGACCGCCCGCGCCGCGAGCTCCTCGGGCTGCGAGGCAGCCTGCAGAAAACTGAAACTGCTGAGGCAATGCAGTTCGGCGTAGGCCGGCGTGTCCATCGCAGCGGTGACTAACCAAACACCCCGTGCAGGAACCAGCCATGTGGCGCCCGGCGTTCGCGGTACACCCACAGTTCGGCGTCTTCTGCATCGCGGGCGATGTAGTAGTCACGCGTCACCTCGCTACCGTCCCACCAACCGGTCTCGATGCGCTCGGGCCCCTCGAGCGCATGCAGACAAGCTGGCGCATCGGGCAAGGGCTCGGGATCGCGCAGTAGCCACAGCGGACGACGCGCCTCGCAAGGCGCGGCCGCGACGATCGATGCGGACGTGTGATGACGCTGCGCTGACACTGCAGCGAGCTTCGGCTCGGCCACCTGCCAAGCGGCTTCCGGCCGATGCTGCGGCACGAGACACAGTGCATACACGGACTGCGGACCGAGACGGGCGCGCAGACGCTCGATGAGCGCCGGCGCCTCACGCGTCACCGCCCCGCCCTGCTCACCCGGTCGCCACAAGACATCGCTCGTAGTGTGAAATGGCTGCAACGCACCGGATCGCAGCTCACCGCGCACCACCGGCGCCGGCAGACGACAGCGTGCCAGATGCTCGGTAAGCAGCGAGTGAAAATGCGCCGCACTCATCCCGGCGGTCGCGAAGCGCAGCTCGAGTGTCGTGGCAGGCGGAATGCCACGCTCGGGATACGGTCGGTGTACGAGCCGTAGCTGCAGGCTGTCGATGCCACACTGCCGCGCACGCAGCGCCTGTTCGAACTGCTCGAGCAACGGCATGACGTGCCGTAGCAGCGTCTCGTGATGGGTGAGCTCGTACTCGGGGGCAAGCGCCGCATACAGGCGTTCACGGGCACGGAAGGCCCGACGCGGCTCGGGCGCACGTCCGACGAGTTGGTCGAGCGCCTGCAGCAACGACGGACCGAAGCGACGGGCGAGCCCGCTGCGCGGCAGGCGCAGTGCGGCACCGAGAGTACGCACGCCAATGGATTCACAGCGAGCGAGTAGTTCGGGCGACACACCGAGGACCTGCAGCGGCAGCGGCGCAAGCTGACCCACGAGCCGATCACGCGAGAGCACGATGCCGCCCGCGCCCCCATCCGTGGCGGCACGGGCGAACGCGAGTGCCGCACGAGGCGTCGGCGCAATGGCCCACCGCGTAGAGCTCGCGGAGATTGGCGACAGCGCGGCGAGCAGCCGCTCACCGAGGGTCCATGCGCCACCGAAGAGCCGGAAGCTGCCACGCACCTCGAGCAGTAACGCCTCGGGCGGCTCGAGACTCACGCGCGATGTGAAGCCGAGTGCGCCCACGGCGGCGGCCGCGCGCTGCGCGGGCGGCCGCCCGCACCGCGCAAGCCAGGACTCGTTACCCGCGGGATCAGCGACGAACAGCGGTGGCGTATGCGGTGGCGTACCCGAGCGCGAGGCCAGCGGCTCGAGCGTACGCCTCAGAAACGCACGGCGCGTCGATGCGGCGCGTTCACGGCCGGCCATATGCTGCTCTCTCGGCCCAGGTGAGTTCGAACGGCGTGCGCGCCCCGCCGCGACTTTTGATGAGCTCGAGACGCACCCCACCCACGCGGGCCTCGACGGCGATGCGCAGCAGCGCGGGTGAGGGCTGCGCGCGGGCGAGACCCGCGCGGAACACGAAGGCCGGCGTACCGCTGCGCTGCGTGGCCGCCTGCAGGCGCCGCAGCGGACGGCGTAGATCGGTACGCTCCGACCGTGTGAGCCAACCGAGCACAGCCGCACAGACACCGGATCCGAGTGCTTGTTCGAGCGCCCAGAACGGCTCAACCGTGCGAATGACGAGCTGGCGTTCGGGTGAGAGGCCCTCGGCAGACAGCGCCGGAGCGTAAGGCTCAAACGGTGGGGACACCCAAGCCACCCAGCGCGGTGGCACCGCCTGCGACAGACGCGCGAGCAGCGGCAGCAACAGACGCAGCTCGCCGAGGCCCGGACGCGGCGTGAGCAGCTCGATCAGGCCCGCGGCGGGCCAACCTCCGCCAGGCAGCGCCTCATCGAGGCGCACCCAGCCCGTGCTGTGCGTAGCGACGCGTGCAACGCTGCGTCCGCGCCAGATGGCGGGGTGTTCGAGAAGCGGGTCGAGGGAAGCTGCGGGAAGGGACGGACCCATGGACGCGATGCGGATGACATGGAGGACGCTCGGAGACGCTCATGCCTGCACGATCATGCATGCACGGGCTTGCCGTTCGTGGCACCGCGACGCAGTACGCCGACCACCACGCCCTCGATGATGAGCGGCTCTTCACGCAGATTGACGCGGATCGGTTCGAAGTCGGGGTTTTCGGGCAGCAGCCACACCGTCGGGCCTTCCTGCTTATAGCGCTTGACGGTGACCTCGTTTTCGAGGCGCGCGACGATGATCTGGCGGTTACGCACCTCGGGTGTGCGGTGTACGGCCACGAGATCGCCGTCGAGGATGCCGGCATCTTTCATGGACATGCCGGTGACCTTGAGCAGATAGTGCGGACGGGGCGAAAAAATGTCCGGATCGATGTTGAAGCGCGCTTCGATGTTTTCTTCTGCGAGAATGGGCTTACCCGCGGCGACGCGGCCGATGAGCGGCAGGCCGAGCTGCTCGCGCAGGATGTCCTTGAGTTGGATGCCTCGCGAGGTGCCCGGCACGAGTGCGATCACGCCCTTTCGGGCGAGAGCGCGCAGATGCTCCTCGGCGGCGTTGGCGGACTTGAACCCGAGCTCTTGCGCGATTTCTGCCCGCGTGGGCGGCATGCCGGTTTCTGCAATGGCTCGCTGGATCAGACGGAGGATTTCGGTTTGACGGGGTGTGAGATCTGACATGGGTCACCTCTGTTTATCCATACAGTACCTGTGAATTCATCCAGTCGCAAGCCCCCCTCGGCCGATTTCGACGTGCTCGTCATCGGCGCCGGCCACAACGGCCTCACCTGCGCGTGCTACCTCGCCCGGGCGGGACGCCGGGTGGCCGTATTCGAGCGCCGTAGCCTCGTGGGCGGGGCGGCCGTCACCGAGGAGTTCCACCCGGGCTTTCGCAACTCGAGCGCGAGCTACACGGTGAGCCTGCTCGATGCCGGCGTGATCCGCGAGCTGCGCCTCGCCGAGCACGGCCTACGCATCGTCGAGCGACCGATGCAGAACTTCCTGCCGCTGCCGGATGGCGAGTCGTTCTCGGCCGGCCCCGACAGCGCCGCCACCCTCGCCGAGCTGCGCCGCTTCAGCACGCGTGACGCCGATCGCCTGCCCGAGTTCAACGCCCTGCTCGGCCGCGCGGTCGCACTGCTGCGCGGCATGCTGAAGCGCACGCCGCCCACCGATCTCGATCGCGGCCGTGACCTGTGGGAGTTGCTGCGCTTCGGCCGCGAGTTCCGCGCTCTACCCCAGGCCACGCAGCGCGAACTGCACGAGTTCTTTACGCGCAGCGCTGGCGAGATTCTCGATCACTGGTTTGAGAGCGAAGCGATCAAGGCGCTGTTCGGTTTCGATTCGGTGGTCGGCAACTACGCGAGCCCCTACACGCCCGGCAGCGGCTACGTGCTGTTGCACCACGCCTTCGGCGAGGTGAACGGCAAGAGCGGCGTGTGGGGCCATGCGATCGGCGGCATGGGCGCGATCACGCAGGCACTCGCTGCCGAGGCCCGCCGACTCGGCGTGCACATCGAGTGCGACGCACCGGTCGAACGCGTGATCACCTCACGCGACGGACGTGGCGCCAATGGCCGCGTGCGCGCCACGGGCGTGAAGCTCGCCGACGGACGCGTGTTCGGCGCGCCGCGTGTGGTCGGCAATCTCGGGCCGAAACCACTGTATCTCGGGCTGCTCGCACCGGACGATCTGCCGGAGGATTTCCGCACGCACATCGAACGCTGGCGCGTGGGCTCGGCGACCTTCCGCATGAACCTCGCGCTCTCGCAGCTGCCGCAGTTCGAGGCGCGACGCTCACGCAGCGACGAGTCGCACCTCGGCGCCGGCATCATCATCGCGCCCTCGCTCGCCTACATGGACCGCGCCCACGCCGAAGCGCGTCTCTACGGCATCTCGCGCGAGCCGATCATCGAGATGCTGATCCCCTCCACGCTCGATGACAGCCTCGCACCCGCAGGAGCGCACGTCGCGAGCCTGTTCTGTCAGCATTTTGCGTACGAGCTGCCAGCCGGCCACCACTGGTCCGACGCTGCCGAGCGCACGGCGGCAGCCGAACTCGTGATCGACACGCTCGCCACTTGGGCACCGAATCTGCGCCGTAGCCTGATCGGCTACTCGGCGCTCTCACCACTGGATCTCGAGCAACGTTTCGGGCTCGCGGGCGGCGATATCTTCCACGGCGCGCTCGGACTCGATCAACTGTGGGCCGCACGCCCCGCACTCGGCTTCGGCGATTACCGCAGCCCCGTCGCCGGGCTATACCTGTGCGGTGCCGGCGCCCATCCGGGAGGCGGCGTGACCGGCCTGCCCGGTTTCAACGCGGCTCGGGAGATCCTGCGCGACGGTCGCTGACGAGCAGGTGCAGATATTTTTGGCGTACGTAGTTCGCTTCGGCTAACGAATAGACGAGACCGCGCCAGCCGTCGAGAAAACCGAGTCGCAGCACGTAACCACGCAGGAAGCGCCACACGGGATTGAACAACAGCGCGACGATACTGGCGCGCCGACCACTCGCCTGCTGCGCCTCGCCCATCAGGCGTGCATAGCGGGCGAGCTTCTCGAGCTGGTGCGCGAGACTGCGGTAGGAATCGTGCAGGATGATGCCGCGCAGTCGCGCCACCGGCCCCTCAGCTACGATGTGCTCGTGGATTTCGAATCCACCAAAGCGCGCACGGCGCCGATCGAACAGCCGTACATGACTCTCGCGCGCGCTGTCCCCAAAGCGCAGCCGCGCGCCGAGGTAGATCGAGCGGAACGGGATGCGATAGGCCGCCGCCGCGGACTCGCGCTGACGCAGCGCATTGATCTCGGCAATGAGCGCATCGCTCACACGCTCATCGGCATCGAGAAACAAGATCCAATCATGGCTTGCAGCATCGGTGGCAAACTGCTTTTGAGTGCGATAACCCACCCACGGGTGCTCGAGCACCCGCGCGCCGTGGGCCGCGGCCAGCTCGCGGGTACGATCCGCGGAGCCCGAATCGACCACGACCAGCTCGTCACAGCAACGGGCGAGCGACTCGAGGCAACCCCCGATCATCAGCTCCTCGTTACGGGTGATGACGCACCCAGTGACTCGTTCGATACGCCCAGCCATCGTCCGGGATGGTAGCGGGAATCCCCTCTCAGGGAACTCCGGGCCACGAAAGCGGTCCAGCAATCGCACCCCGCGGCTGCAGTTTGTATAATGCGCGGCTGTGGGGTCGACCGGATGGCGGCCTCGAGTTCGCCAACAATCAAGCAACAATTAACGAGAGGACTGAATCACCATGAAGACCCCGATCATCATGAAGATCGCCGCCGTCGCCGCTGCCGTCTCGCTCGCCGGCTGCGTCGATCTGAAGCCCCTGCAGTCGCAGGTCGATGGCCTGAAGACCCAGGTCGCCAGCCTGCAGTCGCAGCTCGCCGCCGTGAAGGGCACCGCCGATTCTGCCAGCGGCACCGCCGCCTCGGCTGCCTCGGCTGCCAACGGCGCGCAGTCGACCGCCAACCAGGCGCTCGCAGCCGCTCAGGCCAGCCAGGCCTGCTGCGATGCGACCAACGAGAAGCTGGACCGCATGTTCAAGCGCTCGGTCTCGAAGTAAGACACTTCGCCACCCTCGCGGTGGAAAGACGCCGCATCCCTCACGGGGTGCGGCGTTTTTTTTGATCATCAGTAACGGATGAGCGCCGAACCCCAGGTGAGTCCGCCGCCAAAGGCTTCGAGTAACAGCAGATCACCGCGGCGGATTTGACCACTGCGCACGCCCACATCGAGCGCGAGCGGTACCGAGGCTGCCGAGGTATTGCCGTGTGTCTCGACGGTCAGGATGACCTTCTCCATCGGCATTTCCAGTTTCTTGGCGGTGGCCTGAATGATGCGGATGTTGGCCTGGTGCGGCACGAGCCAGTCGATCGCCGACTTATCGAGCCCGTTGGCCGCGAGCGTTTCATCGACAATCGAGCCCAGCGATTTCACCGCGATCTTGAAGACCTCATTGCCGGCCATGTGGATGAACATCGGCGCACGTCCCGACTCATCGGGATGGAAGCCCTTGGAGGGACCGACCGGGCAATAGAGCATGTCCTTGTAAAAACCATCGGTATGCAGATGGGTCGAGAGCACTCCGGCCTGATCATCCGGTTTGAGTACCACCGCACCCGCACCGTCACCAAAAAGAATCGCGGTGCTGCGATCGGTCCAGTCGACGATGCGGCTCAGCGTCTCGGCACCCACCACCAACGCGCATTTGGCCTCGCCCAGTCGCACGAATTTATCGGCGATCGACAGCGCATAGATGAAGCTGCTGCAGGCCGCCTCGACCGAGAATGCCGGGCAGCTGCGGATACCGAGCCGATCCTGCAGCAACGCGCCGCAGTTCGGGAACACTTGGTCGGGAGTCGTGGTACCAAAGACGATGAGATCGACCTCGTCGGGCTCAACACCTGCCGCAGCGAGCGCACGCCGCGCCGCAGGCGTCGCTAGATCCACCGTGGTCTCGCCTTGCGCAGCGATGTGCCGCTCGCGGATGCCGGTACGCTCGACGATCCACTGATCGGAAGTCTCGACCATCTTCTCGAGGTCAGCATTGGTGAGCACCTTCTCGGGCAGGTGGCCGCCAGTGCCAGCGATTCGCGAGTACTTCAGCATGCCGAATGACCTCCTGTCGCCTCGAGCGCGTCGGCGACGTGCGCCACGAGCTCGCCACGCACCGCCGTCGCGGCAACACCGATCGCCCGCGCGAGAGCCACACGATCGGCGCTGCCGTGGCTTTTTACCACGACCTGCGACAGACCGACCATGACCGCGCCGTTATAGCGACGCGGATCGAGCGAGCCCGCCACGCGTGAGAGCACGGGTCGCGCCAGCAGACCTGCGAGTGAGCTTGCGACCCCCGCAGAGAATTCCTCGCGTAGTCGCGAGCCCAGCAGGCGTGCCACACCCTCCATCGTCTTCAATGCAACGTTGCCGGTGAAACCGTCGGTGACGGTCACATCGAAGCGGCCGGTGAAGATGTCGTTACCCTCGGCGAATCCGGCGTAGTCGAACGGACAGCGCTCCAGGGTCGCGAAACGCCGCAGCCGTGCATGCGCCTCCTGCACCAGATCGTTACCCTTGGTCTCCTCGACGCCAATGTTGAGCAACCCCACTCGCGGCCGAGTCACGCCGTGCACATCGCGTGCAACGATCGCGCCCATGATCGCGAACTGCTCAAGTTGCAACGGCGTCGCGCGCAAGTTGGCACCCAGATCGAGCAGGTGCGTAAGACCCGTGGCATTCGGTACCGCCGACATGATCGGCGCACGCTCGACCTGTGGCAGACACTTGAGCACGAAGTGCGCGATTGCAGTCAATGCGCCGGTGTTGCCGGCACTGACCGCCGCCTGCGCTCGTCCCTCGCGCACGAGGTCCATCGCGCGGCGCATCGAGGAATCCTTCTTACGTCGGATCGCCTCGCGCGGCGAATCGTCCATGGTGATGATCTCGCTCGCCGGAACGGCCTCGAGCCGTGCGCGAAGTGCAGCCGGCGCCGAAGAGAGCGCCGAATCGAGGACCTCGGACGTGCCGACGAGCAGCAGATGAAGAGCCGGATCCGCTTCGAGCGCGCGAAACGCCGCCGGGACGCACTCGGCAGCACCGAGGTCGCCGCTCATCACGTCGAGGGCGATGATCGTCATGGGACCGCGGACCATCCGCGGCAGGAGGACTTAGCTGGCCGCTTCCTCGTCGGCCGCCTTCTCGATCACGCGCTTGCCACGATAGAAACCATCGGGCGTGATGCGATGACGGAAGTGCGTCTCACCGGACTGCGGGTCGACCGACAGCGCGGGCTTGGCGAGCCCGTCGTGCGAGCGGTGCATACCGCGCTTGGACGGTGTCTTGCGGCTTTTCTGAACGGGCATGTCGGACTCCTCAAAATTATCAGGCGATCACTTCGATCCACGTTTCAGGAGCTCGCCCAGCCCCGCAAACGGCTTTTGAACGGCCTCGCTCTGCGGCGCGGCCTCCTCGACAGTTCCACACTCCTCGCCTCGCTCGTGCCGCGGCACCAACGGCAGCGCGAGCAGCAATTCTTCCTCGGCCAAATCGCGCAATGCGATGCGGCCCTCCGGAGCGAGCGTCGGCTCGATACCGGGATCGAGTTCGTCGGCTCGCGCCGGGTCGGTGACGAGCCAGACTTTCGAACGCTCGCTGACCCCGAACCACACCGGTCGCAAGCAGCGCTGACACCGCAACGGCACCCGCGCCTCGACCGCCACCTCGGCCACCGGCTGGCCGCGCTCACGATCGAAACGAATCGCCGCGTGGACCTTGCCGTCGTCGGCCGCCAACAACGGCGCCAGACGGGGCAGACTCGATAGAGACGCATCGATCTCGCGCGACTCGCCCGCGTCGGCCAGACGTTCGACATCGATGGGACGCGACCAGTCCGCCGGCATGGGGCGCGTATAATAGGGGCCACCCCCCCTCGAGTCAAAACGAACGGCAGGTAAGCCCTTGTTTCTCCTGACCCGACCGCTCTGGCTAGCCTCGAGCTCCCCCTATCGGCGCCAGCTGCTCGAGCGGCTGCAGTTGCCCCTGCGCTGCCAATCCCCGGCTGTGGACGAGTCCGCACGCGCCGGCGAGGCCCCGGCCGAGCTCGCCGCCCGCCTCGCTCTGGCCAAAGCCCGCTCGATCGCCGAACGTGAACCCCAGGCGCTGATCATCGGCTCCGACCAAGTCTGCGCCCTCGATGAGCAGTGCCTCGGCAAGCCAGGCTCGCCGCAGGCGCAGATCGCCATGCTCGAGCGACTCTCCGGACGCGAGGTGTGCTTCTACACCGCCGTGAGCATCGTCGGACTCGAGGCGCGGCTCGAGGCCAGTCACCTCGATATCACTCGCTTGCAGTTCCGTGCGCTGTCGCGGCGGGACATCGACAGCTATGTCGCTGCTGAGCCCGCCTACGACTGTGCCGGCGGATTCAAATGCGAGGGGCTCGGTATCGGCCTGCTCGAACGCTGGCAGAGTGAGGACCCGACCGCGCTTATCGGCCTGCCGATGATCTTCGTCGCGAGGACCCTGCGGCCTTTTTACGCTTGAGCCCCGCCAGAGCGTCGAGCACAGCCGCAAGCTCTGCGGGCAACGGAGCATTCACGCTGAACTCCGTGCCGCGATCGGGCCAGACGAACGACAGGCTCGAGGCGTGCAGAAACATGCGTCGCAGCCCAAGCTCCTGCATCCGCGCATTGAACTCGGCATCGCCGTATTTCTCATCGCCCGCCACCGGATGTCCCGCGTGCGCCGAATGCACGCGGATCTGGTGCGTGCGTCCGGTGAGGATCGATACCTCCATGAGCGTGGCGAGCCGACCGAATCCCTGCACGGGACGAAAATCACTCTGCGAGGGTTTACCGGATGGGGCCACCCGCACCGTGCGCTCACCACCGACGCGCAGGTCGGTACGCAGCGGCGCATCGATACGTTTCTTGCCGAGCTGCCAGCTGCCTTGCACCAGCGCGAGGTAGCGCTTCTCGAACCCCTCACCGTCGCGCAACTGCGCGTGCAGCATTCGCAGCACCGAGGCCTTGCGAGCGATCAGCAGCACGCCGCTCGTGTCGCGATCGAGCCGATGGACGAGCTCGAGCTGCTCACGCTCCTCGGGGCGGGCCGCACGCAGCGCTTCGATCACGCCGAAACTGATCCCACTGCCGCCGTGAACGGCGACACCGGCTGGCTTATCGATGGCGATCAAACGCTCGTCCTCGAACAGGATCGAGCGGTTGATCGACTCGATCAGGCTGGCCGGCACGCGCGGTCCGCGCGCCGCGGTGCCCGCCGGGGGGGCCTCGATCCGTACCGGCGGCAGACGGACCTCATCTCCCTCGGCAAGCCGGGTGTCGACCCCCGCCCGCTTGCCGTTCACCCGCACCTCGCCCTTGCGGACGATGCGGAACAGACGAGTGCGCGGAACATCGGGAAACTGCCGAGTCAGGAACTTGTCGAGACGGCTGCCGGCATCCTCCTGGGAGATGTGGACCCGACGTACGGCAGAGTTTCCGGAGATTTTCGTAAGGTCTTGTTTTTCCATGGCCTTTATCTTAAACTCCGACCGTCGTGAACCGGCCTCAGGGCGCAGGTTCAGCAGATTTGGCGCGGCGCGCGCCGCAACGGATGGGCGCCGCATGTTAGTTGGTCCTCGGCAACGAGGCCATCGACCGGCCGACGAGTGCCGTGTCCCAAAGAGACCAGGCAGGTTCAGGCCTGTGGAGCCCACCGAGGGCACCCAAGCCGCCGAGCACGAACACGAACAACAAACCGTGAACATTCTCGCATCCCCGCCGTGGCCCATCCTGGGCATCGTCCTGTCGGCCCCCTCCCGGAGTGTTGGGGTCCATGAAAAGAATGTTGGTGAATGCGACGCAGCAGGAAGAACTGCGCGTCGCCCTGGTTGACGGACAGAAGCTCTACGACCTGTCGATCGAGCTTCCCTCCCGCGAACAGAAAAAAGCGAATATCTACAAAGGGCGTATCGCCCGTATCGAGCCCTCGCTCGAAGCCTGCTTCGTAGACTACGGCGCTGAGCGCCACGGGTTTCTGCCGCTCAAGGAAATCTCCCGCGAGTATTTCCTCAAGAACCCCGCAGGCGGACGCATCAACATGCGCGAGGTCCTGCAGGAAGGCCAGGACATCGTCGTCCAGGTCGAAAAAGAAGAACGCGGCAACAAGGGTGCAGCGCTCACCACCTACATCTCGCTTGCCGGGCGTTTCCTCGTGCTGATGCCGAACAACCCGCGTGCGGGTGGCGTCAGCCGGCGCATCGAGGGCGAGGAGCGCGATGCGATGCGCTCGATCATGGATGCCCTGGTCATCCCGCCTGGCATGGGTGCAATCGTGCGCACCGCCGGCGTCGGTCGGGCGATCGAGGAACTGCAGTGGGACCTCGATAACCTCAAGATTCAGTGGGACGAGATCGTCAAAGCGGTGCTCGAGCGCCCCTCACCCTTCCTCGTCTACCGCGAGAGCGACCCGGTCACACGGTCGCTGCGCGATTACTTCTCGGACGACATTGGCGAGGTGCTCGTCGACGAACCGAACGCGCACGGCATCGCCGCCGAGTACATGCAGCGCTTCATGCCCGCCGAGGGCGGACGGCGTCTCAAGATGTACACGGACGACATCCCGCTGTTCACGCGCTACCAGATCGAGAGTCAGATCGAGTCGGCCTACGCCCACAAAGTGCAACTGCCCTCCGGTGGCTCGATCGTCATCGACTACACCGAGGCACTGGTGTCGATCGACATCAACTCGGCGCGCGCGACGCGCGGCGGTGATATCGAGACCACGGCCACGCAGACAAACCTCGAAGCAGCGGACGAGATCGCCCGCCAGCTGCGCATCCGCGATATCGGTGGTCTCATCGTCATCGACTTCATCGATATGGAAGAGTCGCGCAATCAGCGCGCCGTCGAGGATCGCTTGCGCGAGGCCATGAAGGCCGACCGTGCGCGCATCCAGATCGGTCGCTTGTCGCGATTCGGCCTGCTCGAGATGTCGCGTCAGCGCTTGCGCCCCTCGCTCAGCGATTCGAGCCACGAGGTCTGCCCGCGATGCCAGGGCATCGGTAGCATTCGCACGGTCGAGTCCATGGCACTCGCTATCCTGCGCCTGATCGGTGAAGAGGCTCGCAAAGACCGCACGGCGAAGGTCATCGCCGAGGTGCCGGTCGAGGTCGCCACCTATCTCATCAACGAAAAACGCGAGTGGCTGCGCACGCTCGAGGACAAGAGCGACGTCGAGCTGATCGTGGTACCGAATCTCAACATCGACACGCCGGAATACTCGATCCGTCGCGTGCGCGATGACGAGGCCG
>JBMSXG010000024.1:0-21719 GCA_049425405.1 Steroidobacteraceae bacterium
ACTTCTTGCCTTCGCGAATCACGTTACGGAAATAGTGATGCGCGAACGACGGCTCGATGCCGTTGCTCGCGTTGTTGGCCAGCGAGAGCGAGATCGTACCGGTGGGAGCGATCGAGGTGTGATGGGTAAACCGCGCGCCGACGAGCGCCAGTTGCTCGACCAGTGCCGGCGCCACCTCAGCAACGCGCTGCATGTAGCGGCTGTAACGCGCGTGCAGGACGCGCCCCGGGATCTTGCTGCCGATCTTCCAGCCATCGCGCGCCATCTCGGGGCGCTTGCGCAACATCTCGCCGGTGACGGTGAACTCTTCGTTCATGATCGGCGCCGGTCCCTTTTCGCGCGCCAGATCGAGTGCGGCTTCCCAACCGGCAACGGCCATCTCGCGCGAGACGTCTTCGGTGAACTGGACGGATTCCGGCGAGCCGTACTTCATACGCAGCAGCGTCATCGTGCTACCGAGCCCGAGGAAGCCCATGCCGTGACGGCGCTTGCGCAGGATTTCGTTACGCTGGCCCTCGAGCGGCAGGCCATTCACCTCGACCACGTTGTCGAGCATACGGGTGAAGACCTTGACGACCTCGCGATACTCTTCCCAATCGAACTGCGCCTCTTCGGTGAACGGGCGACGCACGAAGCGGGTGAGGTTCACTGACCCGAGCAGGCACGAGCCATAGGGCGGCAAAGGCTGCTCACCGCAGGGGTTAGTCGCACGGATGTTTTCGCAGAACCAGTTGTTGTTCATCTCATTGACGCGATCAATGAGGATGAAGCCCGGCTCGGCGAAATCGTAGGTGGACGTCATGATGACATCCCACATACGGCGTGCCGGCATGGTCTTGTAGACCTTGCACGCGACGAGTCCCGTTTCGCTGACGACGAAATTGCCGCTGTAGGGCCACTCGCGCCAGATGAACTTGGATTCGTCGTTGAGGTCCGGCTTCTCGGCTTCAAATTCTTTGCGCAGGATCGGAAAGGCGAGTTTCCATTCGCGATCTTCGCGAACCGCTTGCATGAACTCGTCGGTGATCAGCAGCGAGAGATTGAACTGGCGCAGCCGGCCGTTCTCGCGCTTGGCGCGGATGAATTCCATCGCGTCCGGGTGACCCACATCGAAGGTGCCCATCTGCGCACCACGACGGCCACCTGCCGAGGACACGGTGAAACACATCTTGTCGTAGATATCCATGAACGACAGCGGGCCGGAGGTGTAGGCTCCGGCGCCCGACACGTACGCGCCACGCGGACGCAGCGTCGAGAACTCGTACCCGATACCGCAGCCGGCCTTCAGCGTGAGCCCAGCCTCATGGACCTTGTTGAGGATGTCGTCCATCGAGTCGACGATCGTGCCCGACACGGTGCAGTTGATGGTGGAGGTGGCAGGCTTGTGCTCGAGCGCGCCAGCGTTGGAGGTGATACGCCCAGCCGGGATGGCGCCGCGACGCAACGCCCAAAGAAATCGCTCGTACCAGTGCTCGCGTTGCGTCTCGGGCTCGACGTCTGCGAGCGCCCGCGCCACGCGCTGGTATGTGTCATCCATGGTCTTGTCGACCGGTTCACCGCTCTTGGAAACCAAGCGGTATTTCTTTTCCCAGATGTCGATCGACGCTTCCTGAAACGGAATGGTGTCGATGTCATTTGTTTGGAGTTTTACGACACTGTTCATGCGGCCCTGGGCCCTCTGCAAATCTTCAAAAACACCCTAAAAACGAGAACAAACGTCCCACCCCTGCGGCCGAGCCAGTGGCCCGATCCGGTCGTGATGGAACGCCCTGATCCCTTCCCCCGCCCCCAACCTCCTGGTGATTACCACACAAGATGTTGTGTTTTCCGAGAGAGCGTAAGCACCCCCGGCCAGAGCGTCAAGACAGACCAGAACAATCCAGATTCTCAGTTTTTATTCTATTTATCAGTTACTTACGTCAATTCAGGCCCTGAAATACCTCGTCAACCCCCGCCAAACCCCCGGCATCGCCGCCTCCCATATCTTGTGTCCCCGCGACTTCCACATCCTGTCCACAGCTTGTGCTCTTGAAACGGTACGCCGCAGCCGCATATCGCACCGTAAGCCAACACTCGGAGCCTCCCATGAACCCCATCCGCTACGACTGGACCGTCCTCAACCACCGCCCCGCCGCTCCCATCGCCCTGCTGCCCCGTGTCGAGGTCGACGAAGACGGGCAGCGCTACGTGCTGCGGGCCGACTTGCCGGGCGTGACGCCGCAGGACATCGAGCTGACCACCGAGGCCGGGGTTTTGACGCTGAAGGCCGAACGCCGACCAAGCGTCGCGGGCAGCTCGGCCATCACCCTGCAACGCCGTTTCACCCTGCCGGAGGACGCCGACCTCGATGCCATCTCGGCCCGCTCGAGCCACGGAGTCCTCGAGATCACAATCGGCAAGCTCGCCAAGCTGCAGCCCCGCCGCATCTCGGTCGAAGCGGCCTGATGCAGATCACCCTGCTCGGCGGCACCGGCTTCGTTGGCACGGCGCTGCTCGCACGTATGGCGGCGGCCGGGCACCGGCTGCGGGTCCTGACGCGGGACCCAAGCCGGGCCCGACACCTCTCGGTCCTACCGACGGTGGAGCTCGTGCGTGCCAACGTGCACGACCCGGCCGTTCTGTCGCGCGAGCTTGCTGGCAGCGACGTGGTCATCAATCTGGTCGGGATCCTCAATGAGCGAGGCCGCTCGGGCCGGGGCTTCGATCTCGCCCATGCCGAACTCACCCGCAAGCTCGTCGACGCCTGCGTCGCCGCCGGTGTCACACGTCTGCTGCAGATGAGCGCACTCGGTGCGAGCGAGTCCGGACCTAGCCACTATCTACGCTCCAAAGGCGTGGCGGAGCGTTATGTTCGCGGCGCGCCGCCGCAGCTCGACTGGACGATCTTCCGACCCTCGGTAATCTTCGGCGCACGCGACTCGCTTCTTAACCGGTTCGCCGCTCTGCTGCGCCTCTCGGGCGGACTTATGCCACTGGCTCGCGCCCGAGCGCGATTTGCTCCCGTGTGGGTCGAGGACGTGGTGAGCGCCTTCGAGCGCGCGCTGCGCGGTGGCGCAACCAGCCGCCAGAGTTTCGATCTGTGCGGTCCTGAGGTGATGAGCCTCGCGGATCTCGTGCGCTGTACGGGCGAGCTCATCGGCATTCGAACGCGCATCCTGCCCCTGCCCGATACCATCGGACGTCTGCAAGGGGCAGTTCTCGACTTCGTGCCCGGCAAACCGTTCTCCAGCGACAATTTTCGCTCGCTCACGGTCGATAATGTCAGCGACGATGACGGTCTCGCCCGCCTCGGTATTCGCCCCTCACCGCTACGCACCATCGCACCGAGCTATCTCGCACGGCGCTGAACGATGGCCCGTGTCGCCTCGCCCGCAGCGGGGCCTTACGGCTACCATCTCGGCGTGAACACCTACTTGGTCGGCGGCGCCGTCCGCGATGCTCTGCTCTCACGCCCCGTGAAGGAGCGCGACTGGGTGGTCGTCGGTGCGACGCCCGAGATGCTCCTTGCGCAGGGCTTTCTGCCAGTCGGTCGCGACTTTCCTGTGTTCCTGCACCCGAGTACGCGCGAGGAGTACGCGCTGGCGCGTCTTGAGCGCAAGGTCGGACCGGGCTATCGAGGCTTCAGCACCGAGTTCTCGCCCGAGGTGACGCTCGAGCAGGATCTCGCGCGACGCGATCTCACCATCAACGCGATGGCGCAGGCTGCAGACGGCTCGATCATCGACCCGTTCGGGGGCCGGCGTGATCTTGAACAACGCGTGCTGCGACATGTGTCGCCCGCCTTCATCGAGGATCCGGTACGACTACTGCGCGTGGCACGCTTCCTCGCACGGTTCGCGCCGCTGGGGTTCACTGTCGCACCCGAGACGCTCGAACTGCTGCGCTCGATGGTCGCCTCAGGCGAGGTGGATGCGCTGGTACCAGAGCGCGTCTGGCGTGAGCTCGAACGTGCGCTCTCGGAGCCGCGACCGCGCGCTGCCATCGAGCTGCTGCGCGACTGCGGCGCACTGCGCGTACTGATGCCAGAGATCGATGCCGGCGAGCATTCGCTGCTCGCGTTACAGAGGGCGGCCGAGCGAGACGCGAGCATCGCCGTGCGCTTCGCCGTGCTGGTAGAGCATCTTGGCGTAGGGCCGATCGAGACTTTGAGCGATCGTTGGCGTATTCCGCATGAGCAGCGTGAGCTCGCGCTGCTCGCCTGCCGGTTCCATGCGAGCGTAGAGCAAGCACTCGCACTTCGCCCTGAAGCGCTGCTCGAAATCTTTGAGCAGAGTGATGCTTTCCGCCGACCAGAACGATTCCGAGACTTACTCGAGGCCTGCGAGTGCGATGCCCGCGCCAGACCCGACCTCGCCGATCGCGCCTTTGCGCAGCGTACCCGCTTAGAGTCCGCTTTCGCGGCCGCCGCGGCCATTAAGCTCACGAACGAGGAACGCTCCGGACTTGCAGGCCCTGAGATCGGTGCGAAATTGCGAGCGCGACGCCTCGCAGCAATTCATTCGCTCTAAGAAAAGCGCACGACCTCAGAGTGAGTCGCGCAAGTCCTGAAGTGCAAAGGCCGGCAGACCGACCTCAAGCTCGCGGCTCAGCCAAATAAACTTCACCGACTCGCCCATCTCCCCGGGCAGCAGCAGCCGTCGTAAACCCGCTGCCTCTGCTGGCGTCGCGCCGACTCCGCTGCCGAGAATGAACGCCGCCTGGCTGGTGAAACCGGACACGGCCAGACCCGCCGTATCAGCCGCCTCAGCGACCGTTGTGAAATCGACCCAGGCCGTCAGATCCGTCAGACCAGGCCAAAGAAATGGATCGGCGTGGGCACGGTGCCGATAGTGGCAGCGCAGCGTCCCCTCGAGACGCTGCGGATGCAGCAACTGCGTGCGCGGCAAGCCGTAATCGGCCAATAACACAGCGCCACGGCGCAACGATGCAGCCAGCGCCCGCACCCATGCAGCAAGGTCGCGTTGCCACTCCCCGACGTAGCCGTCTGACAACTCGATCGCATCCGACGTCAGCGACGCTCTAAGGCGCTCCGCCTGTTCACAAAAGGCATCATCACCCACCACATCGCCTCTAGCCGGACGCGCCTCCCAAAGAAATCCGCCCTGGCTATCGTGACGAACACCGATCCGCCAAAACTCTCCGGCGCGAATGACAAATCGTTCGCAGGGCAGCGCATCGAGAACCTCGTTCGCAAACACAACCCCCTCATGGCCCTCGGGTAAGCAATCGAGCCAGATCGCGGTCTCGGAGTCGACGTCGGCCGCTGCGAGCAAGGATCGTTGCCGTGCCCGTAACTCGGGGCTGGTCTCAAGCAGCGCATAGCGCGACAACGGCGTGCCGCGCGCCAAGAAATCGTTTAGCACGTCGAGCGCGAAACGACCGGTACCCGGCCCGAGCTCGAGCAGGCTGCCGCCTCCTAAGGCCTCGAATACCCGATCGAACTGGCTAGCACACGCACGTGCAAATACCGGGGATAGCTCAGGTGCGGTGACGAAATCGCCCGCCTCGCCGAACTTGGTGGCGCCGGCTGCGTAATAGCCGAGACCGGGCGCGTAAAGCGCAAGCTGCATGTAATCGGAGAACGCAATCCAACCTCCGGCGGCATCGATCGTGCGGCGGATAAGTGCCCGAACGGCATCGCTGTGCTCGAGTGCCCGCGCCCCGGGCTGCGGCAAAACGCCCATTGAGCCCTCACGCGAGCGCGTCATAATCGCCCTCATGAAGTCCGATCACCCAGACGCCAGCTCCCAGCCGCTCGCCGGTCGCGTCGCGCTGGTCACCGGAGGTGCGAGACGAGTCGGCGCAGCGATCGTGCGCGCGCTGCACACCGCTGGCGCCAACGTGATCGTGCACTGCAATGCTTCGCAGAGCGAGGCGAACGCGCTCGTGACCGAACTGACAACCCGCCGCGCCGACAGTGCGGCCGTGGTACGACTCGATCTGCAGCTGACAGCGCGACTGTCCGAACTTGTGGCGTTCGCCGACCAGCGTTTCGGTCGACTCGATATTCTCGTGAACAACGCCTCGACTTTTTATCCCACGCCGATGGGCGAGATCACCACCGCGCATTGGGACGATCTTCTGGGCTCGAATCTCAAGGCACCGCTTTTCCTGTCGCAAGCAGCCGCGTCGGCGCTGCGTCTGACTCAGGGCCTGATCCTCAACATCGTCGACATCCACGGAATGCGACCATTGCGCCGCTACCCCGTTTATTCGGTAGCCAAAGCCGGGCTCATCATGCTGACGCGCTCGATGGCGCGGGAGTTCGGACCGCAGGTGCGGGTCAATGGCATCGCACCCGGTCCGGTCATGTGGCCCGCAGACGGCGTGGCAGACCAGGCGCTGCAGCAAAAGATCGTCACCCGTACCGCGCTCAAGCGCACTGGGTCGGCCGAGGACATCGCTCGCGCAGCGCTGTTCTTCGCCACCGAAGCTCCGTTCGTGACGGGTCAGATTCTGCCGGTCGACGGCGGACGCAGCATCGGCTGGTAGAGCAGACATCGCAACTCACGCTGCGCCGAGCGGCAGCTCGATACGCGTCATCGGGTGGGCGGCGCGATCGAAACGCGTCCACAGTTCTCCGATCGTGACACCGAGCGTCGGATGCACCACGTCCGGGGCAATGTCAGCCATCGGCCCCAACATGTAGGGTCGTCGGACAAGATCCGGTCGTGGCAACACGAGCCCTGGTTGATCACAGACGAACTCGCCGTAAAGCAGAATGTCGAGATCCATGCTGCGAGGCGCCCACTTCGGCGCATCGCGCGTACGGCCACACAGCCCCTCGATCTGCTGCAAGTGCCCGATCACCTTCTCCACGGGCAGGGAACTGCGAAACTCCGCTACGAAGTTGATGAAATCCTCGCCCTCGAAGCCGACCGCAACATTGCGATAGGCCGGTGAGAACCTCACTGCGCCGAAGCGCGCACAGAGCTCGGCAGCCGCTCGAAGGAGATGACGTTCGGGCTCGACATTACTGCCGGCCGCGACGAACACCCGCACCGGACCGGCGTCATTTTTTGGGGAGATCGGCACGCGTACGTTCGATCGCGACGCCTACATCGCGCGAGCCGCGGATGGCGCCTGGCTTATTCACCGAAATACGAATCCACTCAATGCCGAACTCCTCGAGTACAAGCAGCGCCATACGGTGGGCCATGGTCTCGACCAACATGAACTGAGAATCGGCCACGAACGATGTGACGCGCTTGGCGACTTTCTTGTAGTCGAGGGTATCGGCGACATCGTCGTGCACTGCCGCACGCGCACAGTCGACCGGGAGCTCTAGGTCAATCTGGACCTTTTGCTTGATCCGTCGCTCCCAGTCGATGAAGCCGATGATGCATTCGACCTCAAGCCCGCGCAGAAAAATTTTGTCCGGCTGTCTGTCACCCATCTCTCTTCACCCTCAAAAAAATCAGTTTGCGACCGCCTTTGATCCTGGCGGTCGCAACGAAGCAAGCGACCACTGGGCCTGCGCCCGAAGCCCGCCCTGCTCATGCTCTCCGGCGCGCAATCTCGCCAGCCCCGCCACCGCGATCATTGCCGCGTTGTCAGTGCAAAACTCGAGGCGCGGATAGTACACGCGCACGCCGCGCTCCCGCGCTGCGCGATCGAGCCGCTCGCGCAGCATCGCATTGGCACTGACCCCACCCGACACCACGAGCGCATCGAGCCCGGTCTCGGCAAGTGCCCGCAGACTCTTGGCAATCAGGGTATCGACGATCGCTTCCTGCAGCGCGAGTGCGATGTCGGCACGGGTCGACTCATCGAGCGCCCCCGCACCGCGCACAGCATGTAGCACAGCAGTCTTTAGCCCTGAGAAACTGAATTCGAGACCGGGACGATCGAGCATCGGCCGCGGAAACTCGAATCGCCCCGGCCGCCCCCGCATCGCGAGCCGCGCGAGCTGCGGCCCACCCGGGTAGCCGAGACCGAGCAGCTTTGCGCTCTTGTCAAAGGCTTCGCCGGCAGCATCGTCTCGGGTCTGGCCGAGCAGTCGGTAATCGCCGATACCCTGCGCCTCGATGAGCATCGTGTGCCCGCCAGAGACTAGTAGGGCGAGATGGGGATACGGAGGCGGTTCGGGCTCGAGCAGCGGGGCGAGCAGATGGCCCTCAAGATGGTGGATGCCGATGACCGGCAGCCGCCAGGCCTTGGCGAGCGCATGCGCGAGCGCCGCACCCGTGAGCAGCGCACCGATGAGTCCGGGCCCAGCCGTGTAGGCGATCCCATCGATCTGTGGCAGAGCGTCGGTCCGCGAACCCGATCGATCGAGCACCCGATCGATCAAGGGCAGCAGCCGCTGCACGTGATCGCGCGAGGCGAGCTCCGGAACGACACCTCCGAACATTTGATGAATATCGACCTGCGAAAAAAGCTCGTGCGCGAGCAGGCCCCGCTCGGCATCGAGCACCGCCGCAGCGGACTCATCACAGGAAGACTCAATCGCCAGAATGCGCATGGAACAGGGATTTTGCCTTTTGCGGTGGGGATCATTAGAATCCCCGCCCCTGCTCCTGCAGGCTCCGATGGGAATTCCTTTTAAATCAAGGGGTTGAGGTTTCGATGCCGAGCGTTCGTGTCCGTGAAAATGAGTATTTCGACGCTGCGCTGCGCCGCTTCAAGCGCGCCTGCGAGAAAGCCGGTGTCCTGACCGAGTTGCGCCGTCGCGAATTCTACGAAAAGCCCACGCAGGAGCGTAAGCGCAAACGCGCAGCTGCCGTAAAGCGCAGCATCAAGCGCTCCTCGCCGCTGCGCGTCGCCCGCGCGCGCTGAACGATCCCTCCCCGGGCCGCCCGATGTCGCTCAAGGAGCGCATCACAGAGGATATGAAAGCCGCCATGCGCTCCGGTGAAAAGGAGCGGCTCGGCTACATTCGTATGCTGCAGGCGGCCATCAAGCAGCGCGAAGTTGACGAGCGCATCACGCTCGATGACACCCAGGTTCTCTCTGTCATCGAAAAGATGATCAAGCAGCGCCGTGAGGCCATCGCTCAGTTTGAGGCAGGCGGTCGTGCCGACCTGGTCGGGAAGGAGCAAGCCGAGGTCAAGGTGCTGCAGGCCTACCTGCCCGAGCAGCTCTCCGCCGCCGAGCTGGAGGCCCTCGTCGTGGCCGCCATCGCTGAGACGGGGGCCGCCTCGGTCAAGGACATGGGCAAGGTCATGGGACTCGTGAAGACCCGCGCCGCCGGCCGAGCGGACATGGGCGCCGTCAGCGCCCTCATCAAGACCCGCCTGTCAGGCTAATCTGCTCGCCCATGAGCGGGCGAATTCCTCAGAGCTTCATCGACGATCTGGTCGCGCGGACCGATATCGTCGAGCTGATCGGCGCCCGCGTCCCGCTCAAAAAGGCCGGCCGCGAATTCAAGGCCTGCTGCCCCTTTCACGACGAGAAGTCGCCCTCGTTTTGGGTGAGCCCCGACAAGCAGTTCTACCACTGCTTCGGCTGCGGCGCGCACGGCACGGCGCTCGGCTTCCTGATGAACTACGACCGACTGAGCTTCCCCGAAGCCGTCGAGGAACTGGCCGCTCGAGCGGGCCTTGAGATCCCCCGCGAGGCCCGCGCCGACGACGGCCGGCAGCGCGAGGACGCCGACCTCGCCGTACTCATGGGTCAGGTCGCCCAGCACTATTCGCAGTTACTACAGCGCGATAAACGCGCTGCCAACTACGCTCGGGGGCGAGGACTCACCCCGGAGACTCTGGCTCAATTTGGTATCGGTTTTGCAGCCAATTCATGGAATGATGTCCTTAATCGTTTCGGGGGTGATACAAAAAAACGTGCGGCCCTCGCGGCATGCGGGCTCATCATCGAGCGTGAGACCGACGCCGGTCGAGAAGGCGAGCGGCAAATGGAGCGTCATTACGATCGCTTCCGCGACCGGCTGATGTTCCCGATCCGCGATGCCCGCGGGCGGGTGATCGCCTTCGGCGGCCGCATCATTGACCAGGGCGAACCGAAATATCTGAACTCGCCCGAGACCTCGCTGTTCCACAAGGGGCGCGAGCTCTACGGCCTCTACGAGGTCCGTCAGAGTCGTGCCCCGCTGAAGCGGTTGATCGTGGTCGAGGGCTACATGGACGTGGTGCGCCTGCACCAGTCAGGCATCAGTTACGCGGTAGCAACGCTCGGCACGGCGACGACCCCGGAGCACCTCAAGCGCGCATTCCGACTGGTCAGCGAAGTGGTGTTTGCGTTCGACGGCGATCGGGCCGGCCGGGCTGCCGCCTGGCGCGCGCTTCAGAACGCGCTACCCGAGGCGCGCGAGGGTCGTCAGCTGAAGTTTCTCTTCCTGCCCGACGGGCATGACCCCGATACCCTTGTCGGCGAGGAGGGCCGCGAGGCCTTCGAGGCTCGGCTCGATCAGGCACTGCCGCTGTCGGAGTACCTGGTGCAGGAGCTCAGCCAGCAGGTCGATCTCGCGCATGCGGACGGGCGGGCACGCTTTGCGGAGTTAGCCCGGCCGCTCGTTCAAAGGGTGCCCGAGGGTGTCTATCGGGAATTGCTGATCGAGCGACTGGCTCAAGCGATCCGCCTGCCCGCCGCCCGACTCGCGAGCTTGTGGGAGGGCGCGGCCCCCTCCCCGGGCCGTACCGACACTCCCCGAGCGTCGCCCCCCGGGGGAGCACCGCCACGAACGGCCCGGAGCGCCGGACGAGGCGGCCTGATGCGCCAAGCGGTACTGGCGCTAGTCCACCATCCAACCCTGACCCAAGGCTTGGAACCCGCGCATCTCGAGCTGCTCGAGACCCTACAAGAGCCCGGTGCCGACATTTTGCGTGGCCTCGTCGCCGGATTGAGAGCCGAGCCCTGTCAAAGCACCGCGCAGCTGCTCGAGCGCTGGCGGGACCGCCCAGAAGCCGAGCGGCTTGGGCAGCTCGCCGCCATGGAATCGCTGATCTTGAGCCCCGAAGCGGCGCGGCGAGAGTTTGTCGAAGCACTCTCGAGAATGCAGGCCGAGGGGGCCAAACGCCGCCTCGACGCCCTGCTCGACCGAGAGCGCGAGAGTGGTCTGTCGACCGAAGAACGCCGGGAACTGCAGCAACTGATGGCTGGTCGGAGCAGGGCCCCTCTCGTATAATTGTGGGTTCCCTTCAGCGGCCGGGATGGCTTCCCGACAGGTGTTCGTGATGAGCAAAAAACCCAAAGCCTCCCCGAGCAAGAAACCGGCGCCGAAGGTCGTTGCGAAGGCCAAACAGAAGCCCGCCGTCAAGCTCGCCAAGCCGCCCTCCAAACCGATAGCCAAACCCGCTAAGGCCAAGCCGCCCGCCAAGGTCGCCCCGCCCGTCAAGGTCGCCCCGCCCGTCAAGCCAGCCGTTGCGACCAAAGCACCGGCCACGAACAAAGCCCCGGCGAAGGCCCCGGTGAAGGCCCAAGCGAAGGCCCCGGTGAAGGCCCAAGCGAAGGCCCCGGCGAAGACCCCGGCGAAGGCCCCGGCGAAGACCCAAGCCCCCGCGAAAACCCCGGCTACGCCCGCGCCGGCCACCAAGTCGAAGGCCAAGGGCAAGGGTGGCGAGGGCAGCAAGATCCTCGCCCTTCCGGAACGCCGCCCGCTCGCGCTGCCCGAAGAGCGCCAATCGCAACTGAAGCAGCTGATTGCGCTCGGCAAAGAGCAGAGCTATCTGACCTACGCGCAGGTGAACGACTACCTGCCCTCCGAGATCGTCGATCCCGAGCAGATCGAGGAGATCGTCAACACGATCAACGATATGGGCATTCCGGTGTACGAGAAGGCGCCGGAAGAGTCGCTGCTCGCTCCAGAAACCACCGCGCCGTCCGATGAAGAGGCCATCGAAGAAGCCGCTGCCGCGCTTGCCGCGCTCGATGCCGAGCTCGGTCGCACCACCGATCCGGTGCGTATGTACATGCGCGAGATGGGTACGGTAGAGCTGCTCACTCGCGAAGGTGAAATCAGTATCGCCAAGCGCATCGAAGAAGGCCTCGATGCGGTGAAGACTCAGCTGTCGCTCTACCCGCCCACCTACGATTTTCTGTTCAAGGCCTACGAGCCGATCAAGACAGGCACCGGTGGTCGGCTCGCCGACATCATCGTTGGATTCATCGATCCGAATGCGCCGGATGTGATCGCTCAACCGCAAAATCCCACCAAGCAGCCTGAAGCTGCTGCGCCGTCGGATGAGGAAGCAGAAGGCGCCGAGGATGGCGAGGACTCCGAAGAGGCGGTCGATACCGGCCCCGATCCGGTCGAGACTGCCAAACGCTTCGCCTCACTGCAAAAGCTTTTCAATCAGTGGATGAACGGCGCGGCGAAAGCCGGCACCACCGATCCCAAGGTCCAAAAAATTCGCAACAAACTCTCGGCGCAGTTCATGGAACTGAAACTCTCGCCGCGCATGTTTGACGCGCTGATCGATAACCTCCGCGCCCATATCAACGAAATCCGTCAGCTCGAAAAAGAGATCATGGTCGTAGCGGTGCGCGATGCCGGGATGCCGCGTAAAGACTTCATTTCAACGTTCCCGCGTAACGAGACCAACGAGCGCTGGGTCGCAAAGCATGGCAAGGCAGGCAAGAAGTGGTCCGCCCCGCTGCTCAAGCTGCAGGACGAGATCAAGGGACGACAGCGTCAACTCGCCATGATGGAGACGTTGCACCGCCTGTCGATCGGCGAGATCAAGGACATTAATCGCGAGGTCTCGATCGGCGAAGCGAAGGCGCGTCGCGCTAAGAAAGAGATGGTCGAGGCCAACCTGCGTCTGGTGATCTCGATCGCGAAGAAATATACAAACCGCGGTCTGCAGTTCCTCGACCTCATCCAGGAAGGCAACATCGGCCTGATGAAGGCCGTCGACAAATTCGAATATCGCCGCGGCTACAAGTTCTCGACCTATGCGACTTGGTGGATCCGCCAGGCCATCACCCGCTCGATCGCCGATCAGGCTCGAACGATCCGTATTCCGGTTCATATGATCGAAACGATCAACAAGCTCAACCGCATCTCACGGCAGATGCTGCAAGAGATGGGTCGTGAGCCGACTCCGGACGAGCTCGCCGTCCGCATGGAGATGCCCGAAGACAAAGTCCGCAAGGTGCTCAAGATCGCCAAGGAACCAATCTCGATGGAGACGCCCATTGGCGACGACGAAGACTCGCATCTTGGCGACTTCATCGAAGACACGTCGGTTGCCTCGCCGATCGATCAGGCCACCGCAGAGTCGCTGCGCGAGACCACCCATGCGGTCCTCGCCCAGCTGACCCCGCGAGAAGCCAAGGTGTTGCGGATGCGCTTTGGCATCGACCTCAACACGGATCACACCCTTGAGGAGGTCGGCAAACAGTTCGATGTGACTCGCGAGCGCATCCGCCAGATTGAGGCCAAGGCTTTGCGCAAGCTGCGTCATCCGAGCCGCTCGGAGCAGCTGCGCAGCTTCCTCATCGAGGATTGAACGGGCGACGCCCAACAGTCCCCCGTACGATCCAGACCGAATATGGGCTATCGATATTGAACGGAATTACCAAGGGGTAAACACATGGCTCTCATTTCCATGCGTCAGCTGCTCGATCACGCCGCCGAAAACGGCTACGGCGTACCCGCATTCAACGTCAACAACCTCGAGCAGGTTCAGGCCATCATGCAGGCCGCGGATAAAACCGACAGCCCCGTGATCATGCAGGCCTCGGCGGGTGCCCGAAAGTATGCGGGCGAAGCCTTCTTGCGACATCTCATTGAGGCAGCCGTCGAGACCTATCCGCATATCCCGATTGTCATGCACCAAGACCATGGCGCGAGCCCTTCGGTATGCGTGCAGTCGATCCGCTCTGGTTTTTCGAGCGTGATGATGGATGGCTCGCTAAAGGAAGACGCCAAGACGCCCGCCTCGTACGAGTACAACGTGGAGGTCACCCGCCACGTCGTTAAAATCGCACACGCGGTTGGCGTATCTGTGGAGGGTGAGCTCGGCTGTCTCGGTTCGCTCGAGTCCGGCATGGCCGGCGATGAAGACGGCAGCGGTGCCGAAGGTAAGCTCTCGCACGATCAGCTTCTGACGGATCCCGATCAGGCGAAAGACTTCGTCGACAAAACCGGTGTGGATGCCCTTGCGATCGCGATCGGCACCTCACACGGCGCATATAAATTTACTCGCAAACCGACTGGCGACATCCTCGCCATCGATCGCATCCGCGCGATCAACGCGAAGATTCCCAATACCCACTTGGTGATGCACGGCTCGTCTTCGGTGCCGCAGGAGTGGCTCAAGATCATCCGCGAGTACGGTGGCAATCTGCGCGAAACATATGGCGTACCGGTCGAAGAAATCCTCAATGGGATCAAGCACGGTGTACGCAAGATCAACGTCGACACCGACATCCGATTGGCGATGACGGGCGCGATCCGTCGTGCGATGGCCAAGGATCCTGCAGAGTTCGATCCGCGTAAGTACAACAAAGAAGCCATGCTCGCGGCTCGAGAGATCTGTACCGCTCGTTACGAAGCGTTCGGTTGCGCCGGAAAGGCCTCGAAGATCAAGCCCATCGCGCTCGAGGCGATGGCCAAGCGCTACGCTGCGTAAGACACCTGTCCTCGACAAGTCGCCGACTCAGAGTCGCCAACTCAGGGGCGCTGACGATACACCTCATCGAAGCGTGCCTCGAGCGCTTCATCGGTGCCTCGCATCGGGTCAACGACGGCGCGGGCCCAGTCGAAATAAGCTCGCTGGCGTTCGATCGACCAGTCGGTCGGTGGTCCGGCAAGCAGGCTTCGAAGGTTGCAGATCTTATCGGCGATCTTCACTCGTCTCGCGGCGGCCGACGCTGTTTTCGCCCGACTGATCTGTAGCTTCTTGCGGACACGCCAGTCGAGCGTTCGCTCATCCGTCGCTTCCATGACAGTTCGGGCTACAGACTCACCGAACTCTCCGGTGAGCTCTCCTAGCGAAGTTTGCGTGTCCTCAATCGTGTCATGCAGCAGCGCTGCGGCCAGAATCTGCGGGTCGTGAATGTCGGCCTCAAAACACAACACATGCGCCACATCGAGTGGGTGGTTGATATACGGCTCGCGATTACGCCCCTTACGACGCTGATCGCGATGCTTACGCGCAGCAAATCGGGCAGCCCTAAGCACCAGCGCGAGCCCGTCCGCGTGTGAACGACTACGCCGACCCGACGACTGCTTAGGTTGCTCGCTCATCGTTCTTCTACACTCCATTCGGCATAATGCCTCGCAGTGGGATATCACAAATTCCGGGGTAGCAGCCATGACTCGCAGCATCTGTGATCTAGCCGACGATTATCCGCAGCTTGCTCGTATTGCTGAACCGCTCTTCCATGATTATGGAGCGCTGCGACAGTTCGGCGGCCGGATCGCAACCCTTCGCTGTTTCGAAGATAACGTACTGCTTCGTTCGGTCTTATCTACGCCAGGCGACGGACGCGTCATGGTGGTCGACGGGGGCGGATCGATCCGCCGTGCGTTGGTGGGTGACAAGCTCGCCGCTTTGATGCTCAAGAATCATTGGGCGGGTATCGTCGTTAATGGCGCGGCTCGGGACATCGAGCATCTCAACAGAATGCAGGTGGCCGTTCGAGCGCTCAATATCTGTCCCGCAAAGCCAGCCCAACTAGGGAGCGGCGAGCAGAACATCGAGCTTCAATTTGCTGGCGTCACCTTTCGCCCAAACGAGTGGCTGTACGCCGATGAAAACGGCCTGATTGTTAGCGCCGAGCCCTTGTCATAACCAGCGAGTTCGGCTCGCGAATTCCGCTGCACGCGCGGGGGCAGACGACACCGGGATACCAACGTGGATAAATCCGATGATGTGATCCTGCGTATCGATTCCGAGCGCACGCTTGACGCCAGGGTGATAGGCGTGACTGCCTGTTTTCCATGCCACACCGAGACCGACCGAGAGCGCCGCCAACCAGAGGTTCTGGATGGCGGCGCCCACGGCGACCAATTGCTCGACCTCAGGCACTTTCGGATGCGCTTGGGTCACCGCCGACACGACGATGAGAACCGGAGACCGCAGCGCTTTTAAACCCTCGCGGTCCAAGGTCTCCGCGTCCGACGACGGTGATTTCTCCTGAAGTGCGGCCCTCATCGCCTCCGACAGGACCTTCCGCGACTCCCCCTCAAGGACGGTGAAACGCCATGGCGCCAACATTCCATGGTCTGGAGCGCGTGACGCCGCCGCGAGCAGCTGCTCGATAACCTCACGGGCTAGCGGCGTATCCGCGAACTTTTTCGTTGAGCTACGGGAGAGGATGAGGTTGAGCATGTGATTCAAAACCGCTGAATATCCGTGTCACCGTCTCGGTGGCTTGACAATCGGAGATCGAACTATATCCAGTGTGTATGCATCGTCTTTCAAACGAGCGAGCACCACGTATCCAAAGCTGCGATTTTCAATAGAAGAGATGAAGCTCGCGGCAGTCGCGGATCTCGCGAGGCCGCTCGCGAATATCAGCCCAAATGCCACGGCGGTTACTACCGCCTTCAATCCAACAGCTTTTTCCCCTACAGCAAAGAGCTTGTTTTCTCTGCTCATAACGTAATCCTCCATCTATATAAGATCACCAAATCGGATTTTTTCTCGAATGATAGCCCGCGAATCCCAGCGATTAAGTTTCGACATGCCTGTTACACGATCAATCTCTCGGACTATGCGATGGTCCTCTCCAAACGCCTTCCGAATCAGGTGGAATGAGTTTTGAAGCTTCGCTTTCTGATCGTCACCAACTTGATCTTTAACAAGAACCATAGAGCGAATTAAGTAAACCAGATTGACGAGCGAGTCACGTGGTCCGAATCTGGATAATCCGGCCTGATATGCAAGGTTGAAATGGAACTCTGCCTTTTCCCAATTTGAACTATCGGCATATAACAAGCCAGTAAACAAATTTTTGAAAAATTCCCATGAGGGATCCCTCGCGGAATTTTCACTTGAAGCCCAAGGATCAGAGGAGACGAGAACAGATAAACGCGCGAGCTGCCCTGTCTTTATAAAATGCTCAGCTAGAATCATCAACCACCGGACATGAGTATCGCTCAGTGAAGTTATGGGATTGCCGTCTAGCTCGCTATAGAGAGCGTTTGCCTTCTCAAGCTGACCGGATACTCGTAACGCTCTAAGTTCGGCAATTTTGAATTGAAAAATAATTTCTGGCTCTCCTTTGAGAGCCCCGATGAGAGATTGATTCTCATTAAGCCAACGAAGGCTTTCGGAGACATCCTCAGTGTAATAGGTTAGGTTGAGCCAAAGTAAATACAATCCGACTTGAGACGAGTGAAAGTCACCGTAAATCTCCTTCGACAGCCTCATCATTTTATCAGCGTATTTACGACCTGATGCAAAGTATCCATGCTCATAGGCGTAACTGACGTACTCAGCTCCACGCTGAAGTTTATCTGGGCCTCTAATCGTGCCGTCGTCGAGAAAAGACTCGAGATTTCTTTCTGCAGCTGACAGACGTGGCTCGTCATCGAGCCAGTGACTTGATAGTGCAATGCTTACGTTAGCGCGAAATTCGCGCGAGCTATCACCACTACGAGCAGCATGGATCTTGGACTGATTAATGTAATACGCGGCGTCGGTCCAGTTTTTCTTATTAGAGGCAAGCTTTCCACGTAACCACAAGAAATCGGATTTTTTACTCGCGGTAAATTGTTGGATTCCGATAGACTTCTCAATCTCATTAAGTTTTTTTCGACGAGCAGATAGTCCCCATCTATGAATGAAAACTCTGCCTCATCAAGCAGTGAGTCGCGATACTCTGCTTGCATGCCGTTTTCGGCAAAAATCTTTGTCCGTTGAGTGATTAAGTCCTGAACTTTGCGGATATCATCTAACGATACCCAGACGTCGGCCATTGCCGCGAGCACATTCGCCTGAATGTCTGGCTGCCCGTCCAACACATTCCCGATACGCCGCTCCCCCTCCAACAGCAACTCCCGAGCGGTGATATCGCGGCCGTTGTGCAGCTCAGGATTCGCGTACTCGAATAGCCCGAGAAGAAATTTGTTAGTGGCACTTGTCCGGGCAGCCTCGGATGCGGCGTCGATTGATTGATTGATGGCGACGCCGCTAGCGATCAATACCAGCATAGCCGCGGTGGAGGTGATCCCCACTGACCAAGTATTTCGTCGGACGAACTTGCTTATTCGGTCTAGGCGTGACGGTGGCGCAGCGAGTACGGGATGCCCGTCAAGCCAGCGCCCAAGATCTGCAGAAAATGCCTCGACAGACGCATATCGATTTTTGGGCGCCACCTGTATTGCTTTCAGGACGATGGCGTCTAGATCGCCACGCAGAGACTTACTCAGGCGCTCGGGAGTCGTTCCGCGTGAACCTGCCCGTTCGGCGGACGTCCTCACGCGACTTGGAGCTTGTACATCCCCTTCGATGATGGCACGCTCGAATTCGGTGCGCGACGAATTACTAGTTATATACGGGAGCTCGCCGGCGAGTAGTTCGAAAAGCAGTACGCCAAGGGAGTAGATGTCGGATGCGAGCGTAAGACGGGATTCTTGGAGCTGCTCGGGACTTGCACAGCGCGGTGTCATGGCGCGACTGACGGTCTGTGCAACAGCGTCGCCATCCCCGCCCTTGATATCAGCGACGAGACTGGCGATGCCGAAGTCCAGCAATACCGCGCTGCCTCGCGCATTCACCAGTACGTTGGCGGCCTTTAGGTCGCGATGGATGATGAGCTGGGTGTGTGCGTATTGGACGGCATCGAGTACTTGGCGGAAGATTCGGACTCGATCTCGCAGATCGAGCCGACGCGAGTCGCAGTATGTGTCCAAGCGCTCGCCCTCGATGTACTCCAGGGCGAGATAGGGCCGTCCTTTATCGTCGAGACCCGCGTCGTACAGACGCGCAATATGTGGATGCTCGAGCGACACCAAGATGTCTCGCTCGCGTGCCATACGCGTGGCGAGATCTTCTGCCCACACCATCCGCGGGAGCTTCAGCGCAAATTTGCGACGCAGCTGGCCGTCCGATCGCTCAGCCAGCCAAACGGCCCCCATACCGCCACTGCCGAGCTCGCGTATCAGGCGATACGGACCCACCTGTTCCCCGGGGCTCAGCGGCGAGTCAAAGCGAACGCCGGCGGCTACCGACAGATCGGGAAAGGTCACTCCGTCAGCTGCCGCGCGCGCCTCTAGCAGTTGGCGCAGGATTTCGCGAATGGACTCGTGTTCGGTGGGGAGCTCGAGCAGCCAACTTGCCCGATCCTCTGGCGGATAGGCTAACGCCTCGTTGAGCAAGGCCTGAACGACCGCCCAATGCGGCTCACCCCGCTGCGGGTCAGTCATGACGGCATCCTGGGAGCACCCATACCCAAGACGTTACGCCGCGAGCGAATGGTCGCCAAGACGGCAATTTTGCGAAAACCCGTCAGAAAGTACGCTGAAGGGGCAAATATGCCCCGACTCAGCGCTTCTCGATCAAGGCGCGGATACCCTCCTCGATCTGGTCCATCATATCAACCGCTGGCTCACCGCACGGCTATCGCCTGCCTAGGAGGCTCCATGGCTCGTTGGATACTAGCTCTCGACCAAGGCACCACTAGCTCGCGATCCATACTCTTCGATGCGGCAGGGAAGATCGTCGCGATTGCACAGCGGGAATTTGCGCAGCACTTCCCTCAGCCGGGTTGGGTTGAGCATGATGCCAATGACATTTGGCGCTCGCAGCAGGAAACGATTGACGAGGTGCTCGTCAAGGCGCGGGCAAAGCGCGGCGATATCGCCGCCGTTGGCATTACGAACCAGCGCGAGACCACCGTGCTGTGGGATCGGCAGACCGGCGAGCCTATTTCTCGCGCGATCGTTTGGCAGGATCGTCGCACTGCAGACCGCTGTCAGCAGCTGCGTGCTGCCGGGCATGAACCAGAGGTGACACGCCGAACAGGATTGCTGCTCGATCCTTACTTTTCCGGTACCAAGCTCGCATGGCTTCTTGATCACGTGCCGGGTGCACGTATTCGTGCGGAGCGTGGCGAGCTGTGCTTTGGCACCGTGGATTCGTGGCTCACGTTCAAGCTGACCCACGGTCGTCATCACGTCACGGATATAACCAACGCAAGCCGAACGCTGCTGCTCGAGCTCACAAGCGGCAAGTGGGATCCGCGGATGCTCGAATTATTTGCGATTCCTGAGCGTTGCCTACCGGGCGTCCTGCCGTCTTCTTTCGACACCGGGATCCGAATATCGCTTGACGGAGAAGAAGTTCCGCTCACCGGTATCGCCGGCGATCAGCAATCCGCACTGTTTGGCCAGGCTTGCCTATCCCCGGGAATGGCGAAGAATACCTACGGCACCGGCTGCTTTCTGCTGATGCATACCGGTCACAAGCCGCTGCACTCTCAACACCGATTGCTGACCACGATGGCCTGCTCGGCATCGAACGAACCGCTGCAGTATGCGCTCGAGGGCAGTGTCTTCGTCGGAGGTGCAGTTGTGCAATGGCTGCGTGACGGGCTTGGGTTCGTACAACGTGCGGAAGAGATCGAGGCATTAGCGACCAGCGTTGCCGATCACGGGGGTGTGTATGTCGTACCCGCCTTCACGGGACTCGGCAGCCCTCATTGGGATCCGTTTGCGCGCGGTGCAATCGTGGGTATCACCCGCGGCACCAGCCGGGGTCATATCGCCCGAGCTGCGCTTGAATCCATCGCCTTCCAAAGCGCAGAGTTGCTGCTTGCTATGCAGAAAGATGCTCACGCGCCGTTGCGAGAGTTACGGGTTGACGGCGGTGCATCGCGCAATGACTTTCTTATGCAGTTCCAGGCTGACCTACTTGGCGTACCAGTGATTCGTCCGGCCGTCACAGAGACGACAGCTCTCGGCGCAGCCTATCTCGCGGGTCTTGCAACCGGTTTCTGGAAGTCCCGCGACGAACTTGCAGATCGCTGGGCTGTGGAGCGCCGTTTCGAGCCTTCGATGTCTCGAGATGCCGCGAGCGGCCGCCTCAGCGAATGGTCGCGAGCAGTGGAGCGCTCACTCGGCTGGGTCAGCAGCTGAATCTTCTGCCTGACCCGATTCGGGCCTCGAGGTCTCCTTGAGGCGCGTTTGATGGGGATGACGAAACGGATTGCCGTAGACGTCTTCACCCTTGTGATATCGACGACCCACGCCGTCTGGTCGCAGCACGTCTCGCTCTGATCGCTCGATACCGAATTCTTTGGCGATTTGCTGTTCTTCAGCGATCTGCTCTGCGGAGAACAACTGGCAGGCGTCGACCATCTCGAAATTTTCGACAAACTTGCGCGGGATGGGAATAAACCCGGCGATGATATCTCCGACCTTGATTTCGACGGGTAGCCCAGGACGGGTCAACTTCAGATTGAAGGTGAAGTCTCGGCGTAGATTGTCCATTTCTATGACGCCGGTCATGTTCTGAAGACCATCGATGAAGAAATTAGGTGGCTGGATAGTCATCAGATTGATATTGGGTGGTGTCCTCAATGCGAAGGCCGCCTGAACGGTGACGATGCCGAGACCAAAGTGTGACTCGATGGTCTGCAAGGTCGCGTGCTGCGCTTTATCCCCCGCGTTATGGATGACCACCGAGGTATCGTCAGGATTCGGTCCGCCATTCCAAGTCAGGGTCGCGTGCCATAACGAGCGCATCGCAAAACCGTACTGGTTGCCGATGACAAGCGGCAGACAAAAATAGGCGTGCCGCGAGAACCACTCGCGCTTACTGACTCCTCGAAGATTTAAAAATACTTGATCCTGTTTACCACGATAA
>JBMSXG010000025.1:0-21085 GCA_049425405.1 Steroidobacteraceae bacterium
CGGCCACGGGAATCGAAGCGGAGGCATTCATGAGGGCTTACTGCGATCGAACGACTGACCGAGCCACCACGTCATGAGCAACATCAGGACACTGACGCCCGCCAGCACTCCCGACACGCCCACAAGGCCGAACCCTGCGACGAGCGGATAGGCAAGCTGACTGACACTGTCTCCACCGCGCTGCAAGAGCGTGTCGATGAGGCTCTTACTCTTAAATTTGCTCTCTGGATTGAGGATGGTGAAGAGCATCTCACGAGTCGGCTTGAACAGACCGTAATCGAGGGCACGTCGGAACACCTGCGTTGCGATCAGCACCGTCCCAACGGGCAAGGCGACCAACAGCACAAAGGAGCCGATCAGCAAAAGCGGCACCAGCGACAGCGCGTGCCGAACGCCCCCTCTAGAGGCGACCCAACCCACCACCACCGTCTGAAAGACGAGCGAGAGGACGTTCACCGCCAAATCGATTCGTGCGAACAAGGCTGCGCGCGAGGTCAGCGTCTCGTAGGCAGATTCCACGTACTTGGCCTGCTCCTGATACATGAACCCGCCGATAATCTGACCACCGATGATCAACGAGGCGATCGCGAGCAGGTAGGGCGATGTCGCGAAGCGCTTCAGATCATCGATCGCCCGACCGCCGACCGGCAGCACGAGGCGGGCATTGGTATCGGCCTCCAGGCGCTGCGCACGGCGACCGAGCAGAATCGCCAGTGAAATCAGCAGACAAGCGACGTAGATTGTCGCGCGCGGCCCGATCGATTCGACGAACAGCGAGTTGAACAGCGGTCCGGCGATCGCCCCGGCGCTACCGCCCGCGGCAATGAACCCGAACAAACGCTTGGCCGATTCTGAGCGCCAGGCATCGACCATGACGCTCCAGAACACCGAGACGATGAACAGGTTGAGCGACGTCACGGCAACGAAGTACACCGCACCGACCACTCGGCCGACCTCACCGTTGCCCATGGCGGTAGCGAGCCCAACGAATAACACCACGACGGCCGAGTAAATCACCGGAAACAGTGCCCGCCGAGGCAGGCGCGCCACGAGGAACCAATAAAGCGGCAAGACGCCGAGCATCACCACGAAGGTCAGGTAGAACAACGAAGCGATGTGCTCGCGACCCACCTCCAGGGCGAACGCCTCACGCAGGCTTCGCAGCATGTAATAGCCCGATAGCAGGGCGAAATACGCTGCTGCGGCCGATAGCAGCGCCCGCCCCTCACCCGGCGCGATCAGTCGTCGAAACTCGACACCCTTGATGGCAGCGTCGCTCACGGCGAGAGGCCGTCGATCGCCAAATCCTGCTCTGCGGACGAACCCACGCGATATCGGATCCGGCCGATCGGCTCACCGCTACGTGGCGTTGCACTGCCGTCGGCCGAAATCTTGGCCGAGACCTCAACCTCCTCACCCGCCGTGAAACTCACACCCGGCAGCATGCTGTCTGCCGCCGTGAGCTCGATCGTCTGAGGCAGCGCCGCAGGCAGACGCTTCACGGCCAACGGCGGTCCACCCACACCAACCCGCCGTACGAAAACGAACAGTGTCGAGCCGCGAGGAACGCGGGCAGCGAGCGCATCGGACACACTGACGCGAACGCGGATACGTGCCTCGGCACTGGCCGGTACGGTACGCGATGGCGCATCGCCGGCTGCCCGCAGCGTCGCGATCTGTTCGCGCAGAATCGCTTGAATGTTTGCAGGCGGCTCGAGCGCTATCAACCGCTCGAAACGTTCGATGGCCAGTGACGCCTGTCCCCGCCCCTGCGCCGCAACGCCAGCAAAGAACAGGGCCCGCTCTGAGTCGGGCTGCAGCAGCAGGGCTTGTTCGAAGAATCGTGCGGCGCGCTCGCTCACCGCGCCCTCCTCCTGCATGACCAGCAACTCGCCGAGCCCGATCAAGGCCTCGACATTACGACCGTCTTCCAGCCTCAGCGCCCGCTGATAAGCGCGTCGCGCCAAGGGATACTGGCCGATTGCCGCATGCGAGCGCGCCAGCATCAACCAGCCTTCGACGTCGTTGGGCTCTCGCTCTAGGCGACGCGCCAGTCGACTGATCATCGAGGCGGTGTTATCGACCGCACTCGCCTGCGGCCAGTGCCACTGACTCCAATGCAGATAGAGCCCGGTCGCGCCGATGATCACAGACGCGCCGATGGCAATCACCAGCAGCCGACTCGTCGCCGCGCGCCACAGGGGAGCGACGATCCAAGCGGCACTGACAAGCGCCAAGACACCAGCCATTACCCAGAACGTCGTCACGGCTCATCCCCGTCGCGATCGACCCACTGCGCCCGTTGGCGCAGGATGCGCCACGCGATCACAAGCCCGACTAGCAGCAATACCGCCGGCGTGAGCCACAACCAAGCGGTGGCCACGGTGAAACGCGGTCTAAACAGGATGAAATCGCCATACCGCGAGCGCAGATGTTCCCGAATTTCGGCGTCGCTCTGCCCCTTGAGCAACAACTCGCGAACCTCGCGCCGCAGATCACCCGCAAGCCCGACCGGCGAGTCTGCGATCGATTGATTCTGACACCGCATGCAACGGAGCTCCTCGGTGAGCGCGCGGTAACGTTGCTGCAAAGCTGGATCGGCCATCTCGACCGGGTCGATGGCCGAGAGCGGCAAGGTCACGGCCCACGCGAGCACACAGGCCATCGCCACTCGCGCAAAACCGACCCGTGCTATCACGAGAGCGGACCCCGCGGCAGACGGGAAAGAAAGTCGCGCTGCCAGATCTCCGCCGTCAGAGGCCCAACGTGCTTGTGGACCACGACACCCTTGTCGTCGATGAGAAAAGTCTCTGGCGCGCCGTAGACCCCGTAGTCGATCGCAGTCCGACCCTCACGATCGGCAACTACGATTTCGTAGGGATTGCCGAGCTCAGCCAACCAACGCAGCGCTGCGTTGTCGTCATCTTTCCAGTTGAGGCCGACCAGTGGAATCTGAGCGGCCGACGCGATCCCGAGCAGGGCCTGATGCTCGTTGACACACTCGGGGCACCACGTTCCCCAGACGTTAAGCGCATACCAACGTCCACGAAGCGCCTGACTGTCAAACGTGCGCGACTCACCAAGCACGGGCAGAGCGAAAGCCGGTGCCGGCCGGCCGATGAGAGCGGAAGGAATGACCGTCTTATCCGGCGCGCGCTGCACGCCGATGAGCAGCACGATCGCGAGCAGCGCGAAGATACCGATCGGCAGCAGTGCACGCTTCACGCGGACCCCCCCGGATCGGGGCGACGGTAGCGTCGATCGAGCGCCGCTATCACTCCGCCGATCGCCATGAGCAGCGCTGCGAGCCACATCACGTTGATCAACGGTCTAACTTGTGCGCGAACACTCCAACGTCCGGCGCCGAGATCCTCGCCAAGCGCCGCGAATACATCGCGACTCCACTCCATATCGATGCCGGCCTCGGTCATCGTCTGACCCTGCACCCAATAATTACGCTTCTCCGGCGAAAGCACACTGACGGGCGTATCGCCCTCCGTGACCGTCAAACGTCCGCGCAGCGCGTCGTAATTGGGCCCCTCGATCGTCTCGAGCCCATCGAGCCGGTAGGTGTATTCGCCCACCGTACCCGACTCACCGATAGCGAGCGCGAGGTCACGCTCGCGTGTATAGGACTCGACGGCCGTAATCGAGATGACGAATAAGCCTAGCGAGGCGTGAGCGATCGCCATCCCGAGGATCGCAGGCGTCACACTTAAACGTCGACGCCAGCGCTGCACGGGATCGACCAGGGCCGAGCCCATCAACCAGGCACCAAGGGCGAACCCGATCGGCGTAAGCACCAAGGGCCCTTCCCATACCCCGAGCACCAGCGCTGCGGCGATCACGATCGCAACCGCCAACGTGACGAGGATCGCACCCCGTCGCTCATCCAGCCGACCGCGCTTCCAACTTGCATGCAAACCCACTGCAGCGAGCGCCAGCAGCGGCAGAATCGGCAACAGGAAAACCGGGTCGAAGTACTGACGGCCCACCGACAGCGTACCGAGCCCTAGCGCGTCAGAAATCAGCGGCGCGAGGGTGCCTGCGAGCACAGCCGCGGCGGCCACCACGAGCAGGATGTTGTTGAACAGCAGGAAAGACTCACGCGCCGTGAATTCAAAGCCCGCGGGACTGCGCAGCAGCGGCGCGCGCCAGGCGTACAACGACAGCGCTCCACCGACGATCAGTACGAGGAACGCCAAGATGAACATGCCGCGTTCGGGATCCGCCGCGAACGAGTGAACCGAGACGAGCACACCCGAGCGAACGAGAAACGTGCCGAGCAGCGACAACGAAAAGGCGAGAATGGCGAGCAACAATGTCCAGCTCTTGAAAAGCCCCCGCTTCTCGGTGACGGCGAGCGAGTGGATGAGCGCAGTACCGACGAGCCAAGGCATGAACGAGGCGTTCTCCACCGGATCCCAGAACCAATAACCTCCCCAGCCGAGCTCGTAGTAAGCCCACCAGCTCCCGAGCGCGATACCAACGGTAAGAAACGCCCACGCCACCGTCGTCCACGGACGGGTCCAGCGCGCCCAACTTTGATCGAGCCGCCCCTCGAGCATGGCAGCACAAGCGAACGCGAAGGCCACCGCAAAGCCCACGTAACCCGCGTACAACATCGGCGGATGGGCGACGAGCGCCGGGTCCTGCAGCAGCGGATTGAGATCCTGACCATCCGGCGGAACTTCTAGCAGACGCGCAAAAGGGTTCGAGGTGGCGAGCGTAAACCACAAGAATCCGATCGCAACGACACCGAGCACCCCGAGCACACGGGCAGCGAACACCTCGGGTAGCCCCCGCGACAAAAGCGCCACTGCGAGCGTCCACGCCATGAGAATCCAGATCCACAGCAACAGTGAACCTTCGTGACCGCCCCACACGGCGGCGACACGATAAAGTAACGGCAGCGCACTGTTACTGTTCGCCGCGACGTACAGCACCGAGAAATCGTTCTGGACGAACGCGTAAATCAGCGCCGACAGTGCAATCGAGGTCAGCAGGAACTGCAAGGCCACCGCCGGCCGGACGACCCGAAGCCAAGGCCCCTGCGCTCGCAACGGACCTGCCAGCCCCGCCAGGGTGAGCACCACGGCGGCCATCAGCGCCAAAATTAGCGCGAAATGCCCGAGCTCAGGGACCATCAGGTGCTCGGCACGCTACGGAACTCGGGATCGACAGGCATCACGCCACCGTGTTTTTCTTTGATCGCCTCAGCGACTTCAGGTGGCATGTAGTTCTCATCGTGCTTGGCGAGAATCTCATCCGCCACAAATACGCCATCGCGCCCGAGCCGGCCGTGGGCAACCACGCCTTGGTTCTCTCGGAACAGATCCGGAATCACGCCGGAGTACACGACGGGAACGTCGCGCTTGAAATCCGTCACGATGAATTTCATCTCCAGAGTGCCAGGCGTGCGCTCGACGCTGCCCGCTCGCACCATACCGCCCAGTCGGAATCGCTGATCCGTTGGCGCCTCGCCCGAGGCCACTTGGGTAGGATCGAAGAAGAACATGACATTCTCGCGGAACGCACTCAGCGCGAGCACGCCAGCGACCGATACGCTCGCAAGAATACCGACGACCAATACGACACGACGTTGTCTTGGCGTCACGAGCGACCCCCCTCGCCGTTCGACACCGCATCGGATGTCATCCGCTGACGGGCCGCCTGCTGCGCCTCGCGTAGCGCACCGCGGGCAGCGACGATATTGAAAACGAGCGCGACGACCGTGATCGCATACGCGGGCCACAGGAAAGCCGCGTAGCCACCCATGGAGAAAAACTCCCTCATCGCCCACCCTCCGCTTGCAAGGCCTCGCGTACCCAAGACGCCGTACGTTCGCGACGCAATATCTCGGCCCGCAGACGCACCAGTAGCACCGCCGCAAAGTACAACGTGAAGCCGAGCAACATTCCGAGTAGCGGCGCAAGCATGTCTGAAGGCATCGACGGGCGACCCATTTTCATCACGCTAGGTGCCTGGTGGATGGAGTTCCACCATTCGACCGAGTAGCGGATGATCGGCAGGTTGACGACCCCAATGAGCGCAAGCACGGCACTTGCGCGGTCGGCGCGCCCAAGATCTTCGATCCCCGAGCGCAGCGCGAGATAACCGAAATAAAGGAACAGCAGCACCAGCTGGGCCGTCAGGCGTGGATCCCACACCCAGTAGGTTCCCCACATCGGCTTGCCCCAGAGCATGCCGGTGACCAACGACACGGCGGTGAACCACAGGCCAACGCCGGCACAGCTTGCAGCGACCGCATGCGCGACCTTCATACGCCAGATCAGACCGATCGCCGCGGCCGTCGCCATCACACCGTAGATCATCACGGACAACCAGGCCGAGGGTGCGTGAACGTAGATCATTCGGAAGCCCTCGCCCTGCTGATAATCGGCCGGTGCGAGAACGAGGCCCGCGTACCCCGATACCACGATCAGCGCGGCCGCCGGCCATGCAAACCAAGGCGTGAGCTGCGCCGCGAGACGATAGACGTGCGGCGGCGATCCGAAACGATGAAACCACGTCCAGTTCATTCGATTCCTCTCATTCCAGTCCGATGCGTACCGCCGCGGCCGTTGCCAGCGGCGCGAGCGTGACCCCGAGGGCCAGCATCGCACCGAGCAGGTACAACGGACCCGTCAGACTCTCACCAAGGATGGCGAGTTCCGTGGCCCGCGCGCCGAAGATCAGCACCGGCACCGACAGCGGCAAGGTCAGCAGGCTGAGCAGCACGCTTCCACGGCGCAGACCGAGCGTCAGGCCCGCGCCCATCGCACCAATCAAACTCAGACATCCTGATCCCAGGGCGATCGCTGCCAGTATGCCGGGGATGGCTGTGAGCGGCACGCCGAGCGCCATCGCCAGCAGCGGGGTCATGAGGGCTAACGGCAGCCCCGTTATAAACCAGTGGGCGAGGATCTTGGCAAACACCAGCGCGGCAAGCGGCTGCCCGCTAAGCACGAGTTGCTCGAGCGTGCCGTCCTGCGCATCGTCGCGAAAAAGCGTGTCGAGGGTCAGCATCGAAGCGAGCAGCGCCGCGACCCATAAAACACCCGGAGCGACTCCTCGTAACTGCGAGAGCTCGGGGGTGTAACCCAAAGGAAACAGCAACGTCACCAGCACGAAAAACATCAACGGCTGCAGCAGTTGCTGCGGCCGTCGGATCGCCAGACGCAGATCACGCCAAAGCAGCAATCGGCACGCCGAAAACTCTGATGTCCGAATCGACGCGTCACTCATGGCGTCGACTCTAGGGCGAGCGAGTCGAGCCGATCGGCGGCCACGCCCAGCCGCTGGTGCGTCGCGGCGATGACGATGCCCCCGCTCGCGAGGTGCTGATCGATCAAACTCGCCACCAGAATCTGCCCCTGCTCATCGAGGTTGGTGACCGGCTCATCGAGCAGCCAAATCGAAGCGCCCGCGAGCCATAGCGCCGCCAGCGCGACGCGCCGACGTTGCCCAGCCGAAAGCGTCCGAGTCGCACGATCGGCCAGCGCGCCCACACCAGTACGCTGCATCGCCGCATCGAGCTGCCGCGCACCCACCGGCCGACGCATACCGACCGCGTAGGCGATGTTCTCGCGCACTGTCAGCTCAGCCTTAAGGGGGGCCTCGTGCCCGAGATAGGCGAGCGCATCGAGATAGTCGGGATGGGTTGGCCTGATCGGCTTACCTCGCAGCTGCAGCTCCATCGAGTCGGGCTGAACGAGTCCGGCGAGGGTGCGCACCAGAGTGGTCTTGCCCGCGCCGTTAGGTCCGAGCACCTGCAAACAGCGACCGCTCGCCACCCGCAGCGTGAGGCCTCGCAGCACGTGCCGCTCGCCTCTGAAGACATGAATATTAAATGCTGATAAATCAGTCATTTATACTATTTATTAAAAGTGACCCCTAAACAGGATGGTGCCTCGGGCCGGAATCGAACCGGCACGGCCTTTCGGCCAACGGATTTTAAGTCCGTTGCGTCTACCAATTCCGCCACCGAGGCCAACCCTGACGTGGTGAAAGCCTACCATGCGGCACAATGGCACCCATGCGATCCCTTCTGCGTCTCAGCCTCTGCTCAGCCCTATGTCTGCTCGCCGCTTGCGGGCCGACGCCAGAGAGCCCGACTCCTGTCGCGGCCGAGATCACACGTCGCGCTCTGCCGGGTCTTGGCGAGATCGTCGGGTTCGAGAATCCGGCGGGCGGGCACAGCTGGCTTGGCTTGCCCTACGCGACGCCGCCCCTGAAAAGCCTGCGATGGCGAGCCCCTCAGGCTCCTCAGCCCTGGACGACGAGGCGCGAGGCGTTGCGTGCGGGCTCGCCGTGCATCCAATTCGGCTCACCGCTCGGCGGTGTTGGCGAGGCCGGCAGTCGGCAGGGCTCCGAGGACTGCCTGTATCTCAACGTTTACGCTCCCGCGCTGCGTGCCGAGGAGCTCTCGACGGCGCGCCTGCCGGTCATGGTTTGGATCCACGGGGGCGGCAATACCGTGGGTCACGCCGCGTTTTACGAAGGCGCCACCCTCGCCGCCCGAGGCCGCGTACTGGTGGTGATGCTCAATTACCGTCTCGGACCTTTTGGCTGGTTCCGCCCACCCGAGGGCGTGACCGACGATCCCCTCGACGCCTCGGGTAACTACGGTAATTTAGATGTGCTTGAAGCGTTGCGCTGGGTGCAGCGCCACGCCGCCCAATTCGGCGGAGATATCGGCAACGTTACCGTGTTCGGGGAATCGGCTGGCGGTACCAACGCGCTCGCGCTGCTCGTCACTCCCGCCGCGGACGGACTCTTTCATCGGCTCATCGTTCAAAGTCTCGGCTTCGGCTTCTCCTCGATCCCGACCCCCGGCTCGTCATTCCACGCGAGCGCCGTACTCGAGCGTGCGCTGCGCCTGAGCCAGCGGGCGAGCGATGCGACGCAGGCATCACGCCTCGCTGCAGAAATGTCGCCGGCTGAGCAGCTAGCCTTCCTGCGATCGCTGGATCCTTGGACGTTCTATGCGGCCTACGGCTCGGGACGCGACGAGTTCGATCGTCTGCCGAGCGTCTTCCAAGATGGCGTGGTACACCGCGTCGGTGAGTTGCGTCAGCTGCTCGCCGACCCCGCCACTCACATCGATGTGCCCGTGATTCTCGGAACGAACCGCGACGAGACCAAGATATTCATGGCCTTTGATCCGCAGCACGTGCGACGTGTCGCCGGTCTGCCTTTTGCGCTGCGAGATGCGCAGCGCTATGACCTCGAGGCCCGTTATCGCGCCATGCTGTGGACCGCCGATGGCGTCGACAGCGTGGCCGAACCGCTCTCCCGCCACGGCGCACCCGCGTACGCCTACCGTTGGGATTGGGACGAACAGGGCAAAGCTTACGGACTCATCGATCTGTCGCGCATCGTCGGCGCCGCCCACGGGCTAGAGATCCCTTTCGTGCTGGGATATTTCGATCTCGGACCGCAGTCGGAGTTGCTGTTCCACGAAGGCAATGCCGCAGCACGACTCGCGCTCAGCGATCGAATGATGGGCTATTGGGTGCAATTCGCACGTTCTGGCACACCCGGCCGTGGCACAGAGGCGCGGGATGTGGAATGGCTGGCGTGGCGCAGCGACTCGCCGCGCCGACTCGTATTTGACACACCCGCAGGTGGCGATGTGCGCATGCTTCCCGGGCTCATCTCGCGCGACGCCGTCCTCGCCGGGCTTGAGGCGGAAGCGCTCACACCACCGCAGCGCTGTGCGCTCTTTCGCGCGACGTTCCGCAATCGCGATGACGCGTGGGCGGATGCGGCCTGGCCGCGGATTGCCAACGGCGCCTGCGCAGGCGCGCGGCTCACTCGCTCGGAAACGGCGAGCGAGTGATGCGATAGATCACGCCCGCATAGTCATCGGAAACGTAGATCGCACCCTCCGGACCCTCAGCGACATCAACCGGGCGTCCGATCAGGCCGGCCTCACCCCGAAACCCCTGCAGGAAGGGCCGCTCGCTGATGCGTCCCGACTCATCCCATTGCAGCGCGACGACGGCGTAGCCCGAAGGGGTGCTCCGATTCCACGAGCCGTGCAGAGCGACCAATGCCGTGCGCGCAAACTGCGGCGAGTGGATGTCGTGGCGCAGGAAGCGAATACCGAGCGGCGCGACGTGGGCACCGAATTCATGCGCAGGTGCGATTGCCGTGGCAATGCGCGCCTCGGCACCCGGACCAAACTCGGGATCGACCACAGCACGCCCATGCACGTGCGGCCAGCCGTAAAAGCCTCCCTCGACGATGCGGTTGAGCTCATCGGGCGGCAGATCATCCCCGAGTAGATCGCGCCCATTCTCGGTCGCATAAAGAGCGCCGTCCCAAGGGGCCCAATCGAATCCGTAAGGATTGCGAGTGCCGCTCGCAATCACCGATCCACCAGATCCATCCAGCGAGAAGCGCATCACCGTGGCTCGCCGCGTGTCTTTCTCCAGGCAGACGTTACAGGTCGATCCTTGACCGAGATAAAGCATTCCGTCGGGCCCCACGCGTGCCGTCTTACGCCAGTGCCCCCCGTCCGCGCTCAAGCCGTCTATCAGCACCTCGCGCTCGCCCACAGCGGCTCGCGCCTGCGGATCGAAACGCACGCGAAACACGCGCGTAGCCTCCGCGACGTACAGCCACCCCTCGTGCAGCTCCACGCCGTTGGGTCGATCGAGTCCGGCGAACAAGACCCGCCGCCCATCCGAGGTGCCATCACCATCCCGATCCGCCTCCAGTAGCGTGACCAGCCCGCCGCGCGGCTGACTGAGGATGAGATCGCCGGCACTGGTGGGCACCATCAGACGCGCGCTCGGCAGATCCCGAGCCCACAGGGAAAGCGAGTAGCCATCGGGGACGCGTAATTGCCCGGCGATCACCTCGGCACTCGGGACCTCGCCATCCTGGCTACGAATCATCTTCCAGAGCATGCCGCGATCCGTCAGCGCGACACCGCCGAGAAACACCAGCCAGACGACGGCGACGATCACTAGCGTCAAGATCGAGGCGACGATACCGATGAGCCATCGGACCGGACGTGAACGGGGGAGCTTCATACGCGGGAGTATCCCCGAGTCGGGGCGCCGCCGGTAGAATCCCCCCATGCATACGCCCCGCCTCGCGAGCACGCTCGCCCGCCGCACCCTCACCGTCTTCACCCTGAGCCTCGCGCTCGGCGCTGCGCCGCTGCCCGCAGCCAACACCAAGGGCATTCCGGGAGAGGCCGATCGGGCATTTGCCCAACTCGAGACCCTGCTGCCAACGCCGGGGCCGACGCGTACGGCTTCGGGAGCGCCCGGTGCAGCCTACTGGCAGCAGCAGGTGGACTATCGCATCCGCGTCTCGCTCGACGAGAAGCGGCATCGCCTCACGGGCACGCAGACCGTCAGTTACATGAACCGCTCACCCGATACGCTCAGCTATCTTTGGGTGCAGCTCGATCAGAACATTTTCAAAGACGACTCGATCGCGCGCCGCTCCGAGGTCGCCTCGAACTCTGGCACGCGCCGCGACAGTGTCGGCGCGGGAGACAGCCTTAGCTTCGCCGCGCTGCGCCGCCATCAGGCCTTCGAAGACCGCGAATACGGTTTCGAGATTGCCTCCGTTCGCGATGCGTCGGGGCGAACGCTGCGTACCGTGATCAACGACACCATGATGCGCATCGATTTGCCACAGCCGCTGCGTCCGGGCACCAGCATCGACATCGTGATCGACTGGGCCTCCAATATCGTCGATGAGGCAGCCATCGGCGCCCGCGGTGGCTACGAGTACTTCCCGAAAAACGACACCTACCAATATTTCCTCGCGCAATGGTTCCCGCGCCTGGTCGCTTACACCGACTACACAGGTTGGCAACACAAACAGTTCCTGGGCCGGGGCGAATTCACGCTCGAGTTCGGTAATTACGACGTCGAGATCGACGTACCCGCCGATCACATCGTCGCCTCGACCGGCGTACTGCAGAATCCAGACTCCGTGCTCAGCGCAGCTCAGCGCACCCGCCTACGCCAGGCGGAATCGGCAACCAAGCCGGTCTTCATCGTCACGCCTGCCGAGGCCCTAGAAAACGAGAAGCAAGGCACCGATCGGCGTAAGCGTTGGCGCTTCCAAGCGGATAACGTCCGCGATTTCGCCTGGGCTAGCTCGCGCAAGTACATCTGGGACGCCATGGGCTACCGGCAGAACGACGCGCGTCGTCCGTTCGTGATGGCGATGTCGTTCTACCCTAACGAGGGTGAACCGATCTGGTCGCGCTTCTCCACTCATGCCGTGATCCACACGATGGAGGTCTACTCCCGCTTCTCCTTCCCCTATCCGTATCCGACGGCGATCTCGGTGAACTCCTGGGAACGCGGCGGCATGGAGTACCCGATGATCACGTTCAACGGGTACCGGCCGACGGCTGACGAGAAAAGCGGAGCGATCACCTATTCGCGCAACACGAAGTACGGGCTCATCGGTGTGATCATCCACGAGGTCGGCCACATCTACTTCCCAATGGTGGTCAACTCTGACGAGCGCCAGTGGACGTGGATGGACGAGGGACTGAATACCTTCCTCGAGTATCTGGCAGAACTTGAGTGGGAAGAAAAATTCCCGACCTTTGGCGACAAGGTCAACGTGCTCGACTTCATCACCGATTACATGAAGTCGAGTAACCAGGTGCCGATCATGACGAACTCCGATTCGATCGTGCAGTTCGGGCCGAACGCCTACTCGAAACCCGCGGCCGCGCTAGCGGTCCTGCGCGAAGCGGTGATGGGACGCGAGCTGTTCGATCACGCCTTCCGCGAATACGCCAACCGCTGGAAGTTTAAACGCCCGACGCCCGCCGACTTCTTCCGAACCATGGAAGACGCTTCGGGAGTGGATCTCGACTGGTTCTGGCGGGGCTGGTTCTACGGCACGGATCATGTCGACATCGCCGTCGGCAACATTCGTGAATACCAGGTCTCAAGCCACGATCCCGACATCGAGGCGGCACTCGAACGCGCCGCGTTTGCAGCGCAGTGGCCAGAGTCCTGGTCGGTTCGACAGAACCGCGCCGAGGGCCGCGTGCCGCGCGTCGATCGCCACCCTGAACTAAAAGACTTTTACAACGAGAACGATCAGTTCGTTCCCAACAACAAAGATCGCAACGAGTATCGAGACTTCCGCAAGGGACTCAAAGATTGGGAACGCTCTGTCCTCGACCGCGCAGTCGCCGCTGGCGAGTACGTGTACTTCGTCGATTTCGAGAACATCGGCGGGCTGGTCACGCCACTACCCCTGACGCTGACCTTCGCCGACGGCTCGACCCGCGAGCTGATGATTCCGGCCGAGGTCTGGCGCTATGACGCCAAAAACGTCACCAAGCTGTTCATCGAGAAGCAGCGGCTCGTGTCGATCGAGTTGGATCGCAATCATCTGATTGCTGATGCCGAGAAGTCCAACAATGCGACGCCGCGCAAGATCATGCGCAGTCGAGTCGAGCTCTTCCGCGCGAAGGAAACCTCACGCAACCAGATGCTCGACGCTCTGGCGGAACTCAAGGGCGAACCGAAGGATCGCGACCCCAGCGGCCGTGCGCCCGACATCGCCGTGCCGCTCGCGCCCGCCGCACCGACGCCATAGGTCGAGGCCGTGCCACTGAGCGTCACGCGGCGTGATCTGACGCTCGCGCTGATTGCCGCGGCGCTTACGCCACGGATCGCGCTCACTCACCGTGCCCATGTGACGCTCACGCGGGTGGTACCGAACGCGTCAGCCGGCACGTGGGAATTTTTACACGCGATCCATTATCACGACGCCGCACAGGCGCTGCGACGCTGGGAGCCGACGCAACGCTGGCAGCCCACCGACCCAGCCGGTCAGGCCCGATTGATGATGGCAATCGAGCGCGCGTTCGTCTGGCGCAATCCTGCTGGCTCGCCGCTCGCACCCTCGCCCGTCGGTGCCGAGCTCAAGGGCGACAGCCTGCACCTCTATCAGGAAATCCGTGCACCGCTGCCGTCGGGCCGCTACACCGTCACCTGCGAGCTGCTGCACGATCTGTTTTCGGGGCAGCGCAACGTGATTCAGATCGAGCTCGGCACATCGCCGCAGCGCATCGAACTCGATGCGCGCTCGCCTGAAGGACGCTTCACGATCGAATGATGGAGGCTAGGGTCGGAATCGAACCGGCGTAGACGGCTTTGCAGGCCGCTGCATGACCACTCTGCCACCTAGCCGCGCCGACAAGGATGAAGAAAATGGAGCGGGAAACGAGACTCGAACTCGCGACCCCGACCTTGGCAAGGTCGTGCTCTACCAACTGAGCTATTCCCGCCCGGGACAGAGGGGGCCGATTGTAGGCACCGGGGCCTGCAAGTCAAGGCAAGACGGTCACCGAGGGCGAGTGTCGTCCCGGGACGCCGGGCCTCGCAGGTCCGGCCAGGCAGCCCGCAGGTACTCCTCCGCCGACACGAGCGTCAGAATCGCGGCGATCAACGTCAGTGCTACGCCCACCTCATAGGTCGGCAGTATCCAGACGTCCCAACGAATCAGCATCATGGACAGACCGACGATCTGCAGCACCGTTTTCCATTTGCCAAGGCGCGAGACGGCGACCTTGGTGCGCTGTCCGATCTCAGCCATCCATTCTCGCAGCGCCGAGATCGCGATCTCTCGACCGATGATGACGATGGCGGGCAGCACCACGATCAGCCGCGTGTCCTTGCTGACGAGCAACACGAGCGCGACCGCCACGATCAGCTTGTCCGCGACCGGATCGAGAAAGGCGCCGAGTCGCGAAGCTTGGCCGAGCTTGCGCGCGAAATGCCCATCAAGTGCATCGGTGATCCCCGCGAGCGCGAACAGCACACCGGCGGCCGGATCCGACCAGCTGAACGGCAGATAAAACAGCAAGACCATGAGCGGGATCGCAAAGATCCGCATCCAGGTCAGCGCGTTGGGGACAGTCCAGAGCATGGATCACTCGCCAGGGTGTAACGCATCATAAAGCGTTTGGGCGAGCGTCGGTCCGATTCCGGGTGCGGCCTCGAGATCTGCACGGCCGGCCCGCAAAATCCCCTGCAAGCCTCCGAAGTGCCGTAATAGTGCCCGTCGCTTGGCAGGACCGAGACCGGGCACGGTCTCCAGAATCGACTCCTTGAATCGCTTGGCACGACGACGACGATGACCGCTGATCGCGAACCGATGAGCCTCGTCCCGCAGCCGCTGCAGCAATCGCAGCGCATCGGATCCAGCGCCCGGGATCAAGGGAACCGCCTGCGGGTCGCGTCCAAGATGTAGCCGCTCCTGCCCGGGGCGACGGTCGGGCCCCTTGGAGACCCCTAGCACGGCCAACCGTGCAATCGAGGCCGCTGCAGGACCTTCGGCAGCGGCGAGCGCATCGATGACGCTGATCACGGCAGCGATTTGCGCCGGCCCACCATCGATCACCAACAAATCCGGACACGGGATCTCTCCAGCCGCAATGCGTGTGTACCGTCGCTCGACCGCGACGCGCAGCGCGCCGTAGTCATCTCCTGGTGCCACGCCGGTGATGTTGAAGCGACGGTACTCTGCTTTCAGGGGTCCTTCCGCGCCGAACACGACGCAGGAGGCGACCGTGCCCTCGCCCTGCGTGTGACTGATATCGAAACACTCCATACGCTGAACCGACGCGAGGCCCGGAACCTCACTCTCGAGCGCCGCGTATAGGGTGGCGTAGTCTTCGCGTCGGGAGGCCCGCATACGCAGCGCCTGTTCGGCGTTCTCTCGCGTCATCTCCGTCCAGCGGGCGGCAAGGCCGCGCTGTGCGCGCCGCAGCCGCACCCGCTCGCCTGCGCGTTGCGTGAGCAACTCCTCGAGTGCAGCGGCGTCTTCCAGCAAGAACGGCAGATAAATCTCCGGGGGCGGAACGTGCTCGGCGTAGTACTGCACTAGAAACGATGAGAGCCCCTCAGCCGGCTCTGCAAACGCGGCCTTGGGGAAGAGGGTCGATGTCCCTAGGCTGCGTCCGCCCCGTACCGGCATCACCGTCACCGCATACGCGCCGGGCTCACCCACCCAGGCGAACACATCGGCATCGCGCTCGTCGTCGGCAGCGACGACCTGCTGCGCTTGCAGTTCCTGGATGGCCGCAATCTGGTCGCGAAGCACTGCAGCCTTCTCGAATTCGAGTCGCGCACTCGCAGCCTCCATGCGATCGGCGAGCTCGCGCTGCACCTCATCGTTACGCCCTTCGAGCACGCGCACAGCACCCTCAACGTCGCCGGCATAATCTTCCTTTGAGATCAATCCCACGCAAGGCGCCGAGCAACGCCCGATCTGATGCTGAAGACACGGACGGCTGCGGTGAGCAAAGTAAGTGTCGCGACACGGGCGCAACCTGAAGATTTTCTGCAACTGGTGCAGCGCCTCATTGACGGCGCCAGCATCCGGATAGGGTCCGAAAAATCGACCCGGCAAATTGCGCGCCCCACGGTACACCGACAATCGCGCGTACGCATGCTCGCCGGACAACCACAAGAAAGGGAAGCTCTTGTCGTCACGCAGTACGACGTTGTACTTGGGGTGCAACGCCTTGATGAGATTGTGCTCGAGGAGCAGTGCTTCGATTTCCGAGCGCGTGACCGTCACCTCCATCGAGGTGATCTGGGTGACGAGTGCCTGCACTTTCGGAATCACATTGGAGGGCGTGAAATAACTACCTACCCGGTCGCGCAAGTTCTTGGCCTTACCGACATACAGCAACTGGCCGGACGCATCGAACATTCTGTAGACACCGGGCCGTCGCGGCAGACTCGCGACGAAAGACTTGGCGTCGAAAGACTCTGCAGTCATCACACGGAAGCAAGCTGTTGCGCACGCTCGAGCACCGCATGAAACATCGGCCCCGTCAGGCGCCGAGTCTGCGTGTTGTAGCGACTGCAATGATAAGAATCGATCAGCCAGCGTCCATCTTCCAGTCGATGTTCCGCCGCATGCGCGAAGCGAAACGCCGAGCGAGTCGCACCGACGGCATCGAGGATCCCATCGTGCGCGATACGACCGAGCGCGACCAGCACACGCACTCTCCTGTGCGCGGCGAGCTCGGCGCGCAGAAATCCGTTGCACTGACGAGCCTCCGCGGGCGTTGGCTTGTTCTCGGGCGGTAGGCACTTCACCGCGTTGGTGATACGGACGCCGTGTAACTGCAAGCCATCGTCTCGCGAGAGCGACTCAGCTCGGCTCGCCGCTCCGATCGCATGCAGCGTCGAATACAACACGATGCCGGCGTGATCCCCCGTAAAGGGCCGACCGGTACGGTTTGCACCGTGCATACCCGGAGCAAGACCGACGATGAGCCAGCGTGGATCGTCATCACCGAACGCCGGCACCGGTGCGGCGTAATACCCCGGATATCGACGCCCCGTTTCCTCTCGAAACTCGGCAAGCCGCGGACAACGGCGGCAGAGCGGATCGAACGCGCTCGCCTCGCTCACTGCCTCGCTCGCTCGGCGATCAGCAGCGCGAGCTCGAGGGACTGTTCGTAGTTAAGGCGCGGATCGACCGTCGAGCGATAGGCGCGTTGTAGATCGTCGTCAGCCAGCCCACGAGCGCCACCCGTGCACTCGGTGACGTTCTCGCCAGTAAGCTCGACGTGCACACCCCCGAGCACCGAACGCTCGGCACGGTGAACCGCCGCTGAGATCTCAAGCTCACGAAGGATGTTCTCGAAACGTCGGGTCTTGACGCCTGAAGCACTGTTCTCAGTGTTGCCGTGCATCGGATCGCAGATCCACAGCACCGAGTGCCCCGTCGCCGCCACGGCCCGAATGGCCTGCGGCAACGCGCGCTCCACCTCGCCCGCACCGAAGCGATGGATCAGCGCGAGCTTGCCCGGCTGGTTGCCCGGGTTGAGCGTCGTGACGAGCCGCTGCAAAGTATTGGCGTCCATGCCCTGACCGATCTTGATACCGACCGGATTCGCGATGCCGCGACAGTACTCGACATGGGCCCCATCGAGCTGCGCCGTACGCATGCCGATCCAGGGCAGATGAGTCGACAGGTTGTACCAAGCACCTGAGCGCTTGATGAACCGCGTCTGCGCCTGCTCGTAGTGCAGCACCAGAGCTTCGTGGCTGCAATAAAACTCCGCGCGTAGCGCTTGGTGGACCTCTTTAGCGCTGATCGTTTCGAAAAACTCCAGCCCATCGGCCACCGACGCGACGATACGCTCGTACTGCGCCTTCAGTGGCGAGTGGCTCACGAAACCGAGATCCCAATACTCCGGGTGATGCAAATCGGCAAACCCGCCATCGATCAGCGCACGCACGAAATTGAGCGTGAGCGAGGCCCGCTCATAGCCGCGCAGCAGTCGCTCGGGATCCGGCTCGCGTGCTGCCTCAGAAAAGTCGGCGGAGTTGACGATGTCGCCGCGATAGGCCGGCAGAGTCACGCCATCGCGCGTCTCGGTATCGGCAGAGCGGGGTTTGGCGTACTGCCCGGCCATCCGCCCCACGCGGATGATCGGTCGCTTGAGACCGTGCGTCAGCACCAGACTCATCTGCAATAAGATTTTGAGTCGCTGGGCGATCTTGCCGGACTCGCAGTCGTCGAAGCTTTCCGCACAGTCACCACCCTGCAACAAGAAGCGCTCGCCGCGCTGGGCCGCAGCCAGCTCCTCGCGCAGCCGATCGACCTCCCACGACACGACGATGGGCGGCAGACGCGCAAGTTGCCCCACGGCAGCAGAGAGGGCCGCGGCATCGCGGTAAACAGGCTGCTGCAGCGCCGGTCTAGCCTGCCAGCTTCCAGGATCCCAGCTCTGTTTTGGACGCGCGGAGCTCATGCGCCGATGATATCAGCGGTTTCCAGAGTCAGCCGTCCTCGGCCTTGGCCTGCGACCACAGCGCCTCCCACGCGGCTAGATCGAGACCCTCGAGCGACAGCCCCCGATCGCGGACGAGGCGTTCCATATGCGCGAAGCGGCGCTCGAATTTGGCATTGCTCATCCGAAGCGCCGCCTCGGGATCCAGGCCAAGGTGCCTTGCCCAGTTGGAGATGGCAAAGAGAACATCGCCGAGCTCTTCGGCCTGACGCTGCGTGCTCTCATTAAGGTCAACGGCCGATTGCAACTCCGCGAGTTCCTCATCGACCTTGGCCCGCACTCCGGCGAGCTCTGGCCAGTCGAATCCCACCCGCGCAGTACGCTTGCCAAGCTTGCTCGCGCGAGTCAACGCTGGCAGGGCTTTCGTGATGCCCTCCAGCGTGCCGCGCTGGCCGGCACGCTCGCGCTCCTCGGCTTTGAATCGTTCCCACGCCACGGTCTGCGTATCGGCGGACAGCGCCTGTGGCGTGGCGAAAACGTGTGGGTGACGCCGTATCAATTTATCGGCGATGGCCGCCGCCACAGCATCGAAGTCGAACTCGCCACGCTCGCTGGCGATCTGCGCAAGAAAGACCACCTGGAACAAGAGATCACCGAGCTCTTCGCGAATGGCTTGCGGCTCACCCTGCTCCACCGCCCCGGCGACTTCATAGGCTTCCTCGATGGTGTGCGGGACGATGCTCTCGTAGGTCTGCTCACGATCCCACGCACATCCGGTCGACGGATCACGCAGCGCGCGCATCACCTGCAACAAACGCACCAGCGAATCACTCATGCACGTACCCCTTCACGAAGCACGCGCCAGAACGTCATGAGCATGCCGGCGGTGGCGCCCCAGATGTGATACGAGCCATAGGGTAGATCCGTCAGCTCGACCGACTCGCCAGCAAACTCGCGTATGCGACGCACGTGATTGCGGGTATCGAATAAAAAGCGCAACGGCATCTCGAACACCTCGGCCACCTCAGTCGCATCGAGCCGCGTCTCGAATCGTGGCTGCACGAAACCCACGACGGGCGTCACCCGATATCCGGTAATCACGAGATGATCCGGCAGGAAGCCAGCGATTTCGACCCCGGCTCGAGGGAGTCCGATCTCCTCCTCGGTCTCGCGCAATGCTGCGCTGACCGCGCTCTCATCGCCCGGCTCGAGTCGACCGCCCGGGAAACTGATCTGCCCCGGATGATGCGCGAGATGGCTCGCGCGACGGGTGAGCAACACGGTCAGCCCCTCCGGACGCTCCACGATAGGGACCAGCACCGCAGCCGGCACCGGATTGGGCGGAGCGAGACGCCCATCCCGCCACATCGCTGCGGGCGCAAGGTTCGGCTCAGACCACAACCGGTCGCGGATCAGCGTCTTGAGCGCGGGATCATCGAGGCTGGCAAGGTCGACGGGGGCCATGGGGTACACTCCTCATTCTACACGGCAGCTCACCACCCCACGGCATGATCCAGGACCCCCTCGAAGCTCTCTCCCCGCTCGATGGCCGTTACGCCGAACGCGCTGCGCCGTTGCGCGCGCACCTGTCGGAAGCAGCACTGATCCGTCAGCGCATTAGCATCGAGGCCGAGTGGCTTCTCGCCCTAGCGCGCGAGAAACCCGCCGGCCTACCCGCAGCGGCCACCTTAACGCCGTCCGTGCTCGAGGCAGCGCGTCGACTGATCGATCACCTCCCGACGGACGCTGCGCAGGCAGTCAAGAAAATCGAGCAACGCACCAACCACGACGTCAAAGCCGTCGAGTATTACGTCCGCGAGCAACTGCAAGCGGCGGGTGCAACCGCTGCTCAACTCGAGCTAGTGCACTTCGGCTGCACCTCTGAGGACATCAACAATCTCGCCTATGCCCGGCTGTTGCGTGCTGCACGTACGACACTCCTAGGTGAGTTCCAGAGCGTGCAAGCCACCTTGCAACAGTGGGCCGACCTGCATGCTGCGCTACCGATGCTCGCCCGCACTCATGGTCAGACCGCAAGCCCTACAACCCTCGGAAAGGAATTCGGGAATGTTGCCGCCAGAGTCGGCCTGGCACTGGCCCGCTGGCAGACCGTTACCGTACGCGGCAAGTGGAACGGGGCTGTCGGTAACTTCAACGCCCATCATGCCGCAGCACCCGCCGCCGATTGGCCCGCGATCTCGCAGCGCTTTATCGAGTCGATGCAGCTTGCACCGAATCCTCTCACCACGCAGATTGCGCCGCACGACTGGATCGGCGAGTACTGCGATGCGGTCGCGGCACTCGCCGTGATCCGGATCG
>JBMSXG010000026.1:0-21078 GCA_049425405.1 Steroidobacteraceae bacterium
GCCCGGAAACGCTCAGGCAAAAGAACGGCAGGTCGCAGGCGAATTCTGGAGAGCGGATCGACCGTGACGGTTGGTCCCACCGAAGGGGAGCGGTGTGCCGCGAGGGCGCACCTGATCTCTCAGGTCCAAGGACAGAAGGGCGGCGGTAGGCGCGAGCCTCTGCCGCCTTTATTTTTGTTCGAGGTCTTTGGATATGGGACGCAAGACTCCGCTTCACGCTCTGCATGTCGAGCTAGGCGCCCGAATGGTTGACTTCGGCGGCTGGGACATGCCGGTCAACTACGGTTCGCAGATCGAAGAGCATCACCGCGTGCGGCGGGCGGCAGGCATGTTCGACGTCTCGCACATGTGTGTCGTCGATTTGCGCGGTCCGGCCGTGCGTACCTATCTCGAGCGACTCGTTGCCAACGACGTCGGCAAGCTGCGTCAGTCCGGTAAGGCGCTCTACAGCTGCATGCTCAACGAGTCGGGCGGCGTGATCGATGATCTGATCGTGTACTACCTCGAGGAGTCGTGGTTCCGGTTGGTGGTCAACGCCGGCACGCGTGACAAGGACCTCGCGTGGATGCGGCGTTGTGCGAGCGAGTGGGGGAGCAGCCTCGAGATCATCGAGCGCAGCGATCTTGCGATGGTGGCGGTTCAGGGGCCGCAGGCCCGCGCGGCGGTCGCGCCGTTTTTGGAGGAACCCGATCGTGCGGCGGTGCTCGCGCTCGAGCCTTTCTTTGGTCGTCCCTGCGGCGAGTGGTTCATCGCGCGTACCGGATACACCGGTGAGGACGGTTTCGAGATCATGCTACCGGCGGCCGAAGTCGAGTCGCTTTGGCGCGGGCTGAGTGCGGCCGGTGTCGCCTCCTGCGGCCTGGGCGCGCGCGACACGTTGCGTCTCGAGGCGGGTATGAACCTGTACGGCAACGATATGGACGAGGCGCAGAACCCGCTCGAGTCGGGTCTGGCTTGGACCGTCGCTTTCGATCCGCCGGGGCGCGCCTTCGTGGGTCGAGCTGCCCTCGAGACGCTGAAGGCGGCCGGTCCTGCCTCCAAGCTCGTGGGCCTGCTGCTCGAGGATCGTGGCGTGTTGCGCAGCCACCAGAAAGTGTTCGTCGACGGCGTCGGCGAGGGCGAGGTGACCAGCGGCACGTTCTCGCCCACGCTCGAGCGCTCGATTGCGTTTGCGCGCGTACCGCGCGCCACCGGTGCGGCCGTCGAGGTCGACATCCGCGGCAAGCGTCTGCCGGCCCGCGTCGTGAAGCTGCCGTTCGTGCGTCACGGACGCGTCCTCATCACTCTCTGACCTCTCGACTCCAGGAGTTCTGCCATGAGCCAGGTTCCCGCCGATCTTCGTTACGTCAAATCCCACGAATGGGCCCGTCTGCTGCCCGATGGTCGTGTCGAGATCGGTATCACCGATCACGCGCAGCACGCGCTCGGTGATCTCGTGTTCGTCGAGCTGCCCCAGGTGGGTCAGGCCCTCGAAGCCGGAGCCGCGTGCGCGGTGGTGGAGTCGGTGAAGGCGGCCTCGGACGTTTATGCGCCCATCGCGGGCACGGTCACCGAGCGTAACGAGTCGCTGGTGGCGACGCCGGAGCTCATTAACCAAGCCTGTTACGGCGAAGGCTGGATGTTTCGTGTGCAGCCCGCTTCGGCCGGCGCGCTCGATGCGTTGCTGACGGCCAAAGCCTACGAGGCGGTGCTCGCCGCCGGGGGAGCGTGAGATGCCGTTCATTCCACACACCGAGTCCGATGTCAGTGAGATGCTTGCTACGATTGGCGTGAAGTCGATCGATGCGCTGTTCGATGAGATTCCGCCGGCCTTGCGCGTCCAGGGTCTGGCGGGGATCCCGCCGGGCCTCAATGAAATGCAGATCGGACGACTCATGTCCGAGCGCGCGCGCCAAGATGGCCGTCCGCTGAATTTCATTGGTGCCGGTGCCTATGAGCATCACATCCCGGCAGTGGTGTGGGCGATCACCACGCGCGGTGAGTACTACAGCGCCTACACGCCCTATCAGGCTGAGGCTAGCCAGGGGACGCTGCAGCTCATCCACGAATATCAGACGATGATCTCGAGCCTCACGGGTCTTGAGGTATCGAATGCCTCGCTGTACGACGGCGGCTCGGCCGTGGCGGAGGCCGCGCTGATGGCAGTGCGCGCCCATCGCAAGTCGAAGAGCCTGCGCATCCTGTTGCCGACCACCGTGAACCCGAACTATCGGCGTGTCGCAGTCAGTACGGCCGGCAACCAAGGGCTTCGCTTCGAGTCCGTACCCTATCGGCGCGATGGTGGAGGCATCGATCGCGCGGCGCTCGAGGCCTATGCCGGCGAGGACGTCGCGGCGCTCGTGATCCAGCAGCCGAATTTCTTTGGCCAGCTCGAGGACGTCGATGCGTTGACCGACTGGGCACACGCTCAGGGCATGCTGGTGATCGCTGTGGTCAACCCCACCTCACTCGCTTTACTGAAGCCGCCGGGTCAGTGGGGCACTCGCGGCGCGGATATCTGCGTCGGTGAGGGGCAGCCGCTCGGCGTACCGCTGTCCTCCGGTGGTCCGTACTTCGGCTTCATGACCACGCGCATGGAGTACGTTCGCTCGATGCCGGGACGTATCGTCGGTCGCACCGTCGATCTTGAGGGGCGCACGGGCTACACGCTCACGTTGCAGGCTCGCGAGCAGCACATCCGTCGCGGCAAGGCCACCTCCAACATCTGCACCAATCAAGGTCTGTTGATGACGGCCGCCACGATTTACATGAGTCTGATGGGTCCTGCGGGGCTCGCGCGTGTGGCGGAGAACTGCCTTGCGCGCAGCGTCGAGCTCGTGACGGCTCTGACCGGCGTGCAAGGTGTGCGCACCGCGTTCAGTGGTGCGCGCTTTCACGAAGCGGTGCTCCTGCTCGATCGGCCGGTCGCCGCCGTGTTGCGCAAGCTCGAGGCGGAGGGTATCCACGGCGGTCTTGACCTGTCCGCGGACTTCCCCGAGCTCGGCTCAGCCCTGCTCGTGTGCGCCACTGAGACCAAGACCTCCGAAGACATCCAGCGCTATGCCTCTGCGCTCGCCTCGGCCGTGCAGGCCGTGCGCGCCGCGTAAGCATCACGGCGAGGAGACAGACGATGAACCAGACTCTCGAACGTTCGATCTTCGAATATTCCCGCCCGGGTCGCTCGGCGGCCGCGCAGCACCCGCCGGCGGTCGCCTCGGCCCGCGAGGCCATCCCAGCGGCACTGCGCCGCGAGCGCTCGCCGTTGCTGCCTGAGGTGAGCGAGCTCGAGGTGGTGCGTCATTTCACGCGCCTCTCGCAGCTGAACTTCTCCATCGACACGAACTTCTATCCGCTCGGTTCGTGCACGATGAAATACAACCCTAAGGCCTGCAATCAGTACGCGATGCTGCCGGAGTTCCTCGCGCGTCATCCGCTCGCGCCGGAATCGCAGGGGCAGGGCTTCCTCGCCTGCATGTTCGAGTTGCAGGAGATGCTGAAGGAAGTGACCGGCATGACCGCCGTGTCGCTCAATCCAATGGCCGGAGCGCATGGTGAGTTCGCCGGTGTGGCCATGATTCGTGCCTACCATCGGGCGCGAGGCGATCTTGCGCGCAACGAGATCATCGTGCCCGAGGCTGCACACGGCACCAATCCGGCTACCGCCACGATGTGCGGCTGTATCGTCAAGGAAATCCCGGTCGATGCCGACGGTGACGTCGACATCGCCGCGCTCGAGAAAGCAGTCGGCCCGAACACGGCCGGCATCATGCTCACCAACCCGTCCACGCTTGGCGTGTTCGAGCGCAAGATCCAGCAGGTTGCCAAGATCGTTCATGGCGCGGGCGGCTTGCTTTACTACGATGGCGCGAACCTCAACGCCATCCTCGGCAAGGTACGTCCCGGTGATATGGGCTTTGACGTCATCCACATGAACCTGCACAAGACGTTCTCGACGCCTCACGGCGGTGGCGGTCCGGGTGCGGGTGCGGTGGGCGTGAGCGCGCGGCTCGAGCCTTTCCTGCCCGTGCCCATCGTCGGTCGCGAGGGTGAGTCCTATCGCTGGTTGAGCGAGACGGACCGGCCGCAATCGATCGGCCGTCTCTCGGCGTTTATGGGCAATGCAGGCGTGTTGCTGCGAGCGTACGTCTACATGCGCATGCTCGGTCGCGAGGGCATGAGCCGCGTGGGCGAGTTTGCGACGCTGAACGCCAATTATCTGATGGCGCGTTTGCGTGCAGCAGGCTTCGAGCTCGCCTATCCGAGCCGGCGCGCCAGTCACGAGTTCATCATCACTATGAAAAAGCTCGCCAAAGAGCACAACGTGACGGCGATGGATATCGCTAAGCGTCTGCTCGACTTTGGCTTCCATGCGCCGACGACCTACTTCCCGCTGCTCGTACCGGAGTGCTTGCTCATCGAGCCGACTGAGACCGAGAGTCGCGAGACACTCGATGCGTTCGTCGAGGCTATGGTCACCATCCTCGGGGAGGCTCAAAGCGATCCGGCCCACCTGAAGGGTGCGCCGTACACGATGCCGGTACGTCGGCTCGACGACGTGCGTGCCGCCAAGCAACTGGAGCTCACCTGGAGGCCCGCATGAGCGCGCTCATCTGCGGATCAGTGGCCTATGACACCGTGATGGTGTTCGAGGGTCACTTCAAAGATCACATCCTCGCCGATCGGATCCACATGCTGAATGTGGCCTTCCTGGTGCCGGGTCTGCGACGCAACTTCGGCGGCTGCGCCGGCAATATCGCCTACAACCTCAAGCTCATTGGCGGAGAGGGTAAGGTGATGGCGACGGTCGGCAGCGACTTTGCGCCATACCGCGCTTGGATGCAGGACTGTGGTCTGTCGCTCGAGTTCATTCGCGAGCTCGCCGATGAGTACACCGCGCAGGCCTATATCACCACCGATGCGGCCAACAACCAGATCACGGCGTTCCATCCGGGCGCGATGACCCGTGCGCACCTCAACCATGTGCCGCGAGATGCTGGTATCAGCCTCGGCATCGTCGCGCCCGAGAGTCATACCGGCATGCTGGAGCACGCCGCGCAGTTTCACGCAGCCGGTATTCCGTTCATCTTTGATCCGGGCCAGGCGATGACACTGCTCGGCCCACAGGATCTTCGGACGATGATCGAGCAGGCGAGCTGGGTCGCTGTAAACGATTACGAGGCGAGTTTGCTCGTCGAGCGCACCGGCTGGTCGTTCGAGCAAATCGCGGAGCGCGTACAGGCCCTGATCGTCACTCGTGGAGGCGAGGGCTCGCGCATTCACGCGCAGGGAGTGGTTCACGAGATTCCGCCGGTACGTGCGGCGCGCATCGAGGATCCGACCGGTTGCGGCGATGCGTATCGTGCGGGCCTGCTTTACGGTCTGCAGCGCGGACTCGAGTGGCCGACGACCGGCCGTATCGCCTCGCTCATGGGTGCGCTCAAGATCGCGCATCACGGCACGCAGAACCATCGCTACGGACGTGACGAGTTTGCGCGTCTGTACCGCGAGGCCTTCGGCGCCGCCTTCCCGCACTGAGGCCGCTGACGCATCGTGGGCACGGACGGCCCGCAGGACGATTTGTTCGGCGCGCCGCCGAGTGCACCCTCCCGACGGCGGAGCCCTATCGCTCGGGTCGCGCCTGCCGCGGCCTCTGAGGCGGCGCGCGAGCTCGCCGCGCGCTTGCCACAGACACTGCGGCTCGGCACATCCACTTGGTCGTTCCCGGGTTGGCGCGGGATTGTTTACGCGGGCGATCACGACGAGGCAACGCTCTCGCGCGACGGGCTGGCAGCCTATGCCGCACATCCCTTGCTGCGCACGGTCGGGATCGATAGAAGCTTCTATGCGCCGCTGACGGTATCGACTCTAGAGCGTCTGGCGCGTGCGGTGCCAGAGAATTTCCGCTTCCTCATGAAGGCTCATGCGGCACTCACGACGCCTAAGAGTGTGCCGCGGCCTGCCTTCTTGCAGGGAGCGCCGGAAGTGTTCCTCGATGCCGCGTATGCCAACGAGGTGGTCATCGGGCCCGCACAGCGACTGCTCGGCGCACGTCTCGGTGTGGTACTCATTCAGTTCTCACCCCTCGGGGCACGCGTGCTCGCGCATCGTCGCGAGCTGCTCGCGCGGCTCGATGCCTTTCTCGGTGCCCTGCCGCGAGAGGTGAGCTACGCGATCGAGTGGCGCGATGCTGCGATCCTCGGTGCCGACTATCACGCGCTGCTCGCACGCCATGGTGCCGTGCACGGGCTCGCTGCGCATCCGCGACTACCACCTATCGATGAGCAGGGAGTCGATGCCGACAGCGCCGGCCCGCTCGTGATCCGTTGGCTGCTCGCGCGCGATCGTGGCTACGAGCAGGCGCGGGGCGAGTTCGCGCCCTTCGATCGACTGGTGGCCCCCGATCCCGACACCCGTCGGCGGATCGCGACGCTCGCCCGCTCGGCGATGGCTCGTGGTCGCGAGGTCTACGTGATCATCAACAACAAAGCCGAGGGGTCGGCACCGCTCGGCGCCTTCGCCCTCGCGGCCGAGCTCGTCCGCTAGAATCCGCTTATGTCCGACGCACCGGGCGCCACGGCGTCAGAAATCGAGGCCGCAGCCGCCGCCCTGCGCGCAGGGGAGCTCGTCGCCTTTCCCACCGAGACCGTCTACGGTCTCGGTGCCGACGCACGTCAGCGTGAGGCACTGCGTCGCATCTACGCGCTGAAGGGTCGGCCGAGCAGTCATCCTCTCATCCTGCACATCGGCGAACTCGCCGAGCTGTCGCAATGGGTACGCGAGGTGCCTGACGAGGTGGGTGCGCTCGCTGCGCGGTTTTGGCCGGGCCCGTTGACCTTGGTGCTCGCACGTGCACCGGGGGTGCTCGACGAGTTGACCGGCGGGCAGGACTCGATCGCGGTACGGATGCCGTCGCACCCGGTTGCGCGTGCGCTGCTTGCAGCATTTGGCAGTGGCATCGCGGCGCCGTCCGCCAATCGTTACGGACACGTCTCGCCGACCTGTGCTGCGCACGTACGTGAGGAATTTCCGCACGGTCTACGGATACTCGAGGGCGGTGCGTGCGAGGTCGGACTCGAGTCGACGATTCTGTCGTTCATCGGCGGGGAGCCGCGTCTGCTGCGACCCGGAGTGATTGGTCGCCGCGCGCTCGAGCAGGTACTCGCTCGCGCACTCGCCACGGATGAGCCTGCTGAGCGCAGCGCGATCCCGCGTGTACCGGGCAGCACGATCGCTCACTACGCGCCCGACACGCCGCTGCAACTCATCCCGGGCGATACGCTCGAGCGTTCCGTGCACGAGCAGCTTGCTCGTGGCGAGCGGGTGGCCGTGCTCGCGCGGCGCGCCGCACCCGCGGGTCTGCCCGCCGGGGTCTGCGTTTGGCTAGCCGCACCGCAGACCGCCGGTGCTTTCGGGCAAGCCCTCTATGCGAACCTGCGTACGCTCGATAAGAGCGGTGCCGGTACGCTGCTCGTCGAGTCGGTGCCCTCCGACGAGACATGGGAGGCCGTGCGCGATCGACTGACGCGTGCAGCCGCCGGCAGCTCGCGAGCCGATTGACCTAACTGCTCCGTCCAACGAGGATTCCTTGCCCATGACGCGCCGTCCCCGTTTCATCGATCCATTTGAGCCCCGCGAGATCCGCCGGCTCGTGCGCGAGTTCGGCTCGCCGCTGCTGATCGTCGACTGCGAGCGTATCCGCCGCCAATACCGGCAGCTGCAGCGGGCGCTGCCGCGGGTCGATCTGCATTACGCTCTGAAGCCGCTACCGCACCCAGCGGTCATCGAGACCGTGCTCGCCGAAGGTGGGTTTCTCGATCTCGCAACCAATGGCGAGGTGGAGCTCGTGGCGCGCCTCGGCGTCGATCCCGAGCGCTGCATTCACACGCATCCGATCAAGCGTGATCTTGATATCCGTACCGCGCTCGCGCGGGGTGTGCGCGTATTCGTCGCGGACAACCTCGATGAACTGCACAAGTTCGTACCCTATGCCGATCGGGCCGAGGTGCTGCTGCGCGTCTCCTTCCGCAGCCCCGGCGCCGTCTCCGATTTGTCGCGTAAGTTCGGCTGTGATCCCGAGGATCTGGTGACGCTCGCTCGACGCGCTCACGATCTCGGCTTGCGGCTGCGGGGTCTGTCCTTCCACGTCGGCTCGCAGGCTCCCGATCCCGGCAAGCACGTCGAGGCGATCCGTGTCTGCGCCAAGCTGCTCGCCGACTGTCGGCGAGCCAAGCTCGGCCCTTGCGACATGCTCGATATCGGGGGCGGCTTCCCCATCGACTACTCGTCTCGTGCCCCGTCGATCGGCTATTTCTGCGCGCCGATCCGCGCCGCGCTGGCTGAGCTTCCCAAGCGCGTGCGCATCATCGCCGAGCCCGGTCGTTACATTGCAGGGCCCGCGGCCATTGGTGTGGCGAGCGTCATGGGTCGCGCGAGACGCGAGGGTCGCTGGTGGTACTACCTGGACGATGGTCTTTATGGCTCCTACAGCGGACAACTTTTCGACCACGCACGCTATCCGCTCGAATCTTTGCGTCGCACCGGGCCGCGCGAGCCGGCGGTACTCGCGGGGCCAACCTGCGACAGCATCGATGTGATCGCCGAAAATCTCTCGCTGCCGCACTTGGAGGTTGGCGATCTGATCGTCGGTCGCGCCATGGGGGCCTACACCTGGGCGAGTGCCTCCGAATTCAATTTCTTTCCGCGCGCCACGGTGGTGTCGGTCAACGCCCGACCGGGCGATCGCGGTGAGGTGCGGTCAATCGACCGCTGAGTCCTGATGCGACTGCAGTCGGCGGATTTCGTCGCGGGCGCGGCGGCGGCGCGCGGCGCAGTGATCGTGATCGACGTATTCCGTGCCTGCTCGCTGATCGCTCGGGCGATTGCAGCCGGCGCCGAGCGCGTCGTACCCGTGGCCGAGATCTCGCAGGCACGGGCGTTGAAGGCGGCACATCCGGACTGGCTGCTGGTCGGCGAGCGTCACGCGAGGCGACTGCCGGGATTCGACTGCGGCAACTCGCCGACCGAGGTGCTCGCTGAGCCGCTGCGCGGGCGTACCCTGATACACACCACGCACGCAGGCACTCAGGGGTTGGTTGCGGCCGCTGTGGCCTGCGAGCATGTGTTCACAGGAGCGTTCGTTAATGCTGCGGCCACGGTCGCGGCCGTGCGTGATCTTGCGCCGTGCGAGCTGACCGTGGTGGCGATGGGTCACGAGGCCCGCGAACGCTGTCTCGAGGATGATCTGTGCCGGGAGCGGCTGCTGGCCCTGCTTGGCGATCGGACTCGAGATGCCGGTCCGTTAACAAGCGCCGAGCTCACCGATCGGCTGCGCCGAGCGCCGGCGGCACAGAAATTCTTCGACCCTGCTGCCGACTGGGCGCCCGAATCCGACTTCACGCTCTGCACCGAACTCGACGTGGTGGGATTTGCGGTCAAACTGTGCCGCGATCCTGATGGCCTGCTGGCGTTGCGCCGTTACGACTGAACTCGGCAGACTGGCCCATATGCAGAGCATCGTGTTCGACATCGGTTGGGTTTTACTGCATTTGCAGCCGCGTCGTTTGCTCGCCTTACTCAATGCGCATGGCGCCTCGCTGCATACCTTGGAGCAGGTGACTTCGCGCATCGGCTTGCTGGCCCACGAGAGCGGACGGCTCGATGGGTCGGGATTGCTCGCCGAGATCGCTGCGCTCGCACCCCGTCCGGTGCCGCTGGAGTCGGTGCACACCGCCTGGGTCGACATGTTCGATCCGCAGACTGCGATGTTCGAGCTCGCGGCGCGTTTGAAGCCGCGTTATCGGATCTATCTGCTGTCAAACGTCGGATCTCTGCATTGGGATCATTTGGTTGAGCGCTATCGCATGCACGAGCTCGGCCATGACGTATTACGCTCCTACGAGGCTGGTGTCATGAAACCCGACCCTGCCATCTACGCGCTAGCCGAACAGCGCTTCGGGCTCGAGCCTGCCCTGACGGTGTTCCTCGACGATCGTGCGGAAAACGTCCAGGCCGCCCGCGAGCGCGGCTGGCAGAGCTTCGTTCATCGCGACTATGCGCAAACTCTCGGGCACTTACGCGCGCTCGGCGTCGAGATCGACTGAACCATGCAAACAGCCATCCATCGCCGCGTCGAGGCACTGCGTGCCGGAGCTGATCCGACCGTGATCGCGCGTTTGGCCTCGGGCTGGGCGGTGTTCGGTGAGCGGCAGTTCCTGCCGGGCTACGCCTTGCTACTACCGGATCCGGTGGTCACCGATCTGAACGCGCTCGATCTCGCGGCGCGCGGGGAGTTTCTCGCCGATATGGCTCGTCTCGGCGATGCGGTACTGGGTGCGACCGGTGCGTTAAGAATTAACTACGCGATCTTTGGCAATCTCGAGCCTGCACTACATGCGCATGTGATTCCGCGCTATCGAGATGAAGCTGACTCGCTCGCCACCGCACACCCCTGGGCGTATGACTGGTCTGCGGCGCCACTCTTCGATGCCACGCAACAGGGCGCGTTACTCACCGCGGTACGTCGCAGACTCGACGTGTCGTCCTAGCGATCGAGCGTGGCGTAGCTCAGGGGCAGGGCAGTGGTCGACTTGAGCGTTTCGAGCGAGAAACTCGCACTGACGTCCAGCAGTTCGAGTGCGCCGGTCAGGCGCTTGTACACCGCGCCGTAGGCCTCGATGTCGGGCACGACCACCCGCAGTAGGTAGTCGACATCGCCGCTCATGCGATGCAGTTCCATTACCTCGGGCATGTCGCGGACCAGCTTCGCAAAGCGCTCGTACCATCCTGCGCTGTGATTCGGTGCCTTGATGGTCACGAACACGGTAGTACCGACGTTGAGAGCGCGCGCATCGAGCAGCGCGACGGTACGGCGGATGAGGCCGGCGTCCGTGAGGCGCTGGATACGCCGCCAGCACGGAGCCTTGGAGAGCCCGATGCGCTCCGCGAGCTCCGCCACCGAGAGGCTGGCATCGCGTTGCAGAAGATCGAGGATTTTGCGATCTAGCTTATCCACGAAACAATGTTTTCAAAAATCTAAAAAAAGCGCAACTTTGTTTCTATCAGGGTGGCTCTGTGTCGGTTCTTTGCAACCCCGTTGCTGTGGGGGCGCGGTATGTTGGCGCTCCATGAATTGGCTGCGTGCGTTCACCGCCCATCCGGCCTCTGTGGGCGAAAGTTATGTCGGTCATCTGGGTCAGGCGAGTCGCTTCGGCCTGCGAATGATCCGCGCCGGTCTCGCCTGTCTCATCCACGGACTCTTCCCGTTCCTGTTCGTCACCACCGGCTCTGAGGCCGTCAAGGCGCTCGACGCTGAGATGAGCGCGCGGCGTCAGCGGGCGAGTTGACCCGCTCCGTGTCCACCTCGGCCGCCGAGCGTCCGCAGCTGCGGCTGCGCAAGGGTGAGGAGCGTCGCCTGCGAGCGGGTCACCTGTGGGTGTTCAGCAATGAAATCGACACGGTAGCGACCCCGCTCGGCGGATTCGAGCCCGGGGGGTTGGTGCAGCTCGTCTCGCACCGCGATCAGCCGCTCGGTACGGCCTATCTCAATCCAGCGACGCTGATCGCTGCTCGTTTGCTCTGTCGGGATAGCGGCGAGCACATCGACCGACGCTGGTTCGCAGCGCGCCTGCGAACGGCGTTGACCTTGCGCGAACGTTTGTATCCAACGCCGCACTACCGTGCGGTGTTCGGCGAGTCTGATGGCTTGCCGGGTCTTATCCTCGATCGTTTCGGCGATGTGCTCGTCGGGCAGATCGGTACGCTCGGCATGGAACGACTACGTGGCGAGATCGAGGCAGCGATCGAGACGGTATTTTCGCCGCGGGTGTTCGTTTGGAAGAACGACTCGGGCGCTCGCTCGCTCGAGGGTCTGCCGGAGGAGGTGAGGTCGGTCTGGGGCGAGATGCCGGACACCCTCGAGGTTATCGAGCGGGTGGCGGGACGCGAGCTCGCGCTCGTGGCCGCCCTGCGCGAGGGTCAGAAGACCGGTTGGTTTTACGATCAGGCGTTCAATCGCAGTCTGCTGCCGCGATTCTTGCCGGCGGGCGCGCGAGTCCTGGATGTCTGCAGTTACGTGGGTGCTTGGTCGGCGGCCGCTCTGGCGGCCGGTGCGAGCTCACTCAGTTGCATCGACTCCTCGGCAGCCGCGCTCAGTTTTGCGAGCGAGAACCTGCAGCGGACGGCTACGGCGCTTGAGCGTCCCGTGTCGACGCCGCATCTGCTGCAAGAGGATGCATTCGACGGTCTTGCTGCGCTGGCGGCGGCAGGCGAGCGCTTCGATGCCGTGATCGTCGATCCCCCGGCGTTCATCAAACGTCGCAAAGACGCGCCCGCGGGTCAGGCGGCTTACCGAAAACTCAACCAGCTCGCTCTGCGCCTGCTCGAGCCAGAAGGATTGCTGGTCTCCTGCTCCTGCTCGTATCACCTTGCACCCGAGGAGTTGCTCGCGGCGATCCAGGGCGCGGCCCGACATGTCGATCGTCACGTCCAGCTCCTGCATGTCGGGGGGCAGTCACCCGACCACCCGGTGCACCCGGCGATCCCTGAGACCCGCTACCTCAAGAGCTTTTTCTGTCGCGTGACCCGCGCGTGAGCTGCACGCGCGAGGCTACAATCGCGACATGCTCACCTATCCCGGTTTCGATCCCGTCGCCCTCGAGCTCGGTCCGCTCAAGGTGCGTTGGTACGGGCTCACCTACCTGATCGCCTTTGCGGCGGCCTGGTGGCTCGCGCGGCGGCGAGCGGCGCGACCGGGTTCGAGCTGGACGCCCGTCGACGTCGACGATTTTTTGTTCTTCGCGATGCTCGGCGTGATCCTCGGCGGGCGTCTTGGCTATTTGTTCTTCTACGGCCTCGACGCCTGGCGTGAGGATCCGCTGTACATGCTGCGCATCTGGGAAGGCGGGATGTCCTTTCATGGCGGCTTGATCGGCGTGCTGGTCGCGCTGGCCGTGTTCGCCCACCGGCGGGGTCGCCGGGTGGCCGATGTATTCGATTTTGCAGCGGCTCTGCCGGGTCTCGGTATCTGCGCCGTACGTATCGGCAATTTCATCAATGGCGAGCTGTGGGGTAAGCCGGCGGAGGTCCCCTGGGCCATGATGGTCGATGGTGTGGCGCGTCATCCGACGCAGCTCTACGAGGCGGCACTCGAGGGGCTGCTGCTCGCGCTCGTGTTGTGGGTGTTTACCTCTCAGTCACGCCCGCGGCTGTCGCCTTCGGGGCTGTTTCTCGTGATGTATGCCTTGGGTCGACTCACGGTCGAGTTTTGGCGGCTGCCCGATGCTCATATCGGTTATCTCGCCGGCGGCTGGCTGACCATGGGTCATGTGCTCACGGCGCCCATGCTACTGGCGGGAATCGTGCTGCTGCTGATCGCATACCGTCGGAACGAGCCCTCGGGTAATCTGCGCGCCGCATGAAGGCCTATCTCGATTTCATGCGTCACGTGCGCGAGCACGGGGTGCGCAAGACCGATCGTACCGGCACCGGCACGCTCTCCGTGTTCGGTCATCAGATGCGCTTCGATTTGCGCGAGGGCTTCCCGCTCGTCACCACGAAAAAGGTCCATCTCAAGTCGGTCGTTCACGAGCTGCTGTGGTTTTTGCGCGGGGAGACCAATACCGCCTACCTGCGCGAGCATGGCGTGACGATCTGGGACGAGTGGGCCGACGCCGAGGGTAACCTCGGGCCGGTGTACGGCAAGCAATGGCGCTCCTGGCCAACGCCCGACGGGGGCTCGATCGATCAGATCGCCGAGGTGCTCAAACAACTGCGCACCCAACCCGACTCGCGTCGCATCATCGTCAGCGCCTGGAACGTCGGCGAGCTGTCGCAGATGGCGCTGATGCCCTGCCATGCGTTCTTCCAGTTCTATGTGGCCGAAGGGCGTCTGTCGTGTCAGCTCTATCAGCGCAGCGCCGATATTTTCTTGGGCGTACCGTTCAATATCGCCTCGTATGCGCTACTCACCCACATGATCGCCGCCCAGTGCGATCTTGGCGTCGGTGACTTTGTCTGGACAGGTGGTGACTGTCACTTGTATCTCAACCATCTCGAACAGGCGGACCTGCAGCTCTCGCGCGAGCCGTACCCGCTGCCGGAGCTGGTGATGCGTCGGCGCCCGCCGTCGCTGTTTGAGTATGCGTATGACGATTTCGAGTTCCGCAATTATCAACATCATCCGGCGATCCGTGCGCCGGTCGCCGTGTGAGGTTCCTATCGTGACGATGCCCGAGATGCGTACCAGCCCCTGGATCAAAGTTTGCCATTCCCGTATTCATGGCAAGGGGGTGTTCGCCGCCAAGCGCATTCCGAAGGGTACGCGGGTCATCGAGTACCTCGGCGATCGCATCTCGCACGCGGAAGCGGATGCGCGCTATGACGATCACGATCCGAGCGACAACCACACGTTCCTGTTCATCGTCGATCGAAAGACGGTCATCGATGCCGGCGTCGGCGGTAACGCTGCGCGCTTCATCAATCACTCCTGCGATGGCAACTGCGAGTCGGTCATCGATAAGGGGCGTGTGTTCATCGAGGCCACGCGGATCATCGAGAAGGGCCAAGAGCTCGGCTACGACTACGAAATCGGACGCGAGAAGGACGATCCGCCGAACGTCGATGAGATCTTCGCCTGTCGCTGTGGCTCGCCCAAATGCCGCGGAACCATGCTCTGGCCACCGACCGATCCACGCAAAAAGAAACCTAAGAAAAAACCGACTAAAACCGCTAAGCCTGCCGCTAAATCAGCGAGCCGTAAGCGTTCGAAGCCATCGCGTCGCGTCGCACGTTAAGGAGCCGACATTGACTGACGCGCCTCAGGGGGCTGCGCCGCTCGTTACGCTGGTGGTGGCGCTGGCCGCCAACGGGGTGATCGGTCGTGAGGGTGCGCTGCCCTGGCGCTTGCCGGAAGATCTTCGCCGCTTCAAGGCAGCGACGCTCGGTAAGCCCGTGATCATGGGCCGACGTACCTTCGAGTCGATCGGTCGGGCCCTGCCGGCTCGCCACAACATCGTGCTCACGCGCCGTTCGCATTGGAATCCCGCCGATCCCGCGGTCACAGTCGTGGGCGATTGGCCGGCTGCATTGCGTGCCGCGGGCGCCGTCGATGAGGTCATGGTGATCGGAGGCGCGGAGATCTATTCGCTCGCGCTGCCCGTCGCGGGACGCTTACTGCTCACCCGGGTGCAGGCGGATATCGAGGGCGATGTACGCTTCCCTGCGATTGATCCGGCAGAGTGGAGCGTACTCACGAGTGAGGCATTCCCGGCAGACGAGCGTCACGCTCACGCGATGCTTTTCGAGAGTCTCGTGCGTCGTCGACCGACGAGCCGGTAAAACGAGCTCCTGCGACCGTCAGCGCCGTCGGACGGGGATCTCTCCGGCTGCGATCTTCTGGCTCCATTCGGCCGGACCACTCTGGTGCACTGAGGTGCCCGTGGCATCGACCGCCACGGTGACCGGCATGTCTTGAACCTCGAATTCATAGATCGCTTCCATGCCAAGATCCTCGAAGGCCACGACCCGCGAGGCCTTGATCGCCTTGGAGACCAGATAGGCCGCACCGCCCACAGCCATGAGATAGGCCGCACGATGTTTGCGGATGGCCTCGATGCCGAGCGGACCACGCTCGGCCTTGCCGATCATCGCGATGAGTCCCGTGTTGGCGAGCATCATCTCGGTGAATTTATCCATACGCGTCGCCGTGGTCGGACCTGCAGGCCCCACCACCTCGTCGCGTACCGGATCGACGGGGCCCACGTAGTAGATGACGCGATTACGGAAGTCGACGCCGGCCGGCAAGCCTTTACCGCTGGCGAAGAGGTCCGCGATACGTTTGTGCGCGGCATCGCGACCGGTAAGCATTTTGCCGCAGAGCAGCAACCGCTCGCCCGGTTTCCAGGCAGCGACCTCGGCGGGCGTGAGCGTATCGAGATTGACACGACGCGCCTCGGGCGAGGGTGCCCATTGCACCTTCGGCCAGCGCGACAGATCCGGCGGTGAGAGTCGGGCCGGGCCCGAGCCATCGAGACGGAAGTGCACGTGACGCGTCGCAGCGCAGTTCGGGATCATCGCGATGGGCTTGGAGGCGGCGTGTGTCGGATAGTCGAGGATCTTGACGTCGAGGACCGTGGACAGTCCGCCGAGTCCCTGCGCACCGATGCCGAGTGCGTTGACCTTGTCGTAGAGCTCGATACGCAGCTCTTCGAGGGGTGACCGCGGGCCACGCGATTTGAGCTGTGCCATATCGATCGGTTCCATCAACGATTCTTTGGCCAGCAGCATCGCCTTTTCGGCAGAGCCGCCGATACCAATGCCGAGCATGCCCGGCGGGCACCAGCCCGCGCCCATCGTTGGGACCGTCTTAACCACCCAGTCGACGATCGAATCGCTGGGATTGAGCATCACGAACTTGGCCTTGTTCTCGGAGCCGCCGCCCTTGGCCGAGACCGTGATATCGACGATATCGCCGGGGACCAGCTCGACGTGCACCACGGCCGGCGTGTTGTCGCGCGTATTTCGACGCGAGAAAGCCGGATCTGCGACGATCGAGGCACGCAGGGTGTTGTCGGGATCGAGGTAGGCGCGACGCACTCCCTCATTGACCATCTGCTCGAGGCTTAGCGTTCCCTCCCAGCGGACGTTCATACCGACTTTCACAAACGCGACGACGATGCCGGTGTCTTGGCAGATGGGCCGATGTCCCTCGGCACACAGACGTGAGTTAGTGAGGATCTGGGCGATAGCATCCTTTGCGGCGGGTGAGGCCTCCAGCTCGTAGGCGGTGCCCAGCGCCTCGATGTAATCCATCGGGTGGTAGTACGAGATGTACTGCAGAGCGTCGGCGACGCTCGCGATCAGGTCTTCTTGTCGGATGAGGCTCATGATGGCCGCATTCTACGCCGCCGGAGACCTTGAGCGTGCCGCCGGCTGCTGCCAGAGCCGCTCGGGATCGTCTAACGAGACTGCGGTGAGCGCGCCACCCCACACACAGCCCGTATCGAGTGCCAGCAGATGCTCACGACGCAGCAGGCCAAGTGTCGACCAATGACCGATGATCACCCGTGTGTGGCTCGTTCGACGAGCGGGCAGGTCGAACCAGGGCAGGCGATCGGCGGGTTGCGAGCCCGGCGCGCCTTTGGGTGTCAGATCCATGCGACCGTCGAGTCGGCAGTAACGCAGTCGTGTCAGGGCGTTGATGATCACACGCTGACGATCAGCGCCGCTGAGAGCCGGTGACCAGCGATCGGGCTCGTCGCCGTACATGGTGTCGAGCACGCTGCGAGGATCAGTCTGTAGCGCCCGTCCAACTTCGCTCGCCAGTTGCAGAACCTCGCCGGTACCCCACTGCGGCAGCAGGCCGGCGTGCACCATGAGATCGGTCTCGCCTTGAGCGTTGGTATGACCCACGGCGAGCGGGCGTGTCAGCAACCATTCGAGCAGCGGCTCGCGATCCGGTGCAGCGAGAATAGGTGCGAGCGTATCGCCGCGTCTGAGGGCGCGTCGCCCGTCGCCGAGGGCCACCGCGAGCAGATGTAGATCGTGATTACCTAAGACCACCGTCGCGCCATCGCCAAGCGAGCGCACGAAACGTAACACCCCAAGTGAGTCTGGGCCGCGGTTGACGAGATCACCCACGAACCACAGTTCGTCGCGATCGGAGCGATAGTCGCAGCGGACCAGCAGCGCCCGCAGTTCTTCGAGGCAGCCCTGCACATCGCCGACGGCGAGGCGGGTCATGTCAGTTGAGGATCCCGGGCATCGCGAGTCTGAATGCCGTGATCGGAGCGTCGAAGTGAGTGCCGTCGTCCGCGCGCATCTGGTAGCTGCCCTGCATGGTTCCGACGGGCGTCGCAATCACGGCACCGCTCGTGTAACGAAATGATTGTCCCGGCGCCAGATGTGGATGCTCGCCGACGACACCGGGTCCGCGCACCTCTTCGACTTTGCCATCGCTGTCGGTGATGACCCAGTGACGACTGATCAGCTGAGCCGGTACCGAACCCTCGTTGGATAGCGTGATGGTGTAGGCAAATGCGTAGCGATGATCCTGAGGGTCGGATTGAGCCTCGAGGAAACGCGTGGCGACATCGACTCGGATGTGGTGTTTGACGCTCATGTCTATTTGACGCTAACGAGTCGGCACGGCGCGCGCAAGCGTCGCGAAGGCTTCGGGAGTCAGTGTCTCGGGCCGAGCTGAGGGGTCGACCCCGCAGCCTTCGATGTCTGCTGCTTCGAGGAGCCCGCGCAGCCCATTACGCAGGGTTTTTCGCCGCTGTCCGAAGGCGGCGCTGACGACTCTCGCATAGCGCTCGTCCACCGCGAAGGCGGGCGTATCGCGCACGGTCAATCGCGCCACCGCAGACCAGACGGCCGGTGCCGGACGGAAGGCGCCCGGACCGACATCGAAGAGATATTCGGTACTGACCCACGGCGCGAGCATCACGGTAAGTCGACCGTAGTCACCGCTGCCTGGCGCAGCACAAAGTCGCTCGATCACTTCTCGCTGCAGCATGATGTGCAGATCGCGCAGAGCGGCGGGCGTACGCAGCAAATGGAACAGCAGCGGCGTCGAAACGTTGTAGGGCAGATTACCAACGACGCGAAGGCGAGTCCCGCGCTCACGCGCGAGCGTAGCGATATCAAACTGCAGCGCGTCAGCTTCGTGCAATGTCAGCCCCTGCGGCACCAGCGTGGCCCGAAGGTTTGCGGCAAGGTCACGATCGATTTCGATGGCATCGAGTCTTCCGGTGCGTGCAAGCAGGGGCGCGGTGATCGCACCTTGGCCGGGCCCGATTTCTAGTAGCGCATCGCCCGGCTGCGGATCGATCGCCGCGACGATACGTTCGATCACGCGGGCGTCATGCAGGAAATGCTGCCCGAAGCGCTTGCGGGCGAAGACCATCGGCTCAGGCTGCGCCGCTGAGATGCCGCTTGCGCAGCACGAGATCTCTGGCGAGCTCGACCGCTGCCAAGAGGCTGCCGACGTCGGCTCGTCCTGTTCCGGCCAGTGCCAGAGCCGTGCCGTGATCTACGGAGGTGCGGATGAAGGGTAGGCCCAGCGTGACGTTGACGGCATGGCCGAACGCAGCGTGCTTGAGTACCGGTAGTCCCTGGTCGTGATACATCGCCAGGAGGGCATCCGCCTTGACGAGTTCGCGCGGCACAAACGCGGTGTCCGCCGGAACCGGGCCGCTCGCATCGATACCCCGTGCTCGCACCGCTTCGATGGCGGGACGAATCAGCTGCTCGTCCTCGTCACCCAGTACGCCGTGTTCGCCGGCGTGCGGATTGAGACCACAGACGGTGATGCGTGGACGCGAGAGACCCCACAGCCGTCGCAGGTCGGCATCGATAAGCGTCAGGATCTCGACGAGACTGCCGGTGTTGATGGCATCCGGGACCTGTCGCAACGGCAGGTGCGTGGTGGCGAGCGCGACTCGCAACGAGCCGGCCACCAGCATCATCACGGGTCGGCTGGCACCGCTGCGTTCAGCGAGGAACTCCGTGTGACCCGAGAACGGTACGCCCGATTCGGCAATCACGCTTTTTTGCACCGGAGCGGTCACCATCGCATCGAAGGTGCCGCCGCGTATCCCGGTGAGGGCAGCTTCAAGCAGCTTGAGCACGTAGCGGGCGTTGCCAGGATCGAGCTTGCCCGGGATGCTCGGGACCGCGAGCGGATGATGCTCGATTGCCACGCCCGTCAGATCGACGCCCAGCAGTTGGGCGCGCGAGCGCAGTAATTCACGGTCGGCGAGTAGGACCAGTTCGGTGTCGGCTGGCGCCTGCGCGAGCAGTTGCAGGCACAGTTCGGGTCCGATGCCGGCGGGTTCGCCGCTGGTCAGAGCAAGTCTGACCGATCGCTCAGCTCTTGATGTCGACATACGCCTCGTCCCGCAGGCGGCGCAGCCAGAGCTCGACTTCCTCGTCGGCCTTGCTCTCACGCAGCTGCAGGAAGGCGCGCTGACGGCGCAGTTCCTCGGTGTTGTCGAACTGGCGCTTACCGAGCAACTGCACGATATGCCAGCCGAACTGCGTACGGAACGGCGTGCTGATTTCGTTTTCGCTCAACGCCGAGAGCGCACGCTCGAACTCCGGTACGAAGGTGCCGGGAGCGGTCCAACCAAGATCGCCACCGTCGGATGCTGAGCCCGGATCCTCCGAGAGAGTCTTGGCCAGCGCTGCGAAATCTTCGCCGTTATTGAGGATGCGATCGCGAACCTCGCGCAGACGCTGCTCGACCGTCGCGTCATCCTGGATCTCCGTGGGCTTCAGCAGGATGTGTCGCGCATGCGTCTGCTCGATCACGACCTGCTGATCAGCACCGCGGACTTCGTTCAGTCGAACGATGTGATAACCGGACGGCGTACGCAGGGGTTCGCTCGTCTCACCCGCCTTCAGCCCCACCACGAGATCGGCGAGAACCGTGGGGATTTCCGGCCCGCGGCGCCAACCGAGCGCGCCGCCTTCGAGCGCCGTCTGGCTATTGGAGAATGCCACCGCGAGCTTGGCGAATTCTTCGCCGCCGCGGACCCGGCTGACGACCTCGAGTGCGCGACGACTCGCATCTTCGAGCTGCTGCGGCGTGGCGTCCTGCGGTACGGCGATCAGAATGTGCGACAGGTTGTACTCGTTGAGTTCGGAGGGGCGGCTCTTTTGCTTCTCCAGGAACTGCTCGAGCTCGCGCGGCGACACATTGATGCGCTGGATGACATCGCGCTGTTGCAATACCTGCAGGGTCATCTCGCGGCGAATACCCTCGCGATAAGTGGCGTAATCGATACCCTGCTGAGCGAGCGCTGCGGGCAGCTGGGCAAGCGCGATCCCGTTACGGCTGGCAACGTCGGCGAGCGCTCGGTTTAGATTCTCGTCGTTGATACGGATGCCAGCGCGATCGGCGCGCTGCATTTGTATTTCCTGCACGATGAGTCGCTCGAGCACCTGCTGGCGCAGCAGATCGGCTGGCGGCATATCGAGGCTCTGCGATTTCAGGCGCTCGCTCACGATCGCGATCTGCTCGTCGAGTTCGCTACGCAGCACCACGCCGTCGTTGACCACGGCAGCGACGCGATCGAGCATCACCCCGCGATCGGAGAGCGA
>JBMSXG010000027.1:0-18178 GCA_049425405.1 Steroidobacteraceae bacterium
GTTTCGCCTGTTGCGACGCTAGAGTAGGTCACCGTCAGGGTCCTTATCAAAGAAAACCCCTGGTCCGCGAGGATCAGGGGTTTTTCTTTTTCAGATCGTCACCACGCGATACCGTGGTCCTCGCCGTGATTGCTGACTCCACCCCACAGCGTACCGGTGGAGAGATCGACCTCGATGGCGGTAATCGGCCCTGAGGTGCGGGGTTGAAATTCCAGCGTGTAGCCGCGCGAGATGAGATCACTACGAACCCAGCGTGGCACCTCATCATCGAGCAGCATCCGCCCCGGCTTTCGCTCATGCTCGCCGAACGAATCACGAAGCTGGAAGCTGTTCATGTTCGCAGCCTCGGCGGCCTGCTGCGGTGTCATGCCGAATTCAACGCGGTTGAGGAAGAACTGCAGTAGGTTCTGATCCTGGCTGTCACCGCCCTGCACGGCGAAGGCAAGCCAGGGCTTGCCCTCCTTGATAGCGAGACTCGGTGTCAGCGTCGCGCGCGGCCGCTTGCCGGGCTCCACCACATTGAAAGGATTCTCGCGTGCATCAAGTACGAACGACTGCATACGTTGCGAAAGCCCGATTCCGGTTTTTCCGGCGATGACGGCGGGAACCCAGCCACCACTGGGCGTGACCGCGACGAGCCAGCCTTCCTTGTCGGCCGCCACGATCGAGGTAGTGCCACGCCAGAACGCAGCATCCGGATCGCTCGCGAGCGCAGCGCTCGGCGGTGCGACGCCGCCGGGTGTGAAGGGCGCCTGCGCCGGGGCGACGGGCGCGGTGGGCTCGACGGGCCGTGTGGTAAATGGATTGGTCTCGCCTTGAAACGGATAGGGATCGCCCGGTCCGATCGAGGGATCGTTACGCTCGCCGATGAGCGCGGCGCGCTGGCGCGCGTAGTCCTTCGAGAGCAGCCCCTTGATCGGCTCGGTAGGCGGAAAGGCCGGGTCACCGTAATAGAAATCGCGATCGGCAAAAGCGAGGTTCATCGCCTGATAAAGCGTGTGCAGATAGCGTGCCGAGTTGTAGCCCATGGAACGAAGATCGAAATTCTCGAGTACGTTGAGCGCCTGCAGCATCGCCGGTCCCTGCACCCAGGTGTCTAACTTGTAGACATCGATACCCCGATAGTTCACGTGACGGGGCGCTTCGACTTTGACCTGCCATCGTGCGAGGTCTTCGCGCGTGATCAACCCGCCTTCCGCCTGCACGGCAGCAGCGAATTCCGTCGCAATGTCGCCGCGGTAAAACCGCTCGTAAGCAGCGAGGATCGCCTGCCGTCGCGAGGCGCCGCGAGCGAGTGCGCGACGCTCGGCTTCGACGAGTTTGCGCAGCGTGGCGGCGAGCTCTGGCTGGCGGAAGATTTCACCGGCGCGAGGGCTCTCACGGCCGTTGCGCTGTTCGGCGCGCCCCAGATGCGGCAGCATCACTCGGGCCGAGTTGGGCCACTCTTTCAATTTAGCCTTGTCGCGCTCGATAGCGTTGGCGAGCTGTGCTTCGATCGGGAAGCCATCCGCAAGCTCGATGGCCGGGCCGAGCACCTGCGCAAGCGACAGCGTGCCGTACTCGGCCAGCATGACGAGAATGCCGCCGGGGGTCCCGGGTGTGACGGCAGCGAGGGGCCCGTAGGCGGGCGGGTAGCGCAGCCCCTTGGCGCGGAAAAATTCGCTCGTTGCTCCAGAGGGCGCGACCCCGAGCGCGTTGATGGCGATCACCCGACGCTCGCCCGGATGCCAGATCAGCGCCTGCGTCTCGCCGCCCCAGTGCAGGGTATCCCAGAGTGTCGCGGTTGCGGCGATCATGGCGCAGGCCGCGTCGATGGCATTGCCGCCACGCTCGAACATCTTGGCACCCGCAGTCGCCCCGAGTGGCTTGCCCGTAATGGCGAGCCAGTGCTGGCCGTGCAGCGGCGGCTTCTCCGTCCGCTCCTGACCGTGTATTGGTGTGGGGGCGACGGCCAGCAGACCGACGAGTAGCAGAATCGAGCGAAGGGTGTTCATAGCGACCTAGAATACGTGACCGACTCAACTCTCGGGAGCAGGCGTGTCGTCAATTCGTCCGGTCATCGTTGCTGGCGCGGGTCCCGTAGGCTGCACGGTGGCCTTACGCCTCGTGCAGCACGGTATTCCGGTGATCCTGCTGGAGGGGTTATCGGATCTTCCCGAGACGCTGCGTGCCTCGACGTTCCATCCTCCCTCGCTCGACATGATCGAGCAGCTCGGTCTTGCCGAGGCGCTCGAGGCTCAGGGCCTCGTCTGTCCGACCTTCCAATACCGAGATCGACGTACTGGGGAGATCGCCGAGTTTGACCTCAGCGTTCTGCGCGACGATACCCGACATCCGTACCGTCTACAGGTCGAGCAATGGAAATACACCCGGCTTGTTTGGCGCACCCTGTGCGATCGATACGCTGAGCTGGCGGACTGTCGTTTTGAGCATTCTGTGAGGGGAGTGCACCAGAGCTCTGAGGGTGTCGAGGTTCTGATCTCGGCAGCGGGCGAAGAACAGCTGCTCAAGGGATCATTTCTCATTGGTACGGACGGTGCCGACAGCGCCGTACGAAAGGCCGCGGCGATTCGGTTCGAGGGGTTCACCTATCCCGAAAAGTTTCTCGTCGCATCGACCGGTTTTCCGCTGGAGAGCAAGTTCGAACGCCTCTCGCCCGTCAATTACGTCTCTGATCCGGAAGAGTGGCTGGTACTACTTCGCACGCCGAGCCTGTGGCGAGTGTTAATCCCGACACCTCGCGACGTCGATGACGATCCGCGCTGGCTGTCGGATGCGTGGATTCAGCAGCGTTTGCATCACATGGCGCCCCACGACAGCGACTATGAGATCGTCCATCGCACGCTCTATCGTGTGCACCAGCGCGTCGCCACGACTTATCGACGTGCCAGGGTACTGCTGGCCGGCGATGCGGCCCATATCAACAATCCTCTCGGCGGTATGGGTATGAATGGCGGCATTCATGACGCTTGGAGCCTCGCGGAGGCACTGATTCGTATCAAGGAGGGAGGCGATCCCGACACGTTGCTTGATCTGTATGACCGACAACGTCGCGGTATCTGTCTGCGCTTTGTGCAAGAGCATACGATGAACAACAAGCGCCTGATGGAATCTCGTGACCCCAACATCCAACGTCAGCGTCAGGCCGAGCTGATGCGCGCGGCGGCAGACCCAGCGCTCGCACGCCAGTTTCTGCTCAAGACATCCATGATCCAAAGTTTGCGCGACGCGGCGCTCATCCACTAAGGGAAACCGTTATGACACTTTCGTTCCTGCGACTCCAAAAGACCTGCGTCTTGTTTCTTCTATTTCTGGGAGCGCTGACTATTTCGCTCAATGAGGCGATTGCTGCGCCACCGCTCGTGGGTCGCGAGCAGGTCAACGGAACGCTATGGATGCAGCGAGCCGCCGAGTACCGCATCGCGGCAGAGCAGGTCTACCGCTTAGCAACCGAGCGTCTGCCGTCGGTGGCCGCGAGTCCCGGCAGCGCTGCCCTAGAGCAGATGGATATGCCACAGACGACTCTGGCGACACTGCCGACTGCGATCGTCGTCGATCTCGATGAGACGGTACTCGATAATTCGTTTTATCAGGCGAGGCGGGCGATCGCGGGTGCGGAGTACGACGAGCTGTCTTGGCAGGCCTGGATGAGCGAGGCGTCGGCTCCGGCGATCCCCGGCGCAGTCGACTATTTACGTGAGGCCTCCCGTGCCGGGCATCGTATTTTTTACGTGACGAATCGACTCTGTCAGCCCTCGCCGACGCTGCCCAATGACCCTTGCCCCGCCAAGCGCTGGACTCAAAAAAATCTGCAGGCTCTCGGACTGCCGAATGCCGATGAAGAGTCGGCACTGATCGTACGCGGCGAGCGCCCGGAGTGGCAGTCGTCGGATAAAACGGCACGTCGGAATTGGATCGCGGCACGATATCGCATCGTGGCGCTCTTCGGTGACGATCTGCGGGACTTCGTTGATCGTCGTACTTATGCCGCCCGCGAGAGTGAACTGCGCACGCTCTTCGGGTCACGCTGGTTTTTGCTGCCCAATCCGATGTACGGGTCTTGGGAGCGTGCACTGGTCGATGGCGCCTGCGTTGCAGGGATGAGCACAGCCGACTGTGCGGCAGCCTCGACGGCCCGCCGATACGCAGCGCTCGATCCGCAGCCCTGACGGTATCGATACGCGCTCAGTTGGCGCAGCGACTCCCGGGCAGGGCGACGTCGACCCACACGAGTCGGTGATCCGAGGCCAGCGTCGGGTCGTCCTCGGAGAGGTTCTCGGGCCAAATAACCCCCGAGGCGCAGACGTTCAGTGACGCCGAGGGCAGCACATAGTCGACTCGTAGATTGCCCGGTGAGTTCTCACCGCGGTCGCCGAAATCTGCGGTGTCGAACTCGGACGACGATCGATGGGTCGTGTTCTGCTCGCCCTGTCGCTGCGCTGCAGCGATAGCACCGCGACTGCGCGGTGTCAGAGTGCCCAGGGCGGCATCACGATGGATGCGCGGATGGGAGAGCAGTAGTCCGATCGCACCCGTCAGGCTGCCTCCATCTTGAGGGTCTGCATTGAGATCCCCGAGGATCACGAAATACGCGGCAGGGTCGAGCGCTCCGGCACGACCACGATCATCAACGAGATATGCACCGCGCGCCGGGTCGAGATAATCCGCCCACAGTCGAATCTCGTCGTGGTTGCGACGACCGTTACGATTCTCCGGACCGTCGAACCCTGGTGGAGTCGGGTGGCTGGCCAGCAGATGCACTCGTTGATTGCCGGGTAGCTCGATGACGACGTCCCAATGACTCTTGGACGAGAGCGGCAGACGCGCTAAGGCTTCAGTTGAATACCATCCCGGCGGGAGCAACGCGCCGGGCATGTCCTTCCACAAAAAGCTCCGGAAGGTTCGCGTGGCCTCGCGATCGATCGGCAGATTCGACAATACGAGCATGCCGTAATGCCCCGGAAAGCGACCGAAGCCGAGTGCATCGTTGCCGCCCTCGATACGCCCGTCGCGATCAAGATCGAGGCCACTCGGTATACCGGTATTCGAAGGCGCGACAAAATAGTCGCAGTATTTGATCGGCGCACTACCACGCTGGGTTCGCGCGAGGTAGTTCGACATGAAGAGCGCCGGTGAGCGCTCGTCGAAGTCGAATTCATTGATGAGCAGTAGATCGGGTCGGGCCTGCTGGATCACGGCGGCAATCGCGCGGATCTGCGGATGATCTTCGGCAGCGAGCTCTCGCTGCAGCTGTCCCTCCACTGCTCGATACAGGCTCGCGTTGTAGGTGGCGATCCGCAGCGTGCCCGCAGCCGGCGGGCCCGGCACCTCGCCGGCGTGCAGAGGTGAGGACGTCACACTGAGTAACCCAAGCAGCAGGGCGTTGATCGTCCGCCAAAAACGAAAGGGGTGGCCGAAGCCACCCCTTTGCGCGAACCCGACAAACGGCCGGGATCCCATGCCGTCACGCCTCTGATCAGAACTCGAAGCGCACACCCAGCTGGACACGCCAGACCGACGGGAGCGCCAGGATGCTCTTCACGGGCGCCGTCGGGACCGGGTTGGTCGCGGAGACCGGGCTGTAGATGTACTTGCCCGTCGCCGCATCGCGCGAAGCGTCGACCACCGATGCCACATACGGGAATCCAACCTGCTCTGCACGACCCCAATCGTTGTCGATCAGGTTGGTCAGGTTGACCACATCGAGCACCACCGCGCCGCGCACGTCTCCCCACACCGGGAACTGCTGCTGCAGACGCAGGTCGGCGGTCGTCACCCACGGGCTGTTGAAGGCGTTACGCGGAACGATACGGCCGCGATAGCCCTCGAGCCCCTCTGCTGCGATGAACGCGTCCATCGCCGCCGCAGTCAGACCGCCGGTGTACAGCACGTCCGTCGCATCCTTGGGGACGTAGAACAGCTGACGCTGCCGCGTGTTGCCACGCGGATCACCCAAGAAGGTCGAGTTGCGGAAGGTGTAGCTGTACGGCAGACCCGACCGACGATCGACAAACAGGCCAGCACTGGTCTCGTAGTCGCCGAACAGCGCCTTGCGCCACGTGACGCGCAGCGTGCCACGGTGCTCGATCTCCGTGTTGGCCGTCGCAAGTGCCGGATTGTTCATATCCGACACCGCGATGTTGTCCCAGTTCGACTGGGCCGTGGAGCTTGTGCCTGGGTTCACTTCACGAACGTTTTGGTTCGTGTAGTTCAGCGCGAGATCGATATTTCCCGCCTGCGTCTCGAAGCCCTTCTCGAGGCCGAGCGAGAAGACGACGCTGTCACCCTTGTTGGTGTTGGTGAGCAGGAAGTCGCTGCCCGACGGCGCGCCCGTGCGCAGGCTGTAGATCGGTCGGCCATCCTGCGCCGTGCCCGTCTGGACATAGCGGATATTTCTCCATACCACGGCGTCCTTCACTTCGGTCACGATCAGGTCGGCCGTGAACTTGAAGTTGTCGTACGAGCCGAGATCGAACTTCTGCTCCCAGTTCAGGTTGGCCTTCCAGGAGGAGGGCAACTTGAAGCCAGGATCGATGAGGTTCACCGAGCCAGTACCCACGAGGCCACCCTGGGCAGCGAGTACCGCAGCCGGGATCTTCGACGGATCGACGTTGTTCAGCACTGCCTGCTGCGTTGTGCTCAGTGTGCCGCTCGGGCGAGTATAGGACTGCTGAACGATGGTCAGGCCATCGTTGCTGTAGCCGTTCGAGACCCAAACGTTCGGCGAGCCGCCGCCGAAGAGACCGATACCGCCGCGCAGCTTGGCGCGATCGAACGGCTCCCATTCGAAGCCGAAGCGCGGCTGGAAGATTTCGCGACCGTCGTAGCTCGAGGCATTCGTGAAGCCGTAGCGCGTCACGAAGGCCGGATTTTCACGCGGCGTATCGCCGGTCTTGTACAGGTCGTAGCGGAACCCGTACAGCAGCGTGAACGTCGGGCTCAGCTCCCAACGATCCTGTAGGTAGAACGCCCAGGTGTCGTAGCCGAACGAGGCGGAGCCATCCGCCGCGTTGTTGCTCGTCGCATTCGAGTACGAGTAGGCGTTCGCAATCCGGTTGCGGAAGTTGTCGATGCTCGAGAACGTGTAGATGCCGAGGCTGCTCGGCACGAACGCGTTGAAGATCTCGAGCTTCTCGAGGTTGATTCCCGTCGTGATCTTGTGATCGCCGGTCAGGTACTGCACCTGGAAGCGCGCCGTATCGAGATCGTTGGTCAGGATGTTCGAGTGACGGAACTCATCCGGACCGATGTACACCGTGCCGCCGCCCGGCGTGGTGATGCGCGACTCCGCAAAGCCCTTGCCGAGGAAAGGATCCTGCGGCGCGTCGACTTCCTTGCGGCCGATGCGTACCTCGGTGGAGAGCGCGTCAGACCACTTGGAGAAGAGCTGGAAGGTGATCTGATCCAGCGACTGCGGTCGGTTGTACCAGTTTGAGGTCAGGCTGAGACGACGCAACGACGAGCTGGAGTTCGCCTGAACCACATCGATGCCGCGATTACGCTGATACGTGAGCGAAGCACGCTGGCCGTCGGTGATGTTCCAGTCGAGCTTCACCAGTGCCTTCTCGTCGTCTTCCGGGTTCGACGGCAGCAGACCGCCGGCCTCGTAGTTATAGACACTCTTGGCGATGCTGACGATGTTCTGCACATCCGCAGTGGTGATCGAGCTGATCTGTACCGGGAAGCCGCTGCCGGCAAAGCCAGTCGTCACCGGGCTGGTTCGCTCGGTCTTCTCGTAGTTAGCGAAGAAGAACAGCTTGTCTTGGAGGATCGGTCCACCGATGCTCGCGCCGTAATTCTTCTCTTCGAAGTCGAACGACAGGACGCGATCCTTGGAGCGATTGCCCAGCGATTCGACACCCCAGACGTTGTCGCTGCTGTTCTCGTTGTAGAAGCCCGTGCCGTGGAACTCGTTGGTACCCGACTTCGTCACGATGCTGATCTGGCCACCGGTGAAGTTCGAGTAGAACGTGTCGAACGGCGAGATCTTGACCGAGAACGACTCGATCGCATCGAGCGAGATCGGCGAGCGAGCCGACGGATAGCCGTTGTTATTCAGACCGAAGTCGTCGCCCTGGCGAATACCGTCAACGACCAGGCTGTTGTAGCGCGAGTTCGCGCCGGCGACCGAGATCGCGTCGCTATTGGAGCGATCGATGAAGATGCGCGAATCCGTGCGCAGAAGGTCTTTGATGTCGCGGCCGATGCTCGGCAGCGCGGCGATATCTTCGACCGTGAAGGTCGAGCCCGCACCGATCGTTTGCTCTGTCTGGCGGGTACCGGCAACGATGACTTCTTGCAGATCGCCGAGTGACTTCAAAACTACGTTGACGACCAGCGGTTCGCCGACGCGCAGGAAAGCGCCATCGAGGGCCGCCGGTTCAAAATTATCCGCGCGAACCTCGACCTTGTACGGTCCGCCCACGCGCAGACCGGTCGCCGAGAACTGACCGCTCGCATTTGTTGCGAAATCGGAGCTCGTGCCACTCGGTACGTGGGTGATGGTGACCGTCGCGCCGCCGAGGGGTTGCCCCGCGTTGCTGAGCACCTGACCGCTGATCTGAGAGGAGGTCTCCTGCGCGTACGCAACAGGTGCGACGAGCAGCGAACCCGACACGGCGCCGGCTGCCAAACAAACGGCAGCAACGAACGCGCGGACGGGGGTGATACGCGGTGCCGGAGCACCGAAGGGGCGCGACAAACTCATGCAATTCTCCCTTGAAGGAACGCTGGACAGATGCGGCGCGAGCGCCGCCGGAGCGAGCGTATTATCCGTTAAAAAACGTGACAATCTACTTACAGTGCGGTGTTCGTCGCGGCGCTGCTCAAGCGCTGCTGTTGCAATTTAGCAACAGCTAGAATCAGCGGGTTTCGAGGGCTCGGGCCTGCTCTTCGAAAAAGTGCTTTCGGCACAAGGACACATAGCGGTTATTTCCACCGATTTCGACCTGAGCCCCCGCCGTTTCGACCCGTCCATCGGCCTGAACCCGAACCACCATGTTGGCCTTACGACCACAGTGACAGACGGTTTTCAGTTCCTCCAGCGTATCGGCCCAGGCCAGCAGCTGTGCGCTGCCCTCGAACAGACGGCCGAGGAAGTCGGTGCGCAGTCCGTAGCACAGCACCGGCACGTTGAGCTCGTCGACGACGCGCGCGAGCTCGCGAACGTGCGTTGCAGTGAGAAACTGCGCTTCGTCGATGAGCACGCAGGCGAGAGGCTCGCGCCGATGTTCGGCGCCGATCTCGGCGAACAGATCTTGTCCTGATTGGAAATGGCGCGCTTCCGAGCTGATGCCGATGCGTGAGGCGACGCGACCCCCGGCACGATCATCGAGCTTCGCCGTGTACACCAGCGTGCGCATACCGCGCTCGCCATAGTTATGAGCCGCCTGGAGCAACGCGGTAGATTTCCCCGCGTTCATGGTGGAGTAATAAAAGTAGAGCTTGGCCACCGTCAGCCTTCGACGATGCCGACCACGCAGCCCGTCATGCACGAAGCGAGCGTCGCCGCCACGAATGCCGGCCAGGCCAGCTCCGCCAGATCCTTACGTCGCTCCGGGACCATCGTACCGATACCGCTGATCTGGATACCGATGCTCGCGAGGTTCGCGAAACCTGCCAGACCATAAATAGCGATCAGCCGGGAGCGCTCGGAGAGCGCTTCGGGCGGCATCGATGACAGCTCGATGTAGGCGATGAATTCATTGAGCACGCTCTTGATGCCGAGCAGCGAGCCCACCGTGTTCGCCTCGGACCACGGGATGCCCATGAGCCAGGCGACCGGCGAGAAGATCCAGCCCGCGATGCGTTCCAAGGTCAGCGCCTCGCCACCCACTGCCGGCAGGAAGCCGACGATGCTATTAGCGAGTGCGACGAAGGCCGTCAGTACGATCAAGATCGCGATGATATTGAGATAGAGCGCGAGGCCATCCCCCGTGCCGCGCGTGATCGAGTCCATCGCGCTTTGGTAGATGCGCGGTGGCGGCTGCAGATCCTGAGTGTCCTTGATGTCTTCGGGCAGCATCAGGTGTGCAAACAACACCGCCGCCGGCACCGACATGATCGACTTAGTAATGAGGTGGCCCAGCACGCCCTCGAACTGCGCGCCTAGCATCGCCGAGTAAATCACCATCACTGATCCTGCGATCGTCGCCATGCCCGCAGTCATCACGAGCAGCAACTCGTAGCGGCTCATACGCTCGAGGTAGGGTCGCACCAGCAGCGGTGCCTCGGTCTGTCCGAGGAAAATATTGGCGGTGGCCACGAGTCCTGAGGGCCCGCGCGTGCCGAGCAATCGTTCGAACACCGCGGAGATACCGCGGATCACGATCGGCAGGATTTTCCAGTACCACAGCAGCGCCGAGAGCGCCGACATCACGATCACGAGCGGCAATACCTGGAAGGCGAAGGTCACGACGGCGTTAGGATTGGTGACCGTGAACGGCGTGTCGCCGCCGCCGAGGTACCCGAATACGAACGAGGAACCCTTGAGTGTGGCCGCGCCCAAGGCGCCGACCGCTTGATTGAGGTAGAGCAACCCGTCCTTGATGACCGGCGCTTTGAGCAACAGCGCGCAGATCACAAATTGCAGGACGACGGCGCCCGTGACGAGCTTCCAGTTGACGCGCCGCCAATTGGACGACATCGGCAGGACGATCGCGATGAAGACGAGGATGCCCAGCAGGGCCTGAAGATAAAGCGTGTTCATTTGAGTTTGATCTCGCGCAAGCGCTCCTGAAGATACTCCTCGGCGAGGATGGGCGGCAGGGGCGTAGGTTTGCCCGGCCCGACGCAGGAGGGCAGCGCCGCGATCGGGAAGTCGGGGTTGAAGTGCAGAAAGAAGGGCATCGAGAAGCGCGCATGGCGTGCGCGGTCCGATGCCGGATTGACGACCCGATGGGTCGTCGAGCGCAACTGCCCGTTGGTCAGGCGCTGCAGCATGTCGCCGACGTTCACCACCATCGATCCCGGCGGCGGATTGACGCCGAGCCAGTCGCCCTGCCGGGTGAGCACCTGCAGCCCGGGCTCTTCGGCGCCGAGCAGCAGGGTAATGACATTGATGTCCTCGTGCGCCCCGGCGCGAACGCTTTCGGTGGGCTGCGCGGGCATCGGCGGATAGTGGATCACTCTCAGCACGCTATTGCCGAGCTGTACCTTGTCCTCGAAATAGTGACGATCGAGTCCAAGGCTGCGGGCGATGGCGGTGAGGAGCCGACGGCCCGTGAGATCGAACGCCTCGAACATCGCCGCGCTGATGTCACGGAAGCCGGCGAGCTCATCGATCCAGACGTTGTCCGCCATGTAGTGACGGTAGGGATGGCTCGCCGGTAGCTCGCGGCCGACGTGCCAGAACTCCTTCAAATCAGAGTGCGTAGAGCCTTTCGCCGTCTCGATGCCGAAGGGCGTGTAACCCCGCGCGCCACCGCCGCCTGCGACGTGGTAGCGACGCTTTTGAGCATCCGGCCATGCGAAGAACTTCTGGTAAGTCGTGAGAAAAGAATCGATCAGAGTCTGCGATATGCCGTGATCGGTGATGATCACGAACCCACAGCGGGAGTACGCATCGCCCAGTTGGTGGACGAACGTTTCCGAGTCGACGTCGCGCAGGCTCAGCGTCGGGATGTGCTCGGACATGGCCCTTATCTTACACTCGGGCCATGCTCGCGTTCGCGCTGTGTCTTCTTGCGGCCTACCTGCTCGGATCGATCAACGGGAGCCTGGCGCTCGGCCGTCTGCGGGGTGTCGACATCCGCACGCAGGGCAGTGGTAATGCGGGTGGTACCAACGCACTGCGTACCCAGGGACCGCTCTTCGCGCTGGGCGTGATCGTGATTGACGTTGGCAAGGCGTGGATCGCTGTGCGTCTGCTGCCCGACGTGTTTGCAAGCTCTGCGTCCGATTCGGCTGCGCTCGCATGGTTAGCCTGTGGTTGTGGGGCGGCTGCAGTGCTCGGGCATGTCTATCCCGTGTTTCACGGATTTCGTGGCGGTAAGGGTGTCGCGACCTTACTCGGCACGCTGCTCGCGCTCTCCCCGACGTTGTTACTCGGCGTGCTCGGGCTGTGGCTGGTGATGATGGTGCTGTTCGGCTTCGTCGGTCTCGGTTCGATGGTGGCCTCGGCGGGGCTGCCTGTCATGACCTGGTTCGCGGGTCGTGAGGGCTGGATCGACCCCGAATGGGTGATGCCGCTGATGGTCTTTGGTGTGGTGAGCGCGCCGTTTGTGATCTGGACCCACCGTACGAACATCGCCCGTATGCGCGCGGGCACGGAGCCGCGGGCGCATCGACTGTGGCTGCTTGGGCGCTGGCTCGCGTGACGCTCGCGCGCAGCGTGTTCGCGGCGCTTACCGATGGCGCCGAGCATTCGGGTGAGTCGCTAGCCCAGGCGGCGGGCGTCACGCGCAGTGCCGTCTGGAAAGCCATCGAGCAGCTGCGCGAGCTCGGTCTCGACATCGAGGCTCATACCCACCGGGGTTATCGGCTGCGCTCGAGTACCGTACTGCTCGATGCGGCGGAGCTGCGGCGCTCGCTGTCTGCAGAGATCCGCGCCGTCCTGAATGTGCTCGAGGTCGTTTGGGAGAGCGAGTCCACCAACGCGCAGCTGCTCGCCGTGCCCGCACCGCCCGTGGGGCAGTTCGATGTCCTGATCGCAGAGAATCAGACGCAGGGGCGCGGCCGCCGAGGTCGATCTTGGCAGTCGACGCTCGGTGGCAGCCTCTGCCTCTCCATCGCCACGACCTACGAGCCCTTACCGCGGGATCTGCCTGCGCTCACTCTCGCGATCGGCGTATGCGTCAAGAACGCCGTCGAGGCTGCCGGCGGAAAGGGTCTCGCGCTCAAGTGGCCGAACGACCTTGTGCTCGCGAGCGATTTGTCCAAGCTCGGCGGCATCCTCGTCGAGCTGCGTGCGGAGGCGGGCGGTCCTGCGCAGGTTGTGATCGGAATCGGTCTCAACATTTCTTTGAGTGCCGCTGCGCGGAAGCGTGTCGTGGTCTCGGGCAATACCCCGGCTGATCTTGCCGAGTGTGGCGTGCTCGCCTCGCAGCGTCACCGGCTCGCTGCGCTCGTCATCACGGAGTGCGTACTCGGCCTCGAGCGCTTCGGACGAGAGGGCTTCGCACCCTTTCTCGAGGCCTGGCGCGCAGCGGACGCGCTGCGCGACCGGCAGATCGAGCTCAGTGATGCGTCCGGTAATCGCCGGGGCGCGGCGCGCGGCATCGATCGACAGGGTGCGTTACAAGTCGAATTCGAAAACGGAGCGCGTGTCGCCGTGCTCGCCGGCGACCTTACGGTGCGGAGCGATCCGCGCGTAGCAGATCGTGGAAATGCGCGAGGCCGCTCTCGCGAGTCGGGTTGAGCGGGCCCGCCTCGTAGGCGCCGCTGTCCAGATTCCGTTGCACCGCCTCGCAGATACTGATGTCCTCGCGTTGGATTTCATCCGAAAACTGACGATCGCGTTCGCATCGGTCTGCATCGGTAGGTCGTAGGTAAAAGAACTCGAACTCCACGCGACACCGATTGTGCGGCAGTGGCAGCACGCGATTGGTTTGCAGGCGCCCGGGCAGGACGTTCAGCATCGTGTTCGGATAGATGAAGTAGTACAGCGCCTCGCCCTGGCCATAAAGGTCGGGCGTGCTCTCGAGAGGGCTGCTTTGTAATGAGTGCCAGCGCGACAGCTCGGTGGTGTAGCTGCGGTAATCCAGCACCGAGTTGAGCCCGGGGTGTACGGCCGGGACGTGATAGCCCTCTAAGTAATTATCAACGTACACCTTCCAGTTGCAGTCGATGTCGTAACTGACCCGTCGATCGAACTGCAGTGCCGTAAGATCATGGCCGCTGCGCGCGAGTCGTTCGCAGATGCCGGTCAGGTGATCCGCCAGCGTGGAGGGACCGGCGCTCAGGCGTGCGAATACCAGCCCTAGCGCCGTCGCCATCTCGATGGCGGGCAGTCGGATATCCCGAGGGTCGAAGCCGGTGGCACCTGCCATTTCCGGCGCATGGATCAGTCGCCCGTCCAGTTCGTACGACCAGCCGTGATAGAGGCAGCGCAGAAAACGTCGGCCGCCATTACTGCACGCTTCCAGCGGGCCCGCCCGATGACGGCAGATCGCCTGCACGCCCTGAAATCCCGTGGCCGTGCGTGTGACGATGATCGGTACTTTGCCCAGCACGGTGTTGAGGGAGCTGCCCACCTCTGGCCATTGAGAGAGGTGCCCCACCAACTGCCAGTGACGCGCAAAGACCCGGTCCCGATCGGCCGCGCCGTCGAGGCGATCGTCATACCAAGAGGGGGGCAGGGCGCGCAGCACGGCGGGATGGTACCCGGCTCAGTTAGAATCAACCAAAGGTACGCCGGGTTAGCACAGGGGTAGTGCAGCGGTTTTGTAAACCGTTGGTCGGGGGTTCAAATCCCTCACCCGGCACCAACTTCAAGGGCCATCGGAAAAGCCCCTGTAGTGCTCGGTGAGGTTTAAACCTGTAATAAATACGCTCCAATAGCGAAAACGAACCTCAAGACCCTTGGCGAAGCAGAAAATATTTAATGCCTCCGTTGATCGGGCGCAGCCCTCCCAGAAACCGTGATGTTCATCGCCTTCGCCATAGACTCGGCTAACTCTTTAGCGGGTGTTAATCGGCGCGCCGGGTCAACCGGCCAAAGTCCGAGGACGATTCTTCCTTGGGAACGGTATCGGAGAGGCAACCGGAATCGTCTTGCTGGTCGCTTGCAGCAGCCGTTAGTTTTAACCTTTTTTACATTGCACCGGTCTACACCGATTTTGCTGACCTTTAAGCCTACGAGCCATCTTATGCTCTACAAACTCCAACATTCCGACGTAAATATCCAACGCTGCCATTGCACCAATTGCCGATCATGAAGTCTGCGACTATCGCTCCCCCGAGCTTGTCTCCTACTGTATCTCCGCTAAGAGGTCGCGTTGGGGGCGAAGACATTGACGCTTCGATTCCAATTATCTACATATGATTCGATGAGAGATTTGGACTTAGAGCTCGTCACGGTTGATTAACCACATAACAAAAATATCGCTAGCCCTCGCCATACTGACGGTGGCGTCGTGTGGTGGTGGCGGCCCAAAATCATTTACGGTGACGGCATCGGCGGGGGTGGGGGGCACGGTGACGCCCCCCAGTACAGTCGTTTCCTCGGGGCTCACTACTTCGATCACGGTCTCGCCGAGCGAGGGCTATGAGATCGCTGACGTGTCTGGATGTGGCGGAACCTTGTCGGGTTCGACATTCACGACTGGACCGATCTCAGCACCGTGCTCGGTAATTGCGTCATTCCGGCTTAAGAAATACACCGTTTCCATTGCCACAATCACTGGGGGCACCGTCACGCCCGCAAGCGCGGTCGTCGAACATGGATCAACCACGACCTTTACGTTGACGCCTTCTGCAGGGTTCTCACTGATCGAAGCGAAGGGGTGTGGTGGAACACTGAACGGAAACGTGTTTACCACGGGCTCGATCACGAGCGCATGCACGGTCGAACCGACCTTCGTTCCCGATGTCGAGCTCTCATTTTCAATCAGTAGCCCTCTCACTCGAATCGGTGGCCAGACCACACTCAATTGGAGCGCAAAGCATTCGACGTCTTGCACCTCTTCTGGGTCTTGGAGTGGGGGTCGAGCCGCAGAGGGCGCCTTCGTTCTTCCGGCATCAACGGCCGGTCGCTTCCAGTTCACGATGGAATGCACGGGCCGTGGCGCTGCCGCCAAGAAAACCGTATCGCTCGTCGTGCCCTATCCGGTTTTTCCGACGTCCTATGAGAACAAGAACTCGCTGGCTTTCGAGGCGACGCAGGTTTCGAGTATTCGCGCGCTGGGTATCAAGCAGGACACTGAGGAGCTCGACAGTAACGAACGGTCTGTCACGTTTGGCGACTTTTTCGAGGAGGGTCGTGTCGCCGCGTTCGTTTCTGTTTTCAGGTCCAAAAATTTATTTGGTATCAAAGATTTTTCTGATACGCCCGGAAAGGCTTACTTTTTAGTTCAGGATGAACGGGGGGTATGGGTCGACCGTACGGCGGAGTTACTGCCAAACTCAGCCGATCGAGATACCTGCGTCACTACGTCAAACGCTATCACCGCAGACTTCAATAACGACTTAAAGCCGGATGTGTTCATCAGCTGCGAGGGTTTGCAGCACCGAAATGAGCTGCCGATCCCACCGCCGAGCGATCCGAAGTACGCTGAGCGTTACCTCGTCAATCAGCTTTTGTTCCTGAGCACCGAGGGGAAGACGTATCGTCGGATCGAGGTGCCGGTCAAGCTGCGCGCGACCCATGCGTCGTCAGCCGACATCAATGGCGATGGGAAGGTCGATGTGGCTATCGCTAACATCGATGGCACTCCGAACCAGGCAGGAATGGTCGCGTTACTCGGTGACGGTAAGGGCAACTTTCAGCGGAACGATGCACTTATTCCTCAAACTGGCATTAACGGGCGTCGGATCGACGAGATCGGTTGGATTCATTACGTACATCTGATCCCGATCGGCGGACGGCTTGATCTCGTTGCCATCAGCGGCCAAGCCGCTGCATGGGTGCAGGGTGTTAGAAACGGATTCGATGTGTGGACCTTGAAGCGGGTTGACATGCCGATTTCTCCGCGCACTGGAGCGCGATATTGGGCCACGGATGTCGTGTACGCGGGGAGCGAGTTCAAGTTTGTCGGGGGCTCCTGTGCCCAAGACTGTCCCGAGTTTGACATGTCGATTTTGAAAACAGACTTCGACTCTCGTGCATTCGCTATCTATCCTATGATTGTCAGCACGAGAAATACTTGGCAGGCGACGTCGAATCAGGTGAAGCTGAATTCCGACGGCTCGTTGGTGGGCTACACCGGCTGGTGTCAGACCCCGCCAGCAGGAATTTGTAAGACGCGCCTACTGCCTAATGGCCTGCAGACGCTCTCGGATATTGACACCCTGCGATATATTGCGAGCTACCCCGACCTGATTGACGGTATTGGAACGGATATCGCCAAGGGCCGGACACACTACGAGCAAACCGGTGCGAGAGAGGGGCGGAGAATCACGTTTGATCCCGCCCTGTATCTTGCGAGCCACGGTGATCTGATCGGTTCGATCGGTCTGAACGAAGAGCAAGCGACCCGACATTACATCACATCAGGTTATAAGGACCGTCGCGCGACCGCGTTCTTCGATCCTCTGCGGTACATCGCAAGCCACGGCGACGTGTTGACTGCCTTTGGATTTGATACCTATTCAGCTACGAAAAACTACATTCTCTACGGATATCAGGATGGGCGGCGAACGACGTTCGACGGTCTTGCGTACATCGCGAGCTACGGAGACCTCATCGACTCGATCAAGACCGATGTCGTGGCCGGTATCAAGCACTTCATCCGGTACGGATTCACGGAAGGCCGCCGGATAACTTTTGATGCGCTCGCTTACATTGCGAGCGCCGGGGAGCGCATCACGAAATTCGGAACCGATGTGATCGCGGCAACGCGGTACTACATCGAAACCGGATATAAAGCAGGAGAGAAGGTTACTTTCAGCGTACTGGCGTATCTCGCAAATAACGCTGATCTTCGATCGCGATTCGGTGGCGACCTGGTATCGGCGACCCAGCATTTCATCACGACTGGGTTTTCTGAAAAGCGGCCCGTCGGGGCGATAGCCGGCTCTCCCCTAACACGACTGGAGGCACATCGCTTCCTCATTCAAACCACCTTCGGGCCAACGGATGCGGATATCAAACGCCTGCTCGAGTTCGGCTATACCCCAAACGGATACGAGCGCTGGATTGATGCGGAAATCGCGAAGCCGGTTTCTTTGACACTACCCTCACTGATCGCTCTTGTTCCTGCCGACAAGCAGAATATGGGCGCTGGCCAAATGCAGAACGATCGAGTCGATCTCTGGTTCCGCAAGGCCATGACCAGTGATGACCAACTGCGCCAGCGTGTGGCATGGGCATGGTCGCAAATCATGGTGGTCTCGGATAACGGCGCGTTACTCGAGCTTCCTTTTGCGATCGCAGATTTTCAGGACATGCTCGCACGCAATGCATTTGGCAACTATCGAAAATTACTGGAGGACGTAACGCTCCATCCCGCGATGGGGGTTTATCTATCGATGCTCGGTAACCAGCGAGCCGTAGAGGGAACGAATCTTCGACCGGATGAAA
>JBMSXG010000028.1:0-18070 GCA_049425405.1 Steroidobacteraceae bacterium
GTCTGATGTCCGAAGTGGACACCCGCTTCCAGCATCTGTCGCATGGACACGCTGGCCATATATCACTCCTTGTTGGGTTAAGCCTCCGCACATCCTCGACCGCCATCCCCGAAGGGACACCCAGCGACCGACGTCACGATGTGCGTGTGGGTTGGTTTACGTTGCCAAAAAAGGCCGCGCTTTATACCATGCACCTCCCGTAAAAACAACGCCTTACGGGCCCCCGGATCCCCATGCCCGTCACGCTCAAGTCCTCGGAAGATCAACAGAAAATGCGCGCTGCCGGGCGCCTCGCCGCCGAGGTGCTCGACATGATCGGCGCGCACGTCAAACCCGGGGTGAGCACGGACGAGCTCGACCGGCTCTGTCACGATCACATCGTCAGGGTCCAAAAGGCGATCCCGGCCAACCTCAACTATCGGGGCTTCCCGAAGACGATCTGCACGTCGGTCAACCACGTGGTCTGCCACGGCATCCCGGGCGACAAGCGACTGAAAGACGGCGACATCGTCAATATCGACGTCACCGTGATCCGCGACGGCTTTCATGGTGACACCAGTCGCATGTACTACGTCGGCAAGCCGCCCGTTGCCGCTCAGCGTCTCGTTGAGAACTGCTTCGAGGCGATGTGGGAAGGCATTCGCGTGGTTGCACCCGGTCGCCGGCTCGGCGACATCGGTCATGCGATTCAGCGACACGTCGAGGCACAAGGCTTCTCAGTGGTGCGCGAATACTGCGGTCACGGCATCGGCCGCATCTATCACGAGGATCCGCAGGTGCTGCACTACGGTGAGCCCGGTACGGGTCTTGAGCTGCGAGCCGGAATGACCTTCACGATCGAACCGATGATCAATGCGGGCAAGCGACACGTGAAGCTGCTGCCGGACGGCTGGACGGTGGTAACCAAGGACCACTCGCTCTCCGCGCAGTGGGAGCACACGGTGCTCGTCACCGACACCGGTTTCGAGGTGATGACGCTCGGAGCGGCGTGATGACGCCGGACGACGCCTTCGAATCCTTCCAATGGCCGCTGCTCGAGCAGCTGCCGCTGCAGCTCGCGAACGCCGAGCATGCCTCGGCAATGTATCGCGAGGCGCTGAAAGCCGCCCAAGCAGAGCTCGTCACCCGCTTCGAGGCCGACGAGCCCATCGAAAGCCTCGTGCATGCCCGGGCCCGCTTCATCGACATCCTCCTGCGCGAACGCTGGCGCTCACTGCTCGGCGATCGCGCCAACGCCTGGGCTCTGGTGGCCGTTGGCGGTTACGGTCGCGGCGAATTACATCCGGCCTCGGACGTCGACCTGCTGGTTCTCGTGCCCGGCGAAGTCGGACCGACCGATCGCGAGCGCATCGAGCAGTTCGTGACCTTTCTGTGGGATATCGGTCTCGAGGTGGGGCACAGCGTGCGCACCGTCGAGGACTGCCGCAACGAAGCCGCCGCAGACGTCGGCGTGATGACGACACTCATCGAAGCGCGGCGGCTCGCGGGTTCCGAGCCTCTCGTCAGCGCGATGCTCGAAGCGCTCTCGCCAAAACACTTGTGGCCCGTGAAGGCGTTCTTCGAAGCCAAGGTGCGCGAGCAGGCCGATCGCCACGCCAAAGCCAACGACACGGCCTACAACCTCGAACCCAACGTCAAGACTGGACCCGGTGGCCTGCGCGACATCCACACCATCGCCTGGGTCGCCAAACGTCACTTTGGTGCCGAGACGCTAGACCGGCTCGCCTCGCAAGGATTTCTCACGCCCGCCGAGCTGCGTCGTCTGCAATCGGCCCAGACATTTCTTTGGAAAGTGCGTTTCGCCTTGCACACCATCACCGGCCGACGAGAAGATCGCCTGCTGTTCGATCACCAGATGAAACTGGCGCGACTCTTCGGTTACGAGGATGCCTCCTTCACGCTCGCGGTCGAGCAGCTGATGCAGCGCTACTACCGCACGGTGATGGATGTCAGTCTGCTCAACGAGCTGTTGCTGCAGCTCTTTCGCGAGGCGATCCTCGATGAGAGCGCGGCGCCGCAACCGCTCAACTCACGCTTCCAAGTGAACGGCGGTTATCTCGAGGCGATCCACGACGATGTGTTCGTGCGCCAACCCTCGACCCTGCTCGAAGTGTTCGCGCTGCTGCAGCAACATCCGGAGATCGAGGGAGTTCGCGCAAACACGATCCGCGCCATCGTGCGCAACCTGTGGCTGATCGACGAGGAGTTTCGTCAGAACCCGCGTAACCACCGATTGTTCCTCGAGCTGCTGCGCGCGCCGGCGGGTGTCACCAACGAACTGCGGCGCATGAACAACTACGGCGTGCTCGGGGCTTACATTCCGGCCTTCGGTCGCGTCGTGGGCCGCATGCAGTACGACTTGTTCCACGCCTACACGGTCGATGCGCACACCCTGTTCGTGGTGAGTAACCTGCGACGCTTGGCCCTACCGCGCTTTGATCACGAGCTGCCCAATCTCTCGCAGATCATGCAATCGCTGCCTCGTCCGGAAGTCGCCTATCTCGCCGCCCTCTTCCACGACATCGCCAAGGGCCGCGGCGGCGATCACTCGGACCTTGGTGCCGTCGATGCGGAGTCCTTCTGTCTCGAGCAGGGTTTGTCGCGCTATGACGCGCGCCTGGTCGCCTGGCTGGTGCGTAATCACCTCGTGCTGTCGGTCACAGCTCAGAAACAGGACATCTCCGATCCCGAGGTCATCAACGCGTTCGCGCGGCTCGTCGGCGATGAAACCCACCTCGATTACCTCTACGTGCTCACAGCCGCCGATGTGCGGGCGACGAACCCGCGTCTGTGGAATTCTTGGAAGGCTTCGCTGTTCAGCGAATTCCACGAGCGCGTGCGGCGCGCCCTGCGACGCGGGCTGGAGAGCCCGATCGACCAAGACGAGCTGCAGCGCGAGCACCAGAGCCGCGCGCTAGAGCAGCTCAGCGCCGCCGGTCTCGGCGCGGAAATCACCGAATCGGTCTGGTCGCACCTGTCGGACGCGTATTTCCTAAGGCACACACCGCAAGAGATCGCCTGGCACACGCGTGTTCTGGCCGCACGGCCTGTGGGCGCTGAGGAGCCGGTCGTCTCCGTGCAGGCCGAGAGCGAGCGTGGCACGACGGCGATCATGACCTACGCGCCCCATCGGCAGCATGGGTTCGCTCGCACCACTGCCGTACTCGATCAGCTCGGTCTCAGCATCGTCGATGCCCGCCTGACGCCGACCCGCGATGGCAACAGCATCGATCTCTACCACGTCCTCGAGGGTGACGGCTCACCAATCGTCGATCCCGAACGGCTCGAAGAAATCGATCTCGCCCTGCGCGCCTCGCTGCGGGCCGTATCGGATCGAATGCCGGCCGTGTCGCGACGAGCGCCACGACAAGTACGACTCTTCAATACGCGAACGCAGATCGCCGTGAGCGTCGATGAGCGCAACCAGCGCTCCGTACTCGAGATCATCGCCGCCGATCGCCCCGGCCTCTTGTGCGATATTGGCAAGGTGATTTTGGAGGAGCGTATCGATCTGCTGAGCGCCAAAATCGTCACCGTGGGCGAGCGCGCCGAGGACGTGTTCTATGTGAGTGATCGGGGCGCCGGCCCGCTACCCGAGGCCGCCGCGCAGCGACTCATCGCTCGCCTCACCGAGGCACTCGACGCCCGGCGGGCCGCATGAATCCCGAACTCGCGCGGCTGCAGCCCTACCCGTTCGAGCGTCTGGCTACGCTCACCGCCGGCGTGAAGCCCCCGAGCGAGCTGTCGCCGATCGCGCTGACGATCGGTGAGCCCAAGCACGCCCCGCCAGCCTTCGCACTCGAGGCGCTGACAGGTGCCTTGGGCGGTGTCGGTCAATACCCGAGTACCGCAGGCTTGACGGCGCTGCGCGAAGCCTGTGCCAGCTGGCTCACGCGACGTTACGGCTTGCCCGATGGCGCGATCGATCCGGGCGGAGCGAGCGGCGGCGGACAGCTCCTGCCCGTCAACGGCACGCGCGAGGCGCTGTTCGCATTCGCGCAGGCGATCGTTGATCCGCGACGCAACTCCTCCGCCGGCGCGCGAGCGCTGGTCGCGATGCCGAATCCGTTCTACCAAATCTATGAGGGTGCAGCGCTGCTCGCCGGTGCCGACCCGTATTACATCGACACGCCTGCGCGTACGGGCTTTCTTCCCGATATCAGATCCGTCCCCGCCGACGTGTGGGAGCGCGTGCAATTGCTCTACGTGTGCTCACCGGGTAACCCGGCGGGCTCGGTGCTCGAGGAGTCGCACTGGCGCGAGATCATTGCGCTGGCCGATCGTTACGATTTCGTGATTGCAGCCGACGAGTGCTACGCCGACATCTACGCGGACGAACACCGTCCGCCGCCATCGCTGCTGCAAGCGGCCTGGAATGCCGACCGGCACGACTTCGCACGCTGCGTGGTGTTTCACAGTCTCTCTAAGCGCTCGAGCCTGCCCGGGCTGCGATCGGGGTTCGTGGCCGGTGATCGACGCCTGCTCGGTGAGTTTCTGCGCTATCGCACCTACCACGGCTGTGCGATGCCGCTGCCGGTGCAGCGGGCAAGCATCGCAGCCTGGAGCGACGATGCCCACGCCCGCGTCAACCGCGAGCTCTATCGGCAAAAGTTCGCCCGGGTGCTACCGATCCTCGCGCCGCATCTCGCGATCGACATCCCGCAAGGCGGGTTCTACCTTTGGCCCGAGGTCGGCGGCGACGATGAACGCTTCACACGTGAACTGCTCGCTGCGACCCATGTCGCCGTGCTGCCCGGCAGCTACCTCGCCCGCGAGGCGGGCGATGGCAATCCGGGTCGCGGGCGAGTGCGGATCTCACTCGTCGCCGATATCGAAGAATGCGTCGAAGCTGCTCAACGCATCGCCGATTTCCTCATCTCGAGCCGCCGCAGCGGCTGAGCCCTAGAACCCCAGATACGGGAACACCCCATGACAGATCACACCGCCCTGCGTCGGCTCATCGAGACCGCTTTCGAGCAGCGTGCCGAGATCACACCGAGCAGCCTCACCCGCGAGCTTCGCGTGGCACTCGATGAAGTCATCGATCTGCTCGATTCCGGTGCTGCACGCGTCGCCGAGAAGCACGGCAGCGAGTGGCGGGTGAACGAGTGGCTCAAGAAAGCCGTGCTGCTCTATTTTCGAGCTAACGAGAACCGAGTGATTGAGGGCAGCTATACGCGCTTTTTCGACAAAGTGCCCCTCAAGTACTCGGCGTGGGACGAACAGGCCCTACGCGCGAGCGGCGCCCGCATCGTGCCGCATGCGCTCGCTCGCAAGGGCAGTTACATCGCCAAAGACGTGGTGCTGATGCCCTCGTATGTCAACATCGGCGCTTACGTCGGTGCCGGCACCATGGTGGATACTTGGGCGACGGTCGGCTCCTGCGCTCAGATCGGTCGCAATGTACATCTCTCGGGCGGTGTCGGGATCGGCGGCGTACTCGAGCCGCTGCAGGCTTCGCCGACGATCATCGAGGACGACTGCTTCATCGGCGCACGCTCCGAGATCGTCGAAGGGGTGATCGTCGAACAGGGCGCAGTCATCTCGATGGGCGTCTACATCGGACAGAGCACGCGCATCTACGATCGAACGACGGGCCAGATCCTGCAGGGACGTGTGCCGGCAGGCTCGGTGGTAGTACCCGGTTCTCTACCCGCGAAAGACGGCTCTCATGCCCTCGCCTGCGCGGTGATCGTCAAGCGGGTCGATGCCCAGACCCGCGCCAAGACCTCGATCAACGAGCTGCTGCGCTCGACAGACTGAACATCTTGACCTCGTAACAATGATGTCACAGTCGTGACATCGCCCCGTCACATCCAGACGGCGTAATCCTCTCCTGTAACTCGGGCCGAGTCGCGTCTCTGATATCGCGACTTGCTCCGCGCCCGCAGCTTTAGCCCCGTTCAAGCACAGGAGATTCGGAAATGGCCGTTCCCTCGAATTTTAGACTCGTTTTGGTCGGTGTCGCCGCCGCTGTCGCGGTAGTCGGGTGCGGGGGCGCAAATGACGTCGCTTCGCCCGGGGTCGGGTCCTTCCCACCTGCGCCGACTGCGGGCAGTTCTGGCTCGACGGATAGCTCAGGAACACCGACCGACTGTCCCACGGGCACCTCCAACACGGGAACCCTGTCGGGCCGGGGGGGCGTCACGCTTCGAGTGTGTCAGTTACCGGACAAGATTCGCGGCTCGCTTACCCTGCCCCAGCGTAACCGGACGGTCTACGCCCTAGCGGGCAAAACCGAGGTCGGTGATGATCGCGGCGGCGATTCCAACAATCCCATCACGGGTCGCGAGCGCGGCATTTTGACGATTGATCCTGGCGTCACGCTGTTCGGTAGCTCGGGAGCCGACTTCCTATTGGTTAATCGCGGCTCTCAATTGTTCGTCAACGGAACCGCGTCTTCGCCGGTCATCATGACCAGTCGTCAGAGCGTGCAAGCCGCACAGTCCGCCGACTCGATCGGCCAGTGGGGTGGTCTGGTGATACTCGGCCGCTCGTGGATCAACAGCTGCAACGTCGCTGGCGTAGCCTATGCCGCGGCGACTTGCGAAACGCAAGTCGAAGGAACCTCAGCATTTTTCGGTGGCAATAATCCTGCCGACAACTCGGGTTCGATCCGTTATCTGCGCGTCATGCACTCCGGTTTCGAGGTGCTCCCGGGTAACGAACTCAATGGCATCACTCTCGCTGGCGTCGGCCACGGTACGACTTTTGAGTACGTGCAAGTGCATAACAGCTCAGACGATGGTATCGAGTGGTTCGGCGGCACGGTCAACGGCCGTTATCTCGTCCTGACAGGGAACGACGACGACTCGCTGGACACTGACGAGGGATATCGCGGAACAAACCAGTACGGCATCGTCTGGCAGCGCGCGGGCACCTCGGGCACCGGCACAGGTGGCGATCGTCTCGCAGAGCAGTCGAACAAAAATAGTCGTTTCGCTCGCTCCAACCCGAAGTTCGCGAACTTCACCATGATCGCGCGTAATGGCGCATCAGGAAATCGGGGCATCGAGATGAACACGACCACGAACTCCGAGTGGTACAACACGGTAATCGTTCGCCCGAGCGGGTCCGGCGCGTGCATCAACGTCGATACAGCCTCGACAACCGGTACGTTCGGATCGGTGTTCTTGGCCTGTGCCACACCATTTTCGGGAGTGGCCCAGACGCTATTCACCGCCGGTACGGGGAACAAGTCGGACGGAACCGCAACTCTGACCGCCCCCTCCGGCGGCGGTGTGGCGTTTATCAATGGAGCCAACGAGACTGCCCTGGCTGCTTTCAGCAACCTTGCGGGCCGATCGGCATTCCCCGCGATCTCGTCTGAATCCACTACACCTGCCGTCCCGGCCGGCGGTGTGAATGCCAGCTTGACGACCACCACTTACATCGGCGGCGTGAAGGATGCCGCTGACACGTGGTGGCAAGGCTGGACCTGCGGCCTGCGCACCAGCGACGCGTGCTGAAGCGAGCTCCGCAAGTTACGAAGGGGAAGTGAACATGATGACGAACAAGCGCGTGTCGATGGCAGTCGCCATCGCCCTAGGACTGACTTCGACTTGGGTTTCCATCGCCGCGGCGCAAGAGGTGACTCCGCCGCCGGCAGAGCCCTCCGCAAATGAAGGCGCGTCGGAGGAGCTGGCGGAAATCGTCGTTCTCGGACGTAACATCCCCCGGCCAATGGTCGAAACCGCCGAAGTTGCGGCGTTCATCGACCCGGCAGATCTCGAGCGGACCGGCGACGGGGATGCTGCGGCAGCCTTGTCGCGCGTCTCGGGACTGAGCTTGGTATCGAGCAAGTTCGTCTACGTTCGCGGTCTTGGCGAGCGCTACTCGGCGGCGCTGCTTAACGGCTCGCCGCTGCCGAGTCCCGAGCCTTTGCAACGCACCGTTCCGCTCGATCTGTTTCCGAGCGACATCTTGGCGAACGTCGTCGTTCAAAAGACGTATTCACCGCGCTATCCAGGTGAGTTCGGTGGCGGCATCATCGATCTACAAACTGTCGGCGTTCCAGAGGAGAATTTTCTCTCTCTTTCGGTCGGCTCAAAGGCCAACTCACAGACGACCGGCAAAGACGGCCTGACCTATTTCGGTTCTGAGACCGACTTTTTAGGTTTCGATGATGGCACCCGAGACCTGCCCCCGACGTTGGGGGCAGCTTTGGCCTCGGGAAAACGTATTGCGCCCGGTAACTTCACCCCGGCTGAGATTCAGCGAATCGGTCAGAGCCTACGCAATGCGGAAGTGAATCTGATCCAGCAGCGAAACGATATGTACCCGGGCGTGTCACTGGGACTGCAAGGCGGACTGCGATCCGATCGTGACTTCGGTTCCGTTGGTGCATTTGGCGTAGTAGGTTTTGAAAACGATTGGTTGACGCGTCGAGGAATTCAAGAGGACGCCGCGAAGATCGGCGCTGACCTCGTAGCCCTGAGCTCGTACAAGCATTTGTCCACGCAGAATAACGTCACCCTCAACGGCTTGTTAGGTTTCGGGGTCGATCTTGGCGAACACGATCTCACTCTGACAAATTTATACGTCCGTAATACGACGAAAGAAGTCCGCTCGCTAAGCGGGACGGACGGCTTGTTCGGCGGCGATGTTCGCGACGACTCTACAGCGTGGTTCGAACGCGAACTGTTTAGCTCGCAGTTGTCCGGAGCGCACCAGTTCGACAGCCTGGAGCTTAATTGGCGTGGGAATTACGCCAAAAGCAGTCGAGAGGCGCCCTATCAGAACGCCGTCCGCTACGCCTTAGTGGAGGGGCGCTACCTGCACTCAACGTCGCGCGAGCAAAACAGCGTGAACTTCAGCACGGTTGATGACGAGGTCTTAGGCTTCGGCGCTGATTTGGAGTACACCCTGCCCGCCTCAGGTCGTCAGGATACGGTGATCTCCGTCGGTGGTTCGTGGCTCGACAACAAACGCACCGCCGACTCTAGATCGTTTCGCTTCCAATCGCTTGATCGAGCGTTGACGCTCAATGAGCAGCTTCAGCGCATCGATTATCTACTGTCGAATTTCAATATCGGTCCGGGATACATCGAAATCCGGGAGACCACTGGCGGCGACGGCGGTGCGAATTACGACGCCGGCCTAGAAGTCACCGGTGCATTTTTACAGATCGATGCCGAGTTCATTCCGCTCTTGCGTAGCTCGTTCGGAGCCCGCTATGAGCGAGGGCGTCAGTTCGTTGAGGTAGTCAAGTCGTTCGCCGCAGATCCCGACCCGACACAGGTTCCAGCCCGCGAAGAAAACTATGTACTGCCGTCGGCCACGCTCACCTGGAACTTTTATGAAGACATGCAGCTGCGATTCGGTGCGTCTAAGACGATCGGTCGCCCTCAATTCCGCGAGCTCGCACCGCAAGTTTATTTCGACACCGACTCGAGCCGTCTGTTGGTGGGCAATCCGCTCCTAGTCGATACCGAGATCCTAAACGGTGACCTGCGCTGGGAGTGGTACTTCGAAGGAAACCAGTATCTGACCCTGGGTGGCTTCTTCAAGAAACTCGATAAGCCGGTGGAGTCACTGGTTGTCGAGCAGGGTGCCACTACCCGTCAGTCGTATGTGAATGCGCCCGAGGCAACGATCTACGGTGCAGAAATCGATTTCCGTAAGACCTTCGATGTCGCAGCTAACGAGGGATTCTGGAGCATGCACCGGCTGTTCACCGCTGCGAATTACACCTGGAGTCGCTCCGAGGTCAGCGCCAAGGCCACCGACGTGGTCTTCCCGCCGACGGCTGCGGGCACGGGCCTGCCGGCAAATGTGGTCATCCAGGACGGTACGCCGTTGCAGGGGCATTCGGAGCATCTCGCTAACGTGCAGCTCGGCGTGGAACCACTCGACAGTGGAATCCGTGCGACCCTGCTAGGAACCTACGTCGGCGAGCGCATCTCGGCGCGCGGGCGGATCGGCTTGCCAGATCTCGTTCAGAAACCGGGGCTACTGCTGGACTTCGTCGCCCGTACATCGTTCGACGTTTATGGCTTCGACACCACCGTCAGCCTGGAGGCCCGCAACCTTCTTGACGAGAACTTTGAAGAGTTCCAGTCACTTGGCTCGCAGCGGGTCGAAGTATTCACGTACGAGCGTGGACGCAGTTATTCGCTGGGTCTATCGATTAAATTTTAAGCGCGTCCTTTAACCAAAACGCCCAGTGATATAGTCCTCGGTGAGTTTGGCTCGGGGGTTGGTGAAGATCTTGTCGGTCTCACCAACCTCGATCAAATCACCTAGATGGAAGTAAGCCGTGCGCTGTGATACGCGCGCGGCTTGCTGCATAGAGTGGGTCACGATGCAAATCGCATAGCTCTCGCGAAGCTCGTCGATCAGATCCTCGATGCGAGCGGTGGCGATCGGATCAAGCGCCGAGCATGGTTCGTCCATCAAGATGACTTCAGGGTTCACCGCGATCGTGCGCGCGATGCACAAGCGCTGCTGCTGACCACCCGAGAGGCTGGTACCGGGCTGGTTAAGACGATCTTTGACCTCTTCCCACAGGCCGGCCCGGCGCAGGCTGGAGCCAACGATCTCGTCAAGCTCAGCGCGATCTGACGCCAGTCCGTGAATACGCGGGCCATACGCAACGTTTTCGTAGATCGACTTCGGGAACGGGTTTGGTTTCTGGAACACCATCCCTACGCGAGCGCGCAGCTGAACGACGTCCTGCTTTCTCTCGTGAATATCCTGACCATCGAGACGGATCTGCCCATCTACCCGAGCACCGACAATCGTATCGTTCATGCGGTTGAGGCAGCGAAGGAACGTGGATTTGCCGCAACCCGAGGGACCGATCATCGCGAGCACTTGTTTACGCCCGATATCGATGTTGACGTTTTTGATCGCGTGTTTATCGCCGTAGTGCACATTGACGTCCCGACAGCTGAACACCGGCTCCGGGACCGTTACGGCACCGATGGTCTTGATCCCCTCGGGGACGGGCAAGGAATGGTTCGATGCAGTCATATCGTTCACCAACGTTTCTCGAACTTGTTGCGCAGGATGACCGCCGTCGCGTTCATCACCAACAGGAACAGCAGCAGCACGATGATCGCACCCGAGGTGCGCTCAATGAAACCGCGCTCGGGTAAATCCGACCATAGGAATACCTGCACCGGTAACGCGGTCGACGGATCCAGTACCCCCGAGGGGACATCTACGATGAACGCGACCATGCCAATCATGAGCAGCGGCGCACTTTCTCCCAGAGCACGCGCCATACCGATGATCGCACCGGTCAGCATGCCGGGCATCGCTAGCGGCAGTACGTGGTGGCCCACCATTTGCAGGCGCGAGGCGCCCATGCCGAGTGCCGCCTCACGAATCGAGGGTGGCACGGCTTTAAGCGCCGCGCGCGAAGCAATGATAATGGTCGGCAAGGTCAACAGCGTCAGAACCACCCCGCCCACGAGCGGTGCGGAACGCGGCATGCCGAAAAAACCGATGAACGTAGCGAGACCGAGCAGTCCGAACACGATCGACGGCACGGCAGCGAGGTTGTTGATGTTGACTTCGATCAGATCCGTCAACTTATTACGCGGCGCAAATTCCTCGAGGTAGATCGCTGCGCCCACCCCGATCGGGAACGACAGTAACAAGGTAATCAGCAGCGTGAACGCTGACCCGATCAGCGCTCCACGCACACCCGCCTGCTCTGGATCGCGCGAGTCACCGTTACTGAGAAAAGCTGCGTTGAAACGCAGCCCAAGCCGCTCCTCGGCGACGAGCGCATCGATCCAGTTGATCTGCTGATCGGAGAGGCGACGCTCATCCTCAGCGGCCGTGCGCGGCACCTTGCCCTTGAGCAACATGTCGACGGTATCGTCCGCGAGCAACCACACCTGATGACGCTCACCGATGAGCGAAGGATTTTCGAGGACGCGTTGCTGTAACTCCACAGACGCTGCGCTGCTCGCGAGACCATAGAGCTCGCGCAGATTCGGCCGACCTTCGACCGTCGGAAACCGCTCTCGCAACGCGGCGCGAACGAGTGACTGGTAGTCGGCGACCGCCAGATCGTTCGGGTTGCGAGCTCCTGACGGATCGATCACATCGGGGTCAAAGAATATCTCGAGCTGTACGTAGCTCTGACGAAAGACAGAGGCGCCCTGCGAAAAAATGGTACCGAACAGGAACAATACGAAGGCGATGCCGGCGAGCACCGCGGCGATGCCATAGGCCCTAAAACGCCGCTCCGCCCGATACCGACGCGCAAGGCTCGCACGTACCAGCGCCTGGGTTTGCGCGGCCGTCTTGACCTTGAACTCACTCGTACTGTTCACGGTATTTCCTGACAACGTAAAGTGCGATGACATTCAGCATCAAGGTCACGAGAAACAGCACGAGTCCGAGCGCAAACGCAGCCAGCGTTTTCGGACTATCAAACTCCTGATCGCCGACCAGTAAGGTGACGATCTGTACCGTGACGGTCGTGACCGCCTCGAGCGGGTTCGCAGTGAGGTTGGCGGACAACCCCGCGGCCATTACCACGATCATGGTCTCGCCGATGGCACGCGAGATCGCAAGCAGTACCCCACCCACGATGCCTGGCAGTGCAGCACGCAGCACAACCTGACGGATCGTCTCGGAACGCGTCGCGCCGAGCGCGTAGGCACCGTCACGCAGACTCTGCGGCACGGCGGTAATCATATCGTCGGCAAGTGAAGAGACGAACGGGATGATCATGATCCCCATCACAACGCCGGCAGCGAGCGCACTCTCTCCAGATACCGACAAACCAAGCGCCTCGCCGGCCACGCGCAGCATCGGACCGACGGTGGTGACTGCGAAGAAGCCATAGACCACCGTGGGTACGCCTGCCAAAACCTCGAGCAAGGGCTTGACCCATCGGCGGATAGCGATGGGCGCGTACTCCGCCAGATAGATCGCCGCAAAGAGACCGATCGGCACGGCTACCAACATCGCGATGCCCGAGATCAGCATGGTGCCCGCAAACAACGGCACAGCACCGAAGGCGCCGGAGGATCCGACCTGATCGGCACGGATCGCCATCTGCGGGCTCCAGCTCGTGCCGAAGACGAATTCGGTCACAGGTACGAGATTGAAGAAACGGACGGCCTCGAACACGATCGACAGAACGATTCCGACCGTGGTGAACACTGCGACGGCCGAACAGGCGAACAACCCCCACTCGATGACGCGCTCGTAGTCGTTGCGCGCACGCAGATCGGGACGGATTCGCGCGCGAACTGCCAACAGACCGACAACACCCGCCGACAGCGTCAGCACCGTCAGCGAGAGCATCGCCAACCGCTCTAGCACCAAATATTCTGCCGCGGCGGTCCGCGTGTAGTCGGCGACAGACTCCGGCGGGATATTGCCGGCCACCAAATTTCGCAAGTCGTTGAGCAATAGCGAAATCTCGGTGGCGGGCAAAGCGCGCACCTCGGTGGGCATCTGCGCCAACACGATCCGAACGATCACCGCGTCCTGAAACGCCAGCCAGACGACGAAAATCACGAGCGCCGGCAGGCCGCACCAAATCGCCGTCAGCAGACCATAGTGGGCGGGCAGCGAGTGTAGATCGCGGATGCCGCGACGACCCCCGACGACGGCGATCGAGCGCGACCGCCCCATCTGAAAGGCGATCACGGTCAGCGCGGCGAGCAGCACGAACAATATCGACGGCGTCATCTGAGCTGGTAATCCCGGCGCGCCCGTCGCGACCGGGCAGTCGCCCTATTTTACCGGCGAATGATGTCGGGAAGCGCCCAATTCATCGAAAATTCATGTAACCCCGTCTGCGCACTCAATATGTCCAGTTGAAATCCACCTGCAACCGCTCGTAGTCCCGGTCCCTAATCGTCCGGGCCGTGGGCAGGGTGACGGCCGCCGCGACGTCGCGGTTGGTCTCGTTGAGCATGTAGCTCACGTTGAAACGCCAGCTCCGAGACAACTGGTAGGCCGCCCGCAACGCGCTGCCGCCGCCATCGGTATTGCCTGCGGCGAAGTCCGAATCGATCCATTGGCCGAACAGAGCGTCTTTCTCAACGACCTGATAGACATACCCGAACTCCCAGGTGCCAGGGATGCTCGCGTTCGCACGGCCGTAGTTGAAACCGATCGCATAGGCCGTATCGAGTCCGGACGGAATCGTCGTGGCCGCGCTGCTGGTCGTGATCGAGTAATCCGCTGCGGTGTTATTGGCCCAGTTCGCGTACACCAATAACGGCTGCTCCCCGAGATTAAATTGGTACTCGCCGAGCACCTCGAGGACGTTGAAGTCGTTCGCCAAGCAAGCCGTACCGGTCGTTAGCGCGCGGCGGCAGACGGTCGCATCGGTGGTGGTGGAGTTGCCGTAACCGCCAAGTCCTATAGAGCTGCCAGTCGCGCCCTGGAACGGATTGAAGCCCCGGGCGGCCAAATGATCGTAGTACCCGAGCGCCAGCAGCACTCGGCTGCCGTCCGATCGGGAGTCTCGCCAACCGAGCTGAGCACCCAGCATCCCTGAGTCCGCAGCCGTCGCACGCTCCGACAGCTGCGCGAAGAACACGCTGCCAAAGGCACCATTGGCGGCCGGCTGCCAGTTCATGGCGACGCCCTCGGGGTTGATGTCGTTATCGAAGAAATAGCTGGAGGTTCGCACCCATGGGTAGCGCATCTTGCCGGCCGAGACCTTTACGCTCTCAGTCGGTGACCACTCCACGTAGGCAAGATCGAGATCGAGTGCCTTACGCGAGTTGGCGTCGGTCATCGACTGATTTGACGAGCGCGCGTCAGCGCCTTCAGTCGTCGCGAACTGCACCTCCACGCGGGTATTGTCGTTGACGCGTGCCGTCGCACCCACGCGCAGGCGGAACCGATTTCGGTTACGTGCCGAGACAGTGGCTTCCTGATCGATGTGTTCATTACGAACTCGCAGGTCGCCCTTCCACACCCAACGACCGAGCCAACCCGAACTCGCACCCTCGCCCACCGTGCGGGCGAGATTATCGGAGGTCCGGTCGATCGAGTCCTGCAGATCGGTGTTCACCGACGCCTGCGCCTGCTCGATCTGAGTCAGACGCTCTTGCAGGGCGGCGATCTGAGCACGCAGCGCTGCGATCTCCTCGGCCGAGATCCCGTTTTCGGGTCCGCCTTGGGCCTGCACCGGGCAAGCCGCCACCGTGGCCGCCGCAAAAATCGCGGCAGCGATGCCAGAACGCTTTGTCATGGAAATCTCCGGTTAGTAACTACCGAGGGGGCTCGCGCTGACGATCACGGCGCGAAGTTCTTCAACGACTTGACGTCAGCACGGGTCTTGGCGAGATCCGACTTCGGCTGCGGCACAAGACCGCGATCCGAAAGGTATCCCTCCTCCCCCAGAGCCTTGTCGCTAACGTATTCGTTGACGAATTCCTGCAGACCCGGGATCACTCCGATGTGCGCCTTCTTCAAGTAGATGAAGAGCGGACGTGACGCCGGGAACTTACCCGAGGCGATCGTCTCGAAGGTCGGCTCGATGCCGTCGACCCTCGATCCGCGAATCTTGTCGAGGTTCTCCTCGAGGAAGCTGAATCCGAAGATACCGACAGCGTTGGGATTGGCTTCGAGCTTCTGCACGATGAGGTTGTCGTTCTCACCGGCTTCGATGAACGCGCCGTCCTCACGTACGGTGTGGCACACGCGCTTGAAGCGCTTTTCGTCTTGCGAACGCAGCGTATTGATCCACGGATAGGTTCGGCAACCCGCTTCCATGTACAGCTCGTGGAACGAGTCACGCGTACCTGAGGTCGGCGGCGGACCGAGGACCTCGATCTTGATATTGGGCAGCGCCTTGTCGATCTCGCTCCAGCGCTGGTAGGGGTTCGGAATCAGAACCGAGGGGTTAGCCGGATCGGGCACCTGCTTGGCAAGCGCCAGGTAGACCTGCTTGCGCGTGAGGTCCAGCTTCGGGCCCCGTTTGCTCTCGGACACCGTCAGGCCGTCGTAGCCGACGCGTACTTCTAGAATCGCCGAGACGCCGTTTTGACGGCAGGCCGCAAATTCCGAAGCGTTCATGCGACGGGAGGCATTGACCACGTCCGGATGCTGCGGACCGACGCCGTTGCAAAACAGCTTGATGCCGCCGCCGGTGCCAGTGCTCTCGACTTTAGGGGTCTTGAATCGACCCTGCCGACCGAACTGCTCGGCCACCGTGGTGGTGAAAGGGTAGACCGTCGAGGATCCAACCACCGAGATGAAATCCCGGCCCGCCTGGGCTGAGGCCATCGGGGCCGATACCGTAACCATCGTCGCCGCGACGACCGAAAATACCTGCAAACGTTTCAACATGATGACGCCTCCGTGACGTTGGATTGAAAGATATGACGGTTGTGTGACAGAAATATTTCATCCGTAGCGGCTTGCATCCCCACCCCCTTGGACCTATAACCCGGCTCCGAGATGTCCGCCGTACTCGAACTCACCCAAGACCTGATGTCCCGCGCCTCCGTGACACCCACGGACGCGGGCTGCCAGACGGTCATGACCGAACGGCTGACCGCCGCCGGGTTCAAGGTCGAGTCGATGCGTTTCGGGAATGTCGAGAACCTGTGGGCGGTCCGCGGTTCGGGCAGTCCCGTGATCTGTTTCGCCGGTCACACGGATGTGGTGCCGACCGGCCCACTCGAGGAGTGGCGCTCCGACCCCTTCGCACCCTCCATTCGCGACGGGTTGCTCTACGGCCGAGGGGCCGCCGACATGAAAAGCGGCCTCGCAGCCATGGTGATCGCGGCTGAGACTTTTGTCGCCGAGCACCCCCGACACCGCGGCACTCTGGCTTTTCTGATCACAAGCGACGAGGAAGGCCCTTCCGTCGATGGCACCAAGCGCGTCGTTGACGCCCTGCGCGAGCGCGCAGTGCGCATCGACTATTGCATCGTTGGTGAACCCTCGAGCGAGGCCGAAGTCGGCGACACCCTGAAAATCGGCCGTCGCGGCTCGCTCTCGGGACGCCTGACCGTCCACGGCGTTCAGGGTCACGTCGCGTACCCCGATGTGGCACTCAATCCGGTGCACGCTCTTGCGCCGGCGCTCGCGGAGCTTACGGCCAGGCGCTGGGACGAGGGTAACGAGTTCTTCCAACCGACGAGTTTCCAGATCTCCAACCTGAACGCGGGCACGGGCGCGCCCAACGTCATCCCTGGCGAACTGAAGGCGCGGTTCAACCTGCGCTACTCGCCTGTGCAGACCACCGATTCGCTGCGCGCGACGGTCGAAGAGATTCTCACGCGCCACGGCGTACGCTTCACGATCGAGTGGTACCTGTCGGGCGAACCGTTTTACACCGCACCGGGCGCGCTCTCGCAAGCGGCTGTCGCCTCGATCGAGGCCGTCAGCGGCAAAACCCCCAAACTCTCCACGGGCGGGGGCACTTCTGACGGCCGATTCATCGCCCCGATGGGCGCTCAAGTCGTAGAACTCGGCGTCGTCAACAACACCATCCACAAGGTCAATGAGTGCGTGCGTGTCGCGGACATCGAGCTGTTGCATCGCATGTACCGCGGAATTCTCGAACGCCTGCTCGCCTGAGCGCTCGCGTTCAGAGCCACCCGATCGCCGCCGTCGCAATCGCCGCACCGAGAGCGGCACCGGCGAGTACATCGCTCGGGTAGTGCAGCCCGAGTACGACGCGCGAAGCCGCCACCAATAACGCGAACGGCACCAATACCGGCGCAAGTTCAGGCACTGCGTGGATGGCGATCGCGGTGAAGGTCACCGCATGCAAAGTGTGCCCTGAGGGGAAACTGTACCGATCGAGCGGCGGCATCGCACACTCGATACCGACCAATCCGATGAATGGCCGTTCGCGCACGAGTTTGCGCTTCAATAATTTGTACAACACGAGCCCGAAGCCGCCTGCCACCAGCATTCGCAGTCCGACATCGAAACCCGCTGCAAGCCCGCCCCGTCCGCTGAGCACCGTCCAGATCGGCATAGTGGCCATCAGCAGGTACCAGAAGACCCCGTCACCCAGCCGGCTCGAGACTCGGAACAACCGTCGCCAAAACGAACGCCGACATACGGCATTGGCAAGTATGCAGAGGCGGTATTCCGCCTGGTCGACGCCCCGGAAAAGCGC
>JBMSXG010000029.1:0-17252 GCA_049425405.1 Steroidobacteraceae bacterium
GCCGTGCTCTAACCAGCTGAGCTACCTTTCCGCAGCGGGGCGCGAGTGTGTGCGGCGGCCCCTAGCCTGTCAAGGCGAAGCGCCCGACTCTATACCCGCGTTAACCAGCCATGCCGGTCGGGTGCGCTACCCTGCTGCACTGCGACCAACGCCGCGCGCAGCTTGCGAGTCTCCACACCGACATCCCCGGAACCCACGGTCTGTGCGACCCCGTTCCTCACCAGCGTACCGACACCCGCAAGTACGGCTGCAGTGCCGGAGAGCGCTGCCTCGCCATCTTGGACCCATTGCATCATTTCTTCGACCCCGAAGACCCGCTCCTCGACCTGATAGCCCATTTCGCGCGCGAGCGTCAGCAAGGAATCGCGCGTCACGCCGTGCAGGAAAGAGCTGTCGAGGCTGCGCGTGAGCAGCCGACCCGGACGGATCAGCAAAAAATTTGCTGCTCCCGTCTCCTGCACCTCTCCGCCCGGGCAGAACAGCACCTGATCGACGCCATACTGCCGGCGTGCAGCGAGCGTGGGGCCCATCGCTGCCGCGTAATTGCCGCCCGTCTTAACCACACCCAGATGCGGCGCACAGCGCTGTGCCTGCTCCTCCACCAATATTTTGAGTGGCTTCATCCCGCCGGCAAAGTAATCCCATACCGGACTCGCCAGCACGACCAGGCAGGCTTCCTGCGAAGGCGTCGCGGCCGCACCGATGTTCGCCATCGTCCCGAACAGCAGCGGTCGCAGATACAGAGCGCCCGGCGCCTCGGGTACCTGCGCACGGACACGATCGATGAGCGTCGTCACCATCGAGGCAAGCTGCGCCGGATCGGGCTCGGGCAGGATCAACGCACGGGCACTCTGCCGCATCCGCGCGATGTGTTTGTCGAGCCGGAAAACGTGCACGGATCCATCGGCGTGACGATAAGCCTTGAAGCCCTCGAAACATTCGCTGCCGTAGTGCAGCGCGTGCGCCGCGGGATGAATCTCGAGCGGCCCCGTCGGGCGTAGCTCGCTCGTGCTCCAAGCACCATCGCGATACCAAGCGATCGCCATCGTATCGGTGAGCAAACTGCCGAACGGCGGAGGGGAAGCAGGCGCGGTCATCGAAATAGATCTCCTTTAAGCGGCCGGTTGCTCGAGACGAGCCTTGAGAGACTGAATCATCGCTGCCGCATCGAAGCCGTCGACGAAACGATGATCGAACGAGGAAGACAGGTTCATCATGCGGCGGATGACCATTTTCCCCTCGCGCACGACCACACGCTCGACGGCTTTGTTGACACCGATGATGGCAACTTCGGGCATGTTGAGGATCGGTGTCGAGACAATTCCGCCGAGCTTGCCGAGACTGGTTAGCGTAATTGTCGACCCCATCAGCTCATCGCGACGCGCCCGACCGTTACGGGCCGCCTCGGTCACCCTGCGGATCTCGGCCGCGAGCGAGGAGAGATCGTGAGCAAGCACATCGCGCACGACCGGAACTTTAAGTCCGTCGGGTGTCTGCGTCGCGATGCCAAGATGCACCTTCTTGAAACGCACTACCACGTTACGCGACGCCTCATAGTGCGCATTGCACTGCGGGAACTCCTGCAGTGTCTGCGCGAGCGCTCTGGCAATGAGGGGAAGATAGGTCAACGACGACGCGCCCGGCGGCTGCGCCGCGTTCAGTCGCTGGCGCAGGTTCTCGAGTTCGGTGACATCAATTTCTTCGACGTAGGTGAAGTGCGGCGCCGATCGCTTCGACTCCGCCATCCGCTCGGCGATCACGCGCCGAATACCGATGACCGCTCGCTCGTCGATCTCGGTCATGCGAAGCTGCGCCGCCTCGAGGTCTCCCGCGAGCACCCGCCCCTGCGGGCCCGAGCCGCGCACCCGCGACAGATCGATACCCGCCTCGTTGGCTCGCCTTCGCGTGGCGGGCGAAGCCAGCACCCGACTCGCTACGGCGTTGCTCGAGGTCGCTGGTGGCGATCGGGTTGCAGCGGGTGCTGATACGGCAGGAGCTGACACAGCAGGAGCTGACACGGCGGGTGCCGACTTGGGAGCGGGTGCCTGGGCGATCGACTGCTCGAGCTCGAAAACAGCGAGCTCGGCGCCGACCGCGATGCGATCCCCTGGGGCTCCGGAGATCGCAACCACTCGACCACTCACCGGCGAGGGCACCTCGACCACCGCCTTGTCCGTCGACATCTCGACGAGCGGCGCATCCTCGTGAACGACATCGCCGGGTGCGACGCGCCAGGCAATGACTTCTGCAGCCACCGTACCCTCGCCGAGATCCGGCAGACGCATCACGTAACGAGCGCTCACGCCGCCCCCATCAGCTCACGTAGCGCCCGCTTGACGCGCTGTTTGCCCGGAAAGTACTCCCACTCGAAGGCATGCGGGTACGGCGTATCCCATCCGCCCACACGCAGGATCGGCGCCTCGAGATGCCAGAAGCAGCGCTCCTGGATGGACGCCAACAACTCCGCACCGAAGCCGCCGAAACGCGTCGCTTCGTGCACGATGAGGCAACGACCGGTCTTGCTGACCGAAGCCTCCAGCGTATCGAGATCGAGCGGCACCATCGAACGGACATCGACTACCTCGGCATCGAGGCCGAGCTCATTCACTGCTGCTAGACACACATGCACCATCGTGCCGTAAGTCACGATACTGGCGACGGATCCCGGGCGTACGATCGACGCCGAGCCAATCGGTACCGAGTAGTAGCCCTCGGGTACCTCGCCGAGCGGATGTCCAGACCAGGACTCGGCTGGCTTGTGCGGATCACCGTCGAACGGTCCGTTGTAGATCCGTTTCGGCTCAAAGAAAATCACCGGATCGTCATCTTCGATACTCGCGATGAGCATCCCTTTCGCATCGTAGGGATTGGAAGGCATCACCACCTTGATACCGCTGACGTGCGCGAAGATCCCCTCCGGGCTCTGGGAGTGCGTTTGTCCGCCTCGGATCCCACCGCCGCAGGGCGTGCGGATCGTCACCGGCGCGACGAACTCGGCGGCGCTGCGATAGCGCAGGCGCGCCAGCTCGCTGACCACCTGGTCGAACGCCGGATAGATGTAGTCGGCGAACTGAATCTCGGCGACCGGGCGCAGACCGTTAACACCCATGCCGATGGCCGCACCCACGATGCCGCCTTCGGCGATCGGCGTATCGATCACCCGATGGGCCCCGAAGCGCTTCTGCAGTCCATCGGTGACCCGAAAAACGCCACCGAAGTAACCGATGTCCTGACCGAGCAGGACCACAGAGGGATCGCGCTCGAGCATCACCGCCATGGCCGAGTTGAGGGCCTGCACCATATTCATGGCGCTCATCGACCGCCCTCCTCGAGCTCGGCGGCGAGCGCCGCGCGCTGCGCTTGAAGATGCGATGGCATTTCCTTGAAGACATCGCCGAACATCAGCGCGGGATCGAGCCGTGGCCCGGCCTCGAGCGAGCCGTGCGTCACGGCTTCCTTCCAGGCGGAGGCAACATCCTCCTCGATGCGGGCCGCAGCCTCGGCATGCTCGGCGTCGGACCAAGCACCGAGCTGCACGAGATGGCCGCGCAGACGTTCGATCGGGTCGCCGAGCGGCCAATGCGCCGCATCATCGCCAGGTCGATAACGTGAAGGATCATCACTCGTCGAGTGCGCGCCGGCACGATAGGTGACCTGTTCGATCAGCGTCGGACCATGCCCAGCCCGGGCGCGCTCTGCCGCCCAACGCGTCGCGGCGTAGACTGCGAGGAAATCATTGCCATCCACGCGCAGACCGGCGATGCCAACACCGGGGCCGCGCGCCGCGAACGAGCGCTGCTCGCCGCCGGCATAACCCTGGAAGGTGGAAATCGCCCACTGATTGTTGACGACGTTGAGGATCACCGGCGCGCGATACACCTTGGCGAACAGCAGCGCGTGGTGGAAATCGGCCTCGGCCGTGCTGCCCTCGCCGATCCAGCTTGCCGCGACGTTCGCCTCACCCTTGATGGCCGCGGCCATCGCCCAACCGACAGCCTGGGGATACTGCGTGGCGAGATTGCCGGAGATCGAGAACAGACCTCTCTCGCGTGAGTGATACATGACCGGCAGCTGCCGCCCGAGACACATGTCGCGAGTGTTGGAGAGCAGCTGGCACATCATGTCGACGAGCGGCATGCCGCGCGTGATGTGCAGACCCTGATTACGGTACGAGGGAAACAGCATGTCGCCCGGCGCGAGCGCCAGGGCGGCCGCGACCGACACCGCTTCCTCGCCGAGGGAGCGAACGTAGAACGTGATACGGCCCTGACGCTGCGTGCGCTGCATCCGATCATCGAACGCGCGCGTAAGCATCATCAGCCGCAGACCCTCCCGCAGCGTCTCGACGGGCAGCCGCGGGTCCCAAGGCCCGACGGCCCGATGATCGTCGTCGAGGATCCGAATCAAATCCTCAGCAAGGTCGGCCGTATCTCCGACCTGAACGTCGATCGGAGGCTTAGAGGCCGCCCCCGCCGGGGACACACGGACGTAACTGAAGTCCGGACGCTCGCCGGGTCGTGCCGGAACCGCCGGCACGTGCAATCGCGATGAACTCATGCCGCATAGGGTACGACAAAATTTGGCGGCTCATGAGCCCCGGACGGGCTAGCCCAACACTATCGCCCGACAGGACTGAGGCCGGTGCGACAGCGCACCCTGCGTCGCTGATCACCCCATCAGAACGCGAGGTCGAGACGTAGCAGGACGGCGATACCCAGCAGCAGGAAGATCGTGGCGGCGATACCGTGCACGAGTCTCATGGGCAACTTTTTCGCGGCCACCTCACCAAGCAGGACCGCGGGCACGTTGGCGAGCATCATACCGACGGTGGTACCTCCCACGATTGCGACCAGCGATCCGTATTTCGCCGCCAGCGCGACCGTGGCGATCTGCGTCTTGTCGCCCATCTCGACGATGAAAAACGCAATCAGCGTACTCAGAAACACTCCAAAGCGTGCAGGCGCGGCACCGTCTCCATCCTCAAGCGAGTCGGGAACCAACATCCAGGCGGCCATCGCAATGAACGACAGCCCGAGGATCCAACGCATCGTTTCCAGGCCGATCGTCGCGGCGAGCCAGGCCCCGACGAGACCGGCCAGCGCGTGGTTGACGAGAGTCGCCACTAAAATGCCGAGGATGATGGGTATCGGTCGCCGATATTTCGCAGCCAGCACAAGCGCAAGCAGCTGCGTCTTGTCGCCGATCTCGGCGAGCGCCACGACCCCCATCGACACTAGGAAGCCTTCCATCGTGGCTCAAATCAGACGTTAAAGCGGAAGTGCATCACATCGCCCTCGCGGACGAGGTATTCCTTACCTTCGAGGCGCAACTTGCCAGCCTCCTTAGCGCCTTGCTCCCCTTTCAGAGACACGTAATCGTCGAACGCGATCACCTCGGCTCGGATGAAGCCGCGCTCAAAATCCGTGTGGATCACGCCCGCCGCCTGCGGCGCTGTGGCGCCTTGACGCACGGTCCACGCGCGTACTTCTTTCTCGCCTGCAGTGAAATACGTCTGTAGACCGAGCAAGGTGTAGCCTGCGCGAATCACTCGATTGAGACCCGGCTCCTGCAGTCCGAGCTCCGCGAGGAAATCTGCGCGGTCTGCGTCCTCGAGCTGCGCGATCTCTGCCTCGATGGCCGCACACACCGCCACCACCTGCGCGCCCTCGCGCTGCGCCAGCTGCGTGACGGCATCGAGCATCGGATTATTTCTAAAGCCGTCTTCTTGCACGTTGGCGACATAGAGCACGGGCTTGAATGTGAGCAGCTGCAGTTCGCGCACGATCGGTCGCTCGGTCTCGTCGAACGACAGCGCCCGTACCGGCTGACCAGAGTCGAGCGCTGCACGCACGCGCTGAATCACCTCGCGCACCTTGATCGCTTCCTTATCCTGCGCCTTGGCGGCTTTCTCCGCTCGCAGCAACGCTTTCTCGACTGTCTCGAGATCAGCGAGCGCAAGCTCGGTGTTGATCGTCTCGATATCGGCTAGCGGATCGATCCGACCCGACACGTGCACGATGTCTTCGTTGACGAAGCAGCGAACAACGTGTGCGATAGCATCGACCTCGCGGATATTGGCTAGAAACTTGTTGCCGAGCCCCTCGCCGGTGGATGCGCCTTTGACGATACCCGCGATATCGACGAACTCGACGGTGGTCGGCACCACACGCTGCGGCTGCACGATCGAAGCGAGCTGATCGAGTCGCGGATCCGGCACCGGCACGATGCCCACATTGGGATCGATCGTGCAAAACGGATAGTTCTCGGCTGCAATGGCCGAACGCGTCAGCGCATTGAAGAGGGTCGACTTGCCCACGTTGGGCAGACCCACGATGCCACACTTGATTCCCATGCTGACCTCAGTTCTCAGCCCGCGTGTGCAGGCGATTCATAGCCTTCTCGGCGCCCTGCTCGATCAGCAGCGGCAGCACGTCAGCCGCCGCAGCGATCGCCGCATGGATCGCGCTCTCCTCTGACGACGACGCCCTCTGTAGTACGTAGTCGTGAACCAAATCTTTGTGTCCCGGATGACCGATTCCTAAGCGCAGACGCCAGAAGTCTGCCCCCACTGCCGTGATCGCATCGCGCAGCCCGTTGTGCCCACCGTGTCCGCCGCCCTGCTTTAAACGCACCACACCGACCGGCAGATCGAGTTCGTCGTGCGCTACCAGCAACGTATCGATCGGTAGCTTGTAGAAGTGACTGACCGATGCGATCGAGGCGCCGCTGTCGTTCATGAAGGTGGTCGGCTTCAGTAGCCAAAGCTCAGCGCCAGCGACCTGAATGCGCGCGAGCTCCGCCTGCTGCGAGCGCTCCTGGCGAAACACCCCACCATGGCGACGCGCAAGCTCATCGACGAACCAGGCACCAGCGTTGTGACGTGTACGTCCGTAGCGCTCACCCGGATTGCCGAGCCCGACGATCAGCTGGATGCGTGATCCCGACAACGAAGGCTCCTAAGAAAGGCAGAGGCCGCCCCGAGAGGCGGCCCCTGCATCTGTAGCGGCAAAAGGCGACCTTATTTCTTGGCTGCCTCTTCCTTCTTGGCTTCGGGCTTGGCTTCGCCCGCCGCAGCCGCTCCGGCTGCCGACGCCGCCGCCGCAGCAGCGGCTTCGGCTGCGACCGGCTCCGGCTCCTCGGCACGCGGGCTGTGGATCGAGACGACCACCTGATCTTTGCCCTGCTGCACGGCAGTCGAGATCACTCCGGCCGGTAGCGGCACATCGGAGAGATACTTCGACTCGTTCAGCTTCATCTGCGACAGATCGAGCGTGATCTCCTCGGGCAGATCCTTCGGCAAGCACAGCACCTCAAGATCGGTGAGGCGGTGCGAGACGATGCCACCCTGGGTCTTCACGCCCGGGCTCGCTGCCTCACCCTTGAAGTGAATCGGCAGACGAATGCGGATCTTCTCGCCCTCGACCACACGCTGCAGGTCAAGGTGCAACACCTGGTTCTTCGCCGGGTGCATTTGCAGATCCTTGACGATGGCGGGCTGGGTCTCGCCGTCGACTTTAAGGCCGATGATGGTCGAGTAGAACTTCTCGTCCTCGATCAGCGTAATCAGCTTCTCGTGGTTGAGCGAGAGCATGCGCGGATCGCGCTTGCCCCCGTACAGGATGGCAGGGACGCGACCCGCGTGACGGAGGCGGCGGCTCGCACCTTTGCCCTCGTCGTTGCGGAGCTCCGCAGCCAGTTCGAAAGACATTTTCATGATTAACAGACTCCTGAGTTGATGTTCTCCGTCCCGCGACCAGGACGGACTCAATCGACGTACAGCGAACTCACGGACTCCTCGTCCCTGATTCGCCGTATCGTCTCGCCGAGCAGACCCGCCACCGAAAGCTGGCGAATCCGCTTGCACTGTTTAGCTTCGGCCGACAGCGGGATGGTGTCCGTCACCACCAGCTCATCGAGCGCCGACGCCGAAATTTTTTCCACTGCCGAACCCGACAGCAGCGGATGGGTGATGTAGGCAACGACCTTGAGCGCTCCCTCGTCCTTGAGCGCCTGCGCTGCCAGACACAGCGTTCCCGCCGTGTCGACCATATCGTCGATCAGCACGCAGGTTTTGCCGGTCACTTCACCGATGATATTCATGACCTTCGACTCGTTTGGTCGCGGTCGACGTTTGTCGATGATGGCGAGCTCGATGTCATCGAGTCGCTTAGCGAGCGCGCGGGCACGCACGACGCCGCCGACATCCGGCGAGACAACGATCATGTTCGGATAACCCTGGCGCCACGCATCGCCGAGCAGGACGGGCGATGCGTAGACATTGTCGACCGGAATGTCGAAGAAGCCCTGGATCTGCTCAGCATGCAGATCGACCGTGAGCACACGCGAGATGCCGGCACCGGTGAGCATGTTGGCGACCAGCTTCGCCGAAATCGCCGAACGCGTTGCGCGCGGCCGACGATCTTGTCGCGAGTAGCCCATATACGGCATCACCGCGGTCACGCTCGCAGCGGAGGCACGACGAAAGGCGTCCGCCATGACGAGCAATTCCATTAAATGATCGTTCACCGGCGGACTGGTCGGCTGGACGATGAACACGTCGCGACCGCGCACGTTCTCGAACAGCTCGACGTTGATCTCGCCGTCGCTGAAGCGGCCCACGGACGCCCGACCGAGCGGCACCGTGAGGTGACGCGCGATGTCTTGGGCTAACGCGGGATTCGCGTTACCGCTAAAAAGCGCCAGCGTCTGGCTGTCCAAGTGGCTGTCTCCCTGGCTCGTGGGTCACCAAGTGGCTGGGGTGGAAGGATTCGAACCTCCGAATGGCGGGATCAAAACCCGCTGCCTTACCACTTGGCGACACCCCAGCAAGCGTTGTGGTGTCTCGATCCGTTCAGCGCGCGAGTTGCGCGAGCAGCGGCGAGCGCGCGAGCCCCTGCACGACCCAGGCGCGCCAGCGGTCCGGCACCCGAGCGGCGACCCGCTCTGCCGCGGCCGGCGAGTCAAAACTCGCGAACACGCAGGCGCCGGTGCCGCTCAGGCGCGCGGGGGCGGAACGTCCGAGCCACTCGAGGGCGTCCGCGACCTCAGGGACGCGTGCACGCACCACCGGCTCGCAATCGTTTCGACCAGGCGCAGCCAAAAGGGCCGGTATTGTGAGTATCGGAGAATTTCGTGTCAATTCAGGCGCCTGGAACACTTCCCGTGTCGGCACCGCAACACCCGGATGCAGCACGAGAAACCACCTAGGCGGCAGCTCGAGCGGAGTCAGGCGCTCACCCACCCCCTCACCCACCGCTGAGCGGCCCCGGATGAATACCGGGACATCGGCGCCGAGGGTGAGACCGAGCCGCTCGAGCGCCTCGCTCGACAACCCGGTGCGCCAAAGTTGGTTCAGTGCGCAGAGCGTCGTCGCCGCGTCGGAGCTGCCGCCGCCGAGACCTCCGCCGAGGGGAATACGTTTATGCACCTTGATATGCACCCCCTCTGGCCCCGGACAGGCCGCACGCAGCGCACGGGCAGCGCGCACGCAGAGATCATCCTCTGCAGCGACTGCGGCGAGGGCGGCCACCGGCGCGCGTCGAATGGCGCCACTCGGATCGAGCTCCAACTCGATCTCATCCTGCAGATCGATCAACTGAAAAATCGTTTGCAGTTCGTGATAGCCATCGGGTCGACGACCCGTCACATGCAACAACAGGTTGAGTTTGGCCGGCGCGGACCAGACGCAGGAGGCCGATCGATCATTTGTCGCGCGATCGATCATCGAGTCCCCGCACGCCAGTCGGTGACTATCAGACGAGCCCGCCAGCCCTCGCGCCGAATCTCGATGCGAGCCGGCAACTCGAAACGCGTGCCTGATACCGGCCCGTAGTCGAGAAAACGCACCTGCCATCCCGCCTGAGTGAGCGCTTCGAGCCGAGCGGCGTCCGCCGCCAGCTGTAGATCGGCCGGTAGCGCAGGGTCTGGCACCCCAAGCAACCAGTAACGGACGGAGGACACCGGTAGCGCAAAGCCGAGCACCGCCTCGAGCGAGCGCAACTCATCTTCACGACCGGCCTCGAAACGCCAACGTTGCGCGCCGACACCGGCCGGACCCTCGAGCCCGAGTTCCGTGCGTCCTGCCTGCTGTTGCCAGCGCAAGCCCGCGACCACGCCCTGCTCGCTCGAGGCCAGCGCGATCCGCCCGGTCAGATCGAAGGATTGCCAGCTCTGCAGCACGGCACGCCGAGCCTCCCAATTGTCGGGCAAGACCTCGACGGGCCACACGAGCGGCACGGGACGAAGCGATGCGCAGCCGGCGAGGCACAGGGCGCCGAGCAGTACCGACGCACTTAGGCGGCCCGGAAACAACCGGTGCCGCCGTCGATCAGAGCGCAGACTCACCGAGGAAACGCTCCACGGTCTCACGCAGCGGCATCGACTCTGGCGCCATACGTCGCCCGCGCGCCCACACCTCGCGGGCTCGGTCACGCTCGCCGAGTGCCCAGAGCACCTCGCCCCAGTGCGCGGCGATCTCCGGTTCGCGCGACAGTTGCCAGGCGCGTGCCAACAGCGGCTCTGCCCCACGCGCATCACCGCGACGAAAACGCACCCAGGCGAGACTGTCGATGAAAGCCGCATTGTCCGGCCGCTGCTCGAGGGCAGTACGGATCAAACGCTCCGCCCGCGCGAGCTCGCGCTGTCGATCGGCGAGTGTGTAACCGAGCGCATTGAGCACGTGCCCATCATCCGGTCGTACCGCGAGCAGCGACTCTAATTGCTTAATCGCCTCGCGTGTCCTGCCGGCAGAATCGAGCAGCACAGCGCGTTGGTAGAGTAAATCCGGATAGTCAGGATGACGCTCGAGCGTGGCATCAATCGCGGCGATCGCCTCGGCATGTCGGTCCGCCTCCGACAGCACACGACTGCGCGCGATCTCCAGCTGCACGAGATCGGCACGACCACCGCGAACCAGTTCGTCGAACAACGCCATGGCGCCCGCCGAATCGCCGCGCGCCAACAACATGCGCGCGAGCCGGATACGCGGAGACAGCCCGGCGCCCGCCTCGATCAGTTGTCGATAGCCCTGCTCCGCGATTGCCGGCTCGCCGCGACGCTCGGAGATCAGTGCCAGGTAAAACACGGCCTCGGCTGCCCCACGCTCGCTCGCGAGTCGTCGCCGTAGTCGCCGCTCGGCCTCTGTAAGATCGCCCTCGTTGAGAGCCAGCAACGCCAGTCGTCGATCCACCTCGACGAGCAGCTCCGACGCCCCAGCGGCCTGAACCTCAGCGGCGATGCGCAGCAGCTCCGAACGCGCCTCTTCCGCTCGTTCTAGGGCAACCAATGTCTCGACTCTCGCGAAACGATGGTTGTCGGGATCACCGCGCGCGACGAGTTCAGCCTCGCCCAGCGCGAGCGCCGGCTGTCCAAGAGCGCTCAGCGTAGCCGCGTATAAACGAACCGTACGCGCATCGCGACCACCGCCTCGCTCGCGGGCCTCTCGAATGAGGGAACCACAGGCCGACAGATCGTCCGCGCCACAGGCAAGACGCGCGAGCTCCGCGAGCACCCGCGGCGACGCCTTGTCGCGCGGCACGAGGGGTCGGAAGACGATCCATGCCGCTGGGGCCAAATCGTCCTCGGTCAAGGTCGGCAGGATTTCAATCAGGGCGCGCTCGAACTCCACATCCGGCTTGGCCAGCAAGTCAGCGAAGATCCCGCGTGCCTCGTCGATTTTCCAAAGCTCCATTGCGACGATCCCGATGAGTCGCAAGGCATCCGGATTCTCGGGATCGAGTTCGCGTAGGCGCTGGGCGGCGCGCCACGCTGCCGGCAGATGCCGACAGGCGAGCGCAACCTCGACCGCGCGCTGGGCGCTGCGCGGATCGCGATCTTTTGAGGCGAACGCGACGTATCCCTCGGCGGCCTCGCGACACCGTCCGGCCCGCAACGCCTCCTCGATCGAACGCAGATCGGGCTGGGCAGGCGCCGGCGCAGCACCCAGCGATGCCAGCGAGAGAGCAAGACCGAGCAGCGCGGAAACGACGGGACGTCGAGCGATCTCTGCCATGGTGCGAGACACTATATATGAGAAGCGGCTTGTCACGGGGCGGCGCCCACCCCGAGAATCGCGCAGCGCCCATGAAAGCATCGCTCCGTCAACGTTTCGAAGGCAGCGCCGAGCGCTGCGAGGAAGTCGGCCGCCTGCTGGCAGACCCCTCGCTCGATGGCGGCTCCGCACGCTTTCGCGACCTGTCGATGGAGTTCGCCCGGCTGACGCCCCTCGTTGAGCGCTATCGCGCATTTCTGGAGCTCGAGCGCGAACTCGCCTCCGCCGAGGCGCTGCAGCAGGACGGAGACCCTGGCATGCGAGAGCTGGGCAAGGAGGAGCTCGCGCGGCTTCAGCCCGTACTCGCAGCCGAGGAGCTCGCCCTGCGCCGTCTGCTAGTCCCTTTCGATCCACGCGACGCGCGCAACATCTATCTCGAGATACGCGCGGGAACCGGCGGAGACGAGGCCGCAATCTTCGTCGGTGATCTGCTACGGATGTACGCGCGTTACGCCGAACGTCAGGGCTGGCAACTCGAAACCATGAGCGAAAGCCCGGGTGAACACGGTGGCTTCAAGGAAATCATCTGTCGCGTATCGGGCGCGGGTGTATTCGGCCGTCTGAAGTTCGAATCCGGCACGCACCGCGTGCAGCGTGTGCCCGCCACGGAGGCGCAGGGTCGCATTCACACCTCCGCGGTGACGGTCGCCATCCTCCCCGAGCTCGAGGAGCTCGAGGCAGTGGAGCTCAATCCCGCTGAGCTTCGCATCGACACCTTTCGCGCCTCAGGCGCCGGCGGTCAGCACGTCAACAAGACCGACTCGGCCATCCGCGTCACTCACCTACCGACTGGCATCGTGGTCGAATGCCAGGACGAGCGCTCGCAGCACAAGAATCGCAGCCGCGCCCTCTCCTTGCTCAAGGCCAAGCTTCAGGCGGCGGAACAGGAAAAGCGCGAGGCAGCCCAAGCGCGTCAGCGCAAGCTTCAGGTCGGCAGCGGCGATCGCTCGGAGCGGATACGCACCTACAATTTTCCGCAGGGTCGTGTCACGGACCATCGCATCGAACTCACGCTCTACCAGCTGGAGTCGATCATCGAAGGCCGGCTAGACGATCTCATCGAGCCGCTGTTGCAGGAGCATCAGGCGGAGCTGCTCGGCGAGGACGCCTGAGCGGACTCAGCGAGCAAAAACTCGTGCTGCACATTCAGCACGGCGGTGACGAAGGGCGGGAAGAACGCCGCAAGAGCGCCCGAGATCATCGCCGAGGCCATCGATTCGCGACCGCCGATGGCATATCCGATCAGTCCGCCGATGACGAACATCCCAAGGGCGACGCTGAGCATCACGAGCAACAACAGCGCCGTCGGCCACCAGCGACCCCGGACCCGCTGCAGAGCACGATCGAGACTGGCGAGCAGCCCGAGTTCCTCGGTTGCCAGGATCGCGAACGCCGGCCACAGCGCCACGAGCAGGTAGATCCCGGGGATCAGCAGCAACAGCGAACCCACTCCGACCAAGGCCGCCGTGGTGATCACAAGGCCGATCGCCTGTGGCACCTGCCGAAGCGCTCGCTGGGCAGCCTGCGGCACCGTGTCGAGAGCCGTGCCAACGAGGGTGCGCTGTCGATGCAGCATGAACAACCACGCCCAGAGATTGATGAGACTCGTTACGCCCATCACCAAAAACCAACCCGGATCCTTCGGCGCTGCCAAAGCCAACGTCTCACCCCGCATCATGAGATAGGCGGAGGGGGCTTGGCCCGCGAGCACGGCCAACAATGAAACCGGCAAGCAGGACGGTAAAGAGCGGCCAAAGAGATCGATGGCGCGCGCCAGCAGTTCGAGGACGGAGGACACGATGAGCACTCTAGCAAAGAGTCCCAGCCGGACGTGGCAGACTGCCGCCATGGCCGCCGATCCGATCTCCACGACACTCGACCAAGCCGTGACCGACCTCACCGCTCGGCTCGCCTCACTGCCCGAGGCGCGACGTGAGGCCGAAGCGCTAGCCTGTGCTGCACTCGGGATCTCGCGTACCACTTTAATCGTTGAAGGACGACGTCAAGTGACACCGGCCGAACGAGCGCGACTGACCGCGTGGGCCGAACGTCGCGCTGCGGGTGAACCGCTCGCCTATCTCACCGGTAAGCGAGAGTTCTGGTCGATGACTCTGCAGGTGAGCCCCGCTGTGCTCGTTCCGCGCCCCGAGACGGAATTACTGATCGAGCGAGCCCTGACTCTCGGCGACGCCGCCGCCCCTTTGAAGGTGCTCGATCTTGGCACCGGCTCCGGTGCGATCGCACTGGCGCTGGCGCGCGAGCGCCCGGCGTGGCGCATCATCGCCACCGATCGATCAGCAGAGGCACTTGAGCTCGCCCGTCAAAATGCCGAACAGCTCGGAATTGGCACGGTGAGCTTTCTCCAGGGCGATTGGTTCGACGCTTTACCGACGACCAACATAATCGAGCGTGTCGATCTGGCCATCTCCAACCCCCCCTATGTCGCCGCCGACGATCCGCTGCTGACAGGAGATTCGTTACGATTTGAGCCTCGCGGTGCACTCACCCCCGGCCTCGACGCCCTCAGCGATCTTTATCGGCTGATCGACACCGCACCCCGATATCTCGCCCGTCACGGCTGGTTGTTGCTCGAACATGGCTCGACCCAGGCCACAGCAATACGTGCCCGGCTTGTCGCGCGGGGTTTCACTCACGTAGTCTCGCACCGCGACCTCGCCGGCCACGAACGGATGACCGAGGGGCGATGGACCGATACCGCGAGGAACTGACCCATGCTGACTTTCCGCACGAGCGCCGGCGACTTCACCGTAGAGCTATTCACCAAAGAAGCGCCGGAGACCACCGCAAACTTTTTACGCTACGTCGATGACGAGTTCTTCGACGGCACGCTGTTTCATCGGGTGATCCCGGGCTTCATGATTCAGGGTGGCGGCTTCACGAGTGGCCTCGAACGCAAAGACACTCGCGCGCCGATCCGCAACGAGGCAACTAACGGGCTCGAAAACCTCCGCGGCACCCTCGCGATGGCTCGTACCAACGACATCCACAGCGCCACCTCGCAATTCTTCATCAACCTGATCGACAATGATTTCCTGAATCACAGCGGCGGTAATTACGGTTATGCCGTCTTCGGTCGGGTGGTGAGCGGCATGGAGATCGTCGATGCGATCGCAGGCGTTGCGACCACGCGCCGCCGCGGTCATGACGATGTACCGGCGCAGGATGTTGTGATGCTGAGCGTCCGCCGCGAGGCCGCCCCCGGCTCGTGAAGCGCGGGCTAATGCATCGACTGTGGCGGGCCACGCTGTGGGTGATCGCAGCGTTCGTCGGCGGCTCGGTGACGCTCGTGTTGCTGCTCGCCGTGCTGCCGCCGCCCACCTCGGCCTTCATGCTCGGCAGCCGTGTCAATGCGCTACTCGCAGGCGACACCGAATACCGTAATCGCTACGAGTGGGTGCCACTCGAGCGAATTTCCGCCAACGCAGCCGTAGCGGTGATCGCCTCCGAGGATCAGCTCTTCTCGGAGCATTTCGGATTCGATGTCGAATCGATCCGCAAAGCCGTAGACCACAACGCCAAGGGACGACGAGTGCGCGGCGCAAGCACACTCACGCAGCAGGTGGCCAAGAATCTATTCCTCTGGAGCGGTCGGAGCTGGCTCCGCAAGGGCGTCGAGGCCTGGTTCACCGTACTGCTCGAGACCTTGTGGCCGAAGACGCGCATTCTGGAGGTCTATCTGAACGTCGCCGAATTCGGCCGCGGGACCTACGGCGTACAGGCAGCGTCAAAACGGTTCTTCGGTAAGGATGCTGCGCGGCTCACGCGACGCGAGGCGGCCCGCCTCGCCGCAGTGCTACCGAGCCCCCGGCGCATGCGGGTCGATCGGCCCTCGCCCTATGTACAGCGACGGACGGAGTCGATACTCGGCCAGATGCGCGCCATTGGCGGTACCGCCTACCTGCGCGAACTCTAGACTCAGCCCTTCACTGATCAGAGCTGCGGCTCGTAGCCAAGGTTCGGGGCGAGCCACTTCTCCGCCTCAACCACTGAGCATCCCTTGCGTCGCGCGTAATCCTCGAGCTGATCGCGATCGATCTTGCCGAGCGCAAAGTAATGCGCGTCCGGATGCGCCAGGTACCAGCCGCTGACGGCTGCGGTCGGATACATCGCGTAGCTCTCAGTCAGGCGAATACCGACACGACGCTCGACATCGAGCAGTCGCCAAAGCGTCGCCTTCTCGGTGTGATCGGGGCAAGCCGGATAGCCTGGTGCGGGTCGGATACCGCGGTACTCCTCCCGAATGAGCTGCGCGTTAGTCAGCTGCTCGGTGGTCGCGTAGCCCCACCACTCGCGACGCGATCGCTCGTGAAAGTGTTCTGCTGCCGCCTCGGCCAGTCGATCCGCGAGCGCCTTCAGCAGGATGCTCGAATAATCGTCATGCGCCGCCTCAAAGCGCGCGACGTGCGACTCGATGCCGATCCCTGCCGTGACGGCGAAGGCACCCACGTAATCTCGCACGCCCGACTCGCGCGGTGCGACGAAATCGGCGAGACACTCCTGAGGCTGACCTTCCGGCTTACCTTTCTGCTGTCGCAGATGATGCAGCGTAGCGAGCACCTCGCGTCGATCCTCACCAGTGTAGACCTCGATGTCGTCCCCGACCGAGTTGGCCGGGAAGAATCCGACCACCGCACGCACCGTCAGCCAGCGCTCGCTGATCAGCGTCTTCAACATGCGCCGCGCATCGGCATAGAGTTGACTGGCCGACTCGCCGACCACGGGATCCGTGAGAATGTCCGGGAACTTACCGGCGAACTCCCAGGCATTGAAGAACGGCATCCAATCGATGTAATCGAGTAGATCCTCGAGCGGATAGTCGTCGAACACCTGTACGCCCGCTGCCAGGGGTGCCACGGCCCGATAGCCCTGCCAATCAATACGACGTCGGTTGGCTCGTGCCGCAACGATCGATAGCTGTGGTTGCTTCACGGACTTACCAGCGTGCTGCTCACGTCGCAGCGCGTGTTCCGCCGCCACCTTTTGCGCGAACGCGTTCTTGAGTGTCGGCGTCACCAGCGACTGACAGACACCGACCGCCCGTGAGGCGTCCTTCACGTACACCACGGGCTCGCGATATTGCGGCGCGATTTTTACCGAAGTGTGCGCCGGAGAGGTCGTCGCACCACCGATCAACAGTGGCACCTCAAAACCCTGGCGCTGCATCTCGCGAGCGACATGCACC
>JBMSXG010000030.1:0-17041 GCA_049425405.1 Steroidobacteraceae bacterium
CCCCCCCCCCCCCCCGACTCATCAGAGTTTCTTTTCGATCTTCGCGGCTTTGGCGAGCTCGTCGCTGTAGGCCTGGAATTTCTTCGCAAGCACGCTCTGAGAGATCTGCTGTTGGACCTGCTCGAACGGTGGCGGCTGAACCGGACGGGTATCGTCGAGGCGGATCACGTGCCAGCCGAACTGGGTCTGCACCGGCTTGGCGATCGTTTCCCCTTTCTTAAGGGCCATCACGGCGTCCGCGAACGGCTTCACCATGCTCGTCGGGCTAAACCAGCCGAGATCGCCGCCGCGATCCCGCGTCGCATCAAGCGAGTCGCGAGCCAAAGTCTCGAACCGCTCGCCCTTGCGCAGACGATCGAGGATTTGGTTTGCAGCGATCTCGGTCGACACCAAAATATGTCGCGCGCGGTATTCGTTCGGCGACAGACGGGCGACCTGCGCGTCGTACTCGGCGCGAAGTTCCTGCTCGGTCGGCGTCTTGTCCTTGAGATAACCCTCCGCAGCAGCCTGTTGCAGGATGTTAAGACGGGTCAGTTCGAGCTGAGCCGCGAGATCTCCGGCCTGATCGAGCTTGTCTGACTGCGCCTTGGCGGCGACCAGATGCAGACTGATCAGGGAGTCGAGTGCGCGCTGCTGCTGCTCGGGCGGCAGGTCCTTCGAGTCTTGGCCGGTGGCGGCCTTGACGTAAAAGTCGAAGGTTCCGCGAGTGATCGACTTGCCATCGATCGTGGCCACTACGGCCTTGGACGGGTCCTTCGCGGCGTCGGCCGCGTCCCCTTTGGGCTGACAGGCGGCGACGACGAGCGTAGCGGCGACGATGGCGATACGTGAGATCTTCATGGGTTTCTCGTTGGACTAGAAAACAGGGGGCGAATTATGCCGGCAAGCGGGCGTCGATGGACAGGGCGTGGACCCCGCGGCCCATCAAGTCGCCGACGGCCTCGTACACCAGGCGATGGCGCTGAAGCGGGGGAAGCCCCACAAAGCGTGCGCTGCGGATCGTGACGTGAAAATGACCCCCTTCGCGTGCGCCGGCGTGCCCAGCATGAGCGGCGCTGTCATCGCGAATATCGAGCAGGTCGGGTTGTAGCACTGCGAGCCGGGTGCGCAGCGCCTCGATACGGGAGTTCATGAGGGAACTATCATACCGTCCGTGCAGCGCTTCACTCTCCACCCGGTCACGCCCCAGCTGCGTTTGTTGGGCCGGGCCGTCGAGCTGCTGCGCGCCGGTGCCGTGATCGCGTACCCCACAGATTCTTGCTACGCGCTCGGCTGCCATATTGGCGACAAGGTCGCGTTAGAGCGAATCCGACGTATTCGGGAAGCGGACCGTCATCATCATTTCACCCTCGTGTGCCGGGATCTGACGCAGATCGCGCGCTTCGCAAAGGTGGATACGCGGCAATTTCGCCTTCTGAAGGCCTGCACGCCGGGTCCGTACACCTTTCTGCTCGAGGCGACCCGCGAGACGCCAAAGCGGCTGCAGCACGAAAAGCGACGTACGATCGGTCTACGCGTCCCGGACCATCCGGTCGCGCAGGCTCTGCTCGATGGTCTCGGGGAGCCCATCATGAGCTCGACCTTGATATTGCCCGGTGACGAATTGCCGCTGAACGATGCGGACGAGATCGTGGTCCGACTTGCAGGTCGAATCGATGCGGTCCTCGACGGCGGTTCTTGCGGGATCATCCCCACGACCGTGGTCGACCTTGCGGCCGAGCCCGCGGCAATCGTCCGGCAGGGGCGCGGCAGCCTTGCGCCGTTTGGGCTTTAGTCCCTTCGGTATAATGCGGTTCGCCGAGAGCTCGGTAGTGATCGTGGCCTTCTTTTCCGACTTTAATATCTTAAAAATCAAAGGTTTATGTCTAATACTTCAAGTCGGATACTGACTCTGTGAGCGCGACATTAAGCGCTCAGCGGGTGCTTTCCGGCATGCGCCCGACGGGCCAACTTCACCTCGGCAACTACCACGGCGCGCTGCGCAACTGGGTGGAGCTGCAATACCAATATCCCTGCTTCTTTTTCGTCGCCGACTGGCATGCGCTCACGACGGGTTACGAGGACACCAGTCGGTTGCCCGAGCACGTGCACGAGATGGTGATCGATTGGTTGGCGGCCGGGCTGAACCCGGGTGTTGCGACGCTGTTCATCCAGTCGCAGGTGCCGGAGCACGCGGAGCTGCACCTGCTGCTATCGATGATCACGCCGCTGTCGTGGTTGGAGCGCGTGCCCACCTATAAAGATCAGCAGGCCGAACTCGCCGAGAAAGATCTCGCGACCTACGGGTTCCTCGGCTATCCGCTGCTGCAGTCAGCCGACATCCTGCTTTACCGGCCAGGTTTCGTTCCCGTCGGTGAAGATCAGGTCGCCCACGTCGAGATCACCCGCGAGATTGCCCGCCGGTTCAACCATCTGTTCGGCCGCGAGCCGCAGTTCGAGGAAAAGGCTGAAAAAGCCATCGTCGCGTTAGGATCGCGCAACGCCCGGCTGTATCGAGACAGTCGGCGCAAGTTCCAGGAGAGCGGCGATGTGGTGGCGCTCGAGCGCGCGCGGGCGGTGGTGCAGGGGGATGCGCGAATCACGGTGGCCGATCGCGAGCGTCTACTCGGCTATCTCGAGGGCTCCAGCGTCTCGATCCTGCCGGAACCCAAAGTGCTGCTGACGCCAACGCCGAAACTGCCTGGACTCGACGGTCGCAAGATGTCGAAGTCTTACGGCAATACGCTGGGGTTGCGCGAGGAGCCGGACTCTATCGTCAAGAAGCTCAAGGCGATGCAGACCGACCCGGCGCGCATCCGTCGGACCGATGCCGGCGATCCGGACAAGTGTCCGGTCTGGTCGTTGCATCAGGTCTACTCGGATGAGCCGACCCGCGAGTGGGCGGCTGCGGGCTGTCGCAGCGCGGGGATCGGCTGCCTCGAGTGCAAGAAGCCACTGATCGATCGCATCGTGGAAGAGACGAGCGGGATGCGCCAACGGGCTCAGGAGTTCGAGGACAATCCGGATCTCGTTCGCGGCATCCTCACCGAGGGTGCCGAGAAGGCGCGCGAAGCAGCGCGAGAGACGCTCGATGACGTGCGTCGTGCGATGCATCTACGCGGAGACTGAATCGGGATGGTCAAGCCGGATCTGAAACTGGTGGTCGGCGGCGTCGAGGGCGGCGATCCGCAGGGTGAGGCCCTTCCGGCCGTCTCGCCGCAAACGGAGATGCCGTTCGCGCTTGTCCAGGGGGAGCCGGTTACGCAGTTGCCGCGCGACTTGTACATCCCGCCGCAGGCGCTTGAAGTGTTCCTCGAGGCCTTCGAAGGCCCGCTCGATCTGCTGCTTTATCTCATCCGTCGCCAGAATCTCGACATCCTCGACATCCCGTTGGCGGATATCACTCGCCAATACATGAATTACATCGAGTTGATGCAGGATCTGCAGCTCGAGCTCGCTGGCGAGTACATGCTGATGGCGGCGACGCTGGCAGAGATCAAGTCGCGCATGCTGTTGCCGCGCTCGAGTGAGGCGAGCGCAGAGGAGGCCGATCCGCGCGCCGATCTCGTTAGACGCCTTCAGGAATACGAGCGTTTCAAACAGGCAGCCGAATCCATCGATCAGCTGCCACGACTCGAGCGCGACGTCTGGTCGGCATCGGCCGTGGATGAGACGCGTCGTCCGGCCACGCGCCTGCCCACGCTCACCCTGCAAGAAATGCTCTCCGCTTTCCAGGAGGTGGTCGCGCGTGCGGCAATGTTTCAGCACCATCACGTGCAGCGTGAGCGACTGTCCGTACGTGCACGCATGACCGACGTCCTCGATGCGGTGAAGGCGGGGGGCTTCGTCGAATTCGGCCGTCTCTTCAAGCCGGAGGAAGGGCGCATGGGTGTCACCGTGACTTTCGTCGCGCTGCTCGAGCTAGTGCGCGAGGGGCTCATCGATCTCGTGCAGACCGAAATCTACGGACCGCTGCACGTGCGTGCAGCCCAGCAACCGCCGCTACGTCTCGTCGAAGACAGCTCACCCGAAGGAACGCCATGAGCGAGCACTATTTGAGAAACGTTGTTGAGGCCGCTCTGTTGGCGGCCGGAAAGTCCCTCTCGATCTCAGAGCTCGCCAACGTGTTCGACGAGGGTACGCGACCGACACCGGCAGAGTTGCGTGCAGTGCTCGCGGCTCTGCAAGCCGAATACTCGGGGCGGGCCATCGAGCTGTGCGAGACGGCCAGCGGTTGGCGCATCCAGATCCGACAAGACGTCGCCCGCGAGGTGGGGAGGTTGTGGCCGGAGCGGCCGCAGCGCTATTCGCGGGCCTTGCTCGAAACTCTGGCTCTGATTGCCTACCGTCAGCCGATCACTCGTGCCGAGATCGAGTCGGTCCGGGGCGTGGCGGTGAACCCGAACATCATCAAGACGCTGATGGAGCGCAACTGGGTACGCGTGGTGGGTCATCGCGATGTGCCGGGTCATCCCGAGTTGCTAGGCACCACACGCGACTTTCTCGATTACTTTGGGCTGCGTTCGTTAGATGATTTGCCGCCGCTGGCTGAGCTCAAGTCGATGGCCGATCTGAATCCGCAGCTGGCGCTGCCGGTCGATCCAGAGGCAATTAGCCAGGGTGTGGAGCCTGGTCTGCCGGGCGAGGGCGATGAGGCGGTGTACGTCGGTGAAGAAACCGATCCGACGCCCGCCCAGTAACGAGGCGGCGGCAGACGGCGACCGTCTGCAGAAAGTCCTCGCCCAGGCCGGGCTCGCCTCGCGACGCGAGGCGGAGGAGTGGATACGTGCCGGTCGCGTCACCGTCAACGGCGAGCCGGCCATACTGGGTCAACGGGTGCTCGGTCGCGATGAGATCAAGGTGGATGGGCGTCTGCTACGGCGCAGTCGCGACCCCAGTAAGGTGGCGCTCGCCTCCAAAGTATTTCTCTGTCATCGCTCAAGCGGTCAGTCGCTCGAGGACTCGCTGCTTTCGCGGTTACCGCGGCGTGCAGGACGGCGTTTTCTGGCGATCTCGCCGATGCCCGAGGTCGATGGCGGTCTCGAGCTCTTGACCGTGGATGGCGCGCTGGCGGAGCAGCTGCAGCGTCAGGTGCGGCGCTGGCGAACCGAGTTTCTCGTTCGCGTGCGCGGTGAGCTCGACGACTCGACGCTCGATCGAATCCAGCAGGGGGAACTCGACGATGGGCGTCATCTGGTCGTCGAGGCGCTTGAGGGCCGAGAAGAACAGGCCGAGGGCGCCAATCGCTGGTATCGCATCGCACTCATCGGCGCGAGCGGCAAGGAGGTACGGCAATTGTTCGAGAGACACGGTGCATTCGTCAGTCGCATCCAGCGCACGATGCTAGGATCGCTCGCGCTTACGCGTGATCTGAACCGCGGGCAGTTTCGCGAGCTCTCCCCAGAAGAGGCTGCAGCGCTGCAGAGTTGAGTTATTGGGCGTCGAAAGCCTGGCCGCTGACGCCGCGAGCCTGCGGGCCGAGCAATGCGACGAACGGCGCCGTCAGGGTGTCTGGCGTGGGCAGCGTGGTGGGATCCTCGGACGGGAAGGCCTGTCGACGCATGGCGGTGCGGGCGCGACCGGGGTTGATGGAGTTGACGCGCACTGTGGTGCGCTCAAGCTCGTCGGCCATTGTCTGCATCATGCCTTCCAGCGCGAATTTCGAAACTCCATACGCGCCCCAGTACGCCCGGCCGCGACGCCCGACGGCACTCGAGGTCATGATGATCGATGCATCGGATGAGGCGCGCAGTGCGGGCAACAGGACTTGCGTCAGCGCGAACGGTGCTGTGACGTTGACATGCATCACACGTACCAGCGTCGGAATGTCGTGGTGCTCCACGGCCGCAAGTTGACCGAGCATGGCGGCGTTGTGAACCAGTCCGTCGAGTCGCCCCCAGCGTTGCTCCACCGCTGTGGCGATCGCATCGTAGTCCGCCGCCACGGCTTTCTCGAGATCGAGTGGTGCGAGGGTGGCGCTCTGGCGTCCCAGCGCGCCAATCGTCTCGTATACCGCCTCGAGCTTCTTGACGTTACGCCCGATGAGTACGACTTCAGCACCGCGTCGTGCGCACTCGATGGCGAGCGCCTGCCCGAGTCCGGCCGTGGGCCCTGTGATGGCGATCACTCGACCGACGAGTTCGTCGTCGCTCAGGGTGATGGTTCGCGGGTCGAAGTTACGCAGGTCGTTCATGGGTTATTTCCAGGCGCGGAGTGTGGCAGTTCACGCGTGACTTCCACCAGCGCCGTCGGCACACGTCCACGGCCTGCGGTCACGGCGGCATACCAGGCGCGCCAGGTTCGTTGCATGGGTGCAAACCGTCCCGGTCGATATTCGTTCGGCAGCGCGCGCAGCACATCGTCCGCCGTAGCAAGCGCCAACGCGCACCAACTCAACATCGGCGCGAGGGCAGTACGATCTTCGCGGCTCACGGACTGCGCCCACGATCCGGCGGCAAGACGCAGCGCGTGTTGAGCGTGTCGAAGGCGCACGGCAAGCGTCTGTGCCTCCTGTGGTCTGAGCGGTACTCGCTGCCAGTCCACGTGTGCATCCCTGGCGTCGCCCAACGGGTGGAAAATCAACCCGCGCTGGGCGTGCGCACTGAAGTCGCTCAGTCGCTCAAGCTCGCGGAGGGCGCCGCCCGCGCTCGCCGCGAGGCGTTCCGCGCCGGCGCGACGGGGTGGGGGCACTAGAAGCAGACAGGCCGTGCGAAACAGGCTGTCGCCCCAGGCGGCGAAGTGGTCGTGTAATTCCCGCTCATCGACGAAAGTGAACGCGGCAAGATCGCGCCGCGCCGAGGTCACCAGCAAACGTAAATCGGGCGCCGAGTGTCCGAGCGCGCGACAGTGAGCGCTCAGTGCGCGCGTCGCCGGGTGCCGTGCTGCGCCCTCGGCTAGGCGGGTGAGCTCCTGTTCCCACCAATCGAGGCGGGCATGCGTCACTTCATGGGCAAGCGACGGTTTGACGCTCTCGTCGATGTGTTGCTCGATAGCAAACAACTGCTCGAGCGCGACGCGCGACTCCCCGGCGAATCGGGCGACGAGCGCTCGATCGGTGAGCTCGGGCTCGCTCACTCGTAGGGTTTGCGGAACTGCAGCAGATAATTGACCGACAGGTCGTCTGTCAGTCGCGCCTGTGCGGTGACCGGCAGGTATTCGAGCCCTGCACCATCGACGAGCTCGAAACCGGCAGCGCGCGCGAAGCGCGCGATCTCCGAGGGCTTGAGCATCCGCGCATAGTCGTGAGTGCCGCGAGGAACGAGTCCGGTTACGTACTCGGCGCCGACGATCGCGAGCAGGAAGCTGCGTAAGTTTCGATTGAGCGTCGAGACGAACAGCGATCCGCCAGGCTTGAGCGCGGCCGCCAAGTCAGGAAATACGCTCGCTGGCTCCGGATGGTGCTCGAGCATTTCCATGCAGGTGACCAGATCACAGCTTCCGCGATGCTGCGCGACGAACGTGGCGAGTGATTCGAGTCGATAGTCAATCGGCAGGGCGTTCGCTGCCGCGTGCAGGCGTGCGACCTCGATCATGCCAGGCGCAAGATCGATCCCAGTGACCCGCGCGCCGGCGCGATGTAGCGATTCGGCGAGCAAACCCCCGCCGCAGCCGACATCGAGGGCGCTTGAGCCTGCGAGGGTGACGCGTTCGGCGATGAATCGCGTGCGCAGCGGATTGAGCACGTGCAGGGTTCGAAACTCGCCCTCGGGGTCCCAAAAGCGGTGCGCCGCCGAGTCGAATTTCGCAACTTCAGCGGGGTCAAGCTGCGCGCTGTCAGGGGTGCTGCCGGGGCTCATCTTCGGCTCGTTCGGAAGGGGCCCCTATGGTACTATTTCGGCCTCGTTTTCGACTGCTGAACGGCCTCCCGAATGAGCGAAATCGCCCGCGAAGTCCTGCCCGTCAACCTCGAAGACGAAATGCGTCAGTCCTACCTCGATTACGCCATGAGCGTGATCGTCGGTCGTGCGCTGCCGGATGTTCGCGACGGTCTCAAGCCGGTCCATCGACGCGTGCTGTACGCCATGCGCGAGCTCGGCAACGAATACAACAAGCCATACAAAAAATCCGCTCGTGTCGTCGGTGACGTGATCGGTAAATACCATCCTCACGGCGACTCAGCGGTCTACGACGCCATCGTGCGTATGGCGCAGCCATTTTCGATGCGTTACCTGCTCGTCGATGGGCAGGGCAACTTCGGCTCGGTAGACGGCGATATGCCAGCTGCCATGCGATACACCGAGGTGCGCATGTCGCGCATGGCGGGGGAGCTGCTGGCGGACATCGATCGTGAGACCGTCGACTTTGTCCCGAACTACGACGAGTCCTTGACCGAGCCGGCGGTGATGCCGGCGCGAATCCCGAATCTGCTGGTCAACGGTTCTTCCGGCATCGCGGTGGGCATGGCCACCAACATTCCGCCGCACAACCTTACCGAGGTCATCAACGCCTGTATCGCCATCATCGACGATCCGGCGATCTCGTTAGCCGGCTTGATGCAGCACGTGCCCGGCCCGGATTTCCCGACGGCCGGCATCATCAACGGCGCGCAGGAAATCGTCGCGGCATACAAGGGTGGTCGCGGCCGGCTGTCGATCCGAGCGCGCACACACTTCGAGGAAGTCGGTCGCGGCGATCGTCAGGCGATCATCGTCACCGAACTGCCTTATCAGGTGAACAAGGCTCGGCTCATTGAGCGCATCGCCGATTTGGTGCGCGAGAAGCAGATCGAGGGCATCGCCAACGACGGTCTGCGTGACGAGTCCGACAAAGACGGCATGCGTATCGTCATCGAGCTGCGCCGCGGCGAGAACGCCGAGGTGGTGCTCAACAATCTGTTTGCGCAGACGCCGCTCGAGACCGTCTTCGGTATCAACATGGTGGCGCTGGTCGACGGCCAGCCACGGTTGCTGTCATTGAAGGAGATGCTCGAGGCCTTCTTGCGGCATCGGCGCGAGGTCGTCACCCGTCGTACGGTGTTCGATTTGGCCAAGGCGCGCGATCGGGCCCACTTACTGGAAGGTCTGGCGGTAGCGCTCGCGAACATCGACGAAGTGATCGCACTGATCAAGGCATCGCCGACTCCCGCCGAGGCGAAGGCCGGGCTGCTCGGCCGCAGCTGGGGTCCGGGTGCCGTGCCGGCGATGCTCGCGAAGGCCGGCAACGTTTCGACTCGCCCGAAGGATCTCGCGGCCGAGCTCGGGCTGGCGAGCGATGCGGCGGGTTATCGTCTGAGTGAGGCGCAGGCACAGGCCATCCTCGACATGCGCCTTAATCGCCTGACCGGTCTCGAGCAGGACAAGATCGTCGCCGAATACGCAGAGTTGCTGCTCCAGATCACCGATCTGTCGGACATCCTCGCGCGTGCCGAGCGTCTCACTGAAGTGGTGCGCGCCGAGCTGATCACCATCCGCGACGAGTACGGCGATGCGCGTCGCACCGAGATCAACCGAGACTTCATCGACCTCGCCACCGAAGACCTGATCGAGCCGCAGGACGTTGTCGTGACGATTTCTCACGCTGGCTACGCCAAGAGCCAGCCGCTCAGCGAGTATCAGGCTCAGCGTCGCGGCGGTCGTGGGAAGGCGGCGACGGCCGTGAAAGACGAGGACTTCGTCGAGAAACTCTTCGTTGCCCATACCCACGACACGCTGTTGTGCTTCTCGAGTCGAGGTCGGGTTTATTGGCTGCGTGTATTCGAGTTGCCGCAAGCCGGTCGTGGTGCCCGCGGTAAGCCGCTGGTGAACCTCATGCCGCTCGAGGAAGGCGAGAAGATCAATGCCGTCCTTGCTATCAAACAATTCGACGACGAGCATTTCGTGTTCATGGCCACCAGTCATGGCACCGTTAAAAAGACGCCGCTGTCGGCGTATTCGCGTCCAAGACCGTCGGGCATCATCGCCGTCGATCTGCGAGATGGCGACCGACTCGTCGGCGTTGGGCTGACCGACGGGCAGCGAGACATCATCCTGTGCTCGAACGGCGGTAAGGCGATCCGATTCAAGGAAGACGAGGTTCGGCCGATGGGTCGAGATGCCACGGGTGTCCGTGGCATCAAGCTCAACGAGGGTCAGGAGGTCATCTCGCTAGTCGTCGTGGGCGAGGGTCTGATTCTCACCGCCTCCGAAAACGGGTATGGCAAGCTCACGCCGCTCGAGGATTTCCCGGTCCATGGTCGTGGTGGGCAAGGCGTTATCGCGTTGCAGACCACCGAGCGCAACGGCGCGACCGTCGCCGCGCTGCAGGTCCAAACCACCGATGAGATCATGATGATCAGTTCCTCGGGCACGCTCGTTCGTACGGCCGTCAACGAGATCTCAATTGTTGGTCGCAATACCCAAGGTGTTCGGCTCATCCGTCTTGATGAGGGCGAGCGCCTGGCTGGCGTGGAGTCGGTCGGCGCGTTGGCCGGCGAAGACGACTTGCCGGAGACTGCCGCCGGTGCGGCGAGTGACGAGGGCGCGGCCAGCGGCGCTGCCGAGCCCACCGCGCACTGATCGGGCAGCCCCATGCGCGTATTTAATTTCGCTGCCGGGCCCGCGACCTTGCCGCTGCCGGTTCTCGAACGCGCGCGGGACGAGATGCTCGACTGGCAGGGCAGCGGCATGTCGGTGATGGAAGTGAGTCACCGAGGCAAAGCGTTCGTTGCGGTGGCTGAGCAGGCCGAGCGCGACCTGCGGGACTTGCTGGCCATCCCTGCTAATTACAAGGTGCTGTTCCTGCAGGGTGGGGCGACTGGTCAATTCACGGCGATCCCGCTCAATCTCGCGTCGCCTGACGCGACGGTCGACTACCTCAACACCGGGGCGTGGTCCAAGAAGGCGATCGCCGAGGCATCCCGTTATTGCACGGTGCGCGTTGTGGCGGACGAGAAGACTTCCAACTACTCCAGCGTCCCGGCGGCGTCTTCGCTGTCCTTCACGCCGGGCGCCGCGTATGTGCACTACACACCCAACGAAACCATCGGGGGCGTCGAATTTCCCTACGTGCCTGATACCGGCGCAGTGCCGCTGATCGCTGACATGTCCTCGACCATCCTCTCGCGTCCGATCGATGTGCGGCGTTTTGGTCTCATCTACGCCGGTGCGCAAAAGAACATCGGACCCTCAGGTCTCTGCGTCGTGATTGTTCGAGACGATCTCATCGGTCGGGCGCGGCCTGGTACGCCTCCGATCTGGGACTATGCTGCGATGGCGCAAGAGAGCTCGATGCTCAATACGCCACCCACTTTCGGTATTTACATGGCAGGGCTCGTCTTTGCCTGGCTCAAAGGCGAGGGCGGCCTCGCCGTGATCGGTGAGCGTAACCGTCGCAAGGCGGAGCTCCTCTACGCCGCTATCGATGAGTCGGGCTACTACCGCAGCCCGGTGGCGCCCCACTGTCGCTCCTGGATGAACGTGCCGTTCACGATCCCCGATCCGTCTCTCGAAAAAACATTCTGTGCAGAGGCCGCCAAGGCCGGACTCGCCAATCTCGAAGGTCATCGCTCGGTAGGAGGTATGCGCGCCTCCATCTACAACGCGATGCCGCTGGCCGGGGTCGAGGCGCTCGTTGCGTTCATGCGCGAATTTCAGCGCCGTCACGGCTGAGAGGCGTTGCCGTGGGATTTCGCATTCAGACGCTGAATCACATCAGCCTCAAGGGCCTTGAGCGGCTGCCGCGGGATCGCTTCGAGGTCGCCTCAAGTATCGTCGATCCCCACGCGCTGCTCGTGCGCTCAGCCGACCTACACGGCACACACATTCCCGATTCCGTGCTCGCGGTCGCGCGCGCGGGCGCTGGGGTGAACAACATTCCGGTCGACGCGCTGTCGCGACGCGGCATACCGGTGTTCAACGCGCCCGGCGCGAATGCCAATGCGGTCAAAGAACTGGTCATCGCTGCGTTGTTCCTTGCAGCGCGCAATATCGTGCAGGCCTGGGATTTCGCTCGGCAGCTTGAGGGCGACGATGCCGCCATCGATGCCGCGACCGAGAAGGGCAAAAAAGCCTTTGCGGGATTCGAATTGCCCGGCCGAACGCTGGGCGTGATCGGGCTCGGTGCGATCGGCGTCGAAGTGGCCAATGCCGCTGAGCGTCTCGGTATGCGAGTCATCGGCTATGACCCGCAGATCACGGTTCAGCGGGCGTGGCAGCTCTCATCGTCCATCGAGCAGGCGCTCTCACTCGATGATCTGTTCGCGCGCAGTCAGTTCATTTCTTTGCACGTTCCGCTTGGCGACGCGACACGCGGTCTCGTCAACGCGACGCGCTTGCGGTTGATGCCCCGCGGCGGCGTCGTACTTAATTTTTCTCGCGGAGCGATCGTCGATGACTCCGCCATTCTCGCCGCCCTCGAGAGCGAGCGGCTGCAGGCCTATGTCTGTGACTTCCCCTCCAACGCCACCAAGCGGCATCCGCGCATCCTAGCGCTGCCTCACCTTGGCGCTTCCACGGAGGAAGCCGAGGATAATTGTGCGGTAATGGTGGCGGAGACGCTGCGCGACTATCTGGAAAACGGTAACGTCCGGCACAGCGTTAATTTCCCGGACGCCCAGCTGCCGCGGGTGCCCGGCACCTCGCGTATCGCCGTGGCAAACAGTAACGTGCCCAACATGGTGGGCCAGGTGTCGACGTTGCTGGCCAGCGCGAGTCTCAACATCGCCGAGCTGCTCAATAAGTCCCGTGGCGAATATGCCTATACCCTCATCGACGCGGAGGGAGCGGTCGATGCCAAGCTGCTTGATCGCATTCGTGCGATCAGCGGGGTACTCTCGGCCCGGGTGCTGTAAGAGCAGGCAATCATGGCGAAACGAACTTCTACCCGCGCTCCTTCCCGCCGTAAGGCGGCCGGAATAGGCGCGCTACGCGCGCAGATCGACGCTGTCGATCGTGAGCTGCATGCCCTGTTGAATCGTCGCGCGCGTCTGGCACGCGAGGTGGGCGTTTCCAAGGGCAAGGAAGGACGGCTGGTCGACTTCTATCGACCCGAGCGCGAGGCCGAGGTGCTGCGACTGGCGCTCGAGCGCAACGCTGCAGCGCGAGCGGAAGGGGCGCTGCGCGATGAGGAAATCGTTCGGCTCTTTCGCGAGATCATGTCGGCCTGTCTCGCCCAAGAAGAGCCGCTGAAGATTGCCTTCCTAGGGCCTGAGGGCACCTTCTCGCAGGCTGCCGTCTACAAGCACTTCGGGCATTCGGCACGCGCGCTCGCTCTCGGCACCATCGAAGAGGTGTTCCATGAGGTGGAGGCTGCGCACGCGGACTTTGGCGTGGTGCCGATCGAGAATTCGACCGAGGGCAGCGTCAACCATACGCTCGATCGGTTCATCGTCTCGCCGTTGCATATCTGCGGCGAGGTCGAGTTGCGCATCCGCCAGAATCTCATGGGTCGGCTACGTTCGCTGCGCGAGGTCAAGCGCGTCTGCAGCCACCCGCAGTCGCTGGCCCAATGTCGCGAATGGCTGAAGGAGCATCTGCCAGAGGTGGAGCTCATCGCCGAGTCCAGCAACGCCGAGGCCGCTCGGCGTGCACGTGACGAGAAAGGCACGGCGGCGATCGCCGGAGAGACGGCCGCCGAGGTTTACGGTCTCGACATCCTCGCAGCCGACATCGAAGATCGACCCGATAACACCACACGATTTCTCGTGATCGGGCGTCGCACCTTTGGTGCCAGTGGGCACGATCGCACCACGTTGCTGGTGTCAACGGGCCACACTGAGGCGCCTGGCGCGCTGCACCGACTGCTCGAGCCGTTGGCGCGTAACCGTATCTCGATGACCCGGATCGAGTCGCGGCCGTCGCGTCGTCGTAAGTGGGACTACGTGTTCTTCGTCGACATCGAAGGGCATTGCGATGAACCACGGGTCGCACGGGCACTCGCCAGTCTGCGGCAACGTGCCTCGTTGTTTCGCGTCCTCGGCTCCTATCCGCGCGCGGTATTGTGAGCGCGTGGCGCGCTGAACCCGCCGATCGTATGTCGGGGCGGATTCGCGTCCCGGGTGACAAATCCATCTCCCACCGCGCGCTAATGTTGGGCGCGATCGCGGACGGTGTGACCGACATCGAAGGTTTTCTCGCTGGCGAGGATTGCTTAGCGACACTGAACGCCATGCGCGCACTCGGGGTCCCGATCGAGCAACCTTCGCCGACCGCGGTGATCGTGCGTGGCGTCGGGCGTGAGGGACTCACGGGCTCATCGGAGCCGCTCGACATGGGTAACGCGGGTACGGCGATGCGACTGTCGATGGGCTTGCTCGCCGGGCAGCGATTCGACTCGACACTCATCGGTGAAGCCTCGTTGACTAAGCGTCCGATGGAGCGGGTGGCCGTTCCATTGCGCCTCATGGGTGCGCGCATCGATACCCGCGAGGGCCGGCCGCCGGTCAAGGTTCACGGCGGATCGATGCTGCAGGGCATCGAGTACGCGATGCCGGTCGCGAGTGCGCAGCTCAAATCGGCTCTGCTGATTGCGGGGCTGTTCGCACGCGGCGCGACCGCGGTCAGTGAGCCAGCGCCGACCCGCGATCACACCGAGCGCATGCTCACGGCATTCGGGGTACCGGTGCGTCGCGGGCGACAATCCGTCAGCGTTGAGGGCGGGGCGCGTCTGCGTGCGACCTCCATCATCGTGCCAGCCGATTTTTCTTCCGCGGCATTTTTTATCGTGGCGGGCTGTATCGCCCGGGAGGGTTCGCTGCTGCTCGAAGGGGTCGGGCTCAACCCGACGCGCACGGGGCTCCTTGAGCTGCTGCGCCTCATGGGGGCGCAGATCACGGTGAGTAACCCGCGCCTGGCGGGTGATGAGCCGGTGGGCGATATCCACGTCCGTCCATCAAACCTGCGTGGCATCGAGGTACCTGCCGCGTTGGTAGCAAGTGCCATCGACGAATTCCCGGTGTTTTTCATCGCGGCGGCCTGTGCTGAGGGCAACACTGTGTTGCGCGGCGCCGAGGAGTTGCGCGTCAAAGAAAGCGATCGGCTCGCCGTGATGTCCGCGGGGCTCCGTGCGCTCGGTGTCGCGCATGCCTTGTCGAGCGACGGGATGACGCTTTGCGGACGCGAAGGCGCCGCCGGACCAATATTCGGTGCCGGGCGAATCGACAGCCATGGCGATCACCGGATCGCGATGGCGTTCGCGGTGGCGAGTCTGCAGGCGCGCGGCCCCATCGAGATTGCAGACACGGCCAACGTCGCCACTTCATTTCCCGGATTCTTTGATCTTGCTCGCAGCGCGGGGCTTGCGCTGTGCTCGAGCGCCGAGGTCCCAGCGTGAGTATCGAGGGCCACAGCAATCCGCGCCGGCTTCCCGTTGTGGCGGTCGACGGTCCGTCGGGCTCGGGCAAAGGCACCGTCTGCCGTCGCCTGGCGAACCGGCTCGGCTGGCACCTGCTCGACAGTGGCGCTTTGTATCGTCTGGTGGCCTTGGCTGGGCAGCGGGCGGGAGTGGACCCGACGGACGTCGAGGGTCATGTCGCGCTCGCTCGTGACCTCCCTGCGGTGTTTGGGGCCGCGACCGATGGCGGTGAGCGAATCCTGCTCGAGGGCGTTGACGTCACCGCGGCCGTCCGGGCGGAGCAGACCGGGCAGGGGGCATCGCGAGTGGCCGCCTGGCCGGCGGTGCGCACGGCCCTCATGGGTCGGCAGCGCAGCTTCGTCCAGCCCCCCGGGCTGATCGCCGATGGGCGGGATATGGGTACCGTGGTTTTCGTCGATGCGCCGCTCAAGATCTTCCTCACGGCAAGAGCCGAGGAGCGAGCCCGTCGTCGCTATAACCAGTTGAAGGATAAGGACTCTGGTGTTAGTCTCGCCGCCCTTTCGCGGGAGATCGCCGAGCGGGATCAGCGGGATGCCAACCGTTCGGTGGCGCCGCTTCGACCGGCATCCGATGCGATCGTGATCGACTCGACGGCGTTGTCCGTCGAGGCGGTCGTCGAGCAGGTGGTCGACCTCGGACGCGCTCGCGCCTTGTGGCGCTGACCCCTGAAGGCTGAGTTGATTGGGGGTCCTGCAGCGATGCAGGGCCGTGTGTGCAACGCCTTGTGCCCCGCGAGCGGGTCATCGGGCATGGACGGAGCGGTGCCCGTTTGCATCGCAGAGTGAAGTCATGACAGAAAGTTTTGCGCAACTGTTCGAACAGAGCCTGGCCAGTCAGCGTATTCGCCCGGGCCAGATCCTCTCCGGTCTCGTTGTTGACGTCGGCAGTGACATGGTCACGGTCAACGTCGGACTCAAGTCCGAGGCCGTCATCCCCGTCGAGCAGTTCAAGAACGAGCACGGCGAGATCGAGGTCAAGGCCGGCGACATGGTCGAGGTCGCCCTCGATTCCGTCGAGGACGGTACGGGCGAGACCCGGCTGTCCCGAGAGAAAGCCAAGCGTGCCCGCACCTGGACGCGTCTTGAAGAGGCCTTCTCCCAGGGTGAGATCGTCACCGGCATCATCACCGGCCGAGTGAAGGGTGGTTTCACGGTCGAGATTGAGCACGTCCGCGCGTTCCTGCCGGGCTCGCTCGTCGATGTCCGCCCAGTGCGCGACACGGCGTATCTCGAAAACAAGCCGCTCGAGTTCAAGGTCATTAAGCTCGACCAGAAGCGTAACAACGTGGTCGTATCGCGCCGTGCGGTCGTCGAGCAGGAGTTCTCCGCCGAGCGCAGCGCGCTCATGGATAACCTGCAGGAAGGTTCGGTCGTGCGCGGCACGGTCAAGAACCTCACCGACTACGGTGCCTTCGTCGACCTCGGTGGTATCGACGGCTTGCTTCACATCACCGATATGGCGTGGAAGCGCGTCAAGCACCCCTCGGAAGTCGTCAAAGTGGGCGATGAGGTCGAGGTGCGCATTCTCAAGTTCGATCGCGAGCGCTCGCGTGTCAGCCTGGGTCTGAAGCAGCTGGGCGCCGATCCGTGGGAGAGCATCGCCCGCCGCTATCCGCCGAACACGCGGGTGTTCGGTAAGGTCACGAACATCGCCGACTACGGCGCGTTCGTCGAGATCGAGGACGGCGTCGAAGGTCTCGTGCACGTGTCCGAGATGGACTGGACCAACAAGAACGTCAATCCGGCCAAGGTCGTGCAGACCGGTCAGGAAGTCG
>JBMSXG010000031.1:0-16497 GCA_049425405.1 Steroidobacteraceae bacterium
GCCGCACGCCATCGCTGGCGTGCGGCCTTTTTTGATAAGCGGTCGGACTTAAATCGACGATCGCGCCATCCGCCGCCGCAGAACGGCCTCGAGGCTTAGGCCTGCGATCACGTACAGACTCATCGTCAACAGATAACCCGGGAAGTAACCCGCGACAGCCGTCGCGAATGCACTCAGGGTCGGCGCAGACGCAGGCGGCGCCCACCAGAACATCCCGAGGTTCGCCACCACAAAGGTCACCGCTGCGCTGGCCACCACGGCGATCGCCGCGCGCAGGGGGGCAACGCCTGAATCGGCGAGCTTCATACCGGCCCACCAGAGGGCGCCGTAAGCCGGGATGAGCGCCAGATAGGCGAGCGAGTAGCAATCGGTGGGCGTACCGAGAGCGAACGCAATCATGTCCGACACCCACGCGAGGGCGAAGAAAACGGGGAACACACGCGCGTCGCGTAGCCAGAGACCGGCGAGGAAGAACACCGCCCAAGAGGCATCCGGCGGTCCGTTGAACTCGCCAAAGTGGCCCACTCGGGTCACCGCCATCAACACGGCCAATACGCTGGCCACCACAAGCACTCGACGATCGATTATGGAAGTCATCTCGTCCCTCACTGGCTACGGCGCACGGTGCCGCAGCGTCAAAAATACCTCTCGACCCAGCGCCGGGTAGAGCGTGGCGGTCTCGTACGCTCGATCGAGCGCATTGGCCACACGCCACTGCAGCTCCGTCCTGGCGGCGACGCGCCAGCTGGCCGTCAGATCGAGCACCGCGTAACCGCCGAGCTCGCGCGTGTTCGCCAGGTCATCATACCGCCGGCCCGCCCACTGCACACTGCTGGCGAACTCGAAGGCCCCACCCCGCCAGCCCAGCGTCGTCCGACCCGACCATTCCGGACGTCGCGGCAGCCGACGATCGGCTCGGCCCACGGCACGATCCCTCGCCTGCAGCCAACCGACCGTCTGTTCGAATCGCCACGGCCCGACAGACCATTCGAAGGCGCCGTCGGCACCCTCGAGACGGGCCTGCGCAACGTTCTGCGGCAGGAAAGTCCGCAGGTCGAATGCGATCAAATCCTTTACCTGACTGCGATAGAGGCTCGCCGACCAACTGCCGCTGGAGAGGCGCTGGCGCGCACCGACCTCAAGGCTCAGCGTACGCTCCGGGTCGAGATTGGGATTGCTGAAACCAGGGAAATACAGCTCGTTGAACGTCGGCGCCTTGAACGCACGACCCACCGAAGCGAAGCCCTGGATTCCGGCGGACGTGCGATAACCCCAGGACAGGTGGCCCGTGGCGTGATCACCGAACTGCTCGTTGTCGTCGTAACGAGCTGCCAGCTCGAGGCGATGACGACCGAGACGCCTGCCGAGCTGCGCGAACGCGCCCAGGTTGTCCCGTGAACGCCGGGTGTAGCCCGTATCGCTCTGCACGCGATCACGCAGACCGTCGAGCCCGAGCACCCAGCCCTGCTCCGCCGTTCCCCGCTCGTACTGCCACGTGAGCGAATCGCGTTGCGAGTTGAAAATATCCTGAAGCGAGCTGCCGGCGCGGAAACTGGTCGATCGATCTGCCGATCGGCCGACGGTCAGCATCGAGCGCCCGTCACCCCATGGCATCGCCGATCGCAGTCCGACCACCGAGTTGGCTAGATCCGATTCGTTGAGATAGCTGCTGTCGAATGCCACGTCGGCGCGTGCGTACTGAACGAATCCTTCGAGCTCGGCCCCCTCCTCCGAGCGCCAGCCCGTGCGCAGGTTGGCGCTGCGATTGCGATACGGGTCGCGATCGGGCTCGGCGGTGAAGCATCCACCCCCCGGGGGAAACGGCCGGCCGAGACAGGCGTTAGTACCATCGGTCTCGAGGTGCGTGAGCTGCAGATCGACCCACGAGCGATCGTTCGCGAGACCGGCCGACGCTGCGGCCTGGCGGGTACCGTGTGAACCGACCGTCAGACGCAGCGAGGGCGAGGCCTCGGGTCCACGGCGGGTAAAAATTTGGATAACGCCACCCATCGCATCGGGACCGTAGAGGCTGGAACGAGCGCCTCGCACGATCTCGATACGCTCGATCGTATCGAGCGGCAGGTCCTGCAGCGCCGGAATACCGGTGGTGACCGAGCCGATGCGCACGCCGTCGATCAGCCACAACACGTGATCCGACTCGCCACCCCGCATGAAGACCGAAGTGACCTGTCCGATACCCCCGGCCCGCGACAGCGCGATGCCCTCTACACCGGCCAGCAGCTCATCGATGGTGCGCGCCTGTGAACGCTCGATCTGCTCACGATCGATGACGGTGACCGAGGCCAGCGTCTCCTCGATGGTTTGCGACACGCGGGTCGCCGTCACGACGATCGTCTCGAGCGTCGCGGCAGAGGCAGCCGTACAGGCAATGAGCGTGAACAGCGCGACGGGCGCTGAAAGACGCGGTATGACAATAGACATTCGACGACCCTCCCGCGCTTCCACCCGAGCGCGATGTGGTGTGACACCGAAAGGCCGGTCTCCGGACTCACGAGTGCGCTGAGCAGCGCCAGGCGATCAGTCTTCCCACACCCTACGGGGTGCAGTGACTGTTAGAGGGATCGCCCTGCCTCGCTTACCGTTGCGGGGGCAGTGTCGGCTTTGCGGCTCGAGGCCGCGCACCGACTTCCCGTTTCACCTTTCTCGTGCGACGCACGAGTCAGGCACCTCTCGAACCGAAACGAAGGCTACGCCGCACCTACTGCAAGGTCAACGACTGCGGCAACCACGATGCGGACTCAGGAACTGCACGAGAGAGCACCGCATCCCGGTGCATGACGCGCCCACTCCGGTCTGCGCGCTGCGAAAGCCTCCGCGCCCGGCTGTTCGCGATAGGGCTCGTGCAGTACGCGTAGCAACGCGTGCAACGGCGCCAAATCAGCCGCGCTCGCCGACTCGATCACCTGCTGCACCAGATAGTTACGCGGCAAATAGCACGGGTTGACGCGCTCCATGCGTGCCCGACGCTCCTCCGGCTCGAGCCGCTCTGCGTTGATGCGCCCCTGCAAGTGCCGTAGCCATGCCTCCCAGCGTGCGGTGAGTGCCGCATCGAGCGACTGCTCGGCGTAAACCGCTGCGCGTACCGCCGAAAAGCCCTCGGAGCGACTGAGTTCACGAAAAAAAATCGGCGTATCGGTATCTACGGCCCCAAGCAGCGCGAACATCTCCTCGACCATCGCCTCATCGCCCGCTTCACCCAGCGTACGCAAACCGAGCTTGTCGGCAAGCATCGTCCGATATTCGCGTTGGTACACCTCTCGATAACGCTCGAGCCCCGCCTCAAGATCCTCGCGCGCCTCCACCACGGTCAGCAGCGCCGAGGCGAGTCGCGCAAGGTTCCAAAGCGCGACTTGCGGCTGCTTGGCGTAAGCGTAGCGTCGCCCGTTGGCATCGGTGGTGTTGGGGGTGAAGTCGGGCTCGTAGGTCTCGAGCCAGCCGTAGGGGCCGTAGTCGATCGTCAGTCCGAGAATCGACATGTTATCGGTGTTCATCACGCCATGGATGAAACCCACCCTCATCCAGTGCGCGATCATCACTGCCGTTCGTACACAGATTTCCTCGAACCAGCGAACGATCGCATCGGGTGAGGCCGGGTCAATGTCCGGGAAGTGATGTCGAATCGCGTGATCGATCAAGCGACGCAGCAGCTCAGGCTCCTCGCTGGCAGCATGGATCTCGAAGTGACCGAAACGCAGGAAGCTCGGTGCTACTCGGCACACGATGGCTCCGGGCTCGGGCGCGGGTCGGCCGTCATAAAAAAGATCACGGACCACCGACTCGCCGCTCGACACGAGACTCAGGGCGCGGGTCGTCGGCACGCCGAGCGCGTGCATCGCCTCACTGCAAATGAATTCGCGCAGCGAAGAGCGCAGTACCGCCCGTCCGTCGGCGAAGCGCGAATAAGGCGTTGGCCCCGCGCCCTTCAGTTGCCACTCGTACCACTGGCCGTCCCGGCCACGATGCTCGCCGAGTCCGATGGCACGACCATCACCGAGCTGACCGGCCCAGTGACCAAACTGATGACCGCCGTAGCGCGTCGCATGCGGCTGCATGCCGGGCGCGAGGGCATTACCCGCGAGTATTGCGATCGCGGCACGTCCTTCAGGCGTCGCAGAATCCGGCCGTGCCACGCCGAGCATCTCAGCGAGCTCCTCTGACCAGGCGAGCAGCTGCGGCGCAAGTACGGGCGTTGGCATCACACGACTGTAGGAGGCACCCGGCACCGCACGCGGCAGGTTGTCGGTCGACGGGTCCGCAGGCAGCTCTGCGACGAGACGCGAGCTGAATGTCATGGCGGGCAAAGAGAGCATGCGCGCGAGATTCTGAAGGATAGAGCGGGTCGGCGTAAGATGCGTGTCGATGACGGAAGCCATCCGTATCCGATCGCTGCACGTCTATCCGGTCAAATCGGGTCGCGGGATTCATTTGACGCGCGCTCAATTGGGAGACCGGGGGCTTCAGGATGATCGCCATTGGATGGTGACCGACGAGAACGGTGGTTTTCTCACGCAACGTACCCATCCGACGCTCGCACGACTGCAGGCGCGACCCACAACCGAAGCGCTGGAGCTCTCTCATCCGGCAGCCGGTTCGATCGTGATCCCGCGCCTCGACCCGTTCGCGAGCTTCTCTGCGCCACGCGTGACGGCGCAGGTCTGGAAGCGCTCGATGCAGGCGCTCGACTGTGGCGATGCGGCAGCCCATTTCGTCAGCCGGGTGCTTGAGCGCCCTGCCCGTCTGCTCACCGCCGACCAAGACTCCTTTCCCGACGGCTTCCCGCTGCTCGTGTGCTCCACGAGCTCGCTGCAAGATCTCATCAAGAGAGTCGGCGCCGAGCTACCGATGAATCGCTTCAGACCCAATGTGGTGATCGACGGTCTATCCCCGTGGGCGGAGGATCGCTTACTCGGACTTCGTATCGGAGAGATCGTTCTTCGGATGACCAAACCTTGCACGCGATGTGTGATCACGAGCCTAGATCAGGACAGCGGCGACAGCGGCGTCGATCCTCTACCGACGCTGCGGCGCTTTCGATTTGATGCTCAGTGGGGCGGCGTGACCTTCGGTCAGAACGCGCGGGTGGACACGGGCGTCGGTGGATGGCTCAGCGTCGGCGACCACGTCGAGCCCCTGTGGCGCGAGCTCAGTCCGTCGGAATCGGCACCTGCGAGGTGACCCGACCGCGGAAATCGAGCCAGGCGTGGCTCGAGAAGTCGTAGAGCTTGCAGCGCCGCACGCAATCCCGATACATCGACCACGTGAGGCGATAGGCCTCGAACTGATCGGCAAAACGCTCGGTCAGCGCCCGCTGTGCACGACGCAGTGAGTACAGCGGAATGCGCGGGTTCAGGTGATGGGCGTTGTGCTCCATGATGTTGTGCAGCAGCCGGTCGAGACCAAACGGAAAACGCACGTGCACAGTCGCGGTCAAATAGGCGCGATGCTTCTGCCACTCCTGTCGCTTGATGAACCAAGCGATCTTAGGATGGGTGTGGTGCACAAAGACCACAAACCCCATGACGGCATTCCACAACGCGAAAGGCACGATGATTCCGAGCACGAGCAACACGAGCACGCTCTGATCGGTCTCCAAGGCCACGCCCACCACCAGCGCGACCCACCCGAGCATGCCAGCCGTCACGAGCGCGCTGTCCCAATGATATTTCGCGCGCGACGCACCGATCTGGCGCCGAGTGGCGAAGTAGAGCTTCTTCCACCACAGCTCGAGTAAATAGTAGAGACCCCAGCCGGCGCCACTGCGATAGATCCGCTCGAGCAGCCGCCGATGCCGAGGCAGCGCGTCGAATTCGGTCTTGGAGAACGGCGCCCACACCTGGTCGCGTCCCTTGAGGTTGTTGAAGCCGTGATGCGCGACGTTGTGCCCCACGTCCCAGAGGCTGAACGCGGTCATCGATGGCAGGAAGGCTAACCGCCCGATCACGTGGTTGAGCCAATCGTGGCGGAAGAACGCGCCGTGGCAGGCATCATGACCAATGACGAACAGCCTCACTATTCCGACGGTGATCAGCAGCGTGCCGAGCAATTTGAGCCATAGGACAGAATCGAGCAGCACGAGGAGCGAGCCCAGCGCGAACACGGCGACGTCCGCAAGGAAGGCAAGCAGCGGCCGGACGGTTCCCGAGGTCTCGAAAGCGAGCAACAGCGCCTTACGGCTTGAGGGAGTGTTCTCAGTCATAACGGAAGTATAGCCGCGATCGTATCGGTGACGCTGCTTGCGGCCGAAGACGGCATAATGTCGGCCCATGAATTTTGTTTCGCCCCCGTCGCGGCCCGAGGCCGACGAGGTTCGTGCCCTGCTTGGTGCGCTCGACGTGCAGACCCGCACCTCGGCGCTGCACACGGCGCGCGCGCTCGTGAGCGGCGCACGACGCCGCGCCGACGAGCGGCCCTACCTCGATGCCTTCCTGCAGGAATTCGGTCTCTCGAATCAGGAAGGTATCGCGCTAATGTGCCTGGCGGAGGCTCTGCTACGTATCCCGGACGATGACACCGCCGACCGACTGATCGCCGAGAAAATCGCTCGCGGCGACTGGGCCGCGCATTCCGGCCGCTCGAGCTCGCTGTTCGTCAACGCCTCGACGTGGGGACTCATGCTGACGGGCCGACTCGTGGAGCTGCCCCAAGCGCTGCAATCCGGCGACACCGGCGGCTGGCTGCGCAACCTCACGCAGCGCACCACCGAGCCCGTGCTACGACAAGCCCTGCGTCGGGCGATGCAGATCATCGGCGGAGAATTCGTCGTCGGGCGCACGATCGAAGAAGCCCTCAGCCGATGCCAGCGTGAACCCGCGCTCTCGCTGTGCTCCTTCGACATGCTCGGCGAGGGTGCGCGGACGGATGCCGACGCCGCTCGTTACTACGAGGCGTACGCCCACGCGATCCGCGCACTGTCAAAGGCCGTGTACAGCGGATCCGATCCATCGCCGCACGCCCGGCACGCCATCTCCATCAAGTTGTCGGCCCTCGACCCACGCTACACGCTGCTGCAGAGAACACGAACGCTCGACAAACTGCTGCCGCGTGCACAGGAACTGGCTCGACTCGCAGCCTCACTCGGTATCGGGCTGACCATCGACGCCGAAGAACAGGACCGCCTCGAACTATCGCTCGATATCTTTGCCGCCCTTGCCCGCGATTCCGCCACCCGCGATTGGCCCGGTCTTGGACTTGCCGTTCAGGCCTATGGTCGACGTGCGTCGGCGGTCATCGAGTACATTGCCGATCTCGCCCGCGACAGCCGGCGCGAGCTCGCGGTCCGGCTGGTCAAGGGCGCGTATTGGGATAGCGAGATCAAGCGCGCGCAAGAGCGCGGACTGGCGGATTATCCCGTCTATACCCGCAAGAGCTCGACAGACGTGGCCTATCTCGCCTGCGCGCGACGGTTACTGGCAACGCCGCAGCTGTATGCACAGTTCGCTACGCACAATGCCCACACTATCGGCGCGCTGCTCGCGTTGCGCGGTGACCGTCGCTTCGAATTCCAGCGTCTGCACGGTATGGGCACGCTGCTTTACGACGAGGCCGCTCGTCAGCTCGATCACTTCCCGCCGGTGCGCACCTATGCGCCCGTCGGACCGCATGCCGACCTGCTGGCCTATCTCGTGCGCCGACTGCTCGAGAACGGCGCCAATACCTCTTTCGTGAATCGCTTCATGGACGAGCGCGTCTCGATCGATGAGGTGGTATCGGATCCGATCACGAGCACGACGGCGCTCACCTCCATCCCACATCCATCAATCCCTCGACCGCCGGATCTTTTCGGCTCCGCTCGGCGTAACTCGCAGGGTATCGATCTTGGACGTCGCGCTGAAGTCGACGCGCTGCAGTCGGTACTCGGTACGGCCACACCCGCGCTCGCGCCGACACCGCCGTTCGCTACGCCGACAGAGGTTGTCACAGCGATGGAGCGCGCCGCCGCGTGCTTTGCGTCATGGCGTGCCACCCCCGTCGAGTTCCGCGCAGCAGCGCTCGAGCGCGCTGCCGATACACTCGAACAGCAGCGCGCGCAGTTCATCGCCCTGCTCGTGCACGAGGCCGGCAAGACCGCAGGCGATGCACTGGCCGAAGTTCGCGAGGCCGCTGACTTTTGCCGTTACTACGCCGCCGAGGCGCGTCGTTTGCAGTCGAAGCCTGAGCCACTGGTTGGCCCGACGGGTGAAACGAATCAGTTGTCTTATTCGCCTCGAGGCGTTTTCGTCTGCATCTCGCCCTGGAATTTTCCGCTGGCAATCTTCACCGGCCAAATCGTCGCGGCGTTGGTGACGGGCAATACGGTTGTCGCCAAGCCGGCGGAGACCACGCCGCGTGTGGCACTCGCCATGACCCGCGTATTGCACGATAGCGGTGTCCCGACTGAGGCGCTGCAGGTGCTATCCATGCTCGGCCGCGAGTTCGGCGAGGCCGCACTCGATCACCCGGCGCTCGCAGGCGTGGTGTTCACAGGATCGACGCGCACCGCACAGTGGCTCAACCGCCGACTTGCCGCTCGCGAGGGCGCCATCCTGCCGCTGATCGCCGAGACGGGTGGTCTCAACGCGATGATCGTCGACTCCACCGCGCTGCCGGAGCAGGTCGTGGACGATGTCGTCGCCTCGGCGTTCGGCAGTGCCGGGCAGCGCTGCTCTGCCCTACGTCTGTTGTGCCTACAAGCGGATTGCGCGGATCGGATCCTCGAGATGCTCGAGGGAGCGATGGAGACGCTGGTGGTCGGCGATCCTGCGCGACTGACGACCGACGTGGGTCCGGTGATTACCATCGAGGCCGCCGACGCCTTGCATCGACACGTCGAGCGCTTGCTCGCTGGAGGCGCAAAACTGCGCAAGACCGGCGCTCCCCCGCGAGGCGAGCTTCCCTCGTCCATCGACCCGCGACGCTTTGTCGTTCCCCATCTGATCGAACTGGCCGCGCCCGCCCAGCTTCGAGAGGAAGCCTTCGGCCCGATCTTGCATGTCGTCCGCTGGCGGACCGGCGAGGAGAGTGCACTGCTCGCAGCCATCGAGGCCAGTGGGTATGGGCTTACGCTCGGACTACAAACCCGTCTTGACCTGCTGCGCACGCAGGTGTTTGACGGTTCACGCGCTGGCAACGTCTACGTCAATCGCAACATGATCGGTGCGGTAGTCGGCGTTCAACCGTTCGGTGGCACAGGCCTGTCGGGCACGGGCCCGAAGGCAGGCGGACCACAGTATCTGGCCCGCTTCACCACAGAGCGCACGCTGACGGTGAACACAACGGCGACTGGCGGCAACACCGGACTGCTGAGTCTCGAGTAACTCAGCGCAACCAGCTCGGGACGTTTGCAGGGTCGACTCCCAACTCGCGAACCGCCGCATCGAGCATCGCAGGCGCCAGCTGACCCGACTCAACGAGCCCCTGCAGCGCTGCAAGCGCCACGCTGTGGCGATCCACTTCGAAGAATCGGCGTAGCGTGCCGCGCAGATCGCTACGACCGAAGCCATCCGTACCCAGCGTGACGTAACGTCGGCCCGGCAAGTAGCTCGCCACGAGTTGTGGCACGGCACGAACGTAGTCAGTGGCGGCGACGATCGGCGCGCTACCGGACAAACACTGCTCGAGATGACTCTTGCGTGGCGTGAGCGGTGCCAGCCGGTTGTGTCGCTCGACCTCGCGAGCCTCGCGCGCCAACTCGCTGAAGCTGGTCACACTCCACACTTCGCTCGCAATACCGCGCGCGGCGAGCCACTCGGCTGCTGCGATAACCTCCCGCAGAATCGTCCCAGCACCCAGCAGACGTACGATTGCCGGACCCTCACCATAGAGCCCGTAGCGATACATGCCACGAATCAGCGCCTCGTGGGTATCCGCGGGTAACGAGGGTTGCGGGTAGTTCTCGTTCATCACGGTGACGTAATAAAACTCGTCGCAGTCCTGCTCGAGTATGCGTCGGGCACCGTAATCGAAGATCACCGCGAGTTCTCCGGCGAAGGCCGGATCGTAGGCTCGACAGTTCGGCACCGTCGCGGCGACGAGGTGACTCGAGCCGTCCTGATGCTGCAGCCCCTCGCCGCTCAGCGTGGTGCGCCCCGCTGTCGCACCAAGCAGAAAACCTCGTGCGCGCTGATCGGCCGCTGCCCAGATGAGATCGCCGACGCGCTGGAACCCGAAGATCGAGTAGTAGATGTACACCGGCAACAGACGCAACCCATGCACGCTGTACGCCGTCGCGGCCGCGACCCATGAAGACAGCGCCCCGGCCTCGGTGATGCCTTCCTCGAGCAGCTGCCCATCACGACTCTCGCGATACGCCAGCAGTGAGCCGGCATCCTCCGGCTCGTAGAGCTGCCCGGCCGGGGAGTAAATGCCGATCTGGCGGAACAGGCTCGCCATGCCGAAAGTGCGAGCCTCATCGGCCACGATCGGGACGATTCGGGGACCGAGGGTCTTGTCGCGCAGCAGCGCGCTTAGCAGCCGAACCACCGCCATGGTGGTCGACATCTCTTTACCGTCGGCCTCGAGGGCAAATCCGGCATAACTATCGAGTGCCGGCACCGGCAACGGTGGCGCATCCGTGCGACGCAACGGCAACGCGCCCCCGAGTGCGGCCCGACGGGCACGCAGGTAACCCATCTCCGCGCTGTCGTGCGCGGGTTTTAGAAAACGCAGCTCTGCAACCTCACTGTCGGTGAGCGGCAAGTTGAACCGGTTACGAAATTCGAGCAGCGCCTCGACGTCGAGCTTCTTCTCCTGGTGCGCCGTCATACGCGACTCGCCCGCTCGACCCATGCCATAACCCTTCTTGGTCTTGGCAAGGATGACCGTCGGCTGTCCTCGATGCGCCGTGGCAGCCGCAAATGCGGCGTATAACTTGCGGAAGTCATGACCACCGCGCTTCAGCGCGTCGATCTCGGCGAGCGACATATGCGCCACGAGCGCACGAAGCTCGGGGTCGAGCCCGAAGAATTTTTCCTGGTTGTACGCTCCGTCGTTCGCGCCCAGCGTCTGGTATTGACCATCGACCATCTTGGCGAATACCCGCAGCAACGCATGACTCGTGTCGCGGGCAAAAAGCGGATCCCAATCCGATCCCCATAGCACCTTGATGACGTTCCAACCCGCGCCGGTGAACAGCGCCTCGAGCTCCTGGATGATCTGGCCATTGCCGCGCACCGGCCCATCAAGCCGCTGCAGGTTGCAGTTGATGACGAAGGTGAGGTTGTCGAGTCGCTCGCGTGAGGCGAGCGTGAGTGCGCCGACCGACTCAGGCTCATCCATCTCACCGTCGCCAAAGATTCCCCAAACGCGACGCTGCGAAGTGTCCGCGAGACCCCGATGCTCGAGATAACGCAGGAAGCGCGCCTGGTAGATCGAATTGATCGGACCGATCCCCATCGAGCCGGTCGGAAACTGCCAAAAATCTGGCATCAGCCACGGATGCGGATAGGAACACAGCCCTGAACCTGCAGTCTCCTGCCGGTAATGAGCCAGTTGCGTCTCGCTCAGACGGTCTTCTAGGAAGGCGCGCGCATAGACCCCGGGCGCCGAGTGCGGCTGGAAAAATACGAGATCACCGCCGCCGGGCGCGTCCGGCCCGCGGAAGAAATGGTTGAGACCGATCTCGAAGATTTCTGCAGCCGAGGCATAGGTGGCGACGTGACCGCCGAGCTCTCCGTAGGCCTTGTTGGCCCGCACCACCATTGCGAGCGCGTTCCAGCGCATGATGGCGGTGAGCCGCTCCTCCATCGCCACATCGCCAGGATGTACGGCCTGCTCATCGAGCGGGATCGTATTTTGATAAGCGGAATACGGAATGACATGAGCAATGACCCCGAGCTGCTGCGCTTGCTGCTCGAGCTGGGTCAGCAGGAATAGACCGCGCTCACGGCCGCCCGCAGCCACGGCCGCGCGCAGTGCCTCGAGCCACTCGCGGGTCTCTTCAGGGTCGGTATCGTGCAGATCGCCCGCCAAGCGCTCAGTGCTCGTGTCCGCTATGACCACCCGGCTTGCGCACACGAACCAGCCATTCGTCTTGCGGCTGTCCGGCACGCTCCATCGAACGACCTCCAGCCGACTCGGAGCGCATCGCCGCAGGCGGCGCGCCGCCGTACTCGTATGCGACGGTGCCAGGCGGATGCCTGTACCAACCCGGATCGGTGTAATCGTTGCGCTTCTGGCCCTTGCGCACCTTCACGATCGAGAACATACCGCCCATACCGACGGCACCGAAGGGCCCCTCGCCCATCATCATCGGCAAGGTGTTGGCTGGCATCGGCATGCGCATCGTTGTCATCTCGTCCATGCCGTTCTGGCCCATCGCCATATATCCCGGTATCAAGCGGTTGATCCGCGAGGCGACGCCGCGCTGATCGACGCCGATCATCGTGGGCACATCGTGACCCATGGCGTTCATGGTGTGATGGCTCTTGTGACAGTGGAACGCCCAGTCCCCCTCTTCATCCGCCAGAAACTCGATCTGGCGCATTTGTCCGACGGCAATGTCCTGCGTCACTTCGTACTGACGAGTCGAACGTGGCGTCGGCCCACCATCGGTGCCGGTGACCAGGAATTCGTGCCCGTGCAGGTGAATGGGATGGTTGGTCATCGTGAGATTACCGATACGGATTCGCACCCGATCACCATGACGCACCACGAGCGGATCGATGCCGGGGAAAACGCGACTGTTCCAGCTCCAGATATTGAAATCGAGCATGGTCATAATCTTCGGCGTGAAGCTGCCAGGATCGATGTCGTAGGCGTTGAGCAAGAAACAGAAGTCGCGATCGACCTGGTCGATGAGCGGATGCGCGCCCTTCGGATGCGTGACCCAGAAACCCATCATGCCCATCGCCATTTGCACCATCTCGTCAGCATGCGGGTGGTACATGAACGTGCCGGGCCGACGCGCCGTGAACTCGTACACGAACGTCTTACCCGGCGGGATACCGGGTTGGTTGAGCCCCGTTACTCCGTCCATGCCATTTGGCAGACGCTGACCGTGCCAGTGAATGCTCGTGATCTCCGGCAGCTTGTTGGTCACGAAGATGCGCACGCGGTCGCCCTCGACGACCTCGATCGTGGGCCCCGGACTCTGGCCGTTGTAACCCCACAGGTGCCCCTTGAATCCCGGCGCAAACTCACGCACCACCGGCTCTGCGACCAGATGAAATTCTTTGACTCCGCGTCGCATACGGAATGGGAGCGTCCAGCCGTTCAACGTCACCACAGGCCGATACGGCCTACCGGAGGACGGTGCTAACGGCGGGCGCGTCGTGGCCTCGGTCTCGAGCACCGGCTCCGGAAGCGAGGCGAGTGCCGCACGCGCAACGCTCGCGCCGGCTAGCGCTCCACCAGCCATACCCGCCAAGCCGAGAAATTTTCGCCGCGTACCCATGTAACTGCCCTGCCTGTCAGTGCCCTGCCGCGTCGGCGGCAGCTCCCGAAGCGCGGATCGCCGATGCACCCGCCCCCACCGATCCACCGACAAACGGCCGACCGACGAGAGCTGCCTGCAGGGCTGCCTCTGCTTGCCAAAACTCGCGCTCGGCCTCGATTGCCGCCCGCACCGAAGTGATCTGCTCGCGCGCATCGGCGAGCAACTCGAACACGCCGATGATCATGGCGTTGTAACGCAGCAGCGTTTCTTCAGAGATTGCTGCCCGCAGCGGTATCAGCTGGTCACGATGCTGACGCGCCCGCTCGTGCGCCGCCCGATAGGCGGCGTACTGTTCGCGTAGCGACGAGCTCGCCTCGCGCAGCGACGCTTCGAGCGAGGCAGCTGCCGCTTGCTCGCGGGCGCCTTGCTTGCCGCGCTTGAGCTCCCCGGCATCGAAAAGCGGCAAGCGCAACTCGATTTCGCCGCCGCGTACGGTGGCACGATCCGAGTCCGCCTCATCGATCACGGTATCGCGACGACCCATGGCTTCGATGTCCGTCAGACTCGTGATCCTTCCACGGGCACGCTCGGCGCGGGTCGCGCGCCACTCGGCCTCCGCCATTCGTACGTCGAGGCGCTCGTTTACGGCCCGGGCGGAGATCGCCTCGGCCGTCAGCAGTTCAGCCGGCAGATCCGGCAGACGCTCAGGAAGACGTAGGCGGGCCGCCTGCGCATCATCGAGCCCGAGCGCCCTCACCAGCGCCTCCCGAGTTGCAAGCGCACGGTGGGTCGCCTCCGTCTGACCAATGAGCGCGTCAGCCTCGAAAGACTCCTGACGGGCACGCATCAAGCGATTAAAGTTTCCGACCGCTTCCATGCGACGTGCGAGCTCCGCACTCGCCTTCGCACTCTCGAGCACCTGTTTGGCATAGACAGCACTCTGCTCGGCAGCGACAGCCTCGACCCAAGCCTGACGAATCAAAGTCACCTGATCGACAAGCTCAGCAGCCAGTCGAAGTTCCGCACCGCGCTGCCGTTCCCGAGCGATGCGCCGCTGGCCGGGCCACAGCACGAGCTCGAGCAGCCCAAACGACAGCGCTCGGCCGATTTCCACCTCTTCGCCGGAGCGAAGACGCTCGTAAGAGAGCACGGGATTGGCGAGCCGACCGGCTTGCTGAGCCTCAAGGATATCGGCAGCCCGGCTGGCGAGCAGCGCCTGCAGTGCCGGGCTGTTGAGCAGCGCGATCCGCACGGCGTCGTCCGCCGTGAGCGGCTCGTTCAGCGCGCTTGCGACCGCCTCGCGACGTCGTAGCCGATCGGCAGCATCCCCCGGCAGCGAGACTCGCTCGCCGACCAGCGATGCGACCTCCCCCGAGGCCTGCGACACGAGCGAGCCGGCATCGGTGGCAGCACATCCACCGAGCACGAGGGTACCGATGACGAGCGGCAGGACGATGAACGGAGACACGCGGAACATGGTGTAAATTGTACCAAGACGCTAGGCGCCGACGAGCGAACTCTGGGCGATCTGTCGGCTGAGGGGTACAGTTTGAGCCCATGACATCGTTCTCTCAGCGATGACGAACGCCATGCTCAACTCGGCAGCGCAGGGCCGTGACTTCGGCAGCCCCGCCTACCGACGCTACGTATTGCTATCGCTCGCGTTCGTCTACACCCTCAATTTCATCGATCGAGCGCTACTCGGGGTACTCGCGCAGCCGGTGATCACCACCTTCGGCTTAAGCGATGCGGAATTCGGCTTCTTGGCCGGACCGCCATTCGCCCTGTTCTATGCGCTGATGGGCATCCCTATTGCGCTTGCCGCCGATCGCTACAACCGCGTCGCCATCATCGCCATTTGTATCGCCCTATGGTCGCTGATGACGGCGCTGTGCGGCCTGGCGACCGGCTTTCTCTTTCTATTATTAGCTCGGATCGGCGTCGCCATCGGTGAGGCGGGCAGCAACCCTCCCTCCAATTCCCTCATCGCCGACTATTACCGCCCCGACCGTCGCGCCAAGGCGCTGTCCATCTACTCGATCGGCGTGATGCTCGGCTCCGCGCTCGCCTTCCTCATCGGCGGCCCATTGGGTCAGCTACCCGACGCGACGGTCACCAAAATCCTCGGGATCTTCGGCCTCGCGTGGTTACCCGAGACCTTCGGCTGGGGTAGTGATTTCGGCTGGCGATTCGCCTTTCTCGCGCTCGGAGTCCCTGGCCTGCTGATCGCCGCGATCGTCTGGCTCACGATTCGCGAGCCTCCGCGTGGCTACTCCGATCCGCCGGGTTTAGCGCCAACAGATCGGAGCGGCATCGGCGCGACGCTGCGCAGCCTACGTGCCAAACCGAGCTTTTGGCTGATGGCTGCGGCGAGCTCGCTGGTAGCGATGGTGGGCTACGGATTTGCCAGCTTCCAATCACCGATGATGCAGCGGCTTCACGATCTATCGCCGGCCGAGTTCGCTCTACGCTTTGGCGTACCGCTCAGCGTGGCGGGCGCTCTCGGCACCATCGCCACCGGATTCATCACCGAGCGACTGATGCGTCGCTCGATCCGCTGGCTCGCCTGGCTACCCGCCCTGTCGCTGGTTTTCGCCGTGCCCTTGTACATCACCGCCTTCATACAACCCTCGGATCGCTTGGGGTTCGCCTTTCCGATTTGGATGTGCGCGTCGGCCTTGCATTTCAGTTACCTCGGCGCGCAGTACACGATCGGCCAGGGCGTCGTCCCGCAATCCTCGCGTGCCTCGGCCATCGCGATCCTGCTGTTCATCATCGCGCTGGTCGGCAACGGTATCGGTCCGCAATTCGTGGGCGCTCTGAGCGACGCCTTCATGATGCGATCGATCGAGGCGCGTGGTCTGACGGGAGTGCTCGATGTGGCTGCCTGTCATCCGAAGGCCCTTGGCGCACTCACCGCCGCTGAGCAGGCCGTGTGCGTCGCGATCTACGGCGAAGGGCTGCGCAGTTCGATGATCGTTACCGCGCTGTTACTTCTGCCTGCAGCGGTGCTGTTTTGGCTCTGCGCCAAACGGCTCGATGTAGAACTGATTGCGCGCTGAGCCGGAACTGGTGGAAAGGGAGGGACTCGAACCCTCGACCCCGGCATTATGAGTGCCGTGCTC
>JBMSXG010000032.1:0-15999 GCA_049425405.1 Steroidobacteraceae bacterium
TCGAGGTCATGGTGCTCGACTGTGACGAGGAGCGTCGGCGTATCAGCCTCGGCCTCAAACAGTGTGCCGCCAACCCGTGGCGCGAGTTTGCCGAGAACTACAACCGCGGCGACAAGGTGTCGGGTCAGATCAAGTCGATCACCGACTTCGGGCTCTTCATCGGTCTGTCGGGCAACATAGACGGCCTCGTGCATCTGTCGGATATTTCCTGGGATATTCCGGGCGAAGAGGCGGTACGCAGCTTCCAGAAGGGTCAGACGGTCGAGGCCATGGTGCTCGCGATCGATCCGGAGCGCGAGCGCATCAGCCTCGGTATCAAACAGCTCGCGAAGGATCCGTTCGCCGGCTATATCGCCGATAACCCGAAGGGCAGCATCGTTCGCGGCGTTGTGAAGGATGTCGATGCGCGTGGCGCGGTCATCGACCTTGGCAACGGCATCGAGGGTCAGCTGCGCGCTTCCGAGCTCGGTCGCGACCGAGTCGAAGATGCGCGGCAGTTCCTTAAGGTGGGCGATGAGGTCGAGGCGAAGTTCCTCGGCGTCGATCGCAAGACGCGCTCGATCTCGCTGTCGATCAAGGCTAAGGAAGCTCACGAGGAAGCCGAAGCGGTACAGAGCTACCGCTCGGAGCAGGGCGGCCCCACGGCCGGCACCAGCCTCGGCGAGCTGCTGAAGGCGCAGATCAGCGATCGCGATCGCAGCTGAGTCGTACCGTTCGCCGGACGGGATGCGTGGCTAGGACTGTTGCGCATCCCGGCCGATGATCTCTCGGGGGGTGGCCCGTGACGAAATCCGAACTCATCGAACTCATCACGGCGAAGCAGAAGCATCTGCCCGCCAAAGATGTCGAGCTTGCTCTCAAGCAGATGCTCGAGATCATGAGTGATGCTCTGGCGGCGGGTGATCGCATTGAAATCCGCGGCTTCGGCAGCTTCTCGCTGCACTTCCGTCCGCCGCGTCAGGGACGTAACCCCAAGACCGGCGAGGCCGTCGCGCTCTCGGGTAAGTACGTGCCGCATTTCAAACCTGGCAAAGACCTTCGTGAGCGGGTCAACGAGAGCCTCTCGCGGCCGATCCGCGACTGACCCCTCGTGGTGTAGTTTTTGTATCGATTGAGTTCATAGGGCGCTGCCGTCTTCCAGCACGCTCGTCCTAGCCTCCGCGGGGTCATCTAACCCAAAGGAGAGCTTCATGAAGAACGTTCTGTCCCTGCTATGCCTGCTGTGCCTCTCGCCCCTCGCGATGGCGCAGTCGGCCACCGTCAATCTCAACAGCGCCGATGCGAGCACGCTCGCCCGGGAGCTCGAGGGTATCGGTGAGTCCAAGGCACGAGCTATCGTCGACTATCGTCAAAAAAACGGTCCGTTTCGCAAGGTTGAGGATCTCGCCCTGGTCAAGGGCATCGGCCTGCGTACCATCGAGCTGAATCGTGCGCGGCTGCGGCTCGAGCCGGTGGGTCCAACGGCGGTGCGTCCCGCCAAGCCGGGGGCACCGACCGGCCGTCCGGCGCCGACGAGTCCGAGCAAGCCGGGGCGCTGACTCGCCACTGAGCGCAAGATGCGCGATGCCGGGCCGCTCGGCCCGGCATTTTGTTTTAAAATTCGCACTTCGCTGCAGGACGGAGTGCGCAATGGCTAAGAAGCCACTAATCGAAACCGCTGTATTCCCTGTCGCAGGACGGGGAACACGGTTCCTGCCTGCCACTAAAGCCAGTCCCAAAGAAATGCTGCCGGTGGTGGATAAGCCGCTGATCCAGTACGCGGTCGAGGAGGCTCTGGCCGCGGGTGCGCGGCGACTCGTGTTCATCACGGGCTCAACCAAACGCGCCATCGAAGATCATTTCGATTCCGACCGCGAGCTCGAAAAGATGCTGGAGTCGCAGGGCAAGTCAGATCTGCTCAAGCAGTTACACAGCGTTCTGCCGAGTTATGCCACCTGTATTTATATCCGCCAGCCGTCACCGCTGGGACTAGGGCACGCTGTACTGTGCGCCCGACCCGCGGTAGGTAACGCACCATTCTTTGTACACCTCGCCGACGATTTGATTGCGGCTCGTACGCCTTGCCTCGCGCAGATGGCGCAGATTTATGCGTCCAAGGGGGCCAGCGTTATCGGGTGTGAAACCGTGCCTCGCAGCGAAACGGACAAGTACGGCATCGTTGAGGTCGAGACACGGGGAACTACGGCGCGGATCCGTGGCATCGTGGAGAAGCCTAAGCCCCACGTGGCTCCGTCCAATCTCGCAGTGGTCGGGCGCTACTTGCTGTCGCCCTCGATCTTCGATCATCTGGCGTTAATCGGGCGGGGGGCCGGTGGCGAGATTCAGTTGACCGACGGAATCGCGCGGTTACTCGAGGAGGAGGCGGTCTACGCCTACCGTTTCGAGGGCCAGCGGTTCGACTGCGGCAGCAAACTCGGTTACCTGCAGGCGACGGTCGCCTACGCGTTGGCGCATCCGCAGCTGGGCAAGGAGTTTCGTTCTCACCTGCGTCGAGTCGTGAAGGGGAGGCCCTGATGCTGCCGTATCGATCGTCCTGGCTCGATGAGGAACTCGATCTCTTCCGGGAGAACGTTGCCCGGTTCGTCGACAGCGAGATGGTCCCGAACGACCCGCAGTGGCGCAAGCAGCACGGCGTAGGAAAGGACATCTGGCGTAAGGCTGGCGAGCAGGGGCTGTTGTGTCTCGACCTGCCGAGCGAGTACGGCTGCGGTGGCGGTGACTTCCGTCATGAAGCCGTGCTTTACGAGGAGCTCGCGCGGCGCGGGTTGTCGGGATTTGGCCAGGGTGTGCACAGCATGTGTGCTCACTACGTGTTCAACTACGGTACCGAGGCGCAGAAAAAGCGTTGGCTACCGCGTATGGCGCGTGGCGAGCTGATCGGCGCGATCGCGATGACCGAGCCCGGCGCGGGCTCCGATCTACAGGGAATTCGCACCCGTGCGGTGCTCGAGGGCGATCACTATCGCATCAACGGTTCGAAGATCTTCATCACCAACGGCGGACAGGCCTCGTTGCTGATGCTTGTCACGCGTACCAACCCTGAGGAGCGTAAGCGCGGCTTATCGCTCCTCATGGTTGAAACCGACGACCTGCCGGGCTATCGCGTCGGCCGCGTGCTCGACAAGATGGGTATGGTTGCGCAGGACACTGCGGAGCTGTTTTTCGAAGACGTTCGCGTGCCGGCGGACTGTCGACTAGGCGCCGAGGAAGGTCTCGGTATGTATCAGCTGATGGGTGATCTACCCTACGAGCGCCTGGTTATCGCGCTCTGCGGGGTTGCGGCGATGGAGGGCGCACTCGCAGAGACCTCCAAATACGTCAAGGAGCGCAAGGCGTTCGGACAGACCATCGGCAGTATGCAGACGGTGCGTCACAAGCTCGCGGAAATGGCCACGATCACGCGGGTCGCTCGGGTTTTCGTCGACGATTGCATCGGCAAGTTACTCGAGGGCAAGCTCGATACCGAGACCGCCTCGATGGCCAAATATTGGGTCACCGATATGCAGCAGCAGGTAATCGACGAGTGTGTTCAGTTGCACGGTGGCTACGGGTACATGAACGAGTACTTGGTCTGTCGGATGTTCGTCGACTCGCGCGTGCAGCGCATCTACGGCGGTACGAACGAAATCATGAAGGAACTCATTTCGCGCTCGGTGTGAGCGTACGGAGTAGATCGCTATGGGACTCGACCTCGTGCCTTCCGGACGTAAGTTGCCCGACGAGATCAACGTCATCATCGAAATCCCGAAGGATGCCGACCCGGTGAAGTACGAGGTCGACAAATCCACGGGTGCGATCTTCGTCGATCGCATCCTCTCGACGCCGATGCGCTACCCCTGTAACTACGGTTACATCCCGCACACGCTCGGTGGTGATGGCGATCCGGCAGACGTGCTTGTCATCCTTCCGTTGCCGCTCGTGCCGGGATCGGTCATCCGCTGCCGACCCGTTGGGGTGCTGTTGATGGAAGACGAAGCCGGCGCTGACGAAAAGCTGCTTGCCGTACCTATCGATAAGGTTTTCAGTGGGTACACACACGTCAACGACCTGGCCAACGTGTCAAAGCATTGGCTCGAGCGCATCGGGCACTTCTTCGAGCATTACAAGGATCTCGACCACGGTAAGTGGGTCAAGGTGAAGGGATGGTCGGATGCCGCTCATGCGCGACGACTGGTGACCGAGGCGGTGGAGCGGTTTGAGTCCTCGCCGGATAAACCGCACTTCTGAATGGCTCCCCGGGCTGGACTCGAACCAGCGACCTGCGGATTAACAGTCCGACGCTCTACCGACTGAGCTACCGGGGAATCGCGAAGGCGCGCATTCTCAAGAATGCGCCGGATGGCGTCAAGCACGGACCGGCGCCCCGCGCTGGGAGTCGCTATATAGTAGGGTCCATGACCAGTTTCCAATTGCGTTCCGACTACGCGCCTGCCGGCGACCAACCGGGCGCGATCGCCGCATTACTGGACGGTCTACGAAATGGCCTGGCGCACCAGACGCTGCTCGGCGTCACCGGCAGCGGTAAGACGTACACCATCGCCAACGTCATCGCTGCAGTGCAGCGTCCCACGCTCGTGATCGCGCACAACAAGACGCTCGCAGCACAACTCTACGGCGAATTCCGCGAGTTCTTCCCGAATAATGCGGTCGAATATTTCGTGTCGTATTACGACTACTACCAACCTGAAGCGTACGTTCCCTCGAGCGACACTTATATCGAGAAGGACGCCTCAATTAACGAGCATATCGAGCAGATGCGACTTTCCGCGACCAAGGCGCTGCTCGAGCGCCCGGATGCGATCATCGTCGCCACCGTATCCTCGATCTATGGTCTTGGTGATCCGCAGGCGTATCTCGCGATGGTGCTGCATCTCGTTCGCGGCGAGATTCTGGATCAGCGCAAACTCCTGCGGCGGCTCGCGGACATGCAGTACACACGCAACGACATCGATTTCACCCAAGGTACCTTTCGTGTGCGGGGCGATGTCATCGATATCTTTCCGGCGGAGTCGCAGCGTGAGGCGCTGCGCGTAGAGCTGTTCGACGAGACCATCGAGTCGCTGGCGTTATTCGATCCGCTTACCGGCGAGGTACTGCGTAAGCTGCCACGATATACCGTCTATCCTGGTACGCATTTCGTCACCCCGAAGGATTGTCTCATCGCGGCGATCGACAAGATTCGTGAAGAGCTGCGTGAGCGCCTGATCGAACTGCGGGCCGCCGACAAACTGGTCGAAGCGCAACGGCTCGAGCAGCGAACGTTGTTCGATCTGGAGATGATGAAAGAGGTCGGATACTGCGCAGGTATCGAGAATTATTCCCGCTACTTGTCGGGTCGTGAGCCCGGTGAGCCGCCCCCGTGTCTGTACGACTATCTGCCCGCGAATGCGCTGCTGGTCGTCGATGAGAGTCACCAGACGCTGCCGCAGCTGGGTGCCATGTACAAAGGCGATCGTTCGCGCAAGGAGACGCTCGTCGAATACGGCTTCCGATTACCTTCGGCGCTCGATAATCGACCGCTCCGATTCGAAGAGTGGGAGCGAATCGCGCCGCAAATGATTTTCGTCTCGGCGACCCCGGGGAGCTACGAGGCACGTCACGCCTCGCAGGTCGTCGAGCAGGTCGTGCGTCCCACCGGTCTGGTCGATCCGTCAGTCGAGGTGCGGCCGGTGCGAACGCAGGTCGATGACGTGCTATCTGAAATTCGTGTCTGCGTCGCTCGAGGCGAGCGCGTGCTGATCACGACTCTGACCAAGCGGATGGCGGAAGATCTCACTGAGTATCTCGAGGAGCATCAGGTCAAGGTCCGCTATCTGCACGCCGACGTCGAGACGGTCGAGCGTAGCGAGATCATTCGAGACCTGCGGCTCGGGGTGTTCGACGTACTGGTCGGGATCAACCTACTGCGTGAAGGACTCGACATGGCTGAGGTGTCGCTGGTGGCGATTCTGGATGCCGACAAAGAAGGCTTTCTGCGCTCGGACAATTCCCTCATCCAGACGATCGGTCGCGCGGCGCGCCACGTCAGTGGGCGGGCGATTCTGTACGCCGATCGCATCACGGGTTCGATGCAACGAGCGATGGACGAGACGGATCGGCGGCGATCCAAGCAACTCGAATTCAACGCGCTTCACGGGATCGTGCCGCGCGGCATCGTCAAGCCGGTGGTGGATGTGATGGAGGGCGCTCGCTCGCCGGCCGCAGATCTTCCGGCTGCGGTGAAGGTCGCCCGAGCGGAAGTGCGGCCCGGGGCGAAAGGTACGCGTCAATGGAGTCCTGAGCAGGCAATGCGGCGCATCAAGCAGCTCGAGACCGAGATGTTTCAGCGGGCACGTAACCTCGAATTCGAAGAGGCTGCTCGATTGCGCGACGAAATCGAATCGCTGCGGCGTGTTGGCCTGGGCCTGCCGGAGGTGAAAGCAGGATGAAGCGTCGAACAGTGCTGTGGATGGGTCTGGGCGCAGCGGGTGCCCTGGCAGTGGGCTGGGGCGTACTACCGCCCCGACAGCGGCTCGTCGGAGGTGCCGATCGATTCGCCAATCCCGAATCTTTTTCGCCGAACGCTTGGGTGCGTATCGATCGCGACAATACGATCACGTTATTCATGCCGCGGGCGGAGATGGGGCAGGGCACACATACGGGCCTTGCGATGCTGCTAGCGGAAGAGTTGGCTTGCGCGCTGGAGGCCGTGCAGATCGCTGCAGCTCCGGTGGCGAGTGTCTACAACAACGTGCAAGTTGCTGCCGGAAGCCCGCCGCTGAGCGGTCCCGGGCCGGGCCTCGTCGAGAGACTCGGTGCGCACTTCTCGGCGAAGCTCGTTCGCGAAATCGGCTTCATGGTGACGGGGGGTTCGAGCAGTATCCCCGATCTGTGGGAGGTGCTGCGTCAGGCCGGTGCCATGGCGCGCGAGACGCTTCGGGGAGCGGCCGCCCGCCATTGGCGTGTGCCGATTGAGAGCTGCATCGCACGCGAGGGAAGTGTTTTCTCTAGGGATGGGCGATCGATAAACTACGGTTCGATCGTCGCGCTTGGGGAAGCGGCACTGCCGCTCATCGAGGACGTCCCGCTCAAGAGCGCTCAGGACTGGCAACTGATCGGTAAACCCGCGCGACGTCTTGAATCGCCCGCCAAGGTCAGTGGTGAGGCGCGTTTTGCGGCGGACATCCACGAGCCCGACATGCTCTATGCGGAGCTCGAGTTTTGCCCCTATGCGCAAGGCAGTCTCGAGACCTTCGATGAAGCGAGGGTTCGGGCGATGCCGGGCGTCGAGGAGGTGATCACGCTGCCGGCTGCCGACGGTGCGCCCGCGGCGATTGCCGTGCTGGCAGATCAGCGATGGCGCGCGCAGCGTGCGGTGTCAGAGCTCGTTGTCCGCTGGCGGCCCGGAGAGGCCGGCGCGTTCGATCAGTCGATGATCGATAGGGCCCTGAGTCTCGCACTTGAGTCGACGGCTGATGCCAAGGTGTATCGCGAGGTTGGGAATGTCGACGAGGTTCTCGCAGAGGGCGCGAAGGTGGTTCGCGCAGACTATGAGGTGCCGTATCTCGCGCACGCAGCGATGGAGCCGTTGTGTTGTGCGGTCAAATATTCCAGCACCGCAGCGACCCTCTGGGCGGGCACTCAAAATCAAAACGCTGCTCGGGACGTTGCGGCGCGGGTCTTTGAGCTCGATAAGGATCAGGTGACGGTGGTACCGCTGCTGTTGGGTGGCGGCTTCGGTCGCCGACTAGAGTCGGATTTCATTGCCATCGGCGCACGCATTGGTCGGGCCGCACCGGGCAAGCTCGTGCAGGTGATGTGGCGACGAGAGCACGACATGCGGCACGACTTTTATCGTCCCGCGGTACGCGCCAGGCTGAGCGGTGTCGTCGATGTTGGTTCGGGGCTCGTCACCGCCTACGCGAGTCACAGTGCAGGACAGTCGGTCGGTGCTCAGGCGCTGCCGCGACAACTGGGTTTACCGGCGCCCGGTAAGGACCCGAGTAACGTCGAGGGTGCGATCGATCAGCCGTACGCATTCACGCACCATCGCGTGACGCATACCGCGGTCGAGTTGCCAATCGGTGTCGGATTTTGGCGCTCGGTGGGCCACTCACAGCAGGCGTTTTTCACCGAATCGTTCATGGACGAGCTGGCCACGAGTGCAAAGGTCGATCCGATCGAGTTCCGACTCCGGCACCTCGATGCGGCACCGCGGCATGCGACGGTACTTCGGTACGTGGCGGAGAAAGCAGGGTGGGGCACAGCGCTACCGCCCGCGCCCGACGGTGGAGCGATGGCGCGGGGTGTGGCGTTGCACGAGAGTTTCGGCAGCATCGTCGCCATGGTGGTCGAGGCTTCGCTCGATTCGCAGGGGACCCCACGCGTACACCGCGTGATCGCCGTCATCGATTGCGGTACGGCGGTCAATCCGAACCTCATTGCCCAGCAGCTCGAGAGCTCGGTCGTCTATGGCCTATCGGCCGCTCTTTACGGGCGTATCAGTTTTGCTCAGGGCAGGGTCGAGCAGGGCAACTTCGATGCGTACCCCGTCCTGCGATTGGCCGACTGCCCGGCCATCGACACCTGGATCGTGCCGAGCGATGCGCCCCCGGGCGGGGTGGGGGAGCCGGGTGTGCCGCCACTCGCTCCGGCCCTCGCCAATGCCCTCGCGGCCCTCACCGGGGAAAGACCCCGTAAGTTGCCGCTGGTCGGGGCCTAGGGTATCTTTCGCGGCCTTTCTGCAGGCGCGTAGCTCAGTGGTAGAGCATCACCTTGACATGGTGGTGGTCGGTGGTTCGATCCCACTCGCGCCTACCATTCGGATCGGGGGCGTTTTCGCGTCGCGGAAGCGCCCCTTTTCGCGACAGAGGGCGCCCGACAGATGCCGGTGATCACGCTGCCCGACGGCAGTCAAAGAAACTTCTCTGATGCCGTGACCGTGGCTGCGGTCGCGGCAGATATTGGCGCCGGTCTTGCCAAGGCCGCGCTCGCCGGGAAGGTGGCTGGCCGTCTCGTCGACACCTCGTTCGTGCTCGAGGGCGATGCGTCGCTCGAGATTGTCACCGACAAGCATCCCGACGCGCTGGAGGTGATCCGCCACTCGACCGCGCATCTGCTCGCCCAAGCGGTTCAGTCGCTGTTCCCGGACGCGCAGGTGACGATCGGGCCGGTCATCGAGGACGGGTTCTATTACGACTTTGCGTACAAGCGGCCGTTCACTCCCGAGGATCTGGAAGCCATCGAGGCGAAGATGCGCGAGCTCGCCGCGGCGAACCTGGCGGTGGAGCGCCGCGAGATGCCGCGCGATGAGGCGGTGAGGTTCTTCAAAGGACTCGGCGAACACTACAAGGCCGAGATCATCGCCAGCATCCCGAGTAACGAGGCGATCAGCCTTTATGGTCAGGGCGGTTGGGTCGACCTGTGCCGCGGTCCGCACGTCCCGAGCACCGGCAAGCTCAAAGTTTTCAAGCTCATGAAGGTGGCCGGGGCCTATTGGCGCGGCGATTCCCGTAACGAGATGCTGCAGCGCATCTACGGAACGGCGTGGTCTAACGAAAAAGATCTGAAAGACTACCTGCATCGGCTCGAGGAGGCTGAGAAGCGAGATCATCGCAAGATTGGCCGCGAGCTCGATCTCTTCCATATGCAGGAAGAGGCGCCAGGCGCTGTGTTTTGGCATCCCAAGGGCTGGCAGGTCTTCCAAAACCTGATCGCGTACATGCGCGAGAAGCAGCGCGCCGCCGGGTTCGATGAGGTCAGCGGACCGGAGCTCATGGATCGCAGCCTGTGGGAGGCCTCCGGTCACTGGGAAAAATTTGGCGAGAACATGTTCACCACGCAGACCCCTGACGAGCGGGTCTACGCGATCAAGCCGATGAACTGCCCCGGTCACGTACAGATCTTCAAGCAGGGGCTGCGCAGCTACCGTGATCTCCCGATCCGGTTTGCCGAGTTCGGTAAGGTGCATCGCTACGAGCCTTCGGGGGCGCTGCATGGCCTGATGAGGGTGCGCGCATTCACTCAAGACGACGCGCACATTTTTGTCAGCCCAGAGCAGATCACCGCGGAGTCCGTGGCGGTCACCCAACTCATCCTCGACATCTATCGAGACTTCGGTTTCGATGACGTGCGAATCAAATTCTCCGATCGACCGGAAAAGCGAGTCGGCTCGGATGCCATCTGGGACAAGGCCGAGGCCGCCCTGAAGGAAGCCGCCCGCGTCGCCGGCATCGAGTACTCATTGAACCCGGGTGAGGGGGCCTTTTACGGCCCGAAGTTGGAGTTCGTCTTGCGAGATGCCATCGGACGCGACTGGCAGTGCGGCACGTTACAGGTCGATTTGAACCTGCCGGGCCGCCTCGGGGCCCATTACATCGACGAGAACAGTCAGAAACAGACCCCGGTGATGCTGCACCGAGCGATTTTCGGCTCGCTGGAGCGTTTTCTCGGAATTCTGCTCGAACACCACGCCGGCCGGCTTCCCACGTGGCTCGCCCCGCGCCAGGTGGTGCTCATGAATATCACCGACCGTCAGGACGCCTACCTAGAAGAGGTGGCGGAATTCTTTAAAAATCAGGGGCTTCGGGTCGAAACCGACTTGCGGAACGAAAAGATCGGCTTTAAGATTCGCGAACATACGCTGCAACGCGTGCCCTACCTATTGGTGGCAGGCGACAAGGAAGTGGCGGCGAGACTGCTATCCGTGCGAACCCGCAGCGGCAAGGATTTGGGCCCGATGTCTCCGCAGACCTTCGTCGAGCGGTTGCGTCTCGAGCTCGAGAGCCGTGGGCGCCGAACATTGGAGGATTGATTTATAGCGACTGCAACAAAGCGCATACGGCGCAACGATGAGATAACGGCGCCGCAGGTGCGAGTGATCGCGGCCGATGGCTCGCAGGCCGGGATCCTGACCCGATTCGAGGCTCTGCAGCTCGCCCAAACTAGCGAGCTCGATCTCGTCGAGGTGTCCCCGATGGCCGACCCGCCGGTCGTGCGCATCATGGACTTCGGGAAGTTTCTCTTCGAACAAAAGAAGAAAACCCACTCAGCGCAGCGTAAGCAGAAGCAGCAGCAAATTAAGGAAGTTAAGTTTCGTCCCGGTACGGAAGAAGCGGATTACCAGGTCAAGCTGCGTAATCTCGTCCGATTCCTGACCGAGGGTGACAAGGCCAAGGTGACATTGCGTTTCCGAGGCCGGGAGATGGCGCACCAGGAGATCGGGCGTCGACTCCTCGATCGGTTGGTTCTCGATCTCGCTGCCGCCGGCAGCGTCGAGCAGAACCCGCTGATGGAAGGTCGGCAGATGGTCATGGTGTTTGCGCCAAAGAAGAAGTGATGTCCGGTCAGCCGTGACCCGTCCCATGGTGGGGCGAGGCGGCGCGGACATCCGCCCGTAAGCGGATCTCGCAAAGATCCTGTGAGCGGGGCAAAAAAGGAGATGAGTCATGCCCAAGTTGAAGACCAACCGGGCGGCAGCGAAGCGTTTTCGCAAAACGGCGAAGGGCTACAAGTCCTATTCCGCCGGGCGCCGCCATAACCTCGGCCACAAGCCGCGCAAGACGAAGCGTCAGCTTCGTTCGGGCGGTTCCAGCCTCGTGCACGAGAGCGATGTCGGTCGTCTCGACCAGCTGCTCCCGCACGCCAAGTAATCCACCGAGGTAAACGAACATGGCAAGAGTGAAGCGTGGCGTCGTCGCAGGTCGCCGCCACAAGAAGGTTCTCGGCAAGGCTAAGGGCTATTACAACGCCCGTCGTAAGGTCTACCGAGTCGCCAAACAGGCAGTCATCAAGGCCGGCCAGTACGCATACAAGGGGCGCCGACTCAAGAAGCGTGACTTCCGCGCCCTGTGGATTCAGCGCATCAATGCGGCCGCGCGGCAGTTCGGTCTGTCGTACAGCCGCATGATGAACGGTCTCAAGCTGGCGAACATCGAGATCGATCGCAAGATGCTGGCGGACATCGCTGTGAACGATCCAGCAGCGTTCGGTTCGCTCGCCGCTCAGGTTAAGGCTGCTCTGAAGATCGCCTGAGGGGCGGCTGTGGCCGAGCTGCCGACCCTCGTTGCGCGTGCCCTCGAAGAGGTCGCCGCGAGCACCACGCTCGCGGCGCTCGACGAGGTGCGCGTGCGCTGGCTCGGCAAGAAGGGAATCCTCACCGATCAACTCAAGGCGCTCGGCAAGCTGGCCGCTGCTGATCGTCCGGCGGCAGGCGCTGCGATCAATGCCGCCAAGGAGCAGATTCAAGCGGCCATCGAGACGGCGGAGCGCGCGCTCGCCGACCAAGAGATCGCCAGTGAGTTGGAGGCGGGGCGGATCGATGTCTCTCTGCCGGGTCGCGGTGAGCTCCGCGGGTCACTGCACCCCGTAACGCGCGCGCGGCTGCGCATCGAGGCGATTTTTCGAGAGGCGGGTTTCGGAGTGGCGAGTGGTCCAGAGATCGAGGACGACTTCCACAATTTCGAGGCACTCAACATCCCGGCGGATCACCCCGCTCGCGCGATGCACGACACGTTCTACTTTCCTGACGGGCGCCTGCTGCGTACGCACACCTCGCCGGTGCAGATCCGTGAGCTACGCAAAGGGAAACTGCCCTTGGCGCTGATCATGCCGGGACGCGTCTACCGGTGCGATTCAGACATGACCCACTCGCCGATGTTTCTCCAGGTCGAGGGCCTGGTCGTCGATGAGCAAGTGAGTTTCGCGAACCTCAAGGCGGTGTTACAGCAGTTTCTGCAGGCGTTCTTCGAGCAGGACTTGCGTATGCGCCTGCGCCCTTCCTATTTCCCGTTCACCGAGCCTTCCGCAGAGGTGGACATGTCCTGCGTATTCTGTGGTGGTGCCGGCTGTCGCGTTTGCAAGCACACCGGCTGGCTCGAAATTGCGGGCTGCGGCATGGTGCACCCGCAGGTTTTTGCAGCAGCAGGCGTCGATGGGCAGCGTTGGAGCGGTTACGCCTTCGGTATGGGAATCGAACGTCTGGCCATGCTGAAGTACGGCGTAAACGATCTGCGTTTGTTCTTCGAAAGTGATCTGCGTTTCCTGCGGCAGTTCGGTGCCGCATGAAAATTTCCATTGCCTGGTTGTCTGAGTGGATCGGGGCAGGGCTCTCACCCAAAGAGCTGGGCGATCGCCTCACGCTCGCCGGTTTTGAGCTTGAGAGTCTGACGCCGGCAGCCGCTGATTTTTCTGGTGTGCGCATCGCGGAAATCCTCTCGGCTGATAAACACCCGCAAGCCGACAAGCTGCGCGTCTGCCGGGTGTCGCTTGGTGCCGATGAGCCTGAAGTACAAATCGTCTGCGGAGCGGCCAACGCGCGCGCCGGTCTCCGTGCGCCGCTGGCGCTCGTCGGTGCGAAGCTGCCGGGAGATCTGCAGATTCGCGCGACAACACTGCGCGGCGTGGAATCGGCGGGGATGCTGTGCTCGGCCAAGGAGCTCGGACTCGCTGAGTCCTCGGAGGGGCTGCTCGAACTTCCGCCCGACGCCCCGCTTGGCGCCTCGCTGCGAGACTATTTGGCCCTCGATGACTCCGTACTGGAGCTTGCGATCACGCCGAATCGGGGCGATGCCATGTCCGTACGAGGCATCGCGCGCGAAGCGGCGGCGCTCATGGGTCGATCGTTCGTTGAGCCGGCGGTGCCTGCGATTACCGCTACGCTTGATGAACGTCATGAGGTCGCTCTCGAGGAGCCCGCCGCCTGTCCGCGGTTCCACTCGCGAATCGTCGTTGACGTCGATAATCAACGATCGTCGCCAATGTGGTTGCGCGAGCGCCTGCGTCGCGCGGGATTACGCAGCATTAGCCCGGTGGTCGACGTCACTAACTATGTGGTGATCGAGCTCGGGCAGCCCATGCACGCCTACGATCTAGACCGTATCGAAGGCTCGCTGCGGGTACGGCGTGCGCACGCGGGTGAGCATTGCGCGCTGCTGGACGGTCAGACGGTCACGCTCGAGGACGACGTGCTCGTCATCGCAGACAAATCGGGTCCCGTCGCGCTCGCGGGCGTTATGGGCGGCGCGAGGACCGCGGTGTCGGAGACGACACGGCGTGTGCTCTTTGAGGTCGCTTGGTTTGCGCCGCAGGCGATCGCTGGGCGAGGGCGTCGCTATGGTCTGACGACCGATGCCAGCCAACGATTTGAGCGCGGCGTGGATCCAGATATCGGTGCGCGGGCGATCGAGCGTGCCACGGCGCTGCTTTTGCAGATCGCCGGCGGTCGCGCCGGCCCCGTCACCGCGTCCGAGGCGGTAGGGTTACCCCGGCGTGAGGCACTGACGCTGCGGATGTCGGAAATCGAGCGGGTGCTCGGTGTCGCCGTCCCGATCGAGCGCGTACGCGAACTGCTCGGGCGAATCGGGCTCATCGGTCGTGGCGACACCTCATCGCTCAGCGTGGCGGTGCCGTCGCATCGTTTTGACCTCTCGATCGAGCGAGATCTGATCGAGGAAGTCGCTCGACTGATCGGCTATGACGCGATCCCGGCCAGTAGCGCGCGCACCGCCCAGCAGATACACCCCTTGCCCTCATCAAGCGTCCCTGAACAACGGGTGCTCGATGTGCTCTCCGCGCGCGGTTACCACGAGGGCGTTCATCTCGCCTTCGTGGATCCGGTGCTGCAGGAGCGTCTCTTTCCTACCGTGCCCGCACATCGTCTTCGTAACCCCATCGCCAGTGACCTGGCGGTCATGCGCGTATCGCTGTGGCCGGGTTTGCTCAAGGCTGCGCTCGAGAACCTGAATCGTCAGCAGACACGTATCCGGCTGTTCGAGCACGGGGTGGTCTTCCCGGTCGATGCGCCCGAAGTCGATCGACTGGCTGCGATCGCGATCGGGCCGCGCTGGCCCGAACAATGGAGCGGCGGACGCGAGCGTGTGGATGTGTACGACTTGCGTGCCGATCTTGAGGCTGTCCTCAGTCTGGCGGGCGCGTCCGAAATCCGCTTCGAGGCCGGCTCCGTCTCCTGTTTACACCCCGGGCGCAGCCTGAAATTGTTGCGCGATGGTCGTGAGATAGGCTGGCTCGGTGAACTACATCCTTCTCTGGTGCGCGCGCTTGGCTTTCCGCAGGCACCCGTGTTGTTCGAGCTCGATCTCGGTGCGGCATTGACGGTGTCGTACGGCGCGTTTCAAGAGTTGTCACGTTTCCCGCAGGTCCGACGCGATCTTGCCGTCGTCGTCGATGAGTCGGTCCCTTACGTCGAAATTCGGGAGCGAGTTTTCGCAGCGGCGTCAAGTCTTTTGAGAGAGATCGTGCTTTTTGACGTTTATCGTGGCAAGGGAATCGAATCCGGACGAAAAAGCATCGCCTTAGGCTTGATTTTGCAAGATAAAGAACGCACCCTCACCGACGAAGACACCGATCGCGTCATGACAGCGGTACGAGCGGCTCTCGTGCAACATTGTCGGGCGAGCTTCCGGGAATAAATCCCGCGACATCGGATTCGGCTTCACACAAGATCGAGAAGACAGGCGGGGAACTCGAGATGGCTCTGACCAAAGCAGAGATGGCTGAAGCGCTGTTCAACCAGCTGGGTTTGAACAAGCGCGAGGCCCGCGAGCTGGTAGATCTGTTTTTCGAGGAAGTTCGCGCCGCTCTCTCATCGGGGGCTCAGGTCAAGCTGTCGGGGTTCGGCAACTTTGATCTGCGTGATAAGAACCAACGTCCTGGACGCAATCCGAAAACCGGCGAAGAGATCCCGATCAGCGCGCGTCGGGTAGTCACCTTTCGTCCAGGACAAAAGTTGAAGGCGCGCGTCGAAGCGTATGTTGGAAGCCAAGAATAACGACGAACTTCCGCCGATCCCGGGTAAGCGTTATTTCGCCATCGGCGAGGTGGCCGATCTGTGTGGCGTGAAGCCACACGTTTTGCGCTACTGGGAGCAGGAATTCCCCCAGCTTAAGCCGGTTAAGCGTCGCGGTAACCGGCGTTATTACCAGCGCCAAGATGTCATCGTGATCCGCCAGATTCGTGGCCTGCTCTACGAGCAGGGGTTCACGATCGGTGGGGCGCGTAACC
>JBMSXG010000033.1:0-14645 GCA_049425405.1 Steroidobacteraceae bacterium
GACGACGATCGCGTCACGCTCGGCCTGCGAGCGCGGGGCATGTTCGAAACCCACCACGTGTAGAGCCGGTGCGTCGGTCTCCGCCACCAGCACCTCGCCCTCCAGAGCAACGTTCAGGGTAACTGCGCCATGCACGTGCGCGCCGTGATCATGATCGTGGTCGTGATCGTCTTTGGCGCCGACACTGGGCGCGGCGGCGAGGGCGAAAACCAGGGTGGTCAATGCGAGGTAGGGGATGGACGAGAAAACATTTGGCGCGTTCATAGGCATTATCTTATAACACCGTTATCCCATCGTGCTCTGACCCATAATCGTCCCAGCAAGATGAAGTTCACCGTCGACGCCTTGTCCTCCCACCTCGCTACCGGCCGTTTGGCTGGCGTTTACCTCGTCTCCGGTGACGAGGATCTGCTCGTCGGGGAGGCTGCCGATGCCATCCGTTCGGCGGCCCGGCAGGCGGGGTTTACGGAGCGCGAAGTACATTTCCCGGAGCGCGTCGCCGACTGGTCGACGCTGGTAGCGGCGTCCGGTTCGATGTCGCTGTTTGGCGAGCGGCGCCTGCTCGAGGTGCGCTTCTCCGGCAAAGCCGGCAAAGAAGGTGGCGCTGCACTTGTGCGACTGATCGAGGCAGCTGCGGCCGACACCCTGCTGCTCTTGATCACCCCACGCCTTGAGTCGGCGACGCAGACCACGAGTTGGGTGAAGGCGGTGGAGTCGCATGGCGTGTGGTTACCGATCTGGCCGATCGGCCTGCGACAGCTCGATGGATGGCTGACGAGTCGCTGTCGCGCCGCAGGCCTTGAGCTCACGCCCGAAGCGGTGTCGTTGCTGGCCTCGCGAGTCGAGGGCAACCTGCTCGCGGCGCAACAGGAAATCGCCAAGCTCGCGCTGTTATTGCCGGCGGGACGCGTCGATGCCGCAGAGGTGCTTGCCGCTGTTGCGCCGAGTGCACGCTACGACGTCTTCACGCTGGGCGAGGCGCTGGTGCTCGGCGAGGCGCCGCGGGCACTGCGCATTCTCGCGGGGTTACGTGGCGAGGGTGTTGAGCCGACGCTCGTGCTGTGGTCGATCCTGCGCGAGCTGCGTCATCTGTGGGCCGTGCGTCGCGGCGAGGATCTGGCGCGTCGTCCGGGTCAGCGGCTGCCGCAGAGCCAGCTGGCGGCACTCGAGCGCGCACGACCGCGAGCGGCGAAGTTGCCGTTTGCGCGTCTCGCCTCACGCGCGCTGCGCGCGGATCGGATGATCAAGGGGCGACTCGGCGGCGATCCCTGGGACGAGTTGTCGTTGCTGTGTGCCGAGTGTTGTGGCGTGCGACCCGTACGCTGAGCAGCGCAGCTCGATGATGGTCGCACCCCTCGGCATTTTCGGCGGGACCTTCGATCCCATCCATTACGGACATCTGCGCACCGGCTTCGAGTTGCGCGAGGTGCTCGATTTGCAGCAATTGCGCTGGATCCCGGTGGGCGAGCCCGGGCACAGGGAGACGCCGCTCGCGCCAGCGCACTTGCGGCTGAGAATGGTACAGGCGGCCATCGCCGAGCAACCCGGCTTCGTCGCGGACGACCGCGAGCTGCGCCGCATCGGTCGTTCATACTCGATCGACACTCTGCAGGAGCTGCGCGCCGAGCATCCCGCGACACCGCTGTGTCTCATTCTCGGTATGGACGCATTTCTCGGCTTCACCGGCTGGCATCGCTGGCAAGACATTCTCGGGGTCACTCACCTTGTGATCGCCCATCGTCCGGGTTGGCAGCGACCCGCTACGGGAGAGCTTGCGAGGCTGCTCGCCGAGCGGGCGGTCGCCGACCCCAAGGCGTTACACCGGCAGCTCGCCGGACTGCTGTATGTACATGCCGTGACACAGCTTGAGATTTCCTCGACTGAATTACGTGACATCGTCACGAGCGGCCGCGATCCGCGTTTTCTCGTGCCGGAGCCGGTGCGACAGATCATCCTAGAGACGGGATGCTATGCTTCTCTCGGTCGCTAAATCAGGGAGTTGCCACTGCACCGCATGAAAACCGCACGTCCGTCTCGCGCCCGTTCCGCCGCTCCAAAGAAAACACCTGCTCGCAAGAAGACAGCCTCTCGAACATCGCGCAGCGCTCAACCGGCCTTGCTCGGGATCGTGGCTCATGCGCTCGACGACATGAAGGCGGTGGACGTGAAAGTGTTGGACGTGCGCGGCTCGAGCGACGTCACCGACTACATGGTGATCGCGAGCGGCAACTCCGACCGACATGTGCGCTCGATCGCCGACCGTGTGGTGCAGCTCGCCAAGGCGAGCGGTCAGCGTCCCCTAGGAATCGAAGGCGAAGCGCAGGGCGAGTGGGTGCTGGTCGATCTGCCCGACGTCATGGTGCACGTCATGCTGCCGCGGACTCGCGAGTTCTACCAGATCGAGCAGCTGTGGGACGTACCGCGTCGCGAGACTGCCGCTCGTCCGCGCGCCCCGCGTCGCTAAGCCCAGCCAAGTTCTGCCGTGCGGCTGCGCGTTCTTGCCGTCGGTCATCGTCAGCCCGAATGGGTCGATGAGGCTGTCACAGAGTATCTGCGGCGTATTCGGCTGCCATGGCGCGTTGAGCTACAGGTCATCGATCCGATCGCGCGAACCGCGGGTGGCGCGGACGGCGCTGCGGCACTTGAGCGCGAGGGGGCGAGGGTGCTCGCGGCGCTGCGTGAGCGTGAGCGGGTCGTGTTGCTCGATGAAGCAGGTAAGGTGTTCACCACCCGCGAGTGGGCGGCTCGACTGGGAACGCTCGCCGAGGAGTCGCCGGATCTCGCACTGCTCATCGGGGGTGCCGATGGTCATGCGAGCGCCGTACGCGCCCGTGCCATCGAGAGCTGGTCACTGTCGCGGCTGACCCTGCCGCATGGTTTGGCACGCGTGGTCCTCGCCGAGCAGCTCTACCGTGCGTACAGTCTCTCCTGCGGACATCCCTACCATCGAGATTGAGCCGATCCATGACCCTCTCGCCGGTGCTGTGCCTCGCCTCTGCCTCGCCGCGTCGACGTGAGTTGCTGCGGCAAATCGGCGTGCCGCACTGCGTAGCGGCTGCTGAGCTCGATGAGCGCCTGCTGCCGAGCGAGTCTGCTGCCGAGCACGTGCAGCGTCTGGCGCTGGCTAAAGCCCGCGCAGTCCAAACCTCGCGTCGCCAGCAGGCCTTGGTGACCATGCCAGTTCTCGGCGCGGATACCACCGTCACCATCGATGGGCAGGTCCTCGGTAAGCCTGCGAGCGAGACCGATCTGCTGCAAATGTTCGCGCGACTTTCGGGCCGCACCCACGAGGTCTTCTCGGCGGTCGCGCTGGTGCACGAGCGGGAATGGTTACGGCTGGTGCGTACTGAGGTCAGTTTTCGCGCCATCGACCCGGCCGAGGCTCGGGCTTATTGGGCGAGTGGGGAACCGCGCGATAAGGCCGGGGGTTATGCGATTCAGGGGTTCGGCGCGGTGTTCGTCACCTCCATCGTGGGCAGTTACTCGAATGTCGTGGGCTTACCGCTGGCCGAGACCGCCGAGCTGCTGGCTGCGGCCGGCGTGCTGCGCTGGCAGGGGGAGGCATGAGTTCGGAGATTCTCATCAACGTCGCACCGCGCGAGGTGCGTGCCGCGCTGGTCGATGCCGGTGTGCTGCAGGAGTTGTTCGTTGAGCGCGAGAGTCGTCGCGGTCTCGTCGGCAATATCTACAAGGGGCGCGTCTCGCGGGTCCTGCCGGGGATGCAGGCCGCATTCATCGAGGCCGGGCTCGCGCGCACCGGTTTCCTGCACGTCGATGACATCGTAGGCGGCGAGGCCCGCTTCGATGCGCAGCGCGTGGCGGCGGCGGGGCCCGAGGGCGGTCCGGCCGGATTGCCCGCGGCAGCGCGCGAGCCCTCGCCCGATATCTGTCGGCTGATCAGTCCCGGGGATGATGTCATCGTGCAGGTCGTCAAGGACCCGATGGGTGCCAAGGGCGCACGACTGTCGACGTTTCTGTCGCTCCCCTCGCGTTATCTCGTCTTCATGCCGCGCGGCCAGGGTGTCGGTATCTCCGCTCGCATCGAAGATGAGGGCGAACGCGCACGTCTTCGTGCGGCGTTGCAGGCTTTGATTCCTGAGGGAGCGCCCGGCGGTTACATCGTGCGCACGGCTGCCGAGGGTGTGGCCGTCGAGCGGCTCGCCGCCGACTTCGCCTATCTCGGGCGGCTTTGGGCTCACGTGCGCGAGCGCTCAGCGCAGGCGGCTGCGGGCGAGCTCGTACACGAGGAGCTGCCGCTCGCCTTGCGGGTGCTCCGCGATGAGCTTGGGCGCGCGGTGGAGCGCGTACTCATCGACGATGCGCGCGAGCACTCGCGGCTTCAAGCGTTCGTGCGTGATTTCATGCCTGGCGGCGGTCCGCGGGTAGAGCTGCATGACGGCGCGCGGCCGCTGTTCGACTTGCATGCCATCGAGGAGGAGATCCACCGTGCGCTAGAGCGTCGCGTTCCGCTCAAGTCGGGTGGTGATCTCGTGATCGATCAGACCGAATCGATGACCACTATCGATGTCAATACGGGTGGTTTCGTCGGTCACCGCAATCTCGAAGATACGATCTTCCGCACCAATCTTGAGGCGGCGGTAGCGATCGCAAGACAACTGCGGCTGCGCAATCTGGGCGGCATCATCATCATCGATTTCATTGACATGCGTGACGAGTCGCACCGAGAGCAGGTGCTGGCGGCCCTTGAGCAAGCGCTCGAAGCCGATCATGCCTATACGCATGTGGCACCCGTCTCGCCGCTCGGGCTAGTGGCGATGACTCGCAAGCGATCGCGCGAGAGTCTCGAGCACTTGCTGTGCGACGTGTGTCCGAGCTGCGAGGGTCGAGGGTCCATTCGCTCAATCGAGACTGTCTGCCAAGACATCGCACGGGAGGTGCTGCGCCAGGGCCGCCAGTTCGCGAGCCGCGAGCTGTTGGTGCTTGCCCATCAAGATGTGATCGAGCGACTGCTGGGTGAGGAATCAGCGGTGCTGGCGGAGCTCGAGTCGACACTGCGGCGTCCGGTACGACTGCAGGCTGAAGCGCTCTACGAGATCGACCGCTACGACGTCGTGCTCGTCTGACGAACGTTTACAATCCCGCCATGACTGCCGCGGTTGCATCGGCCTGCGTGGCCGCGATCCAGATGACTTCGGGAGCCGATGTCGCGACGAACCTCGCTCGGGCCCGTCATTGGCTCGTGGAGGCGCGGCGCGCAGGGGCGTGCCTTGCCGTGCTGCCGGAAAACTTCGCGTTCATGGGTAGGCGCGATGCCGACAAGCTGGCGATCGCCGAGGAGTTCGGTTCGGGTCAGGCGCAGGAGGCACTCGCGAGTGCTGCGCGCGAGCTCGGACTGTGGATCATCGCGGGGACGCTGCCGGTGCGCATGGCCTCGGAGCCGCGTGTCGCGGCTGCCTCGCTGGTGTTCGATGCGCAAGGCTCGATCGTGGCGCGCTACGACAAGATGCACCTGTTCGATGTCGACGTTCCCGGCAATGCTGCCGAGAGTCACCGCGAATCCACCCATATCGCTCCGGGTGCCTCGCCCGTGGTGATCGACACCCCGGCGGGACGCATCGGGCTGTCGGTGTGCTACGACCTGCGCTTCCCAGAGCTCTATCGACATCTCGTATCGCAGCGTGCCGTGGGTTTCGTGGTGCCCTCTGCCTTCACCGGCCCTACGGGTCGTGCGCATTGGGAGACGCTGCTTCGTGCGCGGGCCATCGAGAATCTGGCCTTCGTCATTGCCGCCGGGCAGAGCGGCTTTCACGCCAGCGGGCGCGAGACCTACGGCGACTCGATGATTATCGATCATTGGGGGCGCGTGCTCGGACGTCTGCCGCGCGGTGAGGGACTCGTACTCGCCACGCTCGACGGGGCTGCACAAGCCGATGCGCGCAGCGCCTTCCCGGCACTCACGCATCGCCGAGTCAATCTGAGCGAGACCTTATGAACCAGCACACCCACTCCGTCGACGCCCTGGCGCTCGCGCACCAACTCATCCTGCAGCCGGCCGGGCTCGATGAAACTCAGCTCGCCGCAGCGCTGGGCCTCGCTCGCAGTGGCGCGGTGGACTTCGCCGATCTTTATTTTCAGTTCGCTCGCGACGAGTCGTGGTCGCTGGAGGACGGCATAGTGAAAGAGGGCAGCGCCAACATCGAGCAGGGTGTGGGCGTGCGGGCCATCTCGGGCGAGAAGACCGGCTTTGCCTACTCTGATGAGATTCAACCCGGGGCGCTGCTCGAGGCTGCCCGAGCGGCGCGAGCCATCGCAGCCGCTGGTCAAGATGGACGCATTCCCGTGTTACGTCGTGCAACGGGGCATGCGCTGTATGCGCCGCTCGATCCGGTGGGATCACTGTCCGACGACGACAAGGTGCGTTGGCTCGAGCGTGTCGATCGTGAGACACGCCGTCTCGACCCCTGCATCGTGCAGGTGATGGCCTCGGTGTCCTCTTCCTACGAGGTGATTCTGCTCGCCGACAGCGAGGGTACGTTCGCAGCCGATGTACGACCGTTGGTGCGATTCAACGTGTCGGTGATCGCCGAGCGTGACGGTCGTCGTGAGGTAGGTTTTGCCGGAATGGGTGGCCGCTATTCCCTAGCTGAGTTAGTAGCGAACGAGCGACCGCTGGCGCTCGGCCGCGAGGCGGCTCGTCAGGCGCAGCTCAACCTTGAGGCCGTGGCTGCGCCGGCCGGTCCGATGACGGTCGTACTCGGAGCAGGCTGGCCAGGCATTCTGTTGCATGAGGCGATCGGGCATGGGCTAGAGGGCGACTTCAACCGCAAGGGCACTTCAGCGTTTAGTCAAAGAGTCGGCGAGCGGGTCGCCTCGCCCCTGTGCACGGTGGTCGACGATGGCACGCTCGCCTTACGGCGCGGCTCACTCAACATCGATGATGAGGGTACGCCGACTCAGTGCACTACGCTGATCGAGGGCGGCGTGCTCAAGGGCTACCTGCAGGACAAGCTCAACGCGCGGCTGATGGGCACTCGCTCTACCGGGAACGGACGGCGCGAATCGTTCGCACACCTGACGCTGCCGCGCATGACCAACACCTATCTGCAGCCCGGTGCACACGAGCCGGCTGAGATCATTGCCTCGGTACAGCGCGGCATCTACGCGGTGAATTTCGGCGGGGGTCAGGTCGACATCACTTCCGGAAAGTTCGTCTTCTCGGCGAGCGAGGCCTATCTCATCGAGGGCGGCAAGCTCGGTGCGCCGATCAAGGGCGCGACGCTGATCGGCAACGGACCTGACGTACTGACGCGAGTCTCGATGGTCGGTAACGATCTCAAACTCGACGATGGCGTCGGAACCTGCGGTAAGGAAGGACAGAGCGTTCCGGTGGGTGTTGGACAGCCGACCCTGCGGGTCGATGAGCTCACCGTGGGCGGTACGGGCTGATCAAGGCCCGGCGTGTCGTAGCAGCCGCTGCGCGAGGCGATCGCGCAGCGTCGCGGAGTCTGCAAGCAGCGTGACATGACCGAGTTTGCGGCCGGCGCGCGCCGTCTTGCCGTACTCGTGCCAGTGCAGCTCTTGCATTCCCAGAAGCGGCAAGCGCTCAGGCAGTCGGCCGATCAGATTGATCATCGCAGCATGAGCGCGTACCCGCGTCGATCCGAGCGGCAGGCCGAGGATGGCGCGCAAGTGGTTTTCGAACTGACTCGTCGCCGCACCCTCGATCGTCCAATGCCCGGAGTTGTGCACTCGGGGTGCCATCTCGTTGGCGAGCAAGCGCCCGCGTCGCAGGAAAAATTCGATGGTCAGCACACCCTCGTAGTCGAAGCGCTTCAGGATGCGATGCAGATGGCGCTGCGCTTGACGCTGTGCGGCGGGGGCCACGAACGGCGCACGAGTCAGTCGCAAGATGCCGTCGCGGTGCAGGTTGCGATTGAGTGGGTAGATCGCGATCTCGCCGTGGCGGCTGCGAGCACCGATGATCGACACCTCGTCGTCGAAGCGGATGAATTCTTCGTAAATCAGCGGAACGCCGCGCAAGGTCTCGAAGGCAGCCACGGCCTCATCGGATGTCCGAACCACCGCCTGTCCTTTGCCGTCGTAGCCGAGTCGGCGGGTCTTGAGCACGCCCGGCAGACCGATCTGGCGTAGCGCCCGCTGCAGGCTCGCAGCGGAGTCGACGGCTGCGTAGCGTGTGGTGGGGATGCCGAGCGCATCGAACAAGCGTTTCTCACGCAGTCGATCTTGCGCGGTCTCGAGTGCAGCGAGCGGAGGCGCTATACGGGCTGAGCGGCCGAGTGCGCGCAGGCTATCGACGGCGATGTTCTCCCAATCGAAGGTGAGCACCTCGCTGCGGCGCGCCAGCGTGCGCAGCAGTCGCCGGTCGGTGAATTCGCCGACGAGTGTTGGCGCGAGCTGCGCTGCCGGCGTGTCTTTGGAGCGATCGAGAAACAGGAAATCGAGACCGAGGGGATATCCGGCCAGAGCGAGCATGCGACCGAGCTGGCCGCCACCGATGACGCCGACGGTCACGGCTGACGCGGGTCGGGCTTCTCGAGAACGGCGGCAGTCTGACGCGCGCGGTAGTCTTTGAGCGCAGCGTCGAGCTTGGCATCCCTGCGCGCAAGGATCGCTGCGGCGGTGAGTGCAGCATTGGTGGCGCCGGCCACACCGATCGCGAACGTGGCTACCGGTACTCCCGCCGGCATCTGCACGATCGACAGCAGTGAGTCGACGCCGTTCAGCGCCTTCGAGCCCACCGGTACGCCGAGCACCGGCAGCGTGGTCTTGGAGGCGATCATGCCGGGCAAGTGTGCAGCACCGCCGGCGCCCGCAATGATGACTTCGAGGCCGCGAGTCTCGGCACTCGAGGCGTATTCGAACAAGAGATCCGGGGTGCGATGTGCGCTGACGACGCGCACTTCGTGGGGGACACCGAGACTCTCGAGGGTTTCGGCAGCCGCGCGCATCGTCTCCCAGTCCGAGCGCGAACCCATGACGATGCCGACGACGGCCTTCATCGCGCGATTCTAGCCTGAAACCCCCTCTTTTCGCACGGTGTCAGCGACGAAGGCGCTCGAGCGCCAGTGCGAGCGCCTCGGTATCGAGCTCGCGCATCAGCTTGCCGATGTATTGCCTTTGTCGCGCCAGCCCACCGCGTGCGCGGATGCGACGCGCTTCGCGTACCGCCTCGAGCAGGGTTTCGGGTAGCGATAAGGCGAGCAGATCAGACTCTTTGAGGCCGATCAGTTGCTCACCCAGGGCCTGCGCCGCGTGCGCTGCCCGCTTGCGGGCACTCTTGCTCGGACGCTCCGACGCCTCATCGACAAGGTCTGCGGCGCTGTCTTCAGACACCTGCGGATGTCTAGGGTGGGGTGACATGGCTACAATTCTGCCATGTCGTTACAGCTGGACGCGTCCCGTATCGCCGAGCTGAAGGAAGTCGTCTCGAGTGCGCTGGCCGAGGCGCGTGCCGCCGGTGCGTCGCAGGCCGAGGCCGATGCCAGCCTGCAGCAGGGCCTCAGCGTCAGCGTGCGTCTCGGTGAGGTCGAGACCGTCGAATCCCAACGTGATCGGGGTCTGGGTATCACGGTTTACTTTGGCCAGCGCAAGGGCTCAGCGAGCACGGCAGACTTCTCAACCACTGCGCTGCGTCACATGGTTGAGAAGGCCTGCGCCATCGCACGTCACACGGCCGAGGACGACTGTGCGGGGCTCGCCGAGCCGGCATTGCTCGCGCGCGAGTTTCCCGACCTGCAACTCGATTTTCCCTGGTCTGTCGACGCCGACGCGGCTGTCGATCTCGCGCGGCGCTGCGAGGCGGCCGGGAGGTCGGTCGATGTGCGACTGACCAATTCTGAGGGTGCGAGCGTTGGCAGTCAGCGCGGTGTCCGTGTCTATGGCAATACGCACGGCTTCCTGGCGGGCGAGTGCGGTACCTCGCACTCGATCAGTTGCGTGCTGCTCGCCGAGCAGGGCGAGGATATGCAGCGCGATTACTGGTACTCGAGCGCTCGCGATCCGGGTGAGCTCGAGGATCCGGAGTTGGTGGGGCGTCGCGCCGGCGAGCGAGCGGTCGCGCGGCTTGGAGCGCGCCGCATTGCAACCACGCGCGCGCCGGTGTTGCTGGCGCCCGAAGTTGCCCGCGGTTTCATAGGTCATTTCATCGCGGCGATTCGTGGCGGCAGCCAGTATCGCAAGGCGAGCTTCCTGCAGGGCGCTGCTGGCGAGCGGGTCTTCCCGCCGTGGGTGCAGATGCACGAGCGGCCGCATCTGCCGAAGGGCCCGGCGAGCGCCAACTTCGACAGCGAGGGCGTGCGTACCCGCGATCGAGAACTGGTGCTCGATGGCGTACTCGACGGCTATCTGCTCGGCAGTTACAGCGCGCGCAAGCTCGGGCTGCAGAGCACCGGTAACGCTGGCGGGTTGCACAACCTGTTGGTCGATCCCGCGCCCGGCGCGCCGTCGTATCAGGCGCTGCTGCGTCAGATGGAGCGCGGTCTGCTCGTCACCGAGGTGATGGGTCAGGGGGTCAACGGCGTGACGGGTGATTACTCGCGCGGCGCGACGGGTTTCTGGATCGAAAACGGCGCGCTCGCTTATCCGGTGCACGAGGTGACGATCGCCGGCAACCTGCGCGAGATGTACGCGCGCATCTGCGCCATCGGGTCGGACGTCGACACCCGCGGTGGTATCCGCGTGGGTTCGATCCTGCTCGATGCGCTGACTATTGCGGGCGAGTGAGGCGCGCTAGCGCCTCGCGATATTTCTCGCTCGTCTTGCGGATGATCTCAGGCGGCAAATGCGGCCCGGGCGCCTGCTTGTTCCAGTCGAGCGTCTCGAGATAATCGCGAACGAACTGCTTGTCGAACGAGGGCGGGCTTGAGCCCACCTGATAGGTGTCGGCCGGCCAGAACCGCGATGAGTCGGGGGTCAGCACCTCGTCGATCAGGGTGAGACGACCCTGCTCGTCGACGCCGAACTCGAACTTCGTATCGGCGATCAAGATGCCCCGCGCGCGGGCGTGAGCTGCGGCGAACTCATACAGCGCGAGCGAGGTGTCCCGCACGGCGCGCGCGAGCTTCGAGCCGATCAAAGCCTCGACTGCCGCAAAATCGATGTTCTCGTCGTGTTGTCCGGCCGGCGCCTTGCTCGCCGGCGTGAAAATCGATTGCGGCAGCCGCTGCGCGAGTCGTAGGCCAGCGGGCAGGGGAATTGCGCAGACGGCGCCGCTGCGCTGGTAGTCCTTCCAGCCGGAGCCGATGAGGTAGCCGCGAACCACCGCCTCGATGGGCAGGGCCTTCAGCCGTCGCACGATCACCGCGCGTCCCTCGAGCATCGCGCGCTCATCGGCATCGAGCGGTAATTCACTGAGCGCACGCCCCGACAATTGGTTGGGCACGATATGCGTGGTGTGACGGAACCAGAAGTCCGACACCTCGGTGAGCACATGGCCTTTGTGCGGGATCGGATCCGGCAGGACTACATCGAAGGCCGACAGCCGATCGGTCGTGACGATCAGCATGTGCTGCTCATCGACGGCGTAGATGTCACGTACCTTGCCCGTGTGGATCTTGCGCAGCTGTCGAAGCTGGGTGGTATGCACGGTCGAGGGGTCGGACACGGCGGAACTCGGCATCGGGCTGCGGGAGTGCAGGTTGCTAGTATTGCAGGCATGCAGCGCAGTGGGAAATTTGCCGAGACAGTCGCGGAGCCGCTGCACGAGCGCTACTGGCGCACCAGCTTCGAGATCATGGGCTGTATCGCCAAGCTCGACGGGCGCGTGACCGAGCGCGAGATCGCTGTGGCCCGTGCCTTCATGCGCGAGGCAGCGCTTGCGCCAGAGGGGGTCGAGGCGGCCATCGATGCGTTCACCCGCGGCAAGCAGGTCAGCTACGACTGGAGTCATGCGGTCATGGCGCTGCGGCGTGCCTGTGCGACTCAGCCAGCGTTGCTCGGCGAGTTTCTTGATCTGCAGCTGCGCGCGGCGATCGAGGGCTCCGGGCTGCAGGGTCCGGTACGTCGCCGGCTGCTGCGCATTGCCGTGATCCTCGGCGTCAACGAGACCCGCTTCACGCGTCGGGAGGCCGAATGGCGGCAGCATCTGCGCGATCGAGGCCAGCGCGAGCGATTGTCGATCGACGAGGCCTGCCGCGTACTCGGGGTTGCAACCTCAGCAAGCCCCGTCGAGCTCGAGCGTGCTTATCGGCGGCAACTATCGCGGCACCATCCTGATAAGCTGAAGGCGAACGGCCTGCCCGACTCAGAGCTCGCGCAGGCACAGGTTCAGACCCGACGGATCATCGAGGCCTGGGACGTGATACGCGAGCAGCGAGGAATCGGATCGTGACCGGCGCGACGCGCTCGGCGCCCTGGATTGCGCCGTCCATCCTGTCAGCCGACTTCGCCCGCCTTGGCGCCGAGGTCGAATCAGTGCTCGCCGCCGGCGCGGATCTCATCCACTTCGATGTGATGGACAACCATTACGTCCCGAACCTGACCATTGGTCCCTTGGTGTGCGAGGCGCTGCGTCGACACGGCATCACCGCGCCGATCGATGTGCATTTGATGGTGCGTCCGGTCGATCGACTAATCCCTGATTTCGCGCGCGCGGGAGCCACCTGGATCACCTTCCACCCAGAGGCGAGCGATCACGTCGATCGCACCATCGGCCTCATCCGTGAGCACGGTTGCCGGCCCGGGCTCGTGCTTAATCCGGCGAGTTCGATCGACTGGCTCGAGCACACGTTGGCGAAGATCGACATGGTGTTGCTGATGTCGGTGAATCCGGGTTTCGCGGGTCAGCAGTTCATTCCCGAGACGCTGGCTAAGATCCGCGCCGTCCGTGAGCGTATCGACGCTAGCGGACGAGCAGTACGACTCGAGGTGGACGGTGGACTGAAAGTGGACAACATTGCCGCTGTGGCCGCTGCAGGCGCCGACACCTTCGTGGCGGGCTCGGCCATTTTCGGCAGCGGCGATTACGCCGCGACGATTGCCGCAATGCGCGCGGCGATCAAATCCAATAACTCGTCGAGGTCATGACCCGCGCGGTGGCGCGCATCGCGTCCTGAGCCGGCTGCGGCAGCTCGGCACCACCCGCGGCGCGTGCTGCTGCGCCATGGGCCACTTCGTCGCTGCGCATGCTCTCGAGCACAGTCCGGCTCGCAACATCGGCTTTGGGCAGGCGGTCGAGGTGCGAGGCGAGGTGGCCCTCGACCTGTCGCTCCGTCTCGCTCACAAACCCGAGGCTCACACGATCTCCCGCCAGTGCTGCGGCTGCGCCTAAGGCGAACGAGCCTGCGTACCACAGCGGCCCGAGCAGGCTCGGTCTCGAGCCAAGCTCGCGCAGCCGCTGATCGCACCAGGCGAGATGATCGGCCTCTTCGCGGGCCGCCTGCAGGAGAAACTCTCGCACCTTCGGGTCGCGCGCCACGGCGGCCTGGCCGTGGTAGAGGGCCTGGGCGGCGATCTCCCCGGCGTGGTTGACCCGCATCAACCGGGCGGACTCGGTCCGATCGGCCTCCGTGAGGGGGGAGATAGGCTCTGCAGGGCTCGGCATGGGGCGTCCGGGCGCCGGGGTGACAAAGATCGCCTTAAGGGCGCGATCGAGGTTGCTCAGCAGCAGGTCTAAGGGGTCGGCCGGAGTCACGCCCTCATTATAGGCGGGCGCCCGGCCCCCGGTTTTGCAAACCCGGGGGGGCTTGAGTACACTCGCGGGCCTTTTTCGGGACTGGCGGCCCCCCCCTGTCGGGGTCCACAGCCGCCGGTGGAGACCAAGATGAGCACCGTGTTCGCAAAGCCCGCGACCGTTCGCGGGGATTGGTTCGTCGTCGACGCCAAGGGTAAGACCTTGGGGCGTTTGGCGTCGCAGATCGCCCTGCGCCTCAAGGGCAAGCACAAGGCCGACTACAGCCCGCACGTCGATATGGGCGATCACATCGTGGTGGTGAACGCCGAGCAGGTGCGGGTGACCGGCGCCAAGCTCAAGGACAAGATCTATTACCACCACACGGGTGCCATCGGCGGTATTAAGTCGATCGCTCTCGAGAAGCTCCTCAAGGAGCACCCCGAGCGTGTGATCCAGTTCGCGGTCAAGGGCATGCTGCCCAAGACGGTCCTCGGTCGCCGCATGTATCGCAAGCTGCACGTGTTCGCGGGCGACAAGCATCCGCACTCGGCCCAGCAGCCCAAGCCCCTGAACGTCTAAAGGAAAAAGATCCGATGGCTGCAACGAACTACGGCACCGGCCGGCGCAAGACTTCCACGGCTCGGGTGTACCTGAAGCCCGGCAAGGGCAAGATCACCATCAACGCCCGTTCGATCGAGCAGTTCTTCGGGCGCGAAACTGGCCGCATGATCGTTCGCCAGCCCCTCGAGCTGACCGAGACGCTCGGTCGTTTCGATGTCGACGTAACGGTGGCGGGTGGCGGCATCACCGGTCAGGCCGGAGCGATTCGTCAGGGCATCACCCGCGCACTCATCGAATACGATGACACCCTGCGTCGGCCGCTGCGTGCCGCCGGGTTCGTCACTCGTGACGCGCGCGAAGTGGAGCGTAAAAAGGTCGGGCGTCGTAAGGCGCGGCGCGGACCGCAGTACTCCAAGCGCTGATCGTCGGCGCCTCGGGCTGCCGTCACGGCCACCGTTTTTGGGGGATCGTCTAGCGGTAGGACAACGGACTC
>JBMSXG010000034.1:0-13460 GCA_049425405.1 Steroidobacteraceae bacterium
CGGGGCGTGGCGGGAACTCGATTTCGGTCCGATTCACGAGACGAGTTTACACCCGCGCCATCGCCATAAAGCGAAAGGCCGGAGGGATCGCCCCCTCCGGCCTTTACTCTCGATCGATCGCGATTAGCGGAACGAGTAGGTGAAATCCACGCCGAACGCCGAACCCGGCGAGTCGTGGATGAACGAACCGCCGAACTCAGGCGCCGGAATGATTTCCTGCAGGTACTGCTCGTCGGTCACGTTACGACCCCAGGCCGTCACGCCGATCGTGCCGTTGCTGATGCCGACACGCGCATTGAGCGAGTAGTACTCGTCACGCTTCTGCTTCGAGAAATCACCCTGACCGTAGCCGGCCAGCAACCCGAAGATGTTCGGCACGAGGTTGTCCTGCACCGTGCTGAACCAGGTCTCGCCGACGAAGGAGGCATCGACGCGGGCGTTGAACGTCCAGTCGGAGGCACCCATCGGCAGCTTAAGGTCCACACCCGCATTACCGGTGTACTTCGGTGCGTACGGCACCTTGTTGCCAGCCGTATACGGGCGGCCGTCGTAACGCAGGATCTCGCTGTCGGCGCTGCCGTAGCCGGCGAACAGCGTGATCGCATCCGTCGCGCGCCAGCGGGCGTCGAGCTCGAAGCCCTGAACCTCAGCCTCTTCCGCGTTGGTGACGACGCGCAGCAGGCCGAAAGGACCCGCGAAGAAGTTGAAGAACTGCATGTCCTCGATGTCGGTTTTGTACACCGCGCCATTGAGGGCGAGCGAACCGTCGAGCAGCGTCGCCTTGAAGCCCGCCTCGAACGCCTTCGAGACTTCCTTCTCGAAGTCGTCGTTGACGTTACGGATGCTGCGGTTGGTGCCCGTGCAACGCGGCAGGCTGGCCGGGTTAGCCGCAACGCCCTGGAAGGTCAGCGTCGGCGCCGTGCCCGTGCACAGACCCGCATAGGTGCTCTCGATCGTGGCGCGAACGCCGGTCGAGTTGAAGCCACCCGAGCGGAAGCCCACACCGTACGAGGTGAAGAACGCGAGATTGTCCGTCGCCTTCCAGTTGATGGAGAACTTCGGCTGCAACTGCTGGAAGGTGCGATCACGACCCGGGATGCGCGTCAACGCGGCGTTCGTTGAGTACGCCGGGTTGATGAACGTCGCCGCGCCCGAGATGACACCGAAGAAACCCGGAGTCTGAGGCGGGATACGCGGAACGTTGTTCGTGACCTGCCGCTTCTCGCGGTCGTAGCGCAGCGCGAGGGCGACTTCGAGGCCTTCCTGCACGTCGTACGCGAGCTGGCCGAAGGCCGCCGAGACGGTGCTGTCGAAGGTATCGTCGTAGAGCAGGTCGGTCGGGTTCGCGCCACCGGAGCGGACGAGCGGCTGGGCGAGGAAGCCACGGCCGTTATCCGAACCCTGCGAGACCACGACATCGCGGCTGATATCCGCGAAGTAAGCGCCTGCGACCCAACGCAGCTGCTGGTCTCCCGGCGAGGTCAGGCGCAGCTCGAGGCTGGTATCGCGCTGATCACGCTGCTGATACTGATAACCGTCGCAGGTCGAGGGACCGTACGGCGGGAAGAAGGTCGTCACGAACCCGTTGGTCGGGACGTACGGACCGAACGGAGCCGGCAACGGATTGCCAGGCTTCGCGTCGTTGCTGGCCTGGCAGGAAGGCGTGAGGCTGTAGAGATAGAACGCCGCACTGGTGCCGTCCGTCAGGAAGTAGTTGGTCTGATCGTTGTAGGCCATCACCGCCGTCAGCGTGCCGGCCGACACGTCCCAGTCACCCTTGATCGAGAAGTTCAGGTTTTCCTGCTCGTTTTGCGGGATGACGTTGTTGATGTACTTGAACGAGTGCTGGTTCGGATCTTCCCAGAAGAGCCCAAGACCCGGGATGGAGCCGACTTCCTTCAGCGCCAACGAGGCGTTGAAGTTGATCGCGCCCGCATCGAGCTTCGAATACTTGACCTTGGTGTCGAGCGTGCCGCCGTTGATATCGGCGATCAAACGGCCCGAAAACCCGGTCTCTTCGAAGAAATCGACGCAGTCGTCGCAGCCGAGCAGATCGTTCTTCCACTGCCCATCCGTGCTGCGCGTGTAAGCCGAGATCGAGCCACGCAGACCACCGCCGAGGGGACCGGAGAGATACGCATTGGCCTTGTAGCTGTTGTACTGGCCATAGCCCGCGCCGAAGTCGAACTCGAGCTCCTCACCGGGCTTGCGGGTGGTGATGATCATGGCACCTGCCACAGCATTACGGCCGTAGAGCGCGCCCTGCGGACCCTTCAGAACCTCGATCTGCGAAACATTGTTCAGCTCTTGGTTCAGGGCATTCGGGTTCGTCTGAAGAACGCCGTCGATGACGAGCGCGAAGTTCGTCTCCGCGTCGCGACCCGTGTTGATGCCACGGATGACGACCTGCAGGTCGCCCGCCTCGGCGGTCTGCACCTGCGCGACGCCAGGGGTCAGCGCGATGAAGTCCTGCGGACGCTCGATACCGGCGGCCTGAATCTCGTTGGCGGTGAACGCCTGCACCGTCGCCGGCACGTCTTCGATGCGCTCGGCACGCTGACGGGCGGTAACGACGATTTCTTCTAATTGGGTTTCCTGCTCAGCTGCCTGCACGGTCGGCAAAGCCGCCAACACGCCAGCCGCAACCAACGAAAACTTCTTGAAATGGGACATGGATTGCCTCCAACAGCTGTCCATAGACGGAGAGGTCAGGTTCGGCGCGAAGTCTACGTGGGCAAGCCACACTGCCGCAATGAGCGGGTGCGCCCTACAGCTCGTTATGTTGTTATAAAACAACAATAGGCCACGGACTGGCCATCGGCGAACCGTTGCCGGCATCCCGGAACCTGTTTGGGCATGATGTTTTCAACCGTGACAGGCGCGACCGACCAGGAAACCCACTCGTGACACCGACCCCCGTCCCCGCGATCGACATCGTCTCCGGTATTTGGACCGAAGAGGCCCTCTCCTTCCGCCCAGGTTGGCAAGAGCAGTTCTTCGCCGGAAAGATGAAGTCCAAGACCAACATGAAAGGGGTCACGCTCGAGGAGCAGCTCGCGCAGATGGCCGAGGCCGGTATCGAGCGTGCCTTTTTGTTTGCACCGAAGGTCGGCCGGCGTGGCCTGCCCGGCTCGTTCCATCTTCCTTATGAGGTGGTGGCTCGGGCGGTCGAGAAATATCCGGGCCGCTTCCATGCGCTCGCCGGGATCGACCCGTACGAGGGCATGAACGGCGTTCGCGCGCTTGAAGATGCGGTACGCAACATGGGCTTCATCGGTGCGCACGTCTACCCGCACTGGTTCGATCTGCCACCCGATCACGCGAAGTACTACCCCTTCTACGCCAAGTGCGTGGAGCTCGGCGTGCCGATTCAGATGCAGGTCGGTCAGTCGATGGTGTATTCCAAAGAAGCGCCGATGCGCAGTGTCGGCCGGCCGATCCTGCTCGATGGCATCGCTTGCGACTTTCCGGAGCTCAAGTTGATCGGCATTCACGTCGGCATTCCGTGGACCGACGAGATGATCGCCATGGCGTGGAAGCACGACAACGTATTCATCGGCTCGGACGCGCACAGCCCGAAGTACTGGCCCGAGGCCTTCGTGAAGTACATCAACAGTTACGGCCAGGACAAGGTGCTCTTCGGCACCGACTTCCCGGTGCTCGGCTTCAAGCGCACGATGGACGAAGTGCTCGCGCTGAACTTGCGCCCCGAACCGTTACGCAAATTCCTGCGCGACAACGCGCTGCGCGTCTACGGACTCGCCGCGTAGGCGGCTACGGCGTTCAGTCGCCGCCGGTGGCGACCGTGGAGGCTGCCTGCTCGGCCGTCATTGCCGCGCCCGAAGCCGTCAGCGCCGAGATCTGTGCGGGATCGAGACCCGCCTGACGTAAGACTTCTTCGGTGTGCTCGCCGAGACGCGGCGCGTGACGACGGATCGACGCGGGCGTCGAGCCGAAGTTCACCGGAAATGACGGCATGCGCAGTCGACCCTCGGTCGGATGCTCAACGAACTGCCAGAAGCCCGTCGCGTTGAGATGAGGATCTCGGGTCAAATCTTCGAGCGTATTGACGACGATATGCGGAATGCCGGACTTATCGAGGATCGCGAGCCACTCGGACGTGGTCCTCGTGACCATGATCTCGGCGGTGGTCCGATTGGTCTCGCCGATGTTGCGCACCCGATCAGCGAGGGTGCGAAACCGAGCATCCTCCGCAAGCTCGGGACGGCCGGTCAGTTGGCAGAACTTCTGCCAGTGAGCATCTAGGTACGGCAACACGGCGATGTAGCCGTCTCGCGTCTTGTACGGCTTACGATCTTTGCTCATCAGCCGAACGTAGCCAGGCGGGCCCTTGGGTGGATCGAAGGTCATACCCCAGAGATGTTCGGCCATCACGAAGTTGACCATGGTTTCGAACATGGGAACCTCGAGCTCTTGCCCCTCGCCCGTGCGCTCACGATGCACCAGCGCGGCGAGCACCCCATAAACCACGGTCAGCGCGGTGGTCTTGTCTGCCACGATCGTCGGCAGGTAGCGCGGCTCGCCGAGCACCTGATCGTTCAACATGGCAATACCGCTCGCCGCTTGGATGGAGTCATCGAGCGCGCCGAGCGCACCGTAAGGACCCTTCTTCGCATAGCCATAGGCGCCGCAGTAGATGATCCGCGGGTTCACTTTTTTCAGATCCGCATAGTCGAGCTTCAACTTGGTCATCACTTGCGGTCGATTGTTGTGGATGAACACGTCCGCGTTGCGCACCAAAGCCAGCACGGCCTCGCGCGCGCCCTCCACCCGCAGGTCGAGCACGACGCTGCGCTTGTTGCGGTTACACGTGAGATAGAGGGCCGCCATGCCCGGGTTCTGCGCCGCACCCAGCGAGCGGTTGCTGTCACCGCGCGGCTGCTCGATCTTGATGACATCGGCGCCCATGTCCGCGAGCATCTGACACGCCCAGGGACCCAGAACGACGCTGGTCATTTCGACGACCTTGATGCCCTCGAGAGGACCGGCCATGCGCTGCACTCCGAAATCGTTGTCGACGCACATTCGATGATACGCTTTGAGCCGTGTACTCCGCATTGTTCCTCGCGCAAACCCTCCTGCAGGCGGCCTTACTGTGGTGGCTGTGGCGTTTGTGGCGTCGCACGGGACTCATCGCCGCCGCCGTTCTGTTGGTGCCGCAATTCGGACTCGTGTGGGACAACCTGATCGTCGGTGCAGGTCGCTTCATCGGGTTCGGCCCCCTGCTCGAGGCGCTCTCCTGGCCGCGCTTCTGGCTGCATTGGCTGTTCGGCACCTGGCTGATCGTGGGCGCTGCGTCAGCACTGCGCCTCGCGGGCTTCGAGGCGCTGCGCAAATCGCAAGCGATGTTGGTGTTTTGCGCGACCGTCGTGGGCCTCATGATTTACGACCTACCGCACTTCTGGCGCGATTCGCTCTATCCTGTCTGCGAGTTCGACCTACTACGTTACTCGACGGCAGTGGCAGCCGATGCGGTGTGCTTCGCCGGACAACCGGCGATCGCAGGCAGCCCGCCATTCGCCGCGATCGTGACTTGCCTCGTGGTGATCGGCTGCGGTGCGGCCCTGCTCATTCGCCATCGCTGGCCCTGGATGTTCCTTGGCGGTCTGCTGATGCTGCTGTCCGCCTCGCCTCTGCTGCGCGAGTACAAGCTCGACAATTTCGGTGAGATCCTCATCGCCGGTGGCTGCATCGCAGCCTTGGCGCGTTTTTCGCAGGGTCATCGTGGGCCGCTCGGCGTGATCCGCCCGAACGGCGCAGACTGACATGACACCTGGATCCCGAGACGGGATCGACTCGCTCGGTGCGACGCTCCTCATTCTTGCGGCGATGCTGTTCGCCGTGAAAGGGATCTTTGCCAAATATTTGTACACGCTTGGCGTGGGCGTGGAAGCTCTGGTGACTCTGCGCGCGACGCTGGCGCTACCCCTGTTTTGGATCTTCGCGCTACAGCGTGAGTCGATGGTCGCAGTGCGCGCGACACCGTGGCGTGCCGTGCTGGCGGCAGGCGGTGTCGGCGCGCTGTGTTATTACGTCGGCGCACTGCTCGACTTCCATGCACTCACCATGATCGACGCCAGCATCGAGCGTGTGCTGATTTTCAGTTACCCAGCGATGGTGGTCATCTTTATCGCGATACGCGATCGTCAGCGCCCCTCGCCGCGCGTACTCACGGCGCTCGGACTCGCCTACGTCGGCATCTTTTTCACGATGGGCGGCTTTGATCTCGTCGAGCTGCGGGCTAATTTGCTCGGTGCATTGTTGGTGATCGGCTCCGCACTGACTTATGCAATTTATTTTCTCGTCAGCGAGCGCTATACGCGTGAGATCGGCAGCGTACGCTTTACCCTCATCGCGATGACCGCGGCGCCCTGCTGCCTGCTGCCGCATTTCTTATTACGCCCAACGGCAGGCAGCGAACTGTCATCGATCAGCGTGACCGGCTGGCTGCTGCTCGCCTGTCTTGCGGTGGTGTGCATGTTCCTGCCTGCGCTCTTTCAGGCCGAGGGCGTCCGACGCGTCGGCGCCCAGCGCGGCGCCGTGCTCTCGACCGTCGGACCGCCCACTACGGTACTGCTGGCAGCCCTACTGCTCGGCGAGCGGCTGTCCGGCTGGCAGTGGTTGGGCATCGGGATGATCGTCATCGGCGTCCTCGTACTTGATCTACTTCGCACGACGCCCCGACGACTCGATTGACCCGGGGGTGCGGGCTTTCTAACCTTGCCCACCGTCAGTCGCGCCGCACGAGCCTGGAGCCTCGCCACATGAGTCACGCCCCGCAACCCATCGGCCCGCAACGTTACCGGGAGTCCTTCGGACGGTATTACGAAGACTTCGTCGTCGGCGACGTCTACGAGCACCGCCCGGGACGCACGCTCACCGAAACCGACAACACCTGGTTCACGCTGCTGACGATGAACACCCACCCGCTACATTTCGATGCGGAGTACGGCAAGGCGTCGGAGTTCGGGCGCTGCATCGTCGCTTCGCCGCTCACGCTGGCAGTGATCGTCGGCATGAGCGTGACCGATGTCAGCCAAAAAGCGATCGCCAACCTCGGTTGGAAAGAAATCCGTATGACCGCCCCGGTCTATGCGGGCGACACGCTGTACGCCGAATCAGAGGTGCTCGCCAAACGCGAGTCGGCCTCGCGACCGACCGCCGGCCTCGTGACAGTGAGGACTCTCGGACGTAATCAGCACGGCACCGTCGTCTGCGACTTCGAGAGAACGATCCTGGTTGCCAAGCGCGGTCATGCGGTCGAAGACAAGCTGGGGTACTGACGTGAACGACAGCACCAGCGATATCGACCAAGACGTTATCGAATCCATTACGCGATGGGCCGAGCGCGAGCTGCGTCCCGTGGCCAAACGCTACGATCACGCCGACGAATACCCACATGAGATCGTCGAGCAGATGCGGGAGCTCGGGCTCTTCGGCGCAACCATCGCGCCCGAATATGGCGGACTCGGGCTATCGGCCTCGACCTATGCGCGTATCGTGATGGGTATCGCCTCGGTTTGGATGGCACCGATCGGCATCTTCAACTCGCATCTCATCATGGCAGCCTGCGTACAACGTCACGGCACCGATGAGCAAAAACGCCGCTGGCTGCCGCGCTTCGCCACTGGAGAAATTCGGGGTGGCATCGGCCTCACCGAACCGAATGCCGGCACCGACCTGCAGAGTATTCGCACCGTCGCAAAACGAGACGGTGATCATTACGTCATCAACGGGACCAAGACCTGGATCACCAACGGGGTCGAGGGCAGCTGCTTCGGCGTGCTGGTCAAGACGAATCCTGAGGCCGAGCCGCGCCACAAAGGCATGAGTCTCTTCCTCTGTGAAAAAGCTCCCGGTTTCAGCGCAGCGCGCAAAATCAAGAAACTCGGCTACAAGTCGATCGACAGCGCGGAGCTCGTTTTCGACAACTTCCGCGTTCCCGCAGACCGGTTGATCGGGGGCGTCGAGGGCCGCGGCTTCCAGCAGGCCGTCGGTGGACTTGAGCTCGGTCGTATCAACGTTGCAGCCCGTGGCGCGGGGATCGCGGCCGCCGCCCTGCGCGATGCGCTGCGCTATGCGCAAGAGCGACAGACCTTCGGCAAGCCGATCGCACAACATCAGGCAATCCAGCTGAAGCTCGCCGACATGGCGACGCGGGTCGAGGCATCTAGGCTACTGATCGAACAGGCGGCACGTAAATACGACACCGGCGAGCGCTGCGATCTCGAAGCGGGGATGGCGAAACTCTTCGCGTCAGAGGCCGGTGTCGAGAACAGCCTCGAGGCGATGCGGATCTTCGGCGGTTATAGCTACTCAACGGACTTCGATGTAGAGCGTTACTACCGCGATGCGCCGCTGATGTGCATCGGCGAAGGCACCAACGAGATGCAGCGCCTCATCATCGCCCGGCAGCTGCTCGAGAGGAACCCGCTCTGATGCCCGCCGTCGCCTCCCATCAGCTGCCGCTCGCGGGCGTGCGCGTCCTCACCTTCGAGGCGTTCGGCGCCGGCCCATTCGGCTCGATGTACCTCGCCGATCTCGGCGCCGAGGTGATCAAGATCGAGAACCGCGCGCAGGGCGGCGATGCGACCCGCGGTATGGGCCCTTATTTTCTGGGCGATAACGACTCACATTTCTTTCAGACCTTTAATCTGAATAAACGCAGCGTCTGCCTCGATCTTAAGCAACCGGCTGGCCAAGAGGCTTTCCGACGTCTCGTCACGCGTTCCGATGCGGTGCTCAACAATCTGCGCGGCGACCAACCCGACAAGCTCGGACTCACCTTCGATGCGCTGCGCGAGGTTAATCCGCGCATCGTCTGTGCCCATCTGTCGGCCTATGGTCGCGATAACGAGCGACGCGGCTGGCCGGGCTACGACTATCTGATGCAGGCGGAGGCCGGTTACCTACACCTGACCGGTGAGCCGGGCTCGCCACCAGCACGCATGGGACTGTCGATCATCGATTTCATGACGGGCATCACCACCGCTCTCGCACTCGTCGCTTCGCTCTTCGGCGCCGCGCGCACGGGTAGCGGACGCGACGTCGACGTGAGTCTGTTCGATGTCGCTTTGCACCAGCTTTCTTATCCGGGTACTTGGTATCTCAACGAGAAATTCGTCACCGAGCGGGCGCCCCGCAGCTCTCACCCCACCGCGACTCCGGTGCAATTATTCAAGACGGCCGACGGCTGGATCTTCGTCATGTGCATGACGGAGAAATTCTGGCAGGCACTGATACAACAGCTCGGCACGCCGGCACTCGCAGCCGATCCGCGATTTACCACGGCGGCCTCGAGGCGCCAGCATCGCGAGGCACTCACACCGTTACTCGATGCCGAATTCGAGCGACAAACTACAGCCCACTGGCTTGCGCGGTTGCAGGGTGTTCTGCCCGCAGCGCCGGTGCACGATCTTGCACAAGCGCTCGAAAATCCGTTTCCGATCGACACCGGCATGGTTCGTACGACGCCGCATCCGTTGCGCGCCGACTTCCGAAGCTTTGCCAATCCCATCAAGCTCAATGGCGCGAGACTACCCGCGCGTAGCGCCCCGGCGCTCGGCGCGGATACCGACGCGGTACTCGAGGAGCTCGGTTACTCCGCCGTGGAACGCGCGCGACTCCGCTCCGAGGGTGTAACGTGAAACTCGACGGGCTGCGCGTCGTCGACCTGTCGCTGTTCCTGCCCGGGCCGATGCTCACGCTGCTCATGGCCGATCACGGCGCCGAGGTCATCAAGGTCGAGCCCCCCGGCGAAGGCGAGCCCAATCGCCATATCGGCGCACAACAAGACGGCGAAAGCATTTTTTTCCGTAACACCCACCGCGGCAAAAAAAGTGTCTGCTTCAATCTCAAGACGACGGAGGGACGCGAGGCCCTGCTACGCCTTGCCGAGACGGCGGACGTCTTCATCGAGGCGTTTCGACCGGGCGTCGTCGAGCGGCTCGGAGTGGACTACGCAACGATCGCCGCACGTAATCCGCGCATCGTCTACTGCTCGATCTCGGCCTTCGGACAATCCGGTCCCTATCGCGATCTGCCGGCTCACGATCTGGCGACCGAAGCACTCGGCGGCATCGTCAGCCTGAATCTCGGCAATGACGGCGAGCCGACGATGCCGCACGTGCCCGTAGCCGATCTCACCGCTGCTCTCTTCGCCTTCGGTGGCGTCATGATGGCTCTTCATCGTCGTCATAGCACCGGTCGCGGAGATTACCTCGACATCGCGATGCACGACTCGGTGCTCGCCTGCACCCCTAACATCACCGGCGGTGTTTTCGCGCATGGGCAAGCACCGACTGTGAAACACGAGCGCAGTCTCGGCGGCAGCGCGTTCTATCAAATCTATCGAACTCGCGATGGACGTCACGTGGTACTCGGCGCGCAGGAGATCAAGTTCGTGCGCAACCTGCTGGGCGAGCTTGGCCGACTGGATTTCGTACCGCTGTGCGAACGCGGCCCCGGACCGCACCAGCAGCCGCTGATCGACTTCTTGCGCGCGACTTTTGCGACCCGCTCGCAGGCCGAGTGGATCGATTGGTTCCGCGGTAAAGACATCGGATTTGCGCCAGTCAAAAACCTGCGCGAGGCGTTCGATGATCCGCAAGCAGTGGCCCGCGGTATGCGTCTCGTCGATGAGCGCGGCCGTGAGCACATCGGTACGCCCGTCAAGTTCCAACACGAGCCGGCTCAGCCGAGCTTCGCACGCCCGACGCAGGGGGCCGATACGCACGCGATCCTGCGAACTCTCGGCTATGACGAGTCAGCCCTTGCCGCCTTCGATCGAGCCCATGTCCGCGACTGATCTTTGGCGATCCGTCAGCATTACGCTCGCACTGTGCTGCACTTCTGTGCTCGTTGCGGCGGAGCAGCGCCCCAATTTGGTGTTGATCGTGGTGGACGACTGGGGCTTTACCGATGTGGGCGCCTTCGGAGGCGAGATCGCCACGCCGCACCTCGACGCCCTCGCCGCTCGCGGCATGCGTTTTTCCAACTTTCATGTCTCCGGCGAGTGCAGTCCGACGCGCGCGATGCTGCTCACGGGCGTGCGCAGTCATCGCACGGGCGTGGGTGCAATGCGCGAGAGCGTTCCCCGTCGACACCTTGGCCAGCCAGGCTATCTCACAGTTCTCAACGATCGCGTCGTAACGGTGAGCTCACTGCTCCAGGAAGCCGGCTATCGCACCTATGCCGTGGGAAAGTGGCACGTCGGGCAGAGCGCCGCGAACTTACCGAACGCCCGCGGCTTCGACCGTTCGCTCGTGCAGGGAGACAGCGGCTCGGACAACTGGGATCCGGCGCAGCGTTATCTGATGCTGACCGACCGCGTTCATTGGTACGAAGATGGTCGACCGGCGCGTATGCCCGAGCGTTACTACTCGTCTGAGTTCTTCGTAGACCGGGCCATCGCCTATCTTGAAAAAGATCGCGCCGCCGCGCCGCCGTTCTTCCTCTATCTCGCCTTTCAGGCCAATCACATCCCGCTACAGGCACCGGCCGAGTTCATCGATCGCTATCGCGGTCGCTACGAGGCGGGCTGGTCGGTCATTCGCGAAGCGCGCCGCGCGCGCGCGGCAGAGCTCGGGATCGTGCCACCCAAGGCCGCCCTCGCCGCAGCTCCCGGCCTGGCCGATTGGAATGCCCTGTCGGCCGAACAGCGTCGTTACGAGGCGCGACGTATGGAAGTGTATGCCGGCATGGCCGAGGCGATGGACCATCAACTCGGACGCCTGCTCGATTATCTACGAGAGCGCGATGAGCTTGAGCGCACCGTGTTTGTTTTTCTCTCAGACAATGGCGCGGAGACTTCGGATCCCTACTCCGTTTTGCTCGGTCGGCTGTGGCTTGAGACACAGTACACCCGCGATCTCGAACGGCTCGGTGGTCCCGGCGCCTACGCCACGATCGGACCACACTGGGCGACGGCGGCAGCGAGCCCGCTCGCCACCGGCAAGTTTTATGCCGGTGAGGGAGGACTGCGTGTCCCGATGATCATCGCTGGCGTACCGGGCGTCGCGGCGGGCTCTATTCAAAGTGGATTCACCCACGTCACCGACCTCGCGCCGACCTTGCTCGAGCTCGCCGGTGTCGCACATCCCGCGCCGCGCTGGCGTGGCGCGCAGATCGAAGCACCCACCGGTCGCAGCCTGCTGCCGGTGCTGCGCGGCGAGCGAGCCAGCGTGCGCGCGCCGCTCGAGACCGTCGGCTACGAACTGGCAGGCAATGCCGCACTCTTTCGCGGCGATCTGAAACTCGTTCGTAATCAGCCGCCCGTGGATGATGGTCGCTGGCGCCTGTATGACATCGTGCGCGATCCGGGCGAGACGCAGAATCTCGCGGCTGCGAATCCCGAAGCGTTCGAGCAGATGCAGGCTGCTTGGGAGCGCTACGCGCAAGAAGACGGCGTGCTGCCGATGCCAGCGGGTTACGAACCAAGACGCCAGGTAACGATCAACGCCTTCCTAAACGTACTCTGGCCAGCGAGCTGGCCATGGCTGCTCGGCGCGGCACTACTCGTAGTCACCCTGCTAGCGGTGCGTCGTCAGCGCAGAGGCCGAAGCGTCGCCGTACGCAGCGATGACACCACACGCTCGAGCTGAGCGGCGTCGTATCGGTCGCGCAGAATTGCGCGCACCAGCAAAAATCCGCGTCGACTGCGCAGCTGCACAACGTGGGTGAACGATCCTTGCGGAAGCGGCGCATCGGCGCGCAGGATCACCACGCGCGCGATCGGCAAATCGGTTGCCCAGAATGCGGTATCCGTGTTGTGCTCGTAGATCGCCAACGAACTCAGTAACGCCTCCGGCGGTGCGCGCATCTCAAGCACCAACGGACCCTCGGCCAGATCAAGCCACGCCGAGGCCGTCACGGTGTCGGGGTTCTCCATCGGCACGAGATCCGCACCCGCCTCTCGCGGCGCCGCGACGAACAGGGCGTTCGATTGCGAACCGGTCCGCTCGAGAATGCGATCCACCACCCGCTGGGTGACCAGATACGGCAGCGCCCACAGCGTCCCGATGTGCACCAGCGCGGCAAGAGCGAGCGCGGCGATGACGACTCCGAGCTTCATTCCTCGCTTCATGTGTCACACCCCAATCGCTCGATACGCGGCAGTCGCAGCGTCGCGCGGTTATCGCGAACCGTGGGGTCCGGTTGGTAGAGACGTAGATTGAGCGTGATCACCCCGGGTGTTCGCCCCATCGGCAAACCGTTCTCGCCTTGACCGTCGGCATCGAGCACGAGCCGAAACTGATCCGGTGACGAGAGCGCGACGTTAGAACTTGAGCGTGAGTACCGCCGGGACGGCGTTTCGATGTAATGGAAGTCACGGTAGACGCTGATGCTCCACCAGCGCGCGGGCAACGGCTCGCCGATGAGCTCATAGCGGCAGCGCACCGACAGCGGAACCCGCGCCGACGCCACTGGCGATCGCGAGC
>JBMSXG010000035.1:0-11931 GCA_049425405.1 Steroidobacteraceae bacterium
TATCGAGCCTCTCGCAAGATCAGGTGCCGCGATTGCCCCGCCCATAAAGAAAAAGGCCCGCATCGCTGCGGGCCTTCTTGTCTTGAAGCATGTGCTTCGCGCGTTACCAGCGACCGCCGCCGCCACCACCGCCGCCGCCGCCGCGATAGCCACCGCCACCGCCGCCACCGCCGCGATAGCCACCGCCACCGCCGCCACCGCCGCGATAGCCACCACCACCGCCACCGCCGCGGAAGCCGCCACCACCACCCGTGCGGGGGCGGTCCTGGGCCTCGTTGACGCGCAGCGGACGACCACCCATCGAGTAGCCGTTCAGCGCCTGGATCGCGCGTGCAGCGTCTTCCTGGGGCATCTCGACGAAGCCGAAGCCGCGCGGACGACCGGTATCACGATCGACCGGCAGGGCAACGGACTCGACCGTACCGTGCTGGGAGAAAAGCGTACGAACTGCTGCTTCGTCCGCCGAAAAAGGCAAGTTGCCAACGTAAATTTTCGCCATCTCTGGAAACACTCTCTAAACAAAAACACAACACGGCGCCGTTCCAACGCCTAAGTCTTGCGACATCAGCGGTGACGCGGCGCCACCTGATCGATGTCGATTCAGCAATGCAGACCGGCGTACTCCACGCCCAGAGATGCAGACAGAAAGGCAACGATCGTCGAGAAGAGTAGCACAAGTCCTCTACGCACAACGATTTTTCATCCGGTATAGTGCGCCGGCCACCATGCCCGCCCCCCCGATCACCCCCCCTGCCGGGGCGCTCGCCCTGCTCCCCGGCCTCGCCTTGGCCGCCCTCCTCGCCGCTGGCGCTTTCGGCCTTAAAGCCCTGGGCGCCCCTGGAGTCGAACGCCTGAGCCCCCTGATGCTGGCCATCATTCTCGGCATGCTGGTTCGCAACACCGTCGGTCGCCCCGAGTCCGCCCGGGCCGGCCTCGCCGCCAGCCTGCGTACCCCCCTTCGGCTCGGGATCGTGCTGCTCGGACTGCAAGTCACCCTCGCAGAGATTCTAGGGATCGGCTGGGCGGGGCTGGCCATTTTGGCCTTCGCCCTGGTCGGGACGGTCCTGTTCACGCTCTGGCTCGGGGGACGGCTCGGCGTGCCGACGGGCCTCACGGTCCTCATCGCCACCGGGACCGGCGTGTGTGGCGCCTCGGCCATCGTAGCTGCCAACACAGTGGTGCGCGACAGTGATGAGTCGGTGGCCTATGCGCTCGCGACAATCACCCTGCTCGGCACGATCGCACTGTTCGCCTATCCGCTACTCGCCTCGCTCTTGCCCTTGTCAGAGGCGGGTTACGGTTTGTGGACCGGCGCCTCGGTACACGAAGTAGCGCAGGTGGTTGCAGCAGGGTTTGCGCTTGGACAGCAGACCGGAGAGTTCGCGACCGTCACTAAGCTCGCCCGGGTGCTGATGCTCGCTCCGCTAGTGATCGCACTCGCCTTCTGGTGGGAGCGACGCCGCGTACGCACCGATGGTGCCACGGCACAGAGCGCACGCGCCCCGATGCCGTGGTTCGTCTTCGGATTCCTTGGCATGGTGCTGCTTTCGGGCACAGGCTGGATCGAGCCCGCCACGCGATCAATCGCGAACACGACCACTCAGGCACTGCTCGCATTTGCACTCGCGGCGGTCGGCCTTGAGACCGATCTGCGCAAACTCGCCTCTCAGGGCTGGCGCCCGCTCGTGCTCGGCGGACTCGCAACGCTCTTCATCGCCGTTACGAGCCTGCTGCTCGCGCTACTCTGGCAGAACGTCTGACATCGTAATCAGCCAGCAGGCTTCGTCGAGCTCTCTCCCGATAACCATCGCAGCGCACGCGGCCCGATCCAACGTTCGACGTCGTCGACGACACTGAACATCGCCGGAACGATCACGAGCGTCAGCACCGTCGAGGTGATGAGCCCACCGATCACCGAAATGCCCATGGGAGCGCGGAACTCGCTGCCCTCCAAGGCGAGCGCCACGGGGATCATTCCGGCGACCATCGCCACGGTCGTCATCACGATTGGACGAGCTCGCTTGTGACCGGCCTCGATCAAGGCCTCGGTTCGGCTCTTGCCTGCCCGAATCTCTTCGATGGCGAAGTCGACCAACAGGATCGAATTCTTACCCACGATACCCATCAACATCAGAAAGCCGATGACCACCGGCAGAGAGAACGGCTGACCGACGAGCATCAAGGCGATCACCGCCCCACCCACCGACAAAGGCAAGGCGGAGAGGATCGTGATGGGCTGAAAGACCCTCGAGAAGAGCAGCACCAGCACCGCGAAGACCAGTAACAGACCGGCGATGATCGCGAGCAGGAAGTTCGAGAAGAGCTCCTTGATAAATTCCGCCTGACCGAATTCCACCAGGCGTACGCCTTCGGGGAGCTGCTTGATCTCGGGCAAGGCGTACACCTTCGCCAGGGCCGGACCCAGCTGCGCGCCCGGCGCGAGGTCGGCGTCGAGCACCACGCGACGACTCTGGTTGTACCGACGGATAGCTGAAGGCCCCTGCCCGAAACTGATATCCGCGACCGCCTTCAAAGGTACCGTCCCTCCCGTTGCGGTACGCACCGGCAGGTTCTCGAGTGTGGCGAGATCGCGTCGGGAATTCTCGAGCAGACTCACACGGATCGGCACTTGCCGATCGGCGAGCGAAAACTTGGCGGCGTTCTGCGGTAAGTCACCGAGCGTGGCGATACGGATCGTTTGACTGATCGCCGCGACCGACACGCCGAGCTCCGCGGCCAGATCGAGCCGTGGCCGAACCAATACCTCCGGTCGCGGCATGTCGCCGACCACGCGCGCATCGCGCAGCTCGGGCAGTTCACGCATCGCCGCGGCGGCCGCACGCGCGGCATTCTCGAGGCGAACCGGATCCTCGCCGGTGAGATACAGGGTCACCGCGCGACCACCGCCAGGATCGCCGCCGCCAAAGGAAATGCGCGCATCCGGGATCGAGGCAAACAACGGCTGGATGCGCTCCTCCCACTCGCTCTGCGACACATCACGCTGATTGCGCGGGACTAAGGTCACGTAAATGGTGGCCTGACGGACCTCTCCCCCACCGATGGACTCGATGATGTCGGTAGCCTCGGGCTGACGGCGTACGATCTCGGTGACTTTAGCGGCGATACGCGCCGTCTCCTCGAGCTGTACACCCGGTGGCAGTTCGATCTCGATCTGCGACGAGGAAAAATCCTGTGGCGGTACGAAGCCCTTCGGTACCGCGACGAAAAGACCGATCGAGACCAAGAAGAATACCGTGCCGCCGATCAACGTGGTGCGCCGGTGCTCGAGCGACCAGCGCAGCGCCTCGAGATAGGAGTTCATCAGCGGGCCGTCGGCCGAACGAATCTCATCGTGCGGCTTGAGGGTGTAGGCCGCAACCAGCGGCGTAATCAAACGCGCTACGAGCAACGAGAAAAATACCGCTGCCGCCACAGTCAGCCCGAATTGTTTGAAGTACTGACCGGTGAAACCGCCCATGAAACCCACCGGGAGGAACACGGCGATGATGGTCGCGGACGTCGCGACCACGGCAAGTCCGATCTCGTCGGCGGCATCGAGGGCCGCCTGAAAGCCACTCTTACCCATGCGCATGTGTCGCACGATGTTCTCGATCTCCACGATGGCATCATCGACCAGCACACCCGCAACGAGCGAGAGTGCAAGCAGACTGATGCCGTTGAGCGTGAAGTCCATGGCGTACATGAACGCGAAGGTCGGGATCGCCGACAACGGAATGGCCAGCGCCGAAATGATCGTCGCACGCCAGTCGCGCAGGAATACCAACACCACCAGCACGGCGAGGATCGACCCCTCGATCATCGCCATCATGGCCGAGCGATACGATCTGCGCGTGGTCTCTACGGTGGTGAAGACACGGGTGATGGCAATATCCGGAGATTCCTTGAGCAGCTTCTCGATCTCGGCCTCGACGACGTCAAGCGTGGCGACTTCAGAGGAACCACGAGCCTTAGCGACGCTGAAATTGGTGGCGGGCCTTCCGTTAAGCCGCGAGATACTGCGCTGCTCCGCCACGTCGTCGCGCACCTCTGCGATATCTCTTAGCCGCACGGTCGCACCGCCAGCGACGCGGATTTGCGTGTCCCCCAGCGTCAGCGCCGTCTCAGCCGACCCGAGCACCCTCACGGCCTGCTCACCGCCGCCGACCTGTACGCGCCCACCGGGGGCGTTCAGATTGATGGTCCGCAGCTGCTGATTGACCTCAGCTGCCGTGACGCCGAGCGCCTGCATACGCGCAGGATCGAGCTCGACGCGAATCTCTCGAGTCACACCGCCGCCGCGCGAGACCTGCGCAACGCCCGGCAAACCGAGCAACCGCTTGCTGACGGTGTTATCCACATACCAGCTCAATTGCTCGAGGCTGCGCTCGGTAGTGCTCACCGCGTAGTAAGCGATCGCCCCGCCCTCGACGTCGATGCGACTGACCTGCGGCTCATCGACCCCCTCGGGCAGATCGGAGCGGATACGACTGACGGCATCGCGGACATCCGATACGGCCCGATCGACCGGCGTACCGATTTGGAACTCGATCGTGGTGGTGGAGGATCCCTCGGAAGCACGCGAACTGATGTTTCGGACATCGGCGATGCCGCGAACCGCACCCTCGATTTTCTGAGTGATTTGGGTCTCAATTTCCGAGGGCGCCGCACCCGGTTGGGCCACCTGAACAATGACCAACGGAAAACTGACGTCAGGATTAAGGTTAATCGGCAGGCGCTGGAAACCGACCAAACCTAGAAAGGTCAGCACCACGAACAGGACGATGGGCAAGGTGGGATTGCGGATCGCCCACGCGGAGATATTTCTCATCGACGCGGCCTCAGCCTGCGGTCCTGACCGTCTCACCGACGCGCAGATAGGGTCCGGCCGTGACCACGACGCGTTCACCACCGCGCAATCCCTCGGCGATCACCACTCCTTCGGCGCGCGAACCGGCGACCTTGACGTCCCGACGTACGACCTTGTCTTTGGCATCGAGAACGAACACGTAGTTACCCTGCGTATCGCTCATCACGGCGGTCTGCGGTAGCAGCGGGCGCGCGGCGCGACTCGTTTCGATCAGTCCGCTAGCGAAAGCGCCGGGTCGCAGATCGCGATGCACCGGCAGGTCGATACGCACCGAGCCCTGCCGAGTCTGCGGATCGATAACCGCACCGATCAGACGCACCGTGCCCGAAAAGGGTTGCTCGACGCCCGTGACGCGGACCGTCGCACGCTGGCCAGGCGCCAGACGCGGTAGATCACGCTCGGCGACATTCCCCCGCATCTCGATTGAGCCCACACGACCGAGCTTGAAGGCGCCACCACCGCCAGCGCCAACCAGCTGCCCGACTTCGATGAGCCGGGTAAGCACGATGCCGTCGAAGGGCGCCCGAATCTCGGTACGACGCAGACGCTCCTCGGCCTGATTCAGTTGGGCAGTAGCCACCTTGACCTTCGCATCGGCGGCGATTGCCGCGGCCTCACGCCGCTCGATCTCCTGCGCAGAGAGTGCCCCTGCGGCAGCCACCGCCTGCGCACGTCGAAATTCAGCGCGCGCAACGGCCGCGTTCGCCTGGGCCTCTTCGACGGACGCCTTCAAGCTCATGACCTGCGGCGCAGCGAGCGAGGTATCGAGTCGTGCTAGTACAGCTCCTGCCTTCACCCGATCGCCCACCTCGACGAGGATCGACGATACACGGCCGCTATCCCCCTCGGCGCTGATGGACACCTCATCGCGCGCGGCGATGGCACCGTTCAGCGATACGAGATCGGCGAGCTCGGCCTTCTCGACCGTCATCACTGTCACGAGCGGCGGTGGCGTCGCGCCCTCACCGCTGTCGCGACCGAGAAAGGTACGTGCGAGACCCGCGACGATCAGGACGAGCAAGATGCCGAGCGTCCAGCGGATGCTCGAAGGGACGGAAGACAAGACGGCTCGCATCGGATGAAATCCCACATTTTTCGAAGTGTTATATTAGACTACAACACCTCGCGAGAGTCCATCCCCGGATAGTCGTTAGGGGCGAGAGCGCAGCGCGCGCAGAGCTCGGCCGTTGGCACCGCCGCCAGCCGATCCGTTCCGATGGGCTCGCCACAGCGCGCGCAATCAAAATAAACCCCACGATCGAGTCGCTCCAGAGCGCGATTCACGCGCTGTAGCTCCTCTTGGGCCGACCCGCCAATACCTCGAAGGACGTCCTCGTTTTCGCGCTGTACCACCTGCTCGGCAAAATCCGCCGACAATGGCTCGGCCTCATGACGCAAATCGGCGGCGGTTCGCGCCGCACGCTGCGCCAGCTCAGCGCGACGCGCGAGTAAGCGGCGACGTACGTCATCACTCGTCAACATGAAATGCTCCGTTTTTTAAAAAAAAGTTGCTGCAAGGTCGCACGAACGTGCGCCGGCTAACCATAGCGGTATGTACCTAACAGGCCGATAGTGGGATTTTCGAGTCATGACAGATCGATCCTCAGGTTCCGCGCCTACGGAACTACAGGCCCTGCTCGACGCGACAGTCGATGCGGTGATCGTGATCGACGGTCGAGGGCACATCGAGAGCTTCAATCGCTCTGGGGAGCGCTTGTTTGGTTACTCAGCGGCCGAGGTGCTCGGACACAATGTCAGTATCCTGATGAACGCCCCAGACCGTGACGCTCATGACGGCTACATGTCGCGCTACCTCTCCTCGGGCGTACCTCATATCCTCGGTACGGGCCGTGAGGTCGAAGCCCGACGGAAAGACGGCTCGAGTTTTCCGGTATTCCTGTCGGTCGGCCAGATCCAAGGTGCCGATCCGCCGCGTTTTATCGGCCTGCTACACGATCTCACGCTTCGTCGTGAGGCCATGGCCGCCCTGCGCCGCGAGCGTGATCGCGCGAACATGTACCTCGAAATGGCGCAGGTCATACTGCTTGCCCTTTCCACGGACCATCGCGTGCAACTGATCAATCGTAAGGGCTGCGACACGCTCGCCCGTCGTGAACTCGACCTGCTCGGTCGAGACTGGCTAGAGCTGGCAGTCCCCAGGGAGCAGCATGCCGCCGTGCGCGCGGAGCTGCAGTCGCTCGATGCGGTCCAGAGCGGCGAGCGTTACTTTGAACACGACGTCACCGCAGCGGACGGTGCGCGTCGCCTGATTGCTTGGCGCAGCATCGCCCTACGAAATTCTGAGGGACGCGTGATCGGCTATTTTTCCTCGGGGGAAGACATCACCTCCGCACGTCGGGCCGCTGAAGACTCTGCCGAAATACAGCAGCGAATGACCCAGGTCTCGCACCTCGCCACCCTCGGGGAAATGGCCGCCGGCATCGCCCACGAACTGAACCAGCCGCTGGCGGCCATCGCCAACTTCGCCAATGCCGCCTCCCGACTCCCCAACGAGACCGACATACAGGATGCCTTGAAGCAAATCTCGGGTCAGGCACTGCGCGCCGGCGAGATCATTCGCCGTCTTCGTACTCTCGTTCAAAACCGTGAGACACGCAGCGAACCGAGCTCGCTCAACGAGCTTGTCAACGAGGTGCTCGGCTTCGTACAGAGTGATGCGCGCCTGCACAGCGTCAAGATTCATACCGAGCTTGCAGCCGCACTGCCGGAGATCGCCGTCGATCGCATCCAGATCCAGCAGCTGCTGCTGAACCTGTTGCGAAACTCGATCGAGGCTCTCGATGAGCGCCCGGCGATGCGCGAAATCCGCCTGCTCACCCGCCGCGAATCCGAGTGGGTCGTCGTCGAGGTACTCGACAATGGCCCAGGCGTACCCGCGGATCTCGTTACACGGATCTTCGATCCGTTCTGTACGACGAAGACGAACGGCACCGGACTCGGTCTTGCCATCAGCCGAACCATCGCCGAGGCCCATCACGGACGCCTGCGCTATCGCGACGCTCCCGCCGGTGGAGCCCATTTCATCCTCGAACTGCCATGCCCCCCAGGGAGAGCTGCATGACCCGCCCCGCTTCCGTGTTCGTCGTGGACGACGATGACGCCGTCCGCAACTCATTGCGCCTGCTTCTCAAGTCGGTGGGGCTGCCGACCGTGGCGTTTCCCTCGGCTCAGGAGTTCCTGTCAGCGTGGCATCCTGAACATCCCGGCTGCCTCGTGCTCGATGTGCGCATGCCCGGGATGAGCGGACTCGAGCTGCAAGTGGAGCTCAACCAGCGTGGCGCCATCATCCCAGTGATCTTCATTAGCGGTCACGGCGATATCCCGATGGCCGTCGAGGCCATTCAGCATGGTGCCTTCGATTTTTTGCAGAAGCCCTTCCGAGATCAGGACTTGATCGATCGCGTACAGCGCGCGCTTGCTGCGGATGGCGAGAACCGACGACTCCTAACGCAGCGCGACACGCTGCGCGAGCGCTTCGAGTCGCTCACGCCGCGCGAGCAGGAAGTGTTGACCTTGGTCACCCAGGGTAAAGCCAACAAAGTGATGGCGGGCGATCTTGGCGTCAGTCAACGGACCGTCGAAATCCATCGAGCGCGGGTGATGGAGAAGATGGGTGCCCAGTCGCTCGCGCAACTGGTGCGCATGATCATCGAGATCGAGCAGAAGCCGGCGGCCTGATTCACCGATCACGCTATCGCGGTGTCCAGCGAACCCCCAACCCCACGCTCGTAAAGCGCGCGAACGCATAGACCTCGTCGTTGTCAGCGCCGCCGTCAAGAAAACGCCAACCGGCCTGCACACTCCACTCATCGTCGATCTGCCGAACGAGTCGAGCGCCTGCATCGACGGCATAGCCAGGCCCGCCGCCGAGGGCATCGATGTCGGCCTCAAGGCCCCACTTGCCCGACAGCGGACGCTCGATCGAGGCGTGTAGCAAGGGAACGAACCCGGTGTTGTCCTTACTTGCCGAGCGCGACCCCTGACGCAGTCGGATGCTGGCGTCACGCACCTTGGCGGTAAAGCCGATCTTCACCCGTAGATCCTCGCGATTGATCCAAAGATATCGCCACGTCGCGCGCCATGAGTCGAACCGGTAGTGCGCATTGACGGAACCCGCCGCGAAGGTCTGACCCTGAAAGCTGATCGGTCGGACACTCTGGCCGTCCTCGGTGATCGACAGAGGCGCGAGCAGTACCCGCCATTCGTGCCGTGGCGCGAGCGTCCCGCTCAATTGCAACCTCGGTGTGACATAGGGCCCCCGGCCAGTGAGCCCGTCGAGCGCGAAGCGAGTCGCACTACCGTCATTCGGCACTTCGACATCATTTCGTCCCTGCCAGGCAGACAGCGCCTCGAGATCGACCGAGAAGCGCGTCCCCTCTGCAGCGGCAGCCGTTGCACAGAGCAACGCTACCGCCAGTAGCGAGGCTTGCGCGTCACGTACACGCGAACGGATCCGCTTGGTTCGATATCCCGCCATGGCAGTCACCCCGTGCTCTGTAAACCTTGTGCAATGCCGTTGACGCTCGCAAGCAGCGCCTCGAGCAGGTCACGATCCGTGCGCCCCCCTGCCCGCCAGCGACGTAGTAAATCGACCTGCATGAGATTCATCGGATCCACATACGGATTGCGTAATGCCAGCGCCCGCTGCTGGGTCGGGTCGCCGTCGAGCAGCGCCGCCGATTCTTTGACCGCGAGCATGCTCTGCACGGCAAGCGCGAATTCCTGCTCGAGGTTTGGAAAATAGGTACCGGAATCGGCTGCGAGCGTCGCATAGTGCCGCGCGATCGCCAGATCCGTGCGAGCGAGCATGATCTCCACATCGTCGAGCAGTTGTCGCAGGAACGCCCAGTCGCGCGCTGCGGTGCGAACCGCGACCAGACCGAACTCGTCGATGACGGCCTGTAGAGCGCTGCCCGCACCAAACCAGCCCGGCAGCAAAATGCGATTCTGCGTCCATGCAAACACCCACGGTACGGCTCGTAGGCCCGCCAGACCCTCGAACCCGGGGCGCAAAATGGGACGACCTCCGATCTGCATCCGCTCGATGACATCGATCGGGGTAACCGACTGGAACCAGCTACGAAAGCCGGGCTCGTCCGTCACGAATCCGCGATAGCGCGCGGCGCTGACCGCCGCAAGCCGCTCCGCAATGGCAATCGATTGCGGCTGAACGACGTTCTTTTCACCCTTTCGCGTCCCGGCCGTCGCCAGCGCTAACGCTCCAAAGGCCCGCTCCAAGGTACGCAGCGCGATCGGACCGAGACCGTAGTGATGCTCGATGCCCTCACCCTGCTCCGTGATTCGCAGCTCCCCGCGTACGGTCGCCGCCGGCATCGCCGCAAGTAAATCGTCGATTCGACCGCCTCCGCGAGGAATGCTCCCCCCACGTACGTGCGTGAGCAGCGGTTGCTCACGCGCGGCGACCAACGAGCCGGCAAGCGCTTCCTGCGCGCGATGGACTGCGAGGCGCGAAGCGCACAGCCCCACCTGCTTGTTTGCCTCGGAGTAGCTGACGAGCACCGACTGGCGATGTCCGCGCGAGTCGAGGTGACGTCGATAGAGCGGCTCGGATAGCAACTCTCCCATCACGGTGCCGGCCCGTTCCAAACTTTCTTGGGAATCGAACATCGGCGCGACGTCGATCGCGATGGTGCCTGAACGCTTATCGTAAGCCTCCGCCCACTGCGCGAGCAGCAAGGCGGCGAGCACGTCGTCGGCGCCATTGACGCCGTTGACCACATAGGCACCCACCGCAAGCGATCCAAACCGCCGCCGACACTGCAACATCGCCTCGAACACGGCGAGCGCGCGCCGACTGGCGGCATCGAGCTCGGTACGCGGGCCGATCTCGCCTACCAGGCACTGCACGAGCTCGGTCCGACGCGTTGCCGAATCGAGCGATAGCCAACCCGGCTCGTCGCGGCCCTGAGCGATGACGCGATGATGCACGGTAGCGTGCTGTCGCACATCGAGGCGGGCCAAATGAAAACCGAAGGTGGCGATACGCCGCTGCAGACGACGCACGGCGAATAACCCCGCGTGACGGCCACGATGCGCCAGCAGGCTATCGGCTACCAGATCTACATCGCGCTGAAAATGAGCGGCGCTCTCGTATCCGGTCGGCCGGTTGTCGTAGGTCGCGCGGATGCGCTCGGCGAGTTGTCCCAAGAATTCACGATACGGCATCCGATCGTGACGAGCGGGCGCGCTCGCTCCTGCCCCTGGCAACAACAAGGCGTATTCCTCGCTGCGCTGCTGCAGCGCCGCACTTACACCAATTCGACTGGCGCTCTGCGACAGCAGCTGCGACAGCGATTGCAACTCGAGGAAGTACGCGTTCAGGATGGCCTGCTGCTGACGGGCCAGCGTCTCGCGCAGCGTCTTGGCAGTGATGTCCGGATTGCCATCGAGATCACCGCCGACCCAGCTCCCGAACCGCACCAGCGTGGGCAGACTCGCGACGTCGGTTGCACGTCCGTAGTGATGCTCCAGCGCCTCGGCGATCTCCTCATAGAACCCCGGAATCACCCGATAGAGCACCTCCGCGAGAAAGAACATGACGTACTCGCGCTCATCGGCCACCGTCAGGCGCTGCCGCGGATGATCTTCGGTCTGCCAACCGGTTGTGAATTCCGTACGCAGGCGACCGAGCGAGCTGCGCTGCTCGTGGGGTGACAGCGTCTGCAGACGGTCGAACAGCATTTCGGCCAGACGACGCTGCTTGCGCAGAATCGTACGTCGCGTCGACTCGGTCGGATGAGAGATAAACACGGGCTCGATCGTCAGCTGCCCGAGTAACTGCAGCACCTCGTCAAACGACAGCCCAGCAGCCTTGAGACGTGCAATCGAGTCGCTCACGCCTCCCGGCTGAGGACGATCCGCGTCGGTCAGGAAATAGGCTCGACGACGCCGAATCCGATGCACCTGCTCGGCGAGATTGACTGCCTGAAACCACGTGGAGAACGCCCGCTCGAGATCGCGAGCGAGTGCCGGAGGCCGATTGCTGACCCGAGCCTCAAGTTCACTGCTGGCTGCGGCGTCGC
>JBMSXG010000036.1:0-11451 GCA_049425405.1 Steroidobacteraceae bacterium
GTCACGATGTGAATGACGTCGAACTCATCGTCCTCGACGGCCGGCGTGAGCTCGCCGCGCGTCAGCCGCTCGACGAACTGCGGCACGGTATTCGAGTGCCCGACGATCACGACGGTTCGCCCGACGAATCGTTCGCCGATGTCCTCGAGCACGCCCTCGACGTCACGACCCGGTCGAACGATCGGCGTCAAACGCGCCGCCGCGGCGAGGAGCGCAGCCGTGGCCTGCGTGCGCGCCGTGTCGCTGACGTATATCGCCGCCAGTCGCTGGCGTGCGAGCAGTTGCGCAAGACGCTGCGCCCTCGCCTCGCCCTCGGGTGTGAGCCCCGGGTCCTCACCGATGGCGAAGCGCTCGGCATGCCGAAGCACGATCACCGTGGTGGTGTCCGCAAAGAGCGTCAGACTGACTCGGGCGATGCCGAACAGCACCGCGGTCGCCACCACGGCCGCGATGGCCCCGAGCCACAGCGGCGCGAGGAACGGACGTCGTCCACGAAGCAGGCTCGGCGCTTCCATCGTGATGCGAGTCTATCCAAGGCCGCGCGGCCTGTGGTCGAATCGTGACCGTGAATCCGATCGTGTATGCCATTCCGGTCTTCATGGCGAGCATCCTGCTGGAGGCTTGGCTCGCCCACCGTCGTGGTGTGTCAACCTACGACATCCCCGATGCGATCACGAGCCTGCAGTTCGGCGTGCTGAGCCAGGTGTCGGGGGTGTTCACTCGGGTTTTCACCGTCGGGGTCTACACCCTCGCCTTCGAACATCTGCGTCTCGCCACGCTGCCGGCCGATGCGCTGTGGGTCTGGGTGATGGCGCTCGTGGTGTATGACTTCATTTATTACTGGGTGCATCGCTGCGGGCACGAGGTCAACGCGATGTGGGCCGCGCACCAGGTCCATCACTCCTCCGAATATTTCAATCTCTCGACGGCGCTACGCCAGACCTCGACGGGTGCATTCCTCTCTTGGCCGTTTTACCTGCCGATGGCCATCCTCGGCGTGCCACCGGTCGTGTTCGGCGCCGTCGCGCTGATCGATCTCCTGTATCAATACTGGGTACACACCGAACTGGTCCGTAAACTCGGTTGGGTCGATCGCGTGCTCGTCACACCCTCTAACCATCGCGTGCACCACGGCCAAAACGATTACTGCCTCGATCGCAACTACGGCGGCATCTTCATCCTGTGGGATCGGCTGTTCGGTACCTTCGTCGAGGAGCGTGACGATGAGCCGGTGATTTACGGTATTCGCAAACCACTCGCAAGCTACAACGCCGTCTGGGGCAACCTCAACGTTTACACCGATCTGTGGCAGCGTTCGCGCGCCGCACCGAGCTGGCGCGAGGCACTGCGACTGTGGATCGAGCCTCCCGCAGGTCGCGGTGTGACGCCGCCACCGCTCGATCGATTGAAGGTGACTCGCTTCGATACGGGTACTCGACCTGCCGTTCAGCGTTATGCCGCACTGCAGTACGCACTGCTCGTCGCACCGGCAACGTATTTCATCGCCGTGGGTGCACAGCTCTCGATATCACTGCAGGTGGCAGGGGCACTACTGATCGCACTGTCCGTCTTCACGATCGGTCGTCTGCTCGAAGAACGCGTCGGAGCGCGAAAGATCGAGACGCTGCGACTCATCACTCTGGGCGTACTTGTCTTCGCGGTATCCTCACCGATCGTGATCGGCGCCAGCCTGCTGGCGATCGCAGCCTCGCTGGTGATGCTCACTCGACTCGGACCCCCGATACGAACCCAGCCGGCTTGAACGCTAGCAGCGAGCACTCGAGCGATTGCAGGATTCGTTCGGCCGTGTTTCCCATCAGCAATCCCGGCAGGCCCGTGCGAGCCACCGTGCCGAGCACCAAGATGTCCACCTCATGCGTCGAAACGTAATGCGGGATGCGTTCGGCCGGATCGCCCTGCGCGCGCATCACCCGTATCGATCCCCCGACGCCTGACTCACGGATGAGTTTCTCGAGCGCCTCGCGGTGCTCGGTCTCTACGGACATCACCTGCTCGTCGAGTTCGCGCTCAGAGATCCGGAACCACGCGTTACGGCGCAGGTAGCGCTCGAGCGGATAATCCCAGCAGGAGATCACCCCGAGCTCACCGCTGCAGGTGTCGGCAAGCTCGCGAGCCGCCTGTAGCAATCTCAACGAGAGCGCCTGACCTCCGATCCCACGATCGAGCGCATCGATCGCGACCGCGACCCGGATCTCACCGCGGTGACGCGCAATCGGCCGCGCGAGCCATACCGGCACCGGACACTGACGTAGTAGATCAAGGTCGACCGCCGAAATCACTCGCCGCCCGTTGTCGGGCTCTGCTGCCTTGACCACAAGATCGTCAGCATTCTTCAACACCTGCTGCACGATACGTATCGCGAGTACGTCGGCCTGCTGCACGAGCACCGTCATCGGCGGTCCGGGCTCAGGTAGACCGAGTGCTTCGCGCGCACGCGCGAACTCGGCCGTGAAACGCTCGCGCTGCAGATCCTCGAAGCGACGGGTATAGGCCGACAGCGCCGGCGGGAATTGCGGTAGCACCTGCAACACCCGCAGCGTCGCATGCTGATTTCGGGCGATGCTCAGCGCCTGCTGCAACCCACCGGACTCATCGACGAGCCCCTGGCTCACGAAGAGCACACGACGCATATCTTTCATTTTGATGACGCTAACAGCGTCGATTGCCACCGTCCGTTCGGGACGGTACGCAGGCTTGCACACCCCCCCCCCGGCGCGCCGCATTTCGCGTCACCCGCGATCTCATCCGCGAGCGACGCGAGCGTTTCATCGCACTGCCCGACCCTCGTCGGCAACGATTAGCGGATGAGTTTGCTCATGAACTTCGAACCAATCAGCGTGAGCACCAGCAGCCCGACAAGACCGATCCCCCACACGATCCACGCGATCGGCACGAGCCAGTCAAGGGAATGCCCAAGCATCGGTAGTGCACTGCGAAGTGATTCCCACAGGGCGGCACCCCACTGCAGCATCTCGCGCCATCCGGAGAGATCCACGAAAGGCGCGAGCCACGCGGGAATCGGAATTGCACCGAACGCTCCGAGCGCCGCACCCCCATCGGCCGACTGTAGCAGGCCAGCGGACCAGCGAATAATCGCGACAGTCAGGGCGACACCACCCGTCCAAATCGCGGCCAGCATCAGGAAGGCCAACCAGATGACGATCTGCATAACCACCCCCTCTCTGATGACGAGGGTCGGACCGCGACGCTACAACAAAAGTTCCTTACTAGCGTCAGCGATAATTTTTTGACCGTCAGCCCTTACTGCGCAGCTGCTCCAAGACCAATGCCTCGCGATCGGCAGCGAGCCCTGCTTTCATCACATCGCGCTCGGCCTGCGGGCGCGCGAGGTGCCAGCGCAGCGTATCGCGCACCGTCTCGCGCATGGGACGGATCGTCAGCCCGGTGGTCACCGCACGCGCGGCGCTCGTCGTCGCAAATCCTTCCATGCCCTCACTCGCAGGCGCCCACGCCGGCATATCGGACCAAGGTGCAATTTTTTCGGCAGCGAGCCGTTCGGCGTTGACCCAGATCGGCTCGGGTGGCGCAGTCGGGCGCGCGATATCGCGAGCAGCAGCCACCGATTCCGCAACCACATCACCGATGGTGAATTGGCCAGGCGATGAGATGACGTTAAACGTACCACCCACCTGGTTCTCGATTGTCCGCAGCGTGAAGGCCGCCAGATCGCGCACGTCGATGATCTGAATGCCATCACTCGGCGCACCTGGAGCAATGAATTTTCCGCCTCGCGCCGCACGCGCGGGCCAGTAGGTGAAACGGTCGGTGTTGTCGTCGGGTCCGACGATGAGACCCGGGCGGATGATCGTGGCTCGCTGCGCGCCGAACACCTCGCGAGCCGCCTGCTCACTCAGCGCCTTGAGCGGTCCGTACGTGGCGCCATCCACTTTTTCGACCGACTCATCCGCCATCTTCGCGAGGGGTGAATTTTCATCGTTGGCTCGTGCGAAGTCCGCATAGACCGACACCGATGAGATGAAGAGGTAGCGTCCGACGTTGGGCTCGAGCAGTCGTGCGCTGTCACGCACCTGCCTTGGGGTGTAGCCGGAGTTATCGATCACCGCATCCCATTGCCGATTGGCGAGCGCACCGAGATCGCCGTTACGATCGCCGCGCAATCGTTCAACGTTCGAAAATCGATCTGTATTAGTGCGGCCGCGGTTGAAGAACGTCACCGTGTGTCCGCGACGCAGCGCAAGCTCGGTCATGTGCAAACCGATAAATCGCGTACCACCGAGGATCAGCAGGCGCAGCGCAGGCGCGCTCTGACCCCAAAGCCCTGAGGAGGCCGCGGCCGCAGCGGCTCCGGCCGCCGTTAAAACAAACGCTCGTCGTTGCATCACTCGACCTCTTGATAAGTTTCAAAATGTGTTTTACATTACTATAACACTATGACACATACCGAACAGAGCCCACGAAGCCTGGACGAGTATCTCGCCCAGTTACGAGGCGCCCTCGCCGGTGCCGACCCGGCGATGATTCAGGATGCGCTGAGCGACGCCGAATCCCACCTGCGAGCGGAGTTTGCGGCGAGACCCGGCGAGAGCGAAGAGAGCGTACTGCGATCGATCGTCGGTTCGTACGGCTCGCCGTCCGACGTGGCCGCCGCGTATCGCGAGACCGAGCGCACCGTGCAGGCGGCACACGCTCCGGCACCCCCCGCGCGATCCACAACGACCGTTGCCACCGATACCGGTGCGCTGCGCCGATTCTTTGGCATTTACGGGGACGTGCATGCCTGGACTGCGCTCTTCTACATGCTGCTGTCGCTGCTGACGGGAATATTTTATTTCGTGTTTGTCGTGACGGGACTGGCGCTCTCGCTCGGCTTGTCGATCCTGATCATCGGTCTGCCCTTCTTCGTGGCGTTCATCGGTATGGCGCGCGTGCTGTCCCTCGCAGAGGGGCGACTCGTCGAAGCCGTCACCGGTGAGCGCATGCCGCGAAGAGCACGTCCAACGACACCCGGGGGCCTGCTCGCGCGCATCGGCTCGATGCTGCGTGATCTGCGCACCTGGACGACGCTCGCCTACCAGTTCCTGATGTTGCCGCTCGGAACGCTGTATTTCTCGCTCTCGATCACCGTCTCTGCCATCGGGGTGGCGCTCGTCGGCGTCGGCGTGTCGGCATGGCTCGAGCTGCTCGGACTGCACCTGCCCGCACACATCATGTGGGATGGCGAGGAACTCCCACCTGCCTGGCTAGCGCCGTGGGCGGGTCTCGCCAGCATCGCCGTCGGCGTACTCGCGCTGACGGCCCTGCTGCACCTCGCCCGGCTCATCGGCCGCCTGCACGGCAAGCTCGCCAAGCGCCTGCTGGTGACCGGCTGAGCGCGCGTTAACCGCCCTCTCTTTGCTGAGTTTCACGCTGGTAACGCTCGACGAGCGCGATGACTTGCAGCGCGTAAGCGCGGCATCCCTCCTGAAATTCGGCAAGCCCCCAGATCTCGGCGGAGTAGGCCTCGCTGCATCGGTGCGGTGAGTCGATACGCAAGCGACGCGCCTGCGCCCATCCCTTCTGAAGCAGCTCGCAGTCCTCACCACAATCGGGACCGATCGTCACGGAGAGATACGTCTCCGAGCGCAACTCCCGGTGCGCACGCTCGATGCCAGCTTGGCGATCGAAATCCGCCACTCCGGGCGGCTCGAGATAGCCATCGTCGGGGGTCTTCGCGCACCCCAACGAGAACAACATGATGACGCTCAGGGAACCGATGTGCCGTGTTCGCATCTGCTCTGCTCCGAGGACTATGTTACCGCCCGTCTCCCGCGCGCGCACCGGGTGTTAGAGTGGACTCTTCTTTCCGCGGAGGTCACGAACATGTTCAGTCACGTCATGGTCGGCACGAACGACATCGATCGGTCCCAGCGCTTTTACGATGCCGTGCTCGGCGTGCTCGGCTCGGGTGCCGCCAAGCGCAATGCAGCGACCACCGGTCAGATGCGGTTGTTCTACCGGCATGACGGCGGGATGTTCTGCGTCTCCGAACCGATCAATGGAGAGCCCGCAAGCATCGCCAACGGCGCGACTATCGGCTTTAAATGCAGCTCACCCGAGCAGGTCAAGCAGTTTCACGATACGGCGGTCGCCCATGGCGGCACCTCGATCGAGGATCCACCGGGGCCGCGCAACGGCAGCGCCGGCACCCTGCATCTGGCGTACGTTCGCGACCCCGACGGTCACAAGCTTTGCGCGCTGCACATAGCGAAGTAATCAGCGAACGGTCGTAGTGCCGCTTACCCCGTGGTATCCGCCGGAAGGTTCCAGGCGAGCACCAGGTTCGGCAGCAACGCGCCCAGCATGAAAAATGCGATGACGAAGGGCGTGATGAACTCGCGATGAAGAATCGGCTGATCGATCATCCCTCTGTCGAATGCGATATCGCTGACCCACACGCCTCCGACAGCGAGACCCACGACGAACGCCAGAATTCCGTAGGAAATGACATAGTTTTGATTCCGAATGTCGAGTAAACGCTCATCGAGGAGTTCCGCAGGCGCCTCGGCGATCAGCCGGCAAGACTTTCGGATGATGAAATACAGCACGATCGACAAGGCGACGGCGATCCCCTCGATGTAGCTCTGAACCTTCCCGTCGGTCAAAAACGCGGAAGTCACCAGCGACACCATCGAAGCGACGGCAAAAATCACTAGCGCTCTGCGAACATTCTGCCGATAGAGCATCGAGTCTTTTTGATCCGAGAGGGCCCGGTTCACCTCATCGCGCGAGACACCGTGTGCCCAAAAATATTTCTTTTCATTGCTAGTCATGATTCAGCTTCCTTTTCTGAAAGGTTTGATCGAGAAGAGTTCGGTGATGTCCGCATCCAGCGCCTTGGCGATCTTAAGAGCGAGGATGAGGCTCGGGCTGTACTCGCCCCGCTCGAGATAGCCGATTGTCTGGTAGTGCACACCCACCGCGTCGGCGAGTTGCTGACGGGACATGCCCTTGGCGGTTCGTAGGTCTTCAACGCGGTTGAAGACCGGATCTTCTTTTTGTCTACTCATGGAGATAGAGCATACATACTATGTCGTATGAATGCAATATCTACCCGCCGAGAGTGTTAGCGGGCCATGACGGTGGCGGAGAGGGTGAGATTCGAACTCACGGTCCCCGTGAAGGGACGCCGGTTTTCAAGACCGGTGCAATCAACCGCTCTGCCACCTCTCCATTTTCGTCAGACCACCGAGATAGGGTCGCAGGGCGTCGGGCACCGTAACCGAACCGTCGGCGTTCTGGAAGTTCTCGAGCACGGCCACCATCGCGCGGCCGACGGCAACGCCCGACCCGTTGAGCGTGTGCACGGGCTCGGGCTTCCCGGTGGCGGGATTACGCCAGCGGGCCTGCATGCGTCGCGCCTGGAAGGCCTCGCAATTGCTGCAGGAGGAAATCTCACGGTACGCACCCTGCCCCGGCAGCCACACCTCGAGATCGTAGGTCTTGGCGCTGCCGAAACCGATATCTCCCGCACACAGCGCGATGACACGGTACGGAAGTTCGAGTCGACGGAGCACCGCCTCGGCGTGAGAAGTCAGCGCCTCGAGCGCGGCATAACTTTCGTTCGGCGAAACGATGTGCACGAGCTCGACCTTGTCGAACTGGTGCTGACGGATCATGCCGCGGGTATCTTTACCGGCCGCGCCCGCCTCGCTGCGAAAGCACGGCGTGTGCGCCACGAATCGCATCGGCAGCGACTCGGCCGCGACGATCTGCTCACGCACGAGGTTCGTGACCGGCACTTCGGCCGTCGGAATGAGATATAGCGAGCGCTCTCCACGCAGCGCGAAGAGATCCTGCTCGAACTTCGGCAACTGGCCCGTGCCGGTGAGCGCTTCGGCCGAGACGAGATACGGCGCGTAGATCTCTTGGTAACCGTGCTCGCTCACGTGCAGATCGAGCATGAACTGCGCGAGTGCGCGATGCAGCCGCGCGAGCGGCCCGCGCAGTACCGCGAAGCGCGCGCCCGAGATACGGCTCGCGGCTTCGAAGTCGAGCCCGAGCCCGACGCCGATATCCACGTGATCGCGCACCGGAAAAGCGAACTCGCGCGGCGTGCCGTGGCGGCGTACATCTTGGTTGGCCGGCTCGTCGCGACCGTCAGGCACAGATTCGTGCAGCAGATTCGGCAAACCCAGCAGCCACGCGTCGGATTCTTTTTGGACGGCCTCAAGTGCTGCCTCGGCACCGGCGAGCTCGCGCGTTAGCGCTTCGCCGCGCGCGAGCAGCGGCGCCACATCTTCGCCCTTTCCCTTGGCCACACCGACGGCCTTGGCGTTGGCGTTGCGCTCGGCGCGCAGCCGATCGGCCTCGACCTGCACCTGCTTACGCCGCTCTTCGAAGGCAGCGAAGGCCGCCAGATCGAACGCAAAGCCCCGTCGCGCGAGGTTTTCTGCCACGCGGGCTGGTTCGCTGCGCAATTGTTTGACATCGAGCACGAGACTCTCCCGAAAACTTCACTCACCGATCAGCGCAAGACCGAGGGCCCGGCCGATCAGCGCCGCGGCGATACAACCCGCGACCGTCACGAGCGCGTAGGCCAGCGACCGCGCGATAGCACCCTCGCCCGCGAGCACCGCCGCCTCGAGCGCGAACGCCGAGTAGGTGGTGAAGCCGCCGAGCACGCCGGTCATCCAAAACGCACGCGCAGCCTCGAGCGCACCACCCTGCAGTCGCGCCGCGAACAGCACCGACAGCACACCAATTAGCAGACTGCCCGCAAGATTGACGCTCATTGTAGCGAGCGGCCACGTGCCCGGCATCCAGGGCCAAAGCCTCGTAACGGCAAAACGGGCCACGCCGCCTGCAGCGCTGCCCGCGGCCACCCAGGCCAACAGCGGCAGCAGCGCGTTCATCGGCGCAGCCTCGCGAGCGCCTCGGCGATTTTGATTTCGAGCCCGCGGTCCACCGGTCGGTAATAACGACGCTCGGGCAGCTCATCGGGCAGATAGCGCTCGCCTGCGGCGTACCCGCCCGGCTCATCGTGCGCATAACGATAGCCCTCGCCGTAGCCCAGCGATTTCATCAGACGCGTCGGTGCGTTGCGCAGTTTGAGCGGGACGTCGAGCGTGCCGAATTTTTCAACGTCGGCGACGGCCTCCTGATAACCGACATAGGCCGCGTTGCTCTTCGGAGCGCAGGCGAGATAGACCACCGCGTTGGCGAGCGCGAGATCGCCCTCGGGCGAGCCGAGTCGATCGTAGGCCTGCCAGGCGTCGAGGGTGAGTGCGAGCGCGCGCGGATCCGCGAGCCCGATGTCCTCGACGGCCATGCGCACGAGGCGACGGGCGAGGTAGTGCGGATCGCAACCGCCATCGAGCATCCGTACGAGCCAGTAGAGCGCAGCATCGGGATCGGTGCCGCGGACGCTTTTGTGCAGCGCCGAGATCTGATCGTAGAACTGCTCGCCCCCCTTATCGAAACGACGGCGGGTACCGCTCGCGACCTCCGTCGCCTGCTCGAGGCCGATGCCACCGTCTTCGGCGAGATCCGCCGCGATCTCGAGCAGGCTCAGCGCACGCCGTGCATCACCGTCGGCCGCGATCGCCAGCCGCTCAAGGACCTCAGGCTCGACGCGCAGCGCGCGCGAACCTAGCCCTCGCTCGACATCGCCGAGTGCGCTCTGCATGAGCGCCACGAGATCGGCAGGCTGCAACGACTTGAGTACGTATACGCGTGCCCGCGAAAGCAACGCACTCACAAGCTCGAAAGACGGGTTCTCGGTGGTGGCCCCGATGAAGGTCAGCGTGCCGTCCTCGAGATACGGCAGGAAAGTGTCCTGCTGCGACTTGCTGAAGCGGTGCACCTCATCAAGAAACAGCACCGTGCCCCGACCATGCTCGGAGCGCGCCTGCTGCGCGCGCTCGACGGCGGCACGAATATCTTTGACGCCTGCCATCACCGCCGAGAGCGCTATGAACTGCGACTGCGAGGCTGCAGCGATCAAGCGGGCGAGCGTCGTCTTACCGGTTCCGGGCGGACCCCAGAGGATCAGCGAGTGCGGCAGACCCGTCTCGATTGCGACGCGCAGCGGCTTGCCGGGGCCGATCAGATGCGACTGCCCCACGTATTGCGCGAGTGTCTGTGGCCGCATGCGATCGGCTAGCGGACGCAGGGGGGCGGTGGGAGTTGCGGTGCTCATGAGACGCGCGCCTCGAGCCACTCGAACCAGGACTCGCGACGTACCAGCGAGGCCAGCAGCGCAAAGAGAATCCCCAGACCATCGGCGAGCAAGTCGCCCGACTCCGCCTGACGACCGAGCGCCATCAGCTGCTGCGCAACCTCAATGCCGCCGCCGACGGCGAGCATCACCACAACCACCCGCCCGTAGGCCCGCCGCTCGACAAGTGCGAGCCCCCAGAGCGTCAGTGCGAAAAAGCTCAGTCCATGAGCGAGCTTGTCGAAGCCCTCGAACCAGTTTTCCTCGATGCCCGGCGCGCGCAGACACCAATACAGCGTGACGAGAAAGAGGGCCGCACCGGCGAGCACCCACAGCACGGCGAAGCGCAGCGGTCGCACGCGGGCCTACTCAAGCGGGGTGCCGATGACGTCGGCACCCGCAGGGGGCTTGAAAGTCAGCGCCGCGGGATCGACCGGCGCGTTGCGACGGCTCGCCGTGAAAGCCAGCGTGACACGCTGACCGAGCGCATCGAGGAGCTCCATGCGCGCAAGCTCGAGCCCAGCGAACCCGAGGCGCGCAGAGCGAAACTCCGCGCTGGACGACAGCGGCGTGACCCGAACCCAGTCGAGATTGTCGCGGCGTCCCTCGCTCTCGAGCCGAAACTGATTACGTAGCGGCGCAGTGCCTGCAAGTAGCGTCGCCGGGGTGGCGGTCAGCGCGCGCGAGGCCGGCTTGACCGTCACCTGCTCGAGATCGCGATCGAGGAACCAAAGATTTCGGCCGTCGGCCACCATCAACTGCGCGTTGCCGATCTCCCAACGAAAGCGCCCGGGACGCTGCACGATGAGCTGCCCCGACTCTCCCGGCCGGGTACGACCCCGCGAGTCGGTCACGGTCTGCGTGAACTGGGTCTGCCAACTCGTGAGGCCCTCGAGGAAACGATCGAGCGCAGTGGCTTGCTGCGCGAGCAGCGCCGCGGGAAACCCCGCGAGCACCGCCATCGCGAGCGTCGCGAGGCGGATCGTGACACAGCCGGACACCGTCACTCGCCGGTCGGCGAGGGCGCGAGGATCTCGCGACCGCCGTTCGCCTGCAGCGGACCCACGAGCCCCGCCGCTTCCATCGCCTCGATGAGGCGCGCGGCACGGTTGTAGCCGATCTTGAGGCGCCGCTGCACGTATGAGATGGATGGCTTACGCTCGGTGAGCACGATCTTGACCGCCTCGTCATAGAGCGCGTCTTGTTCGGCATCGGCGCCCTCGGCGCCGCCCACCCCCGCCACGGGCGGCCGC
>JBMSXG010000037.1:0-11311 GCA_049425405.1 Steroidobacteraceae bacterium
CCGCGGGGGGGGGGGGGGGGCCCCCCCCCCCACGGCGAACTTCAACCGTCCGCCCCCGCGCTCAATCTCAGCGATCTGCACGGCGCAGAATCAGTCGAGTTTGTACTTGTCGTGACAGGCCTTGCAGGTACCCGCTGCAGCGATGAACGCGGGACGTGCGGCATCGAGTCCGCCACTGCGCGATGCCGTGGCGAGAGCCGCAGACTTGTCGCGCAGGTCCTTCATCAACACCTGGAAGTCAGCCGAGTTCTGCCAGATCTCTGGCTTGGCCTTGCTGGTCGAGCTCAGCGAGCCCGCGGGGAACATGTCCGGCGCAATGGTCGCCATGAAAGCGACGCGCTCAGCCGCGGTGCGGAAATTGGCGGCATCGTACGGCGTGCGACCCTGCACCATCGCACCCATTTGGCTGAAGTGAGAGCCGAGCACGATATAGACCGACTGCCGCAGTTTGACCTGCTGGGCGGCGCGACCGTCCTGAGCCAACGCGGGAGCAACGAGCAGCGCCGCGGCCGCGGCGAGCGATAGCAGTCGAGTCATACAAGATCCTCCTTGAGCAACAGTAGCGTGGGATGAACTGCCGGGATTTACTCACAAGCGATGCCGAGGTCGCAACCCGCGCGCGCCTCTGGTACGCTGCGCGGCCTTTTTTGCCCGGTTCCCCTGATGTCCACCGCCCGCCCGATCCGTAACATCGCGATCATCGCCCACGTCGATCACGGTAAGACCACCCTCGTCGACGGCCTGCTCAAACAGTCGGGCACCTTCGCCGCTCACGAGCGCGTGGGCGAGCGGGTGATGGACTCGAACGATCTCGAGCGCGAGCGTGGCATCACCATCCTCGCCAAGAACTGCGCCATCGACTATCAGGGCACGCGCATCAACATCGTCGATACACCGGGCCACGCAGACTTCGGCGGCGAGGTGGAGCGCGTGCTCTCTATGGTCGATGGGGTACTTCTGCTCGTCGATGCCGTCGAGGGCCCGATGCCGCAGACCCGTTTTGTGACCCGCAAAGCGCTAGCGCTCGGGCACCGCGCTATCGTGGTGGTCAACAAAATCGACCGGCCCGGTGCACGACCGAATTGGGTCATCGATCGCACCTTCGAACTGTTCGATAAGCTCGGCGCCTCCGACGCGCAGCTCGACTTCCCGATTATCTATGCCTCGGCACTGCAAGGCTGGGCGAGCACCGAGCCCGACCGGCCGACCACCGACCTGCGAGCTCTATACGAAGCGATCCTGCAGCACGTACCGCCGCCGCCCACGGATCTCGAGGCGCCGCTGCAGCTGCAGATCTCCCAGCTCGACTACAACTCTTACGTCGGGCGCATCGGCATCGGCCGCATCCGTCGCGGCACGCTCAAGAGCGGTCGCAACGTGGCGCTGCGCTGGGGCGATCAGGATCGCGGCACGGGCAAGATAGGCCAAATCCTCAGCTTCCGTGGCCTCGAGCGAGTGCCGGTCGAGGAAGCCTCTGCAGGCGACATCGTCGCGATCACCGGGCTCGAAGCGGTCAACATTGGCCTCACGGTCTGCGACCCCGAGAATGCCGCGGGCCTGCCACCCATCGAGGTGGACGAGCCAACGCTGTCCATGACCTTTCAGGTGAACACCTCTCCGCTGGCCGGGCGCGAGGGTAAGTTCGTCACCAGCCGTCAGATCCGCGAGCGTCTCGCACGCGAGTTGCAGAGCAACGTCGCACTGCGCGTCGAAGATACGAGCGAGGCAGACGTCTTTCGCGTCTCGGGACGCGGCGAGTTACACCTGACTATCCTCATCGAGAACATGCGCCGCGAGGGGTACGAACTCGCCGTCGGTAAGCCGCAGGTCCTCAAGCGCGTGGTCGATGGCATCACGCAAGAGCCCTTCGAATCGCTGACGATCGACATCGACGAGGGTTACCAGGGAGCGATCATGTCCGAGCTCGGTAACCGCCGCGGACAGCTGCTCGACATGGTGGTCGAGGGCGACCCCACCGGCCGCGGCCAAGGTCGTGTACGACTTGAGTACCGCATCCCAGCGCGGGGCCTCATCGGCTTTCAAGGAGAGTTTTTGACCATGACCCGCGGCACCGGGCTCATGAGCCACATCTTCGATGGCTACGATGTCGTCGAGGGTGAGATCCCCGAGCGACACAACGGCGTACTGATCAGCAACGAACCCGGCGAGGCCGTCGCCTATTCTCTCTTCACCCTGCAGGAGCGCGGGCGACTGTTCGTCGAGCACGGCTCGAAGGTTTATGAGGGCATGATCATCGGCATCCACAGCCGCGACAATGACCTGGTGGTCAACCCCATCAAGGAGAAGAAGTTGACCAACATCCGAGCGGCCGGCAAGGACGATGCGCTACTGCTCACCCCGCCGATCCCGCTTACGCTGGAGTACGCGGTCGAGTTCATCAACGAGGACGAGCTCGTCGAGGTCACGCCGCAATCGATCCGCCTGCGCAAACGCTTCCTGAAGGAGCACGAGCGCAAACGCGCCTCGCGCGAGGCTTGAGCGCGCGGCTTAAGCGCTCGGCTGCAGCGCCCGGCCGTCAGTCTTTACGCGGCCCCGGGAAGAACGCGTTGGTCCGCCGCACGTACTCCGCATAAGCCGGGCGCCGCTCACCGATGTCTTTCTCGAGTAGCGCCACGCCCGACACTCGCATCAGCAGGACACTCATCAGTAAGGGGCCAATAAAGCTCCACCATGCGCCGGCCGACAGCGCGATGAGATAAAACCCCCACCACACGCAGAAGTCGCCGAAGTAGTTCGGGTGGCGCGTATAGCGCCAAAACCCGCGGTCCATGACCTTGCCGGCGTTCGCCGGGTCACGCTTGAAGCGCGCGAGCTGCCAATCCCCCATCGCCTCGAACGTGAAACCCACCAACCAGAGCACGAGCCCGAGCTGATCAAGCAGCCCGAACGGCCGCTCGCCGAGCACTGCCCCCAAGAGCGGCAGCGAAATCACCCATGCGAGTACTGCTTGGAAGGCGAACACCCGATACACGCTCGAGAAGGTGAAGTTGGGCTGGTTACGCGCCCGGATCGCCTGATAGCGACGGTCTTCCTCATGTCCCCAATTGCGTGCCGTGATGTAGATCGACAAACGCAGAGCCCAGATCGTCACCAGCACCAGCAGTAATCGACCGCGCACGGTTTCGGGCTCGAGGCCCGCGTACATCACGATCGCAAGCAAAAACAGCAGCGACCAGAGCGTATCGACGATATCGACGTTCTTTCGCGCAACGGAGATCAACCACCCGAGGACGGCAAGCACGAGCATCGCCGGCAGCGCAGACAACCAGACGGTGAAGTCGAACACGGGATGACTCCTATTCGTAACGAAGAGCGTGGATGGGATCGAGCCGCGAGGCCTTTACCGCCGGGTACAGCCCGAACACCACCCCGACTGCGGCACTGACGAACAGCGCCATCAGAATGATGTCGGTACGGGCGAGCATGGACCAGCCGAAAGCACTCGCCACGAGGTTGGCGACTCCGAGCCCGAGCAGGATGCCGATCACGCCGCCAATCGCGGCGAGCGTGAGCGATTCAATCAAAAATTGCGCACGGATATCCGAGGGCTGCGCTCCAACGGCCATGCGGATGCCGATCTCACGGGTGCGCTCGGTAACCGACACCAGCATGATGTTCATCACGCCGATACCTCCCACCACGAGCGAAACCAGCGCAATCGCGGCGAGCAGGTTAGTCAGCGTCGTCATCGCGCTCGTGAACACGCCGGTCATCTCGGCCATGGTCGTGGTGCTGAAATCATCGTCTTCGTCGGGCGCGAGTCGATGCCGCTCGCGCAGCAGCTGCGCGATTTGCTCGCGCGCAGGATCGATCGCTTCGCTCGTCACGGCACTCACGTAGATCGGACCTCGCACGAATTGCGACAACCCACCCTGAATGCGCGACTGAAAGGCGGTGATCGGCACGAAGATCGCGTCGTCCTGATCATCCCCCATGCCGCCTTGGCCTTTTTTACCCAGCACCCCGATCACGGTGTAGGGCGCATTGCGGATGCGCACGACCTGACCGATGGGATCGGTGCCCGCCCCGAAGAGCTTCTCGGCGACGGTGAGCCCGATCACCGCGTTCTTGGTGGAGCCCGCCAGATCGGAGGCCGTGAGCCCCGAGCCCTTCTCGATCGGCCAATTGCGAATGATGAAGTAGTCCGGGGTCGTCCCATAGACGGTGGTCGTCCAGGTGTCATTCTCTGAGATCGCCTGCGTCATGGTGCGCGAAAGCGGTGCCGCCGCACGCACCAGTGACAGCTCCGTCTGAATCGCGCGCAGATCGTCATAAGTGATCGTCGGCTGTGAACCCATACCGCCGCGCATACCACCCTGGTTGCTCGAGCCCGAGAACACCAAGATCACGTTCGTACCGGCACCCTCAATCTGCGCGCGGATACGACCCTTAGCGCCCTCGCCGATGGTGACCATGCAGATGACTGCCGCCACACCGATGATGATGCCAAGTGCGGTAAGTGTGGAGCGCATCTTGTTGCGGCGCAGCGCACGCAGCGCCATGCGGAAAGTCTCAAGCGGCGAGATCATGCGACACCTCTCTCATCGGCGATGATGGCGCCGTCACGCATCGAAATCCGTCGTGCTGCATAAGCAGCGATATCGTGCTCGTGCGTCACGAACAGCACCGTGATCCCCGAGCGGCGCAGCTCGGAGAGCAGCTCCATGATTTCGACGCTGGTCTGCGAATCCAGATTCCCGGTGGGCTCATCGGCAAGGATCAGCGGCGGATTCGTCACCAATGCTCTGGCGATGGCCACGCGCTGCTGCTGACCCCCCGAGAGCTGCGCAGGGGTATGCCCAGAGCGATGCGCGAGCCCCACACGCTCGAGCGATTCCAGCGCGCGGCGACGGCGCTCGGCAGCCGGTACGCGAGAGTAGATGAGTGGCAATTCGACGTTCTCTACCGCCGAAGTACGTGCGAGCAAATTAAAGCTCTGAAACACGAAGCCGATGAACTGGTTACGGATCGAGGCGAGCTCCACCTTGGAGAGCTGCGCTACATCACGACCGTCAATGGAATAGGTCCCCCGACTAGGTGTGTCGAGGCAGCCCAGGATGTTCATCAGCGTCGATTTTCCCGAACCCGAAGACCCCGTGACCGCCACGGACTCTCCTCTCTCGATATTCAGATCTACATCGTGCAGCGCGAGAAAGTCCTGCTCGCCCGAGCTATAGACCTTGGCGACGCCGCGCAGTTCGAGCAGCGCCATGGCGTTATAGGATGCGCATCTGGCGCTGGCCTCGACGCGCGCCCGGCGGACCCGCATTGGCCGCACCCTCGATGCCGGTCACGACGAGATCGCCTTCCTTCAATTCGCCCGAGACCACCTCGGTCGCACCACCGTCGGAAAGCCCGATCCTAATCTCACGCGGCACGAGCTTTTCTTTGACGAGTACGTACACGGTGCGCAGCGTCGGATCGCGCTCCGGGCCGCCGGCGCGAGCGCCAGCGGGCCTACGAGGGCCCTCGTCGTCCGCTGGCCGAAACCGCAACCCCGAGTTCGGCAAACGCAGGACGTTTTCGCGTCGATCGGCGATCACGGTGACGGTCGCCGTCATACCGGGCTTCAGTTTCAGATCAGGATTAGACACGTCGATCACCGCGTCGTAGGTCACCACGTTCTGCACTACCTGCGGCGCATTGCGAATCTCGCGGATACGACCGCGGAAGCGCTCCTGCGGATAGGCATCGACGGTGAACGTCGCCGTCATCCCCGCCTCGAGACGACCGATGTCAGACTCGGCAACGTTGGTGTGAACTTCCATGGCACGTAAATCCTGAGCGATCGTGAAGATCACGGGCGCCTGCAACGAGGCCGCGACGGTCTGACCCACATTGACTGCACGCGAGATCACGATGCCATCAGTCGGCGCAAGGATGTCGGTGTAACGCAGATTGGTTTCCGCCTGACGCAATGCAGCCTGCGCCTGTGCCAGCTGGCCCTGCGCCTGCTGCACGGCAGCTTCTGCCGCGCGCGCCGCCGACACCGCTGCATCACGATCATTCTCGGACACGAGCCGCTGCTCGAAGATTTGCGCGGTCCGACGCGCCTGACGAGCAGATTCCTCCGCCTGAACGGTCAGTCGCGTCACGTTGCCGCGCGCGGCGACCACGTTCGCCCTCGCCTGCTCGACCGCCGCCTCGAAGAGCGCCGGATCGATCTTGGCGATCTTTTGTCCTTGCTTCACTACCGAATTGAAATCGACGAACAAGGATTGGATCCGTCCCGAAACCTGGCTGCCGACCTCAACGGTGACCACGGCTGAGAGACTCCCGGACGTACTCACGCGCGAGACCACATCGCCGCGCGCGACAGTCTCTGTCAGGTACTTCGGCGCTTCATCATCCCCCACGCAGCGCGACAGCACGAACGCGAGCACTACTAGGACGATCGGAATCCACACCGCCTTGCGGCGCAACCAGGAAGGGAGGTTCATAGTCCGCGGATTGTAGTCGAATCCGGCAGATCAGCCCTGCAAGTCGCGAGTGAGCGCCTCGATCAGGGCCCGGGCAGCCGCCGCCCGTTCGGCGTTCTCCTCGGCCGTAGGGGTGTAGCCTTCCACCGCGGCAGCATCGAGCAGCCCATGCCGGGCGAGCAGCGCCTCATGGGTATGCAGCCGCTCGCGCAGGACCGAGACTTCCATGGCGAGCCGCATCGTCACGGCGACCAGCTGTGACAGATCCGCCGCGGCGAGCGGCTGATCCGGCCCCGAGGTCGGCGCCGTGATTGGACGGCTCATGCGCGTCGCCCTCCGAAGAATAAATACTCTCCTTGTCCGAGCGCCTCGTAGCTCGACACGATGTCCTGCGGTGCGAACCCCGCCGCGCGCAGCAGCGCCGGTACGTCGGTATCCGCGAATCCCGTCCAGAACGGCTCGCCGTTGTTGCGCACCTGCCAATCGTTCGTGACCTGCTTCGAAATGGAGAGTCGCGCAGGCTGGTATGGCACATCAGCATTGAGCAGCACCCCACCCGGGGCGAGCAGCCGGTAGGCCTCGGAGAGAATCCCGGGCGCCACGTCGTGCCAGGTCTCGTGAAAGAGAATGTGCGAGACGATTAGATCAAAGTGTCCGTCCGGATAACCCGTACGACGCGCATCGGCCTGGCGATAATGCACCGCCACGCCGCGCTCCTCGGCCCAGGCGTGAGCGAAGCGCAGAAATCCAGCCGATAGATCGAGCCCGTGCACCTCGGCATCCGCAAAGGTCTCGGCGTAGGCCACGGTCTCCGTGCCCGTCGCACAGCCGAGATCCAGAATCCGCTTCGGAGCGAGATCAGGAAAATACTTGCGTACCACATTGGCGATGAAGCGCCCGATCCCCGGCTCACCGACCGCCGACTTCGTGGTGAGACCTTTCGCCGAGCGATACAGCTCGAGCGTTCCGAAGTAAAGCAGCCCCGCATGAAGATCACCCGCACCTTCGGAGTGAAAATATCCACCCGGTTGACGATGGATGTTCACGCTAGCGATAGGCTCCGGGATCGCCAGATCAGGATTCAAGCTCAACGATCCGCGCACCGACGCCGACAATGTCGCGGCTCTCGACTCAAATGCTGGCCCCACGCGCCGGCAGGTCTCGCCCACGGTTTCCCACATCAGGCCTTGCGAGGCGAATACCGTCGAACCCCACAACTGATACAGCGGATCAACCTCGAACAGTGGGCGTGCTTCCTCGCGCGTGGCGGGCGCACGCCCCATCGCCTGCTCATACGCCGGGCGAATTACCCGCTCGTACCGCGCCGCGAGCTGTTGCTCTAGCGTCTGGTTGGCATGCCCCTTAAGCACGCCGACAAAGCGCTGGCGAGCGGCCTCGTCATGCGTCGGGCGATACAGCGAGGGCAAGTTGGATGTGGCGCTCATCCCGTAAATCATAGCCTCGGACCCTGCCGCGCGGTTACCATTCGCACATGGGTCGCATATTTGAAGTTCGCAAGGCCACGATGTTCGCGCGCTGGAACAAGATGGCCAAACAGTTCGCGCGTATCGCCAAGGACATTAACATGGCGGTCAAATCGGGGGGGGCCGACCCGCAGTCCAACCCGATGCTGCGTCGCATCCTGCAAAACGCGCGCGCCATCAACATGCCCAAAGACAAGGTCGAGGCTGCGATCAAGCGCGCCTCCGGTCGCGATGCCACGAATTACGAGACGGTGATTTACGAGGGCTATGCCCCGCACGGTATTGCGCTGCTCGTCGAAACGGCGACCGACAACCCCACGCGAACGGTCGCCACGGTCCGCAACATCATCCAGAAAGGCGGTGGCAATCTGGGAACGAGCGGCAGCGTCGCATTCATGTTCAAGAAGATGGGGGTATTCCGACTCGATCCTGCCGGGATCGATCAGGATGATCTCGAGTTGTATCTGATCGATCACGGTCTCGAAGAAATGGGCGAAAGCACCGGCGAGAAAGACGAGCCTCAGCTCGTGGTGCGCTGCGCATTCGAAGATTTCGGACGCGTGCAGGAGGCGCTCGAGAGTCGCAAGATCACTCCGCTGAAAGCGGAGCACGAATACATTCCGATGGCCCCAACGGAGCTGGCGGAAGACAAAGCAGCGGAAGTCCTCACGCTCATCGACAAGCTTGAGCAAGAGGATGACGTGCAGAGCGTGTTCCACACGCTCGACTAAGACTGACCGCCCGTCAGGGCGTTCGCAGCGGCAGATCGACCCGCAACGTTCCGGAGCGGAAACGCAACTCCAGCGGTACGCTCTCTCCAGGCTTTAAGCCGGGGTCCAATCCCATCACCATCAGATGCAGACCCCCGGGTGACAACACCATTGACCCACCGGCGGGAATCGTCACGCCCTTGACCTCACGCATTCGCATCACTCCACCCTGCATCGAGCTCGAGTGGATCTGAATACCCTGCGCTCGAGATGAAATCGCTCCCAGCAGCTCATCGGGTTGCGAGCTCGCATTGCGTATCGTGAGATAACCCGCGGCGATCTGTAGTCCCGGCGCGCTCAACCGAATGTAGCCGTCCTCGAGCCTGATCGACGATGTCACCGGGCTCCGCGCATCGGCGAGAACGACAGCACCGGCCGCGATACTCGTCGCGAGTATCCATCCCCATCCGACCCTCATTCGCCAGCTCATGATGCTTTCTTTACCGAGACGGCATCGCCCGACTCAGCATCGGACCACCGCCCCCGACGCTTCAGCGCCTCCCGAAGCAGGAATTCAACCTCGGCGTTGACGCTGCGCAGCTCGTCGGCAGCGCAGCGCTCGAGCGCCTGCCACAACGCCGGATCGATACGAAGGAGAAAGGATTTGCGTTCAGCCATAGAGCGTGCCGGTGTTGATGACGGGCTTCGCCTCGGCATCTCCGCACAGGACGACCATGAGATTACTCACCATTGCCGCCTTACGCTCGGCATCGAGTTCGATCACCCCACGCTGCGCAAGGTCTTTGAGCGCCATCTCTACCATGCTGACCGCACCCTGCACGATTTTGGCTCGCGCGGCGAGCACGGCCTCGGCCTGCTGACGCCGCAGCATCGCCTGGGCGACCTCGGGGGCGTAAGCGAGATGCGTGAGACGCGCTTCCTCAATGACCACGCCCGCCCGCGCCACACGCACCTGTAGTTCGTGTCGCAAGGCTTCGTTCACCTCGTCGGTGCCACCCCGCAGCGTGACTTCTCGCTGCTCGCCATAGTCGTAGGCGTACTGGCTACTCAGATGCCGCACGGCGGACTCTGACTGCACGCGCACATAGTCTTCGTAATCTTCTACGTCGAACATCGCTTGCGCCGTGTCCTGCACACGCCACACGACCACCGCGCCGATCTCGATGGGGTTACCCTGCTTATCGTTGACCTTCAGGCGCTCGCCGTTGAGATTGCGCGCGCGCAGCGAGACCTTCATGCGCGGGTTTTTCTTGGTGAGCAGCGTCACGGCCACGGCGGCAGCCCCTTTGCCCTCGACGCTGCTCGCGCCGTGACCACTGCTGCCGTTTGAGTAGAAAGGGTTGCCCCAATGAAATCCCTCGGAGCGCACGGTCCCCTTGTAATCGCCAAAGAGCACCAGCACCCGCGACTCGTTGGGTTGCAGGGTGAAAAAGCCGAAGAGGCTGATGAACGCCGCGACCAGCCCTAGCACCCCGAGGGCCACGAGCCCCGGCGCATCGTCCTGCGCCCCATACGGAAGGGCTGCCACGAAGAGCGGCACGAGGACGAACAGCACCGTGAGCGCCACCCACCCGTTCTGGACCGAGACCACGCGTTCCTGAGACATCGCCACCTCCAGCACCCTGACCGGGCTTCAGAGGCGATATTGTGGTGATATCACTTTGATGTCAAACGACAGGTGGCGCGCCCGGAGAGATTCGAACTCCCGACCTCATGGTTCGTAGCCATGCGCTCTATCCAACTGAGCTACGGGCGCGTCGTCGGAGGGGCGCGAACTCTATCAGAATGGCCGACGAGGCGGGAGGTCGCTAGAGAGAACTGGCGGAGAGAGAGGGATTCGAACCCTCGAAGGGCTTTTGGCCCTTACACCCTTAGCAGGGGTGCGCCTTCGACCACTCGGCCATCTCTCCGGTGCAAGAGCGCGCGATGGTACTGGGGCCCCACCCCTAAGGTCAAAAACGATCAGGCGCGCAGACTGTCGCCATGACGCGGCGCCGCGATCTCGTCCTGACCTTCGGACTTGATGCGCTCGAAGATCTCTTCACGGTGTACAGCGACGTTCTTGGGCGCATTGATTCCGATGCGAACCTGATTGCCCTTGACGCCAAGCACCGTGACAGACACTTCTTCGCCGATCATGACGGTCTCGCCGACACGTCGAGTAAGAATCAGCATGTAACCCCCCAAAGACGCACCAGCCTGGCGCGCCAACCCGAATCGACGATAGAAGAATCGGTCGGGCTAGTCCACACTTCTCGGACATGACGGTCCAAGTGTCAGTTGCGGCGGACGCCGGACGCCCCCGCTACCGCTACGCGGATGGCCAATACGGCCAGATCCACCTCACCGAACTCGGTGAGGGCGAGCCGCTGATCCTGCTGCATTGGGCACCCTCCAACGCCCGCCAGTACGCCCACGTGATGCCCGCCTTCGCCGCACGGGGGTTCTGGGTCATCGGGGTCGATCTGCCGGGCTACGGCCGCTCGCACAAGGCGAGTGCCGGCTGGAGTTGTGCCCAGATGGCGAGCGAGATCGCCGCGGCCCTGACCGATCGGGGCGGACTCGAACGGGCTTTCCTCGTGGGCGGTCACCTCTCGGCTGCGGTGGCGGCAGAGCTCGCGATCGCAGCCCCCGAACGCTGGCCACGCGTGGTACT
>JBMSXG010000038.1:0-11267 GCA_049425405.1 Steroidobacteraceae bacterium
CATCCGAGCAACCGAGCGCCAGCCCGCCGACCGAGTGCGACGGCAGCGTTGACCGCCATGCGTAGATCGATCGTTGCGATGTAACGATCGCCTCCCTCGAAGCGCGGCGGCGGGCGAGTCATGGCGAACTCGTTTCGCCAGGCAGCAACCTGAGCGTGTGCACTGCGGGCCCTGGCAACAGTGGTCGCGGTTTGCCGACGGCCCAGTCTTCGAAACCCTCACGATAAAAGCGTGAGAGCGGATGTCCACTCTGCCCGCCCGGCAGCTGCATGTAGCCCTCGGCCTCGCGGCCCGGCGAGACGGCGAAGCGCTCCGAGGCGCCATAGTTAGGACCGATCACCCGCGGCGAGTGCGCATCACCGTCCATCTGTAGCGGCGGCATGTCGAGAAAACGCCCGAGCGGACCGAGCGCCGGCGAGAGCGGATGACGGACTGCGGCCGTATTGCGCAAGCCCCAGGTGCAGCTTTCGAGTGAGCCGCAGGCAGCCTCGAGATCGGCAATCACCTTGTCTATACGCTCCAGAAGAAAACTGCGCCAATCCGCGTATCCCGACTCCAACCAATGAGGTGGCTGCTCGGTGACGAGCCGCCACAGTGAGCCCTCGAACAGCGGATAGGCCGTCGAACCTTCTCCTGCCTGCAGGCTACGCGTGATCATCCCCCAAGTTTCTTTTCGTACCTCATCGCGAAATGTGCGCACGATACGGAAGCTCACGGAATCGACCGACGCATAGCCCTGCCAGTTAGTTGCGAGCCGTCGTAGTTCGCCGCGCTTAGGATGATTACGAACCGCATCTTCATCGAGCGTGGCGAGGAGCAATCGCTGCCAGCGATCGAGGAGAGTGGAGCGATGATCGAGCTGGATCGCCAGCATATCCGCGGGTGTTGCAGGGGTTTTGATCGCGAGCAGTCCGTCACGGATCTGGCGAGTTCGAACACCGGCAGCGTAATACATACCGCCCTGCGCCTCGTCGTTACCAATCACCCTTTCAAGCTCGCCCTCGACATGACGCGCGTTCGCACTCCATAACCGGCCAACCTGCGGATCGATCAGAGTCGGCGCCTCTGCACGCGTGCGCCAGCTGATCGGACGAGGAGTCTGAGGCCCGAGGGTACCTTGCGGAATCCGACCCGCTATCGTCCATGCGATACGGCCAGAGCGATCGCCCACCGTCAGGTTCTGATGCGGGATACCGACCTGAGGCGCTAATGCTAATGCGGCATCGACGTCGGTCACCTGTTGCAGACTCATGCTCGTGAGCGTGGTAGCGCCCGGCTCGGTAACCAACCAGCGTGCGACCCAACAGGTGTCCTCGGCTCCTGACTCACCGGGATCACGCCGCACGACGACGCCCTGCGGCGAATCAAGGATCTCGAGCGTGACCGCCGATCCACCCGCCACGTCGATCTGCTCGCGCTGGACGCTAAACGCGCCCGAACCACCTTGCCCGCTGCGGTAGTTGCGTCCCTGACAGGCGAGCGGCTGCACATCGAGCCAGTCACCCATACTGTTGGTGAACGACCACGCGATGTACCCGTTGCTACCGGCAACTAGCGCGGGCAACCCGGGCAGAGTCACGCCGTTAAGCTCGCTTACCGGTGAGTCCGACTGATCGACCTGCAAGCGTGCCCGATACCATATTGCTGGCACACGCAGCCCAAGATGCATATCGCCAGCGACGAGTGCCCCGCCCGAGGCGGTCTTCGGCCCCGCCACCGCCCATGCATTACTACCGGGGGTAAATTCACGATCGTCGAGAGATGAGCTAAACGTTTTATGGTCATTGCGGGCCGTCTGAGAAGGCGATGCACGCAAATCGATCAGATCTGGCGAGGGTATCGGCGGAGCCGTGTATGGCGCGCCACCGTTGGCCGCGGCCGCATCCGCGTCGCGCTGGAAATTCGGCGTGTCCCACTCGTCTCCACGTGGGAAGAGAAACTGCATCATGGCGGACATCGGATTCGGCGCTGAATCTGTCGCTCCACTCGTCAACGAGCGGCGCTCTAGCAAGCGAGCCTGGATAGCAAGACGTGCGATCTCACTCTCGAGAGCGCTGTACTGGAGGGCCCACCACATCGAATGTACGACGAGGACGGAATCTTCCTCGCGCCATGGCTGCGGCTTCTGACGCAATAAAAAATATTCGAATGGACGGGCCTGAAGCGTCTCAAGACCGCGGTTGACGCCACGAGTGTACGCAGCGATCCACGCACGCTCGGTCGGGCTCGCCGAGGCAATCACCTCGCGCGCTACCGCACGCAGTCGGAACAGACGCGCCTTCTCATCCTGTTCGACGAGTCGCTCACCCAACAGCGCTGCGAGCTCGCCTGCGGCGAGACGCCGAGAAAGGTCCATCTGGAAGAATCGATCCTGCGCATGGGCGAACCCGAGCCCGTATGCCATCTCACCCCAATCAGCGCCACGAACAGTGGTTACCCCACCGGCATCGCGCTCGATTGTCACGGCTGCCGCGAGGGCTGCACCATCGGCCCGGACCTCGCCATCGAGGATCGGCAACGAACCCCGCAGCAACACCGTGATGGTTCCGACGGTAACGACGATTAGAGCGACGAACGCCATTGCGCCGCGCACGACCCAGCGCTTCATCGATGGACCTTCAAGATCTGCAGCGAGTTCGTGCCGCCCTGTACACCCGTCAGCTCGCCCTTGGTGAGGATGATCGGATCACCCTCGTCGACCAGCTTTAGATTGAGCAGGACGTTGAAGATAGATTGATAAAGGAGCTGGGTTCCCTGCGAGGGGACGTCGAAGTTGACCGGGTAGACGCCGCGATACATCGTGACGCGTCGACGGGTCGCCTCGTGGCGGGTGAATGCATAGATGGGGATATCGGCCCGAAGACGCGACATCCATTGCGGTGTCGAACCGCTCTCGGTCAGCGCCACAATTGCTTTTACATCGAGGTGATGCGCCGTATACATCACGGCGTGGGCAATCGCTTCCTCGGTTTGCGTAAATCGCGCATCGAGCCGCTCCATCGGTCGATGGGTCGCCACTTGGTAGCGCTCTGCGCCCTCGATCACCTCGGCCATCGCAGCCACGGCTTTCACGGGATATTTACCCGCTGCGGTTTCAGCCGAAAGCATGACGGCGTCCGTACCATCCATCACCGCGTTGGCGACATCGCTGACCTCAGCGCGTGTCGGCACTGGACTGTGGATCATGGACTCCATCATCTGCGTAGCCGTGATCACCACGCGATTGCGCTGCCGGGTCTCGTGGATGATCGTTTTTTGTAGGCCAGTCAGTGCCGCATGACCCATCTCGACGCCAAGATCACCGCGCGCCACCATGATCACGTCGCTGGCCTCGATGATGCCGGCGAGCTGGGCGACGGCCTCATGCCGCTCGACCTTAGCCACGATCCGTACCGCCGATCCGTCCGCCGCACGCAGCAGCTCGCGGGCTCGGTTCACATCGGTCGCGTCACGAACGAACGACAGGGCGAGATAGTCGAGCCCTTGCTCAGCGGCGAAGCGAATGTCCTCATGATCTTTGTCGGTCAGCGCCGGCGCCGAAATACCGCCGCCTTTGCGATTCAGCCCTTTTCGATTAGAGAGCTCGCCACCAGCCACCACGCGCGTCTCGATGCGCGTCCCCGCGACTCGAGTCACCTCGAGCACGATCAGACCGTCGTTCAGCAACAGCGTGTCGCCCTTGGCCACGTCGGTGGTCAGTTCCTTGTAGGCGACCCCGACCTCCTTCGAGCTACCCGCTGCTGGATCGAGCGCCGTATCGAGCGCGAACGGTTGGCCCTCGACGAGCTCGATCTTGCCGTCCCGGAAACTCTCGATTCGGATTTTGGGCCCAGCGAGATCGCCGAGGATCGCGACGTAGCGTCCGGCGCGCATCGACGCCTCACGCATCAGCAGGATGCGGCGCAGATGATCTGCGGCACTGCCGTGTGAAAAATTGATTCGTGCGACGTCGAGACCTGCGCGACACATCTCGAACAGCACGTCGACATCGTCCGTGGCCGGCCCGAGGGTCGCCACGATCTTGGCCCTACGGAACATGTCTACATTGTGGGGCCACAGCCGGCGGCGCGCCACCGCCATCTGCACCGATCAGCCGCTCGCGCGCGCTTCCAGTGCCGCCACGGCCGGCAGCGTCTTGCCCTCGACGAACTCGAGGAACGCGCCGCCGCCAGTCGATATGTAGGAGATGCCACGCTCGACTCCGTACTTCTCGATGGCGGCAAGCGTATCGCCCCCACCGGCGAGCGAGAATGCCGGACTGCGTGCGATCGCCTCAGCGATGACCCGGGTGCCATTGCCGAAGGCGTCGAACTCGAACACCCCCACCGGTCCGTTCCAGAGGATCGTGCCCGCAGACTGCAATCGCGTTGCCAGTTCCGTCGCCGTCTGTGGACCGATGTCGAGGATCATCTCGCCAGACTGAACTTCGCTCACCGCGCGTCGCGTCGCTGGCGCATCGGCTGCGAAGCGTGGCGCCACGACGACGTCTGTCGGCAACGGAATGCTGGCTCCACGAGCCTTCGCAATCTCGAGCAATCGTCGCGCCGTATCGAGCATGTCAGCCTCGTGCAGCGACTGACCCACCGGATGGCCGACGGCGGCGAGGAAGGTGTTGGCGATACCGCCGCCCACAATCAGCGTGTCGACTTTTACGAGCAAGGACTCGAGCACCGTGAGCTTGGTGGAGACCTTGGAACCGGCAACGATGGCGATCAGCGGCCGTGCTGGCCGAGCCAGCGCACGCTCTAGCGCCTCGAGCTCACCCACCAGTAGCGGACCCGCACAGGCAACCGGCGCGAAGCGAGCGACGCCATGGGTACTCGCCTCGGCGCGATGCGCAGTGCCAAAAGCGTCCATCACGAAAACGTCGCAGAGCGACGCCATGCGACGCGCGAGTGACTCGTCGTCTTTTTTCTCACCCCGATTGAACCGCACGTTCTCGCACAACACGAGCTCACCGGGCGCGCACTCGACGCCGTCCAGCCAGTCTCGCACCAGCCGAACCGGTTGCCCGAGCAGCTGCGACAAACGTACCGCCACCGGTGCCAGTGAGTTCTCGGCCGAGAACTCACCCTCTTTAGGCCGCCCGAGATGCGACATGACGAGCACGTGTGCACCTTGCGAAACGGCCGCCTTCAGGGTCGGCAGCGCGGCGCGAATGCGCGCCTCGCTGCTGATCACGCCACCCTCAACCGGCACGTTGAGATCCTCGCGAATCAGCACCCGCTTACCGCGCAGATCGAGATCCTGCATCCGACGCACATTCATCGCGGCCTATCTCGGATCAGCGTGTCGATCAGCGTGCGCGCGACCAGGCGAGCGTGGTGTCGAGCATACGGTTGGAGAAACCCCACTCGTTGTCGTACCACGAGCAGACTTTGACGAGCCCTCCGTCAATGACTTTGGTCATCGTGGCATCGTAGGTTGAAGAGTGGGCGTCGTGGTTATAGTCGATCGATACCAGCGGCGCCTCGGTGTAGGCCAACACTCCCTTGAGCGGACCAGCCGCTGCAGCCTTCATCAATTGGTTGATCTCGGCCACGTTCGTGGCGCGCTTGGGCGTGAAGGTCAGATCGACGAGCGACACGTTGATCGTCGGCACGCGCACGGCGAACCCGTCGAACTTACCCTTGAGCTCGGGCAGCACGAGCCCGACCGCTGCCGCCGCACCGGTCTTGGTGGGGATCATCGACATCGTGGCCGAGCGGGCACGACGCAGGTCCGAGTGATAGACATCCGTCAGGACCTGATCGTTGGTGTAGGCGTGCACCGTCGTCATCAGGCCGCGCTCGATACCGATGTTCTCGTGCAGAACCTTGGCGATCGGTGCAAGACAGTTGGTTGTGCACGAGGCGTTCGAGATCACGGTGAAAGAAGACTTCAGCGTGTCGTGATTGACACCGTAGACGATCGTGCCATCGACATCGTCGCCGCCCGGCGCCGAGATCACCACTTTCTTGGCGCCCCCAGCGAGGTGCGCACCGGCCTTTGCCTTGCTGGTGAAGAGCCCCGTGCACTCGAGTACGAAGTCTACGCCCAGCTCACCCCAGGGCAGCTTGGACGGGTCGCGCTGCGCGAGCACGCGGATGCGATCGCCGTTGACGATCATCGAGTCTCCCTCGACGCTGACCTCTCCGGGGAAACGACCATGAGCAGTGTCGTAACGGGTCAGGTGCGCATTGGTGTTGGCATCGCCCAAGTCGTTGATCGCGACGATCTGGATTTCTTTGGTGCGCTTGGACTCGTAGAGCGCACGCAGCACGTTGCGCCCGATGCGGCCGTAACCGTTGATGCCTACCTTGATCGCCATGATGTCCTCGCTACTGGTAAATAAAGAACGTCTCGACTGGCCCGTCAGCTTGCCAGCAGGGTATCCAGAGCGCGCGTGATCTGCGCCGCAGAGAGCCCGTAATGATCGAACAAATCTGTCGCCTTGCCCGAAGCACCGAAGCGATCGATTCCGACGACCGTTCCGCCCGAACCGACCAGCCGCCACCAACTCTGCGTGGCGCCCGCCTCGATTGCCAGGCGTCGCGTGACCGCGGCGGGCAACACCGATTCGCGCCAGGCGCGATCCTGCGCATCGAACATCTCGACGCAGGGCATGGAAACGAGTCGAACCCGACGGCCGCGCCCGTTGGCCGCGCGAACGACCTCGGCTGCCACAGTGACCTCAGAGCCGGTGGCGATCATGATCGCCTCCGGTGTCGCATGACCCTCCGGCTCGATCAACACGTAGCCGCCCTTCGCGATGGCCGACCGCTGTGCGTCGGTCCGCGGCTGCTGAGCCACCGCCTGACGCGTCAGCACGAGACAGCTTGGTGCGCGCTCGCTTTCGATGGCTGCAAGCCAGGCCTCGGCCGTCTCCAACGCATCGCAGGGTCGCCACACATGCAGGCTCGGCATCGCACGCAGGCTCGCAAGATGCTCGATCGGTTGGTGAGTCGGACCGTCCTCACCCAGCCCGATCGAGTCGTGGGTGTAGACGAGCACGATGCGTTGATGCATCAGCGCCGCCAGACGCACAGCATTGCGGGCGTAATCGGAGAAAACTAGGAAGGTGCCGGCGTAAGGAATGAAGCCGCCGTGCAGCGCGAGTCCGTTCATCATCGCGGTCATGGCGAACTCGCGAACGCCGTAATAAACGTAGTTGCCGCGTACGTCGTCGGCGGTGATGGCTTTTGAGTCCTTGCGGAACGTATTCACCGAGCCGGTCAGGTCAGCCGATCCGCCGAGAAGCTCGCCCATGCCCGGCCCAAGAGCATTTAGCGCTACCTGCGACGAAGCACGCGTGGCCTGTGGTCCCGTCACGGCCAGTGCGGCCGACCGCGCGGCCTCGCGCAGCGCAGACCAGTTCGACGGCAACTGGCCGCCTTGGCGGCGCTCAAACTCAGCGGCGAGTTCCGGGAACTCCCGGCGATAACGATTGAAGCGACGACGCCAGGCCTTCTCAGCGCGCGTGCCCCGATCAGTTTGATCCCAAGCGGCACGAACGTCGTCTGGAATCTCGAACGGCGCATGCGACCAGCCGAGCGCCGCACGCGTCGCGGCGATCTCATCCGCACCAAGCGGCTCGCCATGCGTCGATTTGCTGCCTTGCTTGTTAGGAGCCCCCCAGCCGATCACGGTGCGCGCGCAAATCAGGGTTGGTTGTCGGCGGTTCGCGCGCGCGCGCTTGAGCGCCTGCAACACGGCGGCAGCATCGTGCCCGTCGACATCACGAATCACCTGCCAGCCATACGCCGCAAAACGCTTCGGCGTATCGTCGGTCATCCAGCCTTTGACGTTACCGTCGATCGAGATGCCGTTGTCATCGTAAATACAGATGAGCTTGCCAAGACCGAGTGTGCCGGCTAGCGATGCCGCCTCGTGCGAGATGCCTTCCATCATGCATCCGTCACCCAAGAACACGTACGTATGATGATCGACGATCTCGTGTCCTTCGCGGTTGAACTCGGTAGCAAGCAGTTTTTCGGCGAGCGCCATACCTACCGCGGTCGCGATGCCCTGCCCGAGCGGCCCGGTGGTCGTCTCGATCCCGAGTTCGGCGTCGTGCTCGGGGTGGCCCGCCGTGCGCGAACCCAGTTGCCGGAAATCTTTGATCTCATCGATCGTGAGCGGATGGCCGGTCAGATGTAGAGCGGCGTACAGCAGCATCGAGGCATGGCCGTTCGACAATACGAATCGATCGCGATCGACCCAGCGAGGATTCGCCGGATTGAAATCCATGACCTCGCGCCAGAGCACCTCAGCGATATCGGCCATCCCCATCGGCGCACCAGGATGTCCTGAGGCGGCTTTCTGCACGGCATCCATGGCGAGCGCCCGGATGGCATTGGCGAGTCGGCGTCGCTCGGTCATGTTTGAAAAGTCCGGGGTTGCTTGCGGGAAAACGCAATTGTCCCTCAGCGGCGTGGTTTTTTTCAACGAAAAAGCGGAGCGGACGGCCGTCCGACATAATGTTAATCGCTATAATCGCGCCCCGTTTTTTCCAGCTTTGGACGATTACGCCATGGCCAACAGCTACCTGTTTACCTCCGAGTCGGTCTCAGAGGGCCACCCGGATAAAGTCGCCGACCAGATCTCCGATGCGATCCTCGATGCCATCCTCGCCGAGGACAAGCGCTGCCGAGTCGCCGTCGAGACGCTGGTCAAGACGGGCGTCGCGATCGTCGCTGGCGAAGTGACCACCCACGCTTGGGTGGACATCGAAAGCATCGTGCGTCGGACCGTGCTCGAGATCGGCTACAACTCGTCAGAGATGGGCTTCGATGGCGCCTCCTGCGGCGTGCTCAACGTCATCGGCAAGCAGTCGGCGGACATCGCTCAGGGCGTTGATCGCGGCGATCCGCGCAAGCAGGGCGCAGGCGATCAGGGCTTGATGTTCGGTTACGCGACCAATGAGACCGACGTGTTGATGCCGGCGGCGATCACCCTCGCCCACCGTCTCGTCGAGCGTCAGGCGAAGGTCCGTAAGCGTGGCAAGCTCGACTGGTTGCGACCGGACGCCAAGAGCCAAGTCACGCTGCGCTACGAGAACGATCGTCCGGTCGCCATCGACGCGGTCGTACTCTCGACGCAGCATTCGGACTCCGTCTCGACCAACCATCTGCGCGAAGCGGTCATGGAAGAGATCCTCAAGCCTGTGCTACCAAAGAAGTGGCTGCACAAAGGCACCAAGTACCACATCAACCCGACCGGTCGATTCGTCATCGGCGGGCCGGTGGGTGACTGCGGCCTGACGGGTCGCAAGATCATCGTCGACACTTACGGCGGCTTTGCCCGTCACGGCGGCGGCGCGTTCTCCGGCAAGGACCCCTCGAAGGTTGATCGTTCAGCCGCCTACGCGGCGCGTTATGTCGCCAAGAACATCGTCGCGGCAGGGCTCGCGGATCGCTGCGAGGTGCAGGTCTCTTATGCCATCGGCGTCGCCGAGCCGACGTCTGTGATGGTCGAAACCTTCGGCACGGGCAAGGTCTCGCGCGAGAAGCTGACCCGCCTCGTCAACCGCCACTTCGATCTCACGCCCTACGGCCTGCGCGAGATGTTGAAGCTCGCGCGCCCGATCTACCGCAAGACGGCGGCCTACGGCCACTTCGGGCGCGAAGATAAGGATTTCAGCTGGGAGCGCACCGACAAGGCGGCGGCGCTGGCTGCAGACGCCGGCATCCGGCGCGCCAAGAGGTAAGCCGGACAGGTAAACTATTGTCGACAACCCGCGGAGCGAGGGGCGCTGCAGCATCGGATCGTCGATGCCAGGCTCGCACCGCGGCCAGGATGGCCAACGGCGCTCGTCAATCTTCCACCAAAGATTAACGGAGTCATGAAATGAACGCTGTTGCCAAGGATGTCATTGCCAAGGGCGATTTCCACGTCGCCGACCTGTCGCTCGCCGAATGGGGGCGTAAGGAAATCCGTATCGCTGAGACCGAGATGCCCGGTCTGATGGCGATCCGCGAAGAGTTCGCACCCACCCAGCCGCTGCGCGGTGCCCGCATCACCGGGTCGCTGCACATGACGATCCAGACCGCCGTGCTGATCGAGACGCTGCAGGCGCTCGGCGCCCAGGTGCGCTGGGCTTCGTGCAACATCTTCTCGACGCAAGACCATGCTGCCGCAGCCATCGCCGTAAACGGCACGCCGGTGTTCGCCTATAAGGGCGAGTCGCTCAAGGAATACTGGGACTTCACCCACCGTATCTTCGAGTGGTCCGACGGCGGCTACTCGAACATGATCCTCGATGATGGCGGCGACGCCACGCTGTTGCTGCATCTTGGCACCAAGGCCGAGACCGACCTCTCGGTGCTCGCCAACCCGGGTAGCGAAGAAGAGGAATTTCTCTTCGCGAGCATCAAAGCCACGCTGAAGCGTGATCCGAAGTGGTACTCGAGCCGCATCGGCAAGATCCGCGGCGTGACCGAGGAGACCACCACGGGCGTCAAGCGGCTTTACCAGATGGCCCAAGACGGCGCGCTCGCCTTCCCCGCCATCAACGTCAACGACGCGGTCACCAAGTCCAAGTTCGACAACCTCTACGGCTGTCGCGAATCGCTGGTCGATGCGATCAAGCGCGCGACCGACGTGATGATCGCGGGCAAGGTCGCCGTGGTCTGCGGTTACGGCGACGTCGGTAAGGGCTCGGCGCAGGCTCTGCGTGCCCTGTCGGCTCAGGTGTGGGTCACCGAGGTCGACCCGATCTGTGCGCTGCAGGCCGCGATGGAAGGCTATCGCGTAGTCACGATGGAATACGCCGCCGACAAGGCTGACATCTTCGTGACAGCGACCGGCAACTTCCATGTGATTACGCACGATCACATGAAGCGGATGAAGGATCAGGCGATCGTCTGCAATATCGGCCACTTCGATAACGAAATCGACTGTGCGTCGCTCAAGCAGTACCGCTGGGAAAACATCAAGCCGCAGGTGGATCACGTGATCTTCCCGGATGGCAAGCGCATCACTCTGCTGGCCGAGGGACGTCTCGTGAACCTCGGTTGTGGCACCGGCCATCCGAGCTACGTGATGTCCTCGTCGTTCGCCAACCAGACGATCGCGCAGATCGAGCTGTGGGCGAACCACGCTAAGTATCCGGTCGGCGTTTACGTGCTGCCGAAGCATCTCGACGAGAAGGTCGCGCGACTGCAGCTCACCAAGCTCGGCGCGCAGCTCACCGAGCTCACCGACCAGCAGGCGCGCTACATCGGCGTCGCCAAGCAGGGTCCGTTTAAGCCGGAAACCTACCGCTACTGAGTCGTCAACGCCGCGGG
>JBMSXG010000039.1:0-10977 GCA_049425405.1 Steroidobacteraceae bacterium
CTTCAAAGGCGCAAATCAACTCTCCATTTTCAAGATACGGATTAGGTAACGAAGTAACGAACCGAGTCGTGAGCTCTTCCGCAAGCGCACTCGGCTTGTGCGTTACCTACGCGATCTGCTCGACTCGCTCGGCTTCATGGAAGTCGAGACGCCGATGATGCAGCCGATCCCGGGCGGTGCGACCGCACGACCGTTCGTGACGCACCATAACGCCCTCGGTATCGACATGTACCTGCGCATCGCGCCAGAGCTTTACCTCAAGCGTTTGGTGGTGGGCGGTTTCGAGCGTGTCTATGAAATCAACCGCAACTTCCGCAACGAGGGGCTGTCGACGCGCCATAACCCCGAGTTCACGATGCTCGAGCTCTACCAAGCTTACGCGGACTATCGCGAGCTAATGGATCTCGTCGAGCAAATGCTGCGCGGCGCAGCCGATGCCGTGGTCGGTTCGCAGCGGTTTGACTCGCAGGGGCACCACTACGATTTGTCGCAGCCGTTTCGCCGCGTGACGGTCGAGCAGGTCATCCTGCAGCACAACCCCGATCTCGATCGCGCTCGGTTGCGTGATGTGGGGTATTTGCGCGCGGCATGCTCGGCGCGGGGGATCCCGTTCAAGGATGGCGATGGCGCGGGCAAGCTGCAGATCGAGCTCTTCGAGAAGACCGGCGAGCACACGCTCATCGAGCCGACCTTCGTCTACGCGTACCCGGCGGAGGTCTCGCCGCTATCGCGTGCCAACGATGCGGATCCCTTTCTCACGGATCGCTTCGAGTTCTTCGTCGGCGGTCGCGAACTCGCCAACGGATTCTCCGAGCTCAACGACGCCGAGGATCAGGCGGCTCGTTTTCGCGCGCAGCTCGAGCGCAAGGAGGCGGGGGACGAAGAGGCGATGTTTTACGACGCCGACTACGTGCGAGCGCTCGAGTACGGGATGCCGCCGACGGCCGGGCTCGGCGTCGGCATCGATCGATTGGTGATGTTTCTCACCGACGCGGCCTCGATCCGCGACGTGCTGCTCTTCCCGCAGATGCGCCCCGAGTAGGGCGACGCTGATCGGGGCCGGCGTTCAGTCGGGCAGGGCGTAGGGCATCGGCAGCGCGCGTACCTCAATGCGCGCATCGCCGGACGGTATCGAGGTATCGGTCGGAGTTCCCGTCAAACTCGTCACGGCGAGGAAAGTCTGTCCGCCACCCTCAAGAGCTGCGGCCATGACGATTTCTGCGCGACGGCCGTCCGAGAATTCGATCCGATCGGCAGGCTGCAGCGCTGCGCTATGCGGCGTCTCGAAGCGTTGCAACCTGCGCTTGACCCGTCCGCGATAGTGGGCTCGCGCGATGATCTCCTGCCCCGTGTAGCACCCCTTCGTGAACGAGATCGCCTCGAGTGCATCGAGGTTGAGCATCTGCGCGACGAACTGATCTTGTGTGGCACGAGTGAGCCACGGTAAGCCGCAGGCAATGTCGGCTCGATGCCAGGCGAGCGCGATCGACGGATCCACCGCGACGTCCGGCGACGGGTCTGCGGCCTCGCGCGGTTGCAACGAGAGCACCCGACCGTCCGGCGCATGGCGCCAGTAGATCTCGTTGCCGAGCCTGACAACGGTACCGACCGCGGTGTCGCTCGCGCACAGGACGGCGAGCTGCGCTCGTCCCGCGAGCTGTGTCGGCCACCAAGGTCGAATCCGCCAGCGCGGGGTTTCGTCGGTGAGCGTGACTTTGGCGCGCAGCACGTAGCGGCGCAGTCGTTGCAAGCTGTCCTCGAGCAGGGCGCGGGGCAGCAGTGCGATCAGATCGCTCTCACCGTCGGCGAGCAGCTGCAGGATCGCCAGCGTTCGACCCTGAACCGAGTGCAGGCCGGCGAGCCGTAGCCGATCCGCCCCGAGGGCGAGCACGTCCTGTGAGACCTGGCCGTTCAGGAAACGGCGCGCCTCGGTGCCCCGCAGCGCTAAAACCCCGTAATCGGTGGCGAGATCGGTCATGGATGCAGGCTCTAGTCGGTACGTTGGGACACGGTGGTACAGGGTGCGCTAAGCGGTGGTCAGGGAGGGGTCATTTTGGCAAAATGAGCGTCGATGCAGAACGATCCTCAGGGGGAGGGACGGAACGCGTCATCGGGCACCGATTCGCCCGTTGAGCGCCCGTCCGAAAAGCCCTCCCGCCCTGTCGCCGCGCCGCCCGTCGAGATCGGTGGACCCTCGGGTCCCGAGCCGACGCGTTTCGGCGACTGGGAAAAGAACGGTCGCTGCATAGACTTCTGAACCCTGCCGGATAGACGACTATGCCTCAACGACCGCTATCGCCCCACCTGCAGATCTATCGGTTCGGCTACACGATGGCGACCTCGATCGCCCACCGCGCCTCGGGCATCGTGCTGTCGCTGGGGTTGTTACTGCTCGTGGCCTGGCTGATGGCGGCCGCAGCGGGCGCTGAGGCCTACGCGCTGACCGTGCGCTGGCTCGGCATGGGGATTGCGCAGCTTGCGCTCTTCGGCTGGCTGCTCGCCTTCTGTTATCACCTCTGCAACGGTCTGCGTCACCTCAATTGGGATCTCGGGCGCGGGCTCGAGAAACCCGAGGCCCGGCGCAGCGCGGGGATCGTCGTGCTGGTGTCGCTGCTGCTCGCGCTCGGCTTCGGCTACTTCGCCTTCATCGCCGCAGGTGCACTGTGAGCCTGCGCAGTCCGCTCGGTCGGGTCCTCGGTCGCGGCGCTGCGAAGTCGGGCGTCGCACACTGGTGGGTGCAGCGGGTGTCGGCGATTGCGCTCGTGCCGCTGACGCTGTGGTTTCTCATCGAGCTGGTATCGCTGCCGCTCGCCGATCACGCGAGCGTGTGCGCCTGGATCGCAGGGGGCTGGACGCCAGTCGCGCTGGTTCTGCTCATCGGCACGAGCAGCTGGCATTCGGCGCTTGGCGTGCAGGTGGTCATCGAGGACTACGTGCACCACGCGGGGCTCAAGCTGGCCTCGCTGCTCGCCTCCTCGATGTTGCATGTGCTCGTTGCCGTGGCGGGGATTTACGCCGTGCTGCGAGTCGCCTTCACCACGCCATTCACCCAGGGATGAGTTTCGATGGCTGCGTATTCGTTCATTGATCATACCTACGATGTTGTGGTCGTCGGCGCCGGCGGCGCCGGGCTGCGCGCCACGCTCGGGCTTGCCGAGGCGGGGCTCTCCACGGCCTGTCTCACCAAAGTATTTCCGACTCGTAGCCACACGGTCGCAGCGCAGGGCGGTATCTCGGCCGCGCTCGGCAACATGGGCGAGGACGATTGGCGTTACCACTTTTACGACACCATCAAGGGCTCGGATTGGCTGGGCGATCAGGACGCGATCGAGTTCATGTGCAAGGAGGCGCCGGCCGCCGTCATCGAGCTCGAGCATTACGGTGTGCCGTTCTCGCGCACGCCGGACGGGCGCATCTATCAGCGGCCCTTCGGGGGTATGACGACGCAGTATGGCAAGGGCATCGCGCAGCGAACCTGTGCCGCAGCCGATCGAACCGGTCACGCGATGCTGCATACCCTGTATCAGCAGTCGATCAAGAACGAGGCCGAGTTCTTCATCGAGTACTTCGCCATCGATCTCATCATGGAAAACGGCGCCTGTCGCGGCGTTGTCGCACTCAATCTCGCGGAGGGCACGCTGCACCGCTTCCGGGCGCACCTCGTGATTCTCGCCACCGGTGGCTACGGACGCGCTTATTTTTCGTGCACCTCGGCCCATACCTGCACGGGCGATGGCGGTGGCATGGCGTTGCGCGCGGGTCTGCCACTGCAAGACATGGAGTTCGTACAGTTTCATCCCACCGGAATCTACGGCGCTGGCTGTCTTATCACCGAGGGCTCGCGCGGCGAGGGCGGTTATCTCACCAACTCGCGCGGTGAGCGCTTCATGGAGCGCTACGCGCCGAACGCCAAAGATTTGGCGTCACGCGACGTGGTCTCGCGCTCGATGACAATAGAAATTCGCGAAGGTCGCGGCGTCGGCAAGGAAGCCGATCACATTCATCTGCATCTCGAGCATCTGGGACCAGAGGTCATCCGCCAGCGCCTGCCCGGCATCGCCGAGACCGCGCGTATCTTCGCCGGAGTCGACGTCACCAAAGAGCCGATTCCGGTGCTGCCGACGGTCCACTACAACATGGGCGGAATTCCCTGCAATTACCACGGTGAAGTGGTGACGCTAAAGGGTGGGGACGCCGAGTCGGTGGTGCCGGGTCTCATGGCGGTGGGCGAGGCAGCCTGCGTGTCCGTGCACGGCGCCAATCGTCTCGGGTCGAACTCGCTGCTCGATCTCGTGGTGTTCGGTCGCGAGGCCGCGCGTCATGCGGCCGCTACGGTCAAGCGCGGCACCTCGCACAAGCCCTTGCCCAAGGATGCCGGCGATCTTGCACTCGCGCGCCTCGATCGTTTCCGTCATGCCGCGGGCAGTCGGTCGACCGCGCAGCTGCGTCTCGAGATGCAAAAAGTCATGCAGTCGGATGCGGCGGTGTTCCGTACTGGCAGTTCGCTGCAAGAAGGCTGTCAGAAACTCGCGCGTACCGTCGATGGCTTTCAGGACGTGCGAGTCAGCGATCGCGGTCTCGTCTGGAATACCGATCTCATCGAGACACTCGAGCTCGACAACCTGCTCGGTCAGGCAGTGGCGACGATCCACTCTGCCGAGAACCGCAAGGAGAGTCGCGGTGCGCATGCGCGCGAAGACTTCAAGGATCGCGACGATACGCAATGGATGAAACACACGCTGTGCTGGGTGGACGGGCGCGGACAAGCGCGCATCGACTACCGGCCGGTCCATCTAAACACGCTGACCTCGGACGTGGAGTCGATCCCGCCCAAGGCCCGCACCTACTGAGCATGCACTGAGCGAGTTCGAGGCAACTATGGCTGAGATGCGACTCCCCGCCAATTCCCGCATCAACAAAAACGGCAAGGTGCACCCGGCGCCCGAGGGCGCGAAAAACGTGCGCACCTTCAAGGTGTACCGCTACGACCCGGATGGTGGCGAAAACCCGCGCGTCGACACCTTCGAGGTGGACATGGACAGCTGCGGGCCGATGGTGCTCGATGCGCTGATCAAGATCAAAAACGAGCTGGACTCCTCGCTGACCTTCCGTCGCTCCTGCCGCGAGGGCATCTGCGGCAGCTGTGCGATGAACATCGACGGCACCAACACGCTCGCCTGCACCAAAAGCTGCAGCGACGTGAAGGGCGAGGTGAAGATCTATCCGCTGCCCCACATGCCGGTCGTGAAGGATCTCGTTCCGGATCTGACGCAGTTCTATGCGCAGTACGCCTCGGTGAAGCCGTGGCTACAGTCGCGCTCCCCGGCACCGCCCGATCGTGAGCGGCTGCAATCGCCCGAAGATCAAGAGAAGATCGATCGGCCGTCGGCCTGCATTCTGTGCGCCTGCTGCTCCACGTCCTGCCCGAGCTACTGGTGGAACGGCGATCGCTATCTCGGTCCGGCTGCCTTGCTCGCGGCCTACCGCTGGATCATCGACAGCCGCGACGATGCCACCGGCGAGCGGCTCGATGCGCTGGAAGATCCTTTCCGGCTGTATCGCTGCCACACGATCATGAACTGCACCGAGGCCTGCCCGAAGGACCTCAATCCCGCCAAGGCCATCGCCGAGATCAAAAAGATGATGGCCGAGCGCGAGCACACCTGAGCGGCTCGTGCCTCTGAGCGCCGGCGAACTCGGCCGACTGCGCTGGCATTGCCGGCGCGGCATGAAAGAGTTGGACGTGTTGCTCGAGCGCTGGTTGCGCGAGGCGGCGCCGACGGCGAGCACTGAACAATTGTCGGCCTTCGAGCAGTTGCTCGCCTTGCAGGATCCGCAGCTCGCCCGCTATCTACTCGCGGGTGAGCCACACCCCGATCCCATCACCGCGAGCCTCATCGAGCGCCTGCGACATCCCTGACGCGCTGGCTGAGCTGATGAGCCAGCTCGAGGCATGGGTGGAATGCCCGGGGCTCGGCTGGTGGCTGATTTTGCGCGTCCCTGGCACGCGGCGGCGTCGCTACCGCTGGGTGGGGCGGCGCGCGCTCGGGCGCGAGGCTGCTGCGGCCTGGGGGCGAGCCCTTCGGAGTCTTGCCCGTCCGGGCGGTTACACTGCGGACAACCTAGACCCCTGAACTGCTGCATGCGAACTTTCCCGTCCCCGGTCTGTCTATTCGGTCGCGACACCCAAGGTGCGCGCTTTTCGCGGGAGCGTGGATAGAGCCGCCCATGAGTGCCGAGGACAGTGACCTCAGTCTGGTGGAACTCGCCCAACGGGGTGATACCGGTGCCTTCGATGCGCTGGTCAGGCGCTATCAGCACAAGGTCGTGAAACTGGTGATGCGTTACGTGCGGGACCCTGCCGAGGCAGAAGACGTTGCCCAGGAAGCATTCATCAAGGCCTATCGCGCCCTACCGCGGTTCCGCGGTGAGAGCGCGTTTTACACCTGGCTCTACCGGATCGCGATCAACACCGCGAAGAACGCACTCGCTGCGCGCAGTCGCAGCCCCATCGTGTACGACCTCGATCGCTCGGAAGGCGAGGAAGGTCCAGATTTGCAGGCTCGCATGAAAGACACCGCGACGCCTGAGGCGCTGGCCCTGACCGACGAGATCCGCGAGACCGTCAACGCCGCGATCGAACGGTTACCGGAGGATCTACGCACGGCGATCGTGCTGCGTGAGCTCGAGGGCCTCTCTTACGAAGAGATCGCCGCCGCCATGGAGTGCCCGGTGGGTACGGTGCGATCACGCATCTTCCGCGCGCGCGAAGCGATCGACGCGCGGCTGCGGGAAGTGTTGGACGGGGGTTTGGGACGAGGAGAACTGGTCGGATGAGCGATACGGAACGCGAAAGCCAATTGTCAGCGATGTTCGACGGCGAATTGCCGCCGTCCGAATGCGAGCTGCTGGCGCGACGATTGTCGCGCGATGAGAACCTGCGCCGCAGTTGGGGTCACTACGCACTGATCGGCGCCGTGATGCGAGGTGAGCCCACCGCGGCCGCTGGCCTTGCGCCGCGAGTGCGCGCGGCGCTGGGCTCGCCGGGGCCGCATGCGGCGGGCGAGTCGGACCGCGCGGTGTCGTCAGCTGTGGCGGCGGGTGCGCGTCGCTGGTTGCTGCCCTTCAGTGCGGTCGGTGCGGCCGCGACCGTGGCGGCCGTCGCGTTGTTTCTGGTTCGTACCCCGACGGAAGAGTCGCCGATGACGACGCAGACGGTAGTCGCGGAGCTACCCACCGAGGTACCTGCCGAGGACATCGTCGATCAGATCATCGTCGCCTCAGTCGATCCGGTCCGCACCGAGCGTGGCCCGGCCGAACCCGAGAGCTACGTCACGCCGCGATCTCAGGGTTCAGGGGGTCCGTTGCTCGGTTCAGATGCAGAGCTCGTGCATTTCATGCGCGCTCACAGTGCCGTCTCGCCGCCGATGGCGCGTCATGGTGCACTGTCCTCGGGCGTCGTCGCGCTGGAGCCGTCCCGCTGATGCCACCGCGCACCACCAGAGTCTCGCGCCGGACGCTCGCTCTGATCGTCGTGTGGGGCGCCTCGGCGGTGCTCGGCGCGCCTTTGGCCACGGCCAGCGAGGCGCGCGATTGGCTCGCACGCATGAATCAGGCGCTCGCGGAGCGTACCTACGACGGCACGTTCTTCCACAGTCGCGGCGGGCGAACCGAGTCGCTACGTATCTTGCACCGGGTCCGCGACGGCGAAGTTTGCGAGCGCCTCAGTTCGCTCGATGGATCGGGGCGTGAGTTCTCTCGCTGTGGTGAGGAAGTCCGCTACGTCCTGCCTGATGAGGGTCTGGTATTGGTCGAGCGCCGGCCGCGCGAGGGCCGCCTGTTACCGACGTTCCCTCGGCTCGATGAGCGCACGGCCGGCCTCTACGATGCGGGCGAGGTGCAGACAGTGCGTCTGATGGAGCGTGAGACGCGGCGTGTCACCTTGCGGCCGCTCGATCCCTACCGCTACGGTTATCGCGTCTGGATCGATGCGCGCACGTATCTGCCGATCAAGACCGAGATGCTCGATTCGACCGAAAAGGTCCTTGAGCAGATCGTCTTCGTGAATCTGCGTCTGATGCGCGATCTGCCGGATGAGTTCTTTCGGGTGAAGACGGCGCCCAATTTGCGTTGGGTACGCGCGAATTCTCCGCCACGGTTCGCGGGCTCCATCGCGCAGTGGAGCACGCGCGGTCTGCCGCGCGGCTTTGAGCTGACTCAGCACGTCGAGCAGCAACTGCCCGGCGCCGACTCGCCCGTGACCCACCTCGTATTCTCCGACGGACTTGCATCGGTATCGGTATTCATCGGTGCGCGCATGCCGCCGCGAGTCGCCAAGGAATTCGCGCGTGAGCGTCAGATCGGAGCCTCGACTACATTCGCGACGCTAGTAGACGGGCATCAGGTGGTGGTGGTGGGCGAGGTGCCCCTACGGACTGCGCGACTGATCGCCTCTCAGATTCGGGCACGCGAGCTCACCGGGGGGGCTGCCCGCTGAGCACGCAGGGGCGCGCCTCGGGAGCCTCGGGGCGTCTGACCCTGCTGACCCGCGAGGGTTGCGGACTCTGCGAGGAGTTCGCCGACGAGCTCGCCACGCTGGCGACGCGTGTGCCGCTACCGCCTCTCGAGACGCTCGATGTCGATAGCCACCCAGAGTATCTGCGGCGTTTCGGGCACCGCATTCCGGTGCTGTTGTGGGATGGTGCGCCGATCGCGGTGACGCACCTTGATGCCGGGGAAATCGAACGTTTGTTTCGGGTCCGCTGAAGGGGCTCCCAAACCGGTATAATCGCGCGCTTTACCGCGTCCCGGGACCGCTCCGGGGGATCACCTTCGCCTGATGCAGCACATCCGCAACTTTTCGATCATCGCGCACGTCGACCACGGCAAGTCGACGCTCGCTGACCGGCTTATCCAACTGTGCGGCGGTCTTGAGGCGCGCGAGATGCAGAATCAGGTGCTCGACTCGATGGCCCTCGAGCGCGAGCGCGGCATCACCATCAAGGCGCAGAGCGTCACGCTCTATTACAACGCCCGCGACGGACAGCGCTACCAGCTCAACCTCATCGACACGCCTGGACATGTCGACTTCTCGTACGAGGTGTCGCGTTCCCTTGCTGCCTGCGATGGTGCTTTGCTCGTCGTCGATGCCTCCCAGGGCGTGGAGGCGCAGAGCGTCGCCAACTGCTACACCGCCATCGAGCAGGGCCTCGAGGTGTTGCCGGTCATCAACAAGATCGATCTGCCCTCGGCCGATCCGCCCAAGGTGATTCGCGAGATCGAGGAAATCATCGGCATCGAGGCTCAGGAGGCGGTTCGCGTCTCAGCCAAGACCGGTGAAAACGTACCGGAGTTACTCGAGGCGATCGTGCAGCGCATCCCTGCGCCGCGCGGTGATCCGTCCGGACCGCTGCAGGCGCTCATCATCGACTCGTGGTTCGACAACTACGTCGGTGTTGTCTCGCTGGTGAGAGTGGTCAACGGCACGGTCAAAGCCGGAGATAAAATCCGCGTGATGTCGACCGGGCGTGCGTGGCAGGTCGATAAGCTCGGTCGCTTCACCCCGAAGTCGCTGATTGCGCCACAGCTGTCGGCGGGTGAGGTGGGCTTCGTGATCGCCGGCATCAAGGAGATCGACGGCGCGCCGGTAGGCGATACCATCACGCTCGAGAATCGTCCTTGTGCTGCGCCGCTGCCCGGCTTCAAGCAAGTGCAACCGCGGGTGTTCGCCGGCCTTTTCCCGGTCAACTCCGAGGACTACGAGGCTTTCCGCGATGCGCTCGCCAAGCTCCGTCTGAACGACTCGGCGCTGCACTACGAGCCCGAGGTGTCGGGCGCGCTCGGTTTCGGCTTTCGGGTGGGCTTCTTGGGCCTGCTGCACATGGACATCGTGCAAGAGCGTCTCGAGCGCGAGTACAACCTGGCGCTGATCACCAGCGCACCGACGGTCGTTTACGAGGTGGGCCTCACCGATGGCAGCAACGAATACGTCGATAATCCGGCGAAGTTGCCGCCGCCGAACAAGATCGCCGAAATCCGCGAGCCGATGATCACGGCCAACATCTTAGTCCCGCCGGACTACGTTGGTTCGGTGCTGCAGCTATGCACCGAGAAGCGCGGGATCCAAAAAAAGATGCAGTACCTCGCCAACCAGGTGTCGCTGCAGTACCAGCTGCCACTGGCTGAGGTCGTGCTCGATTTCTTCGATAGGCTGAAGTCAGCGAGCCGGGGTTACGCGTCGTTCGACTATGAGTTCAGTCATTTCGAGACTGCGCCGCTGGTCAAGCTCGACATCCTGATCAATGGTGACAAGGTCGACGCTCTCTCCATCATCGTTCACCGCGAGAGCGCTTATCAGCGTGGTCGCGAGCTGGTCGATAAGATGCAGGAGCTGATTCCGCGGCAGATGTTCGAGGTAGCGGTGCAAGCTGCGATCGGTACCAACGTCATCGCGCGCGCCACGGTGAAGGCGCTACGCAAGAACGTGCTCGCCAAGTGCTACGGCGGTGACATCACCCGCAAGCGCAAGCTGCTCGAGAAACAGAAAGAAGGTAAGAAACGCATGAAGCAGGTGGGTTCGGTCGAGATCCCGCAGGAAGCGTTTCTCGCGGTACTCAAGGTCGGGAAGAAATAACCCATGATCGATCTTGTCATTTGGGCTCTCGCCTGGCTCGCTGGGCCGGCCACCATCGTGTGCGTCGTGGACGACTGGTTTTTGCGTCCGGGGCGGCAGCTTGCAGCCAAGGGCGAGTACGTCGACCCGCCGCTGATGCGTGTGCTGTATGCAGTGCTGCCGGTACTGCTGATCGCAGCGTTCTTCCAGCTCGTGAGTGCCCAGCGTGCCGACTTCAGTCTCGTGCTTATCCTGATCACGCTGCTGTCGGGTTTCGTATGGGCGGGAGACCATTTTTGGATGCGGGGACGGCGCGCTTCGGCAGCGCGCCGTTCCTGCCGCTGAGCCGGGTGGAGATGGACCCC
>JBMSXG010000040.1:0-10935 GCA_049425405.1 Steroidobacteraceae bacterium
CCCCCCCCCGCGCCGGGCGTGACCCGGCGACGATCGATCTGCCTGGCACCGTCGACTACGCCCGCAGCTTCTTTCCGGTGATGGCGGTGCTGCTCATCCTGCGTTCGTTCTTTTTCGAGCCGTATCGCATCCCGTCGGACTCCATGATGCCGACGCTCCAAGATGGAGATTTCATCTTGGTCAATAAGTACGCCTATGGCGTGCGCTGGCCAGTCATCAATCGCAAGTTCATCGATGTCGATTTACCCCGGCGCGGCGATGTCGCCGTGTTTCGCTTCCCAGCGGATCCGGCCGTCAACTACGTCAAGCGGGTCGTGGGTCTGCCCGGCGATCTCGTCGAGATCCGTGACGATCAGCTCATCATCAACGGCGAGCCCGTGCCCATGCGCCAACTTGGTCGTTACGAGGACGGCTGTTACCTCAACATGCGTTTAGCCGAAGAAGTGATCGACGGACGCGCGCACGGTGTGCTGCATTGCCTCAGTTCCGACTCCCTGGCCGTGGCGCCCTTGTCGTCGTGCAATCGCGACATCATGCAGGGCTACCTCTGCAACGAGTCGACCGCAGGCATCAATCCGGATCTCGGTGACAGCACGTTGCGCGTACCACAAGGTCAGTACCTCATGGTGGGCGATAATCGAGACAACAGTGCCGATGGTCGCGCGTGGGGCTTCGTAGACGAGTCGCTGCTCGTCGGTCGTGCGAGCCTGATTTGGTTCAACTGGGATCTGCAGCGTTCCGGCGGTCCCGACTGGTCGCGCATCGGAACGCGGATCCATGCGCCCTGACTGGCCGCTGCGCTGGCTGCGCGGCACTCTCGGAATCGAGCCGCGCGATGCTGCCCTTTTCACGGCGGCGCTGACGCACCGCAGTGCCTCGGGCCGCAACAACGAACGGCTCGAGTTTCTGGGTGATGCCGTGCTCAATCTGCTCGTTGCTCAAATGTTGTTCGATCGGTTTCCGCAGGCGCCGGAGGGTGAGCTCAGCCGCCAACGTGCGAGCCTCGTGAGTGCCGAGCCGTTGGCGGCGATCGCGCAGCAGCTCGGACTTGGCGAAGAGCTGCAGCTCGGCTCGGGCGAGCTCAAGACCGGTGGCTTCCGTCGTCAGTCCATCCTCGCCGACGCCTTCGAGGCGGTGGTGGGTGCCGTCTACCTCGATTCGGGTCTTGAGTCGGCACGGGCGCTGGTCGAGCGGCTCGTCGGCCCGCAGCTCGAGCGGCTGCCGGGGAGCGATGAGCTCAAGGATCCGAAAACCCGACTGCAGGAGCACCTGCAATCTCGCGGACACGCGCTGCCTCAGTATGTCGTCGAGCGGGTGGAGGGTGAGCCGCACGCGCAGCACTTCAGCGTCCGCTGCGAAGTTGTCGAACTCGCGCTCTCGGCTCCTGGTGAGGGCTCGAGCCGTCGCCGTGCGGAGCAAGAGGCGGCGCAGCGCATCCTCGAGCGCTTGGGTCTGGTGAGTTGAGCGTATGAGCGAGAGCTTTCGCGCCGGCTTTGCAGCTCTGGTCGGTCGACCGAACGTCGGCAAGTCGACGTTGCTCAACGCGCTCGTCGGCGAGAAGGTCTCGATCGTCACACCGCGGCCGCAGACCACGCGACACCGCATCACCGGACTTGTGAATCGGTCGGGCGTACAGATCGCCTTCGTGGACACCCCCGGGCTGCACCTCGGTGAGCCCCGTGCGCTGAATCGCGCGATGAATCGCGCTGCGGCAGCGGCGCTGCATGATGCCGATCTTGTCGTGTTCGTGGTCGAGGCGCTGCGTTGGACGGCGGAAGACGAGGCTGTGCTGCAGCGCTTGCGTGACAGTGACCGACCGGCGATCGCGGTGGTGAGCAAGGCTGATTTGGCCAAGCCGCGTGAGAAGCTCTTGCCGTTCATGGCGGAGCTTGCGACGCGTTACGCTTTTCGCGCCGTCGTGCCGGTATCGGCGCGACAGAGCGATAACCTCGAAGCGTTGATCGCAACCCTCGCCACGGAGCTCCCGGAGTCCCCTGCGCTCTTCTCCGATGAGGATCGCACTGACCGAGATCTCACCTTCCGTATCGCCGAGATCATTCGTGAGAAGCTCACCTTGGAGCTCAACCAAGAGGTTCCTTACGGCATTGCCGTCGAGATCGAGAAGCGCGCCGAGGAAGAGGGGCGAGAGCTGATCCATGCCGTGATCTGGGTCGATCGCGACGGGCAAAAGCCGATCGTGATCGGAGCCGGCGGTGCGCGACTCAAGCGTGTGGGCACCGCAGCCCGGCGCGAGATCGTCGCGTTACTCGGACGTCGCTGCCATCTTGAATTGTGGGTCAAGGTCCGTGAGAACTGGGCCGACAGCGCGCAGGCCCTGCGTTCGCTCGGCCTCGAGTGAGGCGAGCAGACGGTGAGTCGCAGCCGCTCGCGCATCCAGTTGGCGGCGCTGTACGTGCTGCATCATCGCCCGTGGCGTGACACGAGCCGCATGCTCGAGGTGTTTGCGCGGGATCACGGGCGCCTGACGCTCTTCGCCCGCGGCGTACGTGGCGCCAATTCGCGTACGGCTTCCCTGTTGCAGCCTTTCCAGCCGCTACTCGGATCCTGGAGTGCCCGCGGCGATACCGGTCAGCTCACGCAGGTCGAGCCCATGGGCGAGGGCGCTCTGCCAGCGGGTGCGATGTTGTCGGCCTGGTATCTCAACGAGCTGCTGTTGCAACTGACGGTTCGCAACGATCCGCAGCCGGCGGTTTTCGATCTCTACCATGCGACCCTCGGCGCGCTGCGAACGGGTGAGCCCGTACAGCCGGTGTTGCGCCGCTTCGAGCGCCATTTGCTGGAGTTGCTCGGCTACGGCATCGATTTTGCGCGTGAGGCGCGCGATGGCAAACCGCTCAGTGAAGCCACGTATTATCATTTTCATGCCGATCTCGGCTTCGTCGCGATTTCAGGTTCACCTCCGCCGACTGCTTTTGGGGGTCGGGTGCTCCTGGCGATGGCGGCGGACAGCTGGGAGGCGCCCGAGGTCGGCGAGGAAGCGCGACGCCTGATGCGTCTGGCGATCGATCACGCCCTCGAGGGGCGCGAACTGCGTAGCCGAACGGTCGCCCGCTCGGTGGCGCGCAGCACGCGCGAGCGCGACGACGAACAATGAGAATGTGAGATCCCATGCGAGCCATCGAACTCGGAGTGAACATCGATCACGTTGCGACGCTGCGCCAAGCGCGACGTATCGACTATCCAGATCCGGTGCAGGCAGCAGCTCTCGCCGAGCGCGCCGGTGCCGACAACATCACGCTGCATCTGCGCGAGGATCGTCGTCACATTCAGGATGCAGACGTTGAGCGTCTGCGGCCCCTGCTGCAGACGCGTATGAACCTCGAACTGGCGGTGACCGACGAGATGCTCGCGTTCGCGCGGCGCATTCGTCCGCAGGATTGCTGTCTCGTTCCGGAGCGTCGTGCTGAAATCACCACCGAGGGTGGCCTCGACATCGTCGGTCAGCAGGGGCGTATCCGCGAGAGTTGCGCGTTACTCGCGGCCGCGGGGATCCGCGTGGCATTGTTCATCGATGCGGATCCGGCGCAGATCGAGGCCAGTGCGCGCTCGGGAGCGCCTGTGGTAGAGCTGCATACGGGGCGCTATTGCGAAGTGCGCGGAGCCGCGGCCGCAGCCGAGCTCGAGCGTCTGCGCGCCGGTGCGCGCCTTGCCGCAAGTCTCGGGCTCGAGGTGCACGCCGGCCACGGATTGCACTACCAGAACGTGGGTCCCGTCGCGGCCATCCCGGAGATCGTCGAGCTGAACATCGGGCATTCGATCGTCGCCCGCGCGGTGTTCGTCGGTTTCGAGTCGGCGGTGCGCGAGATGAAGGCGGCGATGGCAATCGCCAGAGAGGGTTGAGTCATGACGACACTCGTCTTTGATATCGAGACCATCCCCGACGTCGAGCTGGGGCGTCGGGTGTTCGCTTTGGAGGGGCTGTCCGACGAGCAGGTGGCCAAAGCGATGTTTGCGCATGCACGCCAGCACACCGGTAGCGAGTTTCTGCCGCACGAGCAGCATCGGGTGGTGGCGATCTCCTGCGTGCTGCGCAAGGGCGACACGCTGAAGGTTTGGAGTCTCGGCGAGCTTGGCTCGGATGAGGGCGAATTGTTGAGTCGGTTTTTCGAGGGTATCGATCGGACGACGCCGAAGCTCGTATCTTGGAACGGCGGCGGGTTCGATCTGCCGGTCATGCACTATCGCGCGTTGCGGCACGGGATCGTGGCACGGCGCTATTGGGAAACCGGCGACGAGGATAATTCGTTCCGATGGAATAATTATCTTAGCCGCTACCACGAGCGACATACGGATCTCATGGACGTACTGTCGGGTTATCAGCCGCGCGCTCGCGCGAGCCTCTCTGACATGGCGCATCTGCTCGGCTTACCGGGCAAACTCGGGTTCTCCGGAGAGCGGGTGTGGCCGGCGTATCAGGCCGGTGATCTCGACGGGATCCGGCGCTACTGCGAGACCGACGCGCTCAACACCTGGCTCGTATACCTGCGATTCGAGCGTATGCGGGGCCGCTTGGACGCGGAGGAGTTCGCCGCCGAGGAGCGTCGCGTTCGCGACTGGCTCTCGAGCTCCGGCGAGTCGCACTTCAAGGAATTCTTGGCGGCCTGGCCCGAAGGTACTGCCAGCGCATGAGCCGTAAGAACCGCGCGCCCGGCCCGCCCGAGACGGCGCAGGTGGCGGCCCTCAATCACGACGGCGAGGGTGTGGTGCGCGGTGCCAAGACAGCCTTCGTCGCCGGCGCATTGCCCGGCGAGCAGATCACCTTCCGACGTACGCGGTTCCACCGTCAGCATGACGAGGGGGAGTTGCTCTCGATCGAGACGCCCTCGGCTGATCGGGTGACGCCGCGTTGCGCCCACTTCGGTGTCTGCGGTGGCTGTGCGTTGCAGCATCTCGCGCCGGCTGCGCAGCTGCGTGCCAAGCAAGCCGAGGTGGCCGAGAACCTGGCGCGTATTGGTCGGGTAGAACCGCAGCGCTGGCTCGACCCGATCACCTCGCCCGAGTGGCGTTATCGGCGTCGCGCGCGACTGGGTGCGAAGTTCGTGACCAAGCGCGATCGGGTTCTCGTCGGTTTTCGCGAACGATCCGCACCCTTCATCGCCGCTCTCGAGCGCTGCGAGATCCTGGCGGAACCGGTCGATGCGTTGATCACACCCCTTGCGCAGCTGCTGAGCGGGCTCGCCGCGAAGCGCGTGATTCCACAGATCGAAGTGGCGGTTGCCGATTCGGTCACGGTGCTGGTCTTTCGTCACCTCGAGCCGTTGGCCGTGACCGATCTGGAGGCGCTGGCGCGTTTCGAGTCGCAGCACCGACTACGCATCTATCTGCAGGCGGGCGGTCCGGAAACGGTTCGACCTCTCGCCGGCGATCCCGTAGCTCTGCGTTACCGTCTCGAGGACCAGGGGCTCGAGTACGAGTTTCAGCCGACCGATTTCGTGCAGATCAACGCCGCAGTGAACACACGGTTGGTTGCGCGCGCGCTCGAGCTGCTGGAGGTCGGCCCTGAAGATCGGGTGCTCGATCTGTTCTGCGGGCTCGGTAACTTCACGTTGCCGCTGGCGCGTCGTGCATCGGCGGTGGTCGGAATCGAGGGTGAGGCCGGTCTCGTTGCGCGGGCTCGGCACAACGCCGCGCTTAACGGTATTACCAACGCCGAGTTTCACGTCGCGAACCTCGCTGAGCCCGACGGCGGTGCCGCGGCGCTGCGAGGTGGGTTCACGCGTATCCTGCTCGATCCGCCGCGTGCCGGGGCGCTCGAGGTCTTGCCGCGACTCGCCACGCTCGCTGCGCAGCGCATCGTCTACGTATCTTGTCACCCAGGTACGCTCGCGCGCGATCTCGGAGTACTCTGCCACGAGTACGGTTATCGGCTGACAGCCGTCGGAGTGGTCGACATGTTTCCCCATACCCACCACATCGAGTCCGTGGCCTTGCTGGAGCGGACAGCGTGACTCTCGGGCCGCTGATGGTCGACATCGAGGGAACGCAGCTGAGCGCCGAGGAGCGCGAGATGCTCTGCCACCCGCTCGTCGGCAGTGTGATTCTCTTTACGCGTAACTACGTCGATCCCGAGCAGTTGACGGCTCTGGTTGCCGATATCCACGCGCTACGCTCACCGGCGCTCGTCGTCGCAGTCGATCACGAGGGCGGGCGGGTTCAGCGATTTAGACAGGGTTTCTCGATATTGCCGGCGGCCCGACGCATCGGGCTCGCCTACGACGCGCAGGCCCAAGCGGGGCTGGCGTTAGCGCGGGACATGGGTTGGTTGATGGCGGCGGAGTTACGGGCCTGTGGAGTCGACTTATCGTTCGCGCCCTGCGTCGATCTCGATTACGGGGTGAGCGAGGTCATCGGCGAGCGCGCGTTCCATCGTGATGCGCAGGTGGTGGGAGAGCTCGCGGTCGCTTATCAGCGCGGCATGCGCGAGGCGGGGATGGTGGCCACGGCCAAGCACTTTCCCGGACATGGCGCCGTGGTTGCCGACTCGCACCATGCTCAGCCTGTCGATCGACGCTCGCTACAGGATCTCGAGGAAGATATCGCGCCCTATCGCGTGCTGATCGCCAACGGCTTGGCCGGCGTGATGGTCGCCCATGTGCAGTACCCGCAAATCGACAGTTGGCCAGCGAGTGCATCGGTACGCTGGATTCGAGATGTGCTGCGCGGCGATCTGCGATTCCAGGGCGCGGTGTTCGCTGACGATTTATCGATGAAGGGTGCCGAGGCGGCCGGTGACATCGAACAGCGCGCGAGCCGTGCGCTCGAGGCCGGCTGTGACGTACTGCCGGTCTGCAATCACCGACCCAGCGTGCAGCGACTACTCGATCACTGGCGCGCACCGGCCGATGCGGCCTCGTCGCTGCGCCGCGTGCGCTTGCGAGGCAAGGGAGGAATGACCCGTGATGCGCTGCAGGCCTCGGCGTCGTGGCGCGCGGCCCAGGAATCTTTGGCGCGCTGTAACGGTGCGCCCGAACTGACCCTCAGCGGCTGACGGGTGTGACCACGGCGATCACGCCGAGGCCTGGATGATCGAAGTAATGGCGTTCGTTAAATCGGATGCGCCGAATCTCGCTCAGTTCCTGCATCGCGCTGCCCTCGGCGCCGTAACGCAGATTCATGCCAAAGTGCAGTAGCGAGCCGCGCTCCAGCAAGAACTGTCCTGAAAGGCCCGGCACGCGGATGCCGAGTGTGTCGAGTGGCAGGCCTGCCCGCGAGCCCCAGCTGCTGGGGGTTTGCAGCCAGCCGCTGTGAGCCAGCACTCGGTAGCCGGACTGGCCCAGTTTTTCGCGCAGACCCGAGAGCTGCCAGCGTTCGGGTGGCAGTGCACCCGCGTAACGCGCGACGAGGGGGCTGCCCGTCGCACGATCGGGATCTGCGGCGCGCAGCGGTGCCGTACCGCCGGACTCTTCGCGCGGCCCGCTGTTGCGAAACACGAGCACCTCGACTTGGTAGGTCGGTCCGGCCGATTGGCCGTAGGCAGGAATCGGTGAAACCAAGATCGCCGAAAGCAGCAGCGCGAGCAGGGCGCGGATCATGCGTGCAGTGTAGCGGAGGCGGGGCGCAGCCGCGCGAGTAGATCGGCGACGAAGGCGTAGCGCTCGGTCTCATCGTCGAGCTCGAGCGAGATGCGAAGTTTCAGAGCGCCCTCGAGCCGGTACGCCCGCGAGCGGTCCTGCAGGAGTTTGAGGACTGCTTCCGGAGCGACATGATTATCGGCCTCGAACAGCACCGAGCCGCCGTGCGATCCAAAATCGATGCGGCGGATTCCGAGTGCTCGGGCGAGCAGTCGCAGCCTCGCATTGCGTAGCAGGTTCTGAGTCGGCACCGGCAGCTCGCCGAAGCGATCGACGAGCTCGCTCATCAGTTCATCGAGCGTGGCATCGTCCGCTGCGGCGGCGATGCGCTTATACAACGTCAGGCGTAGCTGAACGTCACCGACGTAATCCTCGGGCAGTAGCGCGGGGACGCGCATCTCGATTTCGGTCTGGGCGGCCAGGGGCGCGTCGAGATCGGGATTGCGACCCTCCTTCATCGCCTTCACGGCGCGATCGAGTAAATCGAGATACATCGATAGCCCGACCTCGGTCATCTCGCCGCTCTGCTCCTCGCCAAGCAGCTCGCCCGCGCCTCGAATCTCGAGGTCGTGGGTCGCCAGCATGAAACCCGCACCGAGCTCCTCGAGCGACTCAAGCGCCTCGAGCCGCTTGAGAGAATCACCGGCGAGGGCCTTGCGCGAGGGGACGAGCAGATAAGCGTAGGCGCGGTGGTGCGAGCGTCCGACTCGGCCGCGCATCTGGTGCAGTTGGGCCAAGCCAAAGCGATCGGCACGATCGATCAAAATGGTGTTGGCGGTCGGCACGTCAATGCCGCTCTCGATGATGGTTGTGCACACCAGCAGGTCGAAGCGCCGATGGTAGAAGTCCACCATCAGCTCCTCGAGCTCGCGCTCGCGCATCTGACCGTGACCGACGCGGATTTTCGCCTCCGGTACGAGCTCGGCGAGCTTGGCGGAGACCTTCTCGATATCGCGGACCTCGTTGTGTACGAAGTACACCTGGCCGCCGCGGCGCAGCTCGCGCAGGATCGCCTCGCGTACCGTGGCATCGCTCCATTCCGTGACGAACGTCTTGATCGCGAGGCGTTCTGCCGGTGGGGTAGCGATGAGCGACAGCTCGCGCAGGCCGCCAAGCGCCATGTTGAGCGTGCGGGGGATCGGCGTTGCGGTCAGGGTGAGCACGTGCACTTCGGCTCGCAGGGCTTTCAGGCGCTCCTTGTCGCGGACGCCGAAGCGATGTTCCTCATCGACGATCACGAGACCGAGATCTTTAAAGCGCGGTTGCGCATGTAGCAGCCGGTGAGTGGCGATGACGATATCGACGCTGCCGCGCTCGAGCCCGGCGATGACCTCGTTCGACTCTTTGCCGGAGCGGAATCGTGACAACGACTCGATGCGTACCGGCCAGTCGGCAAAGCGGTCGGCGAAATTAGTGTGGTGCTGCTGTGCAAGCAGCGTGGTGGGTACGAGCACGACGACCTGCTTGCCGGCCTGCACCGCGACGAATGCGGCCCGCATCGCGACTTCCGTTTTACCGAAGCCGACGTCGCCGCAGACGATGCGATCCATCGGCTGGTCGGACTCGAGATCGGTAATGACTTTTTGGATCGCCTCGGCCTGATCCGCCGTTTCCTCGAACGGGAAAGCGTTGGCAAACGCTTGATACTCGAGCTCGCGGCTGTGTAGGCGCAAGCCGTGACGAGCTTTTCGTTGTGCATACAGATCGAGCAGCTCTGCGGCTACATCGCGTACGCGCTCGGCGGCACGGCGGCGGGCGCGTGCCCATTGATCACCACCTAGTTTGTGTAGCGGTGCAGATTCGGGCGCGGCGCCGGTGTAGCGACTCACCAGATGCAGCGAGTGGACCGGGACGTAGAGCCGATCGCCGTCGAGGTACTCGATCACGAGAAACTCGCCCGGATCCTCGCCGACCTGCATCGTCTGCAAGCCAACGTAGCGACCGACGCCGTACTCCTCGTGTACGACCGGTGCGCCGGTGGAGAGGGATTGCAGGTCGCGCAGGATCGCCGCGGGATCGGCGAGGATCTTACGTCGACGGCGCTCCTGACGGGCGCGAGTGCCGAACAGATGCGACTCCGGCAGCAGTGTCAGGGTGGGCTGCTCGAGCGAGAGAGCCTCGAGCTCGGCTGCTACCGTTAGACACAGCGGTTGCTCGCTGCGCAGGAACTCGCTCCAGCCCTGCACAAGGGCCGCGCGTAGACCCGCGTTCTTCAGAAGCTCCGTGATCAGCTCGCGCCGGCCCGGTGAGTCTGCGGCGAGCAACACCCGTCCGGGGTGGTTCTTGAGGAATTCCTTGAGCGGTGCGAGGGGCTGCTCCGAGCGCGCATCGAGTCGCCACTGCGGAGCGGAGCGGGTCGGAAAATTCTGTGCATCATCGCCCGGCTGCTCGAGCGCAAAGGGCGAGACGGTCACGCGCGCACGACCCTCAAGGGCGGCATTGAGCTCGTGCTGCGGCAGGAACAGCTCGGTTGGAGCGAGCAGAGGTCGCTCGAGATCACCGCAGCGATCGTCGTGGCGGATCTGCAAGTTGTGCCAAATCCGATCGAGCTGCGGCTCAAGACCGCCGGTCAGGTCGGCCACCACGATCTTTGAGGGCAGGTACTCGAACACATTGGCGAGAGAGTCGAAAAACAGCGGTAGATAGAACTCGATGCCAGCGGGCGCGATACCTTCGCTCACGCCGCGGTAGATCGCGCTGCGTGTCGGGTCGCCCTCGAAGCGCGTGCGATAGCGACGCCGAAAGGCGCGTACGGCATCGGGATCGAGTGGTAGTTCGCGCGCCGGCAGTAGATGTAGGGCATCGAGCGTGTCGAGCGAGCGCTGCGTTTCCGGATCGAAGCGACGGATCGCCTCGATCTGATCATCGAAGAGGTCGATGCGAAGGGGCTGCTCGGCGCCCATCGGGAACACATCGAGTAGCGAGCCGCGCAGCGCGAACTCCCCGGGCCCGCCGACCTGACTCACGTTGGCATAGCCGGCCTCGACCAGCCGCAGGCAAAACGCATCGCGCTCAAGGGTGTCGCCCACCGCGAGTGAGAAGCTGCGCGAGCGGATGTAGGGGGTCGGCGGTAGTCGCTGCAGCAAGGTCTCGAGCGTTACGAGGACGATTCCGCGCGTCAGATCGGGCAGGGCGGCAAGGGTACGCAGGCGCTCGGAGATGATGTCTGCGTGGGGCGAGAACAGATCGTACGGCAGCACCTCGCCGTCCGGCAGCGTGAGGATGGGTAACGAGGAAGGTGCGAAAAAGCGCAGTTCCGACAGGCGGCGCTCGAGACTGCGGCTGTCTGCCTCGATGAGCAACCAGGGGCGCGAGTCCTGACCGGCGGCTTCAACGAGCGCGC
>JBMSXG010000041.1:0-10908 GCA_049425405.1 Steroidobacteraceae bacterium
CTCAACATCGACACGCCGGAATACTCGATCCGTCGCGTGCGCGATGACGAGGCCGAACTGCCCGAGCTCAAAAAAATGAGCTACCAGCTGCCGACGCCGGCGAAAGTGCCCGATGCGACCGGCACGCGCGAGAAGCAGGCGCAGCAAGAGCCGGCTGCCGTGCCGACCTTTCTGCCCACCACGCCCGCACCGATCGTGGTGCAGGCCCCGGCTGCCCCCGTGGCCACAACCGCCGCGAGCACCCCGACGGGTCCACGACCCGGCGTGTTCGTGCGCGTGTGGCGCTGGCTGTTCGGTGATCCGAAACCCCCTGCTCCCTCGGGCCGTTCGGATCGCACTGATCGCCACGATCGGGGCGATCGACGGGATCGTGGCGCACGAGGCCGCGACCGAGACCGGGATCACGATCGTGATCGTGAGCGTGGTCGGGATCGCGGCGCGCGAGGCCGTGACCGCGACCGCGACCGTGACCGCGACCGTGACCGCGACCGTGACCGCGACCGTGATCGTGATCGCGACCGTAACGCGCGGAGCGATGGCGGCCGACGCCGCGAGCGTGACAGCGCTCGCGCGGGCGCAGCGCCCGCCGCACAGTCCGAGGCGCGCCCCGCTCAAACGACTACCTCGGTCAACCCGAGCAGCGTCACCGAGCCGAAAGCAGCCTCCGACGAGGGCGCTGGTTTGGCAGCGACGGGCGCCGAAGGCGCTCGCCGAGGCCGTCGTCGGGGTCGACGCGGTCGCCGCGGCGGCAGCCGCAGCGAAGGCGGATCGGCAGCCGCGCTCGGCGCCGGCGCCGCGGGTGTGGCCGAGGAGGATCTCGCTGCCGACACCGAGCTGCCGGAGGCGAGCGCACCGCAGGGCGAAGAATTCCGGGAGCCCATGGCCGATGCACCGCGCGGCGAACCGTTGCCGGAACCCCCCGCGCCGTCGAGTGCGATGAGCTGGACCGGACTGGCAGAGGCTCCTGCGAGCGCGCCCGAGCCGGCCGCGGAACCGACCGCGGAACCGGCCACTCCACCGACGGCGAGCGAATCGTCCGAATCGGCTGAATCCGCCGAGAAGAAAGTTGTTTGGTCGTCGAGCCCGTCACCGTCGGTGACGAGCTTCGGCTCCTCCGGCTACGGCAACCGTCGCGACGATTACTGATCAGTGCGGACTGCGGCGGAGAGCGCTGCCGCAGCCCGTTTCAGATCCTCGGCCGTATTCACATCGGGACCGGCCCGACTCACCGCTTCTGCCACCCTGATCTCTAGCCCATGCTCGAGCGCGCGCAGCTGCTCGAGTTTTTCGGTGTGCTCGAGAGGGCTCGCCGCCCATGCGGTGAGCTGACGCAGCGCACCGACCCGATACGCATACAACCCGAGGTGTCGACGGGCGAGCCCCGCGCCGACGCCGCGATCGCGCTCGTGAGGGATCGGCGCCCGACTGAAATACAAAGCGCGACCGGCTAGGTCGGTGACGACCTTCACGACGTTGGGATCCTGCAGCTCGTGCTCATTCGCGAGCGGCGCCGACAACGTCGCGATCGCGGCTGCAGGATGCGCCTGCAGCAGCGCAGCAACCTGCCCGACCAACTCACTCGGCATCGCCGGTTCATCGCCCTGCAGGTTCACCACGATCGAATCGTCGGCCCAGCCGCGATGCATGGCCACCTCGGCGACCCGATCGGTACCACTCGGGTGTGCGGCTGAAGTCATTTGCACATCGGCACCGAGCGCGCGACCGACGCTCGCGATACGCTCATCGTCGGTGGCGATCACCACTTCGGCGGCTTTGCACTGTCGTGCGCGCTCGTACACCCACGCGATCATCGGACGACCGGCGATCTCGATCAGCGGCTTGCCGGGCAGCCGCGCAGAGCCATAGCGCGCCGGGATGACGATGCGATACACGTCAACGCTCGAGCAGCGGATCGTCCGGCGCAAGCGTACGCGCCTCTTTTTCGAGCATGACCGGGATGTCGTCGCGGATCGGGAAAGCCAGGCGATCGGCACGGCAGACGAGCACTGCTTCCGCGCGTCGGTGTACCAGCGGCCCCTTACAGAGCGGACAGGCGAGGATGTCTAACAAGCGTGAATCCACGTCATTTCTCCAGCAGCGCCTCGATGCGATCGAGCAGCGCCGCGCCAGCGGCCGGTTGCAAATCGGCGACGACCGGGATCTCCCAGCACTGATCGCCCGCGAACGCACGGCATTTTACGGCATCCTTCGCTGTCATCAGCACCGGCAGCCCATCTGCGAAATCGAGGTCGGCGGCCACGAAGGCATGATGATCGGGGAAGGGATGTTCGATCGGCTCGAGCCCAGCCGCTCGTAACATCGCAAAGAAACGCGCCGGACGGCCGATGCCCGCCACGGCATGCACACGCGTCCCACGCCAGCGCTCCAGCGCAATCCACCGACGTGCGTCGCTTACGCCGCGGGCCGCCTCGGGTACGAGTTGCAGCGTCCAACGACCCAAGCGGCCGCGCCAGTGCGCCAAGGCCACCGCTGGCTCGCCCTGCACCACGACCGCATCGACACTGGCGAGACGAGTCGCCCGCTCGCGCAGCGGCCCCGCCGGCAGCAGACGACCGTTGCCGAAACCGCGGGCCGCATCGATGACCACGATCTCGAAGTCACGAGCCAACGCGTAGTGCTGCAGCCCGTCGTCGCAAAGGATCAGCTCCACGCCCTGCGCGATCAGCTCGCGCGCCCCCGCCACCCGATCGGGCGAGGCCACCACGGGCAGACCCGTATCACGCGCCAACATGTGTGCCTCGTCACCCACGGCCGCGGGGTCACTGTCTCGATCGACTCGAACCGGACGCGCGAGCCTTGCGCCATAGCCTCGCGTGAGCACACCCACGCGACGACCGCGGCATCGCAACCCCATCGCCAGCGCAGCCACGAGCGGGCTCTTGCCGGTGCCGCCAACCGAGAGGTTGCCGATGACGACCACGGGCACCGTCATGCGCTGCGCTCGGCGCAGACCGAGGCGATAAAACTGACGTCGCAGCGCGGCCCCCGCCGCAAACAACAGCGACAGCGGCGCCAGCACCCAAGCGCCCGCACGGCCCTCGTACCAGACACCCTCGAGACGCAAAGCGAGCGGACGGCTCACGTCGGACTCACTCCTCGAAACGCTGTCGATGCAATTGCGCGTAGTGCCCGTCGCGGGCCAGCAGTTGCGCGTGCGTACCGCTCTCCACGACCTGGCCGGCCTCGAGCACCACGATCAGATCCGCCTGCTCGATGGTGGAGAGTCGGTGCGCGATCACGAGCGTCGTACGATTTCGCACCAGCGTCGCAAGCGCTGCTTGGATGCGTCGCTCGGACTCGTTGTCGAGCGCACTGGTGGCCTCATCGAGAATGAGCACGGGAGCATCCTTGAGCAGCGCCCGAGCGATCGAGATGCGTTGACGTTGTCCGCCAGAGAGCAGCGAGCCGCGCTCACCGACCGGGCTGTCGAGGCCCTGGGGCAAGGCCTCGGCGAACTCGCGCACGAACGCCGCCTCGGCCGCCTCCAGCACCCGCGGTGAGTCAGGCTCGACGATACTGAAGGCGATGTTGCGTCGGATCGTATCGTCGAAGAGGACTACGTCCTGGCTGACGAGGCTCACCTGATTGCGAAGATCCGCGAGCCGATACTGCCGCAGATCCACCCCGTCGAGCAGTACGGCGCCGCTATCAGGATCGTAGAAACGCGGCAGCAAACTCGCGAGGGTTGTCTTGCCACTACCTGACTTGCCGACCAGTGCCACTGTCTGACCCGGCAGAATGCGGAAACTCACGTCGGCGAGTACCTCGCCTTTGTCGCTCGAGTAGCTGAATCCGACGTTGCGAAATTCGATTTCACCGCGCGCACGCTCGATCGGCCGATCGCCGCCAACGGACTCGACCGGGGTATCGAGCACCTCGAACACACTCGCGCCGGCGGCGATACCCTGCTGCAGGGGCCCGAAGATTCCGACCAGACGACGCAGCGGTGCCGTGATGAGTAGCAGCGCCGTCAGAAACGCCATGAACTCATCGACGCGCATCGACTCTTCGAGCACCTGACGGGTCGAGACATACAACACGCCCGCAAGCGCGACGGCCGCAATCATCTGCAGCACGGGATTCGCCAGCGCACGCGTGCGAATGAGCCGCATATGGCTGTGACGGTTGAGCTCGTTGGCACGCTCGAAGATGTGCTCTTCATGAGACTCGGCATTGAAGACCTTGATCACCCGATGCGCATCGAGCGCTTCCTTGGCGACACGCGTCACGTCTCCCATCGAGGCCTGGATACGAGCGCTATAGCGACGGAAGAGCCGATTGACGAGCTGGATGAGCCCAGAGATCACCGGCCCCAGAGCGAGCACAAACACGGCAAGCTTCCAGTTGAGCCAGAACAGCATACCGAGCAGCCCGACGATGGTCAGCGAGTCGCGAATCAACACCGTGATCGCATTGGTGGTCGCCTCGGCGACGAGTTCGATGTTGTACGTCAGGCGCGAGAGCATCCCACCGGAGGCGGCGACATCGTAGTAACGCGACGGCAGGCGCAGGTAGTGCGCAAACAACTCGGCGCGTAGCGCTTTGATGACCTGACGTCCCACCCAGCCCGGGAAGTAGTTCGAGACATACTCACCGATGCCTCGCAGCAGAAAAATGCTGAGCGCACCGAGCGGGATCATCCAGACGATACGCGGGTCTGGATCGACGAACGCACCACCCAAAAATCGCTGTACGAGGTATGCCAGCGACGCGTCGGTCGCGGCGAACAGCATCATGCCGAGCACGCCGATCGAGAACATGCCGATATGCGGCCGTGCATAGCCGAGCAACCGTCGATAGACGGCCGGGGAATCGATCTCGTCGAGGGGCTTCTCAGCCCCCCGCAGCCTCTCCTGCATAGACGGCATCATAGCCGAGCGCCGTACCCCGCGGCACGGCATCCCACAGTCGCGGCAACCGGCGATCGAGATGGCGGACGAGTCGTGGTGGCGAACCGGTGCGCAGGTGCCAAGAAAGCGCTCCATCTCGTGCCGTGGCCCGCACGCGCTCGCGGACGATGCGCCAGGTACCGACGACCCGTTGCTCACGAGCCGAGGAGAATTCGCCGGCCGACACCACCACCTCGCGCGCTGCGAGGCGCTGCACCCAGCGCGGATCGATCGCTGCGGCAGAACCACGCCGCGGTACGAGCACCAGCGTCGTGGGCGTGAGGATATGCTCGAGCTCCCTGGCCGAGCGTCGATCGGCTCGCTCGAGCAACCACATCGATGGTCCGTCGCGTACGGCAATGCGCACGATACAACTGGCGTCGCGACCTTCGCCCGCCGGATGGGTCTCGAACGAGACCTCGTCCCAACGCCAACGCTGCACCGTTGCGCAAGCGGTAACACCCGTCGGCGCGGCAGACCACTCACCGCCCGCGATGACCGATCGCACCGGCAAGACCTCCGCTAACGACGCTGCTCCTCGAGCGCGATCACCGTGCGAAGCGCTGAGTACGAGGCGATCGATATGGCGTCGACCGAGAGCGCGCAACGCCGGTGCCACCAGCGTCGCACCGCGACGTCCTTCACTGCCCCACACCTCGCCGGTATCCACCACCAGCGTGTGCGCACGCGTGCGGGCAATAACCGCGGCGCCATCTCCGGCATCGAGCACCGTGACGACGACCTCGCCGGTCGGCAGCGTGTTGACCGGCAAACTCCACGGCAGCAACGCCAGCAGCGAGACCACTCGCCAGCGCAGAGGGACCGGGAATACCCACCACGGCAGCAGCAGCGCGAGCATGATGATGAGCCCGGGCTCCGGCTCGATAGACCAGTGAGCCATCGGCAGCTCGGCGAGCGCCTGCAGCATCGGCCAACCTTGGATATAGAGCCACTCGGCACTCTGCCAACATGCGATCGACACCGTGTGCGACAGCGGTAGCGCAACGAGCCCGGCCAGCACCAACGGCACGAGTACGAATGAGAACACCGGGATCGCGACAACATTCGCCAGCAGCCCGAGGATAGACACCGATCCGAACCACGCGAGGGTCAAGGGCACAAGGATTAACGACACCTGCCATTGCGTACGCAGCATCGCGAGGCAGCGGCCGCGCCAACCCTGTGGCCCTCGCCATGGCCGTTGCCACTGACCCGCTGCGATCAGCATTGCCATCGCCGCGAACGACAACCAGAACCCCGCATCAAGCGGCGCCAGCGGATCGAGCAGCAGCACGGCGAGCAGCGCGAGACCCCACACCTCGAATCCCTGCTGTACGCGTCCCGTGAGCTGGCAGCCCCACCACACCGCGAGCATCAAGACGGTTCGCTGGGTCGGGATCCCAAAGCCCGCGAGTGCAGCGTAGCCTGCGGCGGCGAGCATCCCGACCCCCGCCGCGAAGGGCTCACGATCGACGCGTTGAGTGAAACGACCGAGTCGTCGCCAACCGCGACGAGCGAGCAGCGCAGCGCACCACGCGAATAGCGTGACGTGCAGGCCCGAGATCGCCACGAGATGAGTGGTCCCCGAGACAGAGAACACCTGCCACTGCTCTGGCGTGATCGCACCGGTCGCGCCGACGGCGAGGCCCGCGATCAGCGCGGCGGCATCGGGGTCCGTGACGATATCGCGTACGCGAGCGGCGATGACATCACGGGCGGCGAGCAGGCCGGGCCTCGCCAGGGCCACTCGCCGCGGTGAATAAGCATTGAGCACGGTACCGCTCGCCTGCACCCGATCGCGCAGCCACTGCCGTGCCTCATCGGGTGCACCCGGATTCGTCACGGGGCGCGGTGATTCAAGACGAAGCATCACCTCCCAGCGCTCACCCGCGCGGGGCCAAGGACGCGGTGGCTCCGACCAGCGCACCCGTACGCGCAGCGTTCGCGCCAGTGACTGAGGCGCGTGCACGCGGGCCTCGGCATCGAACTCGAGCACGCCGTTGTGTGTCTCGGCCAACGAGTCGAGTTGTAGCTCGGCGATGACCCGTTCGCCATCCAGAGCGGCTGGCCAGCGCTGCGCGAGCTGATCCCACGCAACCGCCAACGACATCATCGCGGCGAGCACTGCGATGGCGACCGCGCGTCCGAATCCGCTGGCACGCCAAGGGCGCAGCAGCACAAGCAAAGCGAGCAAGCCTACGAAGCTCCAAGCACGCACTTGCCACGGTGCGAACAAGGCGAGCGTGCTGCCGAGCATCGCGGCCACGCCCGCAGCGCGCGGCAGCCCCGCTGGGCTGCTAAAGTTCGCTTCAGACATGTCTCGCGAACTCCTGCGAAAACTTTCTCGATCGGCCCACCGCCTGCGTGACGCCTGGTACGCACGCCCCTTCGCTCGAATATTTGCTGACCCAAGGCTCTGGTCGTTGCAGCGACGGCGCAGCACGAGGGCGTTCGGCGTGGGGCTCGCCATCTGTTTCGTGCCGCTGCCCATACACTTGCCCCTCGCGATGGCGCTCGCCATGGCACTGCGCATCAACGTGCCGACGCTGGTGGCAACGGTGTTCCTCGTGAATCCGCTGACAGCCGTACCGGTGTACGTCGCGGCGTTCACGGTGGGCTGTTGGCTGACCGGGACGCCGGTCACCGCTTTTACGTTTGAGTTGAGCTTCGACTGGTTGCAGCACGGTCTCGGGCCGATATGGAAGCCCTTCCTCACCGGATGCGTCGTCTGCGGCGCCGTCTGCGGACTGGTCGGCGGCTTCGTGCTCGATCGGGTGTGGATGTGGCGAGTGCGCCAGAGGTACCGCGCCCGCGCTAGCGGCTCAAACATCGGATGAGGGGCGATCGCCCCGATTAACCAGGCGCCTTACCGCCGCGGGCGTGCTAGCGCAGTCGACCGTCCTCGAGTGTCAAGGTTCGATCGAGTCGCGCCGCCAGACGCGGATCGTGGGTGACGATCGCGAGCGTGGTACCGCGCTCACGATTCAGACGCAGCATCAGATCGAACACCTGCGCAGCGTTGCGGCCATCGAGATTACCGGTCGGCTCGTCAGCGAACACGATCGCGGGCTCGGCGACCAACGCCCGAGCAATGGCGGCCCGCTGTCGCTCACCGCCTGACAACTGCGCGGGTCGATGACCGAGCCGCTCACCAAGCCCCACGTCTCGCAACACCCGCGCCGCACGATCACGGGCTACAGCGACCGACATACGCCGAACCAGCAGCGGCATGGCGACATTCTCGAGCGCGGAGAACTCCGCCAACAAATGGTGGAACTGGTAGACGAATCCGAGCGTGCGGTTACGTAGCTGCCCGCGCGCATTCTCATCGAGGGCATGAAGGTCCTGACCCGCGATACTTACCGTGCCGGCGGTCGGACGGTCGAGCCCGCCGAGAATCTGCAGCAACGTCGTCTTGCCAGAACCGGAGGCGCCCACAATCGCCACGCACTCGCCGGCCCTTAGCGTGAGATCGAGGCCGTCGAGCACTCGCAGAACCGCCCCGCCCTCGCGAAATTCGCGCACGAGGCCTCGAGCCTCGAGCACCACACCGCCGGCTGGATATCGCGACTCACTCACGGCGCAACGCCTCCGCTGGCAGGGTTCGTGCGGCACGCCAGGCCGGGTACAGCGTCGCGAGCGCACACAGCAGGAAAGCGACGCCACAGACTCGCGCCACATCACCCCACTGCACGAAAGCCGGTAGCTCACTCATGAAATACACCTCGGCATCGAGGAATTTTATCCCGAGCAGGCGCTCGAGTCCCTGCACCCACCGCTCGAGGTTCCAGGCCAGCACGACGCCGAGACCGGCTCCGGCAGCGGTCCCGATGATACCGATCAGCGTGCCCTGTAACGCAAAGGTCACGAGGATCCCGCGCGGCGCAGCACCGAGGGTGCGTAGCAGTGCGATATCGCCCTGCTTTTCCTTGACGATCATCACCAGCGTCGATACCAGATTGAAAGCCGCAACGCCGACGATCACGAGCAGAATTACGAACATCAACGATTTGGTGAGCTCGATCGACTGGAAGAAATTGGCGTGATCGCGTGTCCAGTCGCTGATGTAAAAACCACCACCGAGCGCCAGCGCTAGCTCGCGCACGGTCTCGGGTGCGCGCAACGGATCTGCAAGCGTGAGCCGCACGCCGGTCACGGCATCACCGAGGCGGTACAGCCTTGCCGCATCGCTGCGATGCATGAGCACGAGACCTCGATCGTATTCGTACATTCCCGACTCGAAAGTGCCGATCACGGTGAGTCGACGCATCCGCGGCATGACCCCCTCGGGAGTTGCACTGCCCTCGGGCGCCATCATCACGATCGAATCTCCCCGGCCAACGCCGAGCTCTGCGGCGAGTCGTGACCCGAGGATCACCTGCCAAGCGCCGGGCTGCAGATCAGTCAGCTTCACATCGCGCAGGGTCCCAGCCAGCCCGGTGGCCTCACGCTCGAGCTCAGGTTCGATGCCGCGTACACGGGTACCGAGCACTCGGGTGCCCGCGGCGACCATTGCTTGCGCCTCGACGTAAGGCGTCGCATGGGTCACGCCTGGCGTCCCAAGCGCACGCTCACGCGCCTGTGGCCAGGCCTCGAGCGCCCCCTGCAGACCCATCAACGTCGCGTGCGAGGTCACTGCGAGCATGCGTGATCGCAGTTCACGCTCAAATCCGTTCATCACCGACAGTACGACGATGAGCACCGCGACGCCCAGCATCAGACTCACGACCGAGATGCCCGCGACGAGAGAGACAAATCCGCGCCGATGGGCCGAGCGCAGATAGCGCGTCCCGACCCGCCATTCCCAGGCGTCACTCCACATCACTCGTACCTCAGGGCTTCCGCGGGAGCGACCCGCGAGGCACGTAAGGCCGGATAGAGGGTCGCCAGCGCCGTCACGAGCAGCGCGATCGCGCCGATCACCACGACGTTGACCGGGCGCAGCTCGGAGGGAATGCCGGTCACGTAATAAACATCCGGATCCATCACATGGAAGCCGAAGAGATACTCGAGCCAGATCACGAGCTCACCGACATTGAGTGAAAGTAGCACTCCGAGCCCCACCCCGAGCGCGACACCCAACCACCCGATGACGAGCCCTTGCGTGAGGAAGATACCGAGCACCCTCGCCGGCGAGGCACCGAGCGTGCGCAGGATCGCGATGTCGGTACGCTTGTCGGTGACGACCATCACCAGCATCGCCACGATGTTGAATGCGGCGATGGCTACAATCAGCATGAGGATGATCGACATCATGCGCTTCTCGATGCGGATCGCCCGAAAATAATTGGCGTGATCCTGGGTCCAGTCACGCAGCTCGAACCCCTCGGGCAGGCGCTCGCGCAACTCGGTCGCGAGTGCCGGCACGGCCATCGGATCATCGAATCGCAGGTGCAGTCCGCGCGCGCGCGCGTCCGAAGGCGCGAGCGCGGCGACATCCTCAAGATGAGCGAAGGCCAGTGTGCCATCGTGTTCGTGCAGTCCCACCTCAAATAAGCCGACCACCTCGAACTCGCGCAGCCGCGGCTCCGGTCGCCCCTCGGCCGTCACCGTCGGTACGAGCAGGGTCACCCGCTCTCCGGGCGCGCCCCCCCGCAGACGCGCCACGACCGTCCCGCGCACGAGACGGTCGGATCCCGCTTGCAGATCCGACAGACGACCCTCGACCATCGCAGCCGCAGCCTGCGACACCGCGGACTCGCGCGTCGGATCGATGCCGCGCAACTGCAGCGGCACCATCTCGGGCGTACGCAGCGCCAAAGCCTGCAGCTCGACGTACGGCGCGACGCCAATCACTTGCCCCGACTCCGTGATGGCCGTCGATGCCGCGTCCCAGTTCGCCGGAACTGCCGTATCGCCCGACCCCTGCGAGACGATCACGCGCGCATGGCTCGACAGCGCGAGCAGCCGCGAACGCAGCTCACCCTCGAAACCGTTCATCACCGAGAGGATCACGATCAGTGCCGCCACGCCCACCGCGCCGCCCGCAAGCGACACC
>JBMSXG010000042.1:0-9875 GCA_049425405.1 Steroidobacteraceae bacterium
AGGCGCTTCACGATCACGCGGTCATGAAGCGGACGAATTTTCATGTTTCGCTCCTTCGAACTAACTGAACAACTGGGATGTAGAGCGGGAGGGGTGTTAGCACTCCCCCCGCGTGGCTGCTAATGATAGGGGCGAGCGGTTTCTTTTCAAGGCGAGAGCCGGCTATGCTGCTCGCCTGTCGACCCCTTATTTAGATGATTTCCATGAAAATCAAAGCGTTAGCGCGATCCCTCATCGGTGCCGCGGCCCTGCTGCTCTCGCCAGGATCTCTCTGGGCCGACGAATTCCTACCCCCGACGCAGGCGTTCCGGGTCGAGGCCTTCGCCGAAGGGGCAGACAAGATTCGGGTCGATTTCCTGATCGAGCCCAACTATTACCTCTATCGCCATCGCATGAACTTCAGCGTCGGTGAGGGCGTGGCCGCCGCGCTCGGTAATCCGAGCATCCCGCAAGGCAAAGAGAAGGAAGACGAGTTCTTTGGGCGGCAACAGGTGTTTTACTCGGCCGTCAGCGTGACGATTCCCGTCTCGCGTGCCGCGGGTGGCCCGCTCGAGCTGCCGATCGTGGTCGGCCTGCAGGGCTGCGCCGATGCGGGCCTGTGCTATCCACCGGAGAAACGTCGCCTGACCGTGAGCCTGCCTGAGACCTCGGGCTCGGCCTCGCTGCCGAGCGAGCCCGCCGCGAACGGTGGGCTCTTCGTTTCAGAGCAGGACCGCCTCGCCGCACTAATCCGCGATGGCCAACTCGGACTCGTACTGGCGACCTTCTTCGGTCTTGGGCTGCTGCTCGCGTTCACGCCCTGCGTGCTGCCGATGGTTCCGATCCTCTCGGGCATCATCGCGGGCCAGGGCGCGCAGGTGACGACCGGACGCGCCTTCTCGCTCTCGCTCACCTACGTGCTCGGCATGGCCGTGGTGAACACCCTCGCCGGCGTCGCTGCTGCGGCGGCCGGTCAGCAAGTGCAGGCGATGTTCCAACAGCCGTGGATCATCGTGCTTTTTTCTTTGTTGTTCGTCGTGCTGGCGCTGTCGATGTTTGGCCTGTTCACGATCCAGCTGCCCTCGGCCTTGCAGACGCGTCTCAGCGATGCCAGCAACCAGCAACGCGCCGGCACGTTCGGAGGCGTTGCGATCATGGGCGGACTGTCGGCGCTGATCGTCACGGCCTGCGTTGCCCCACCGCTGTTCGCCGCGCTCGCGGTGATCGCTCAGACGGGTGACGTCGTGCGCGGCGGCTCTGCGCTCTTTGTGATGTCGCTCGGCATGGGCGCGCCGCTACTCGTCATCGGCACCTCGGCGGGCCGCCTGCTGCCGAAAGCGGGCGCGTGGATGGATACCGTCAAGACGCTCTTTGGCGTCCTCATGCTCGCCGTCGCGGTGTGGATGCTCGGACGAATCGTGTCGGGTCCGGTGGGTCTGGCGCTGTGGGCCGTGCCTGCACTGATCGGCGCTGGCGTGCTGTTGCGCGAGGGTCGCGGGGGTTCGATCGGCGGCTGGCTGCTGCGCCTGCTCGGTGTGGCGCTGGCGGTTTGGGGTATCGCGATGGTGATCGGAGCCGCGCAGGGCGGACGCGATCCGCTCGCGCCGCTGCCCCGGCTCGCTGCGCCGGTGCAAGGGCTTGAGTTCCGTCTGATCAAGACCGAAGCCGACCTTGATCGCGAACTTGCTGCGGCATCGGCAGCCGGCCGTCCGGCGATGCTCGATTTCTATGCCGACTGGTGTGTCTCGTGCAAAGAAATGGAGCGCTACACGTTCACCGATGCACAGGTGCGCCAAGTGCTGGCCAACGCCGTGCTGCTCAAGGCCGATGTGACCGCGAACGATGCGGCGGACCAGGCGCTGCTTAAGCGTTTTGGGATCTTCGGCCCGCCGACGATTGCCTTTTGGCGACCTGACGGCACGGAACAAACCAATTTCCGCGTGGTCGGATTCATGAAAGCAGCCGAGTTCGCAGAGGTCGCCGCGCAGGCCACAGCCCCTCAAACACCATGACATCCAACCGCCGCCTCCTCCTATTGGTCTTCGTCGGTGTCGCCGTCCTCGGCTCACTCGCCGCGGTGTTTTTGACTCGCTCGGCCGAGCAGCCCAGCGCTGCGAAAATTGAGGCCGAGATCGGCCAGACGATTCCCGAGGTGCTGCCGGACTTCACGCTCGCCACGCTTGAGGGTCCGCCACGCACGCTCTCGAGCTTCGATCATCCCTCGCTCATCGTGAACTTCTGGGCCACCTGGTGTGCGCCCTGTCGGCGCGAGATCCCGCTGCTGCGCGAGCTGCGCGCCGAACGCGGTGCACGCGGTGTCGAGGTGGTGGGAATCGCCGTCGACTTCCGTGAGGACGTCGAGCGGTATGCCGCCGAGATCGGCCTCGACTACCCGCTGCTGATCGGCGAAGAAGATGGCCTCGCCGCCGCCGACGCCTTCGGTATCAACCCCGTTTTCCCGTTCACGGTGTTCGCCGATGGCCAGCGCCGCATCGTCGCCGTGAAGATCGGCGAGCTGCACGCCGATGAAGCGGCCTACATCCTCGATCACATCGAGCGAATCAACGCCGGCAGCCTCGATCTCGCCCTGGCCAGGGAGCAGATCCGGGCCGAAATCCGTCGTCTCGACGCGCTACGCCCAGCAGCCGCCAAGAGCTAAAACCCCAGCCGAATCAACCCTCTGGCGTCTTTGCCAGGGGATTTCGGGGGTAACTTCCCCGATTTGGGGTACATTTTCGCCCTTCCTGCGGGCATCGCCCGCCGTCCGGGGGGAATCGGATGGATATTCGCAAGGTTAAGAAGCTGATCGAGCTGCTCGAGGAATCGGGCATCGCCGAAATCGAGATCAAGGAAGGCGAGGAGGCGGTCCGCATCTCGCGCCTGCCCTCGGGCACAGCCGCCGCCATGCCGCTCTACGCACCGGCTACAGCGCCGCTGCCACTCGCTCCGGCTGCCGCACCCGCGGCTCCGGCGGCATCGCCCGCCCCGGTGCAGGTCTCGAGCGATCACACGATCCAGGCGCCCATGGTCGGCACCTACTACTCGGCGCCAGCGCCTGGCGCGAAGGCCTTCGTGCAGATCGGCGATGAGGTCAAGGTCGGTCAGGTGCTCTGCATCATCGAGGCGATGAAGATGATGAACCAGATCGAGAGCGATCGCGCCGGCAAGATCACCGCAGTGCTCGTTCAGAACGGCGATCCGGTCGAGTTCGGCCAGCCGCTGTTCGCTATTCAGTGACCGAACGCCCGTGATCGACAAGATCGTCATCGCGAACCGGGGCGAGATCGCGCTGCGGGTGCTTCGCGCCTGTCGCGAGCTGGGCATCAAGACCGTCGCGGTGCACTCCACGGCCGACGCTTCACTCAAGCATGTGTTGTTGGCAGACGAATCGGTGTGCATCGGTCCACCGCCCTCGCCCAAGAGCTACCTCAACATGCCGGCGATCATCGCCGCCGCCGAGCTCACGGACGCTGCGGCTGTTCATCCGGGTTACGGATTCCTGTCGGAGAATGCCGACTTCGCCGAGCGCGTCGAGGAGAGCGGCTTTACCTTCATCGGCCCGAAGGCCGAGACGATCCGCATGATGGGCGACAAGGTCTCGGCCATCAAAGTCATGAAGACCCACGGCGTGCCTTGCGTGCCGGGATCTGGCGAGCCGCTCGGGCTAGATAACGATGAAAACCTGCGCATCGCCAAAGATATCGGCTACCCGGTGATCATCAAGGCTTCTGGTGGCGGTGGCGGACGCGGCATGCGCGTCGTACACAACGCCGGCTCACTGATTCACTCCATCAACGTGACCCGCTCCGAAGCGCAGGCCGCCTTCGGTAACGATCAGGTTTACATGGAGAAATTCCTCGAGAAGCCACGACACATCGAGTTTCAGGTCCTCGCCGACCATCACGGCAACGTCATTCATCTTGGCGAGCGTGACTGCTCGATGCAGCGTCGGCATCAGAAAGTCATCGAAGAGGCTCCGGCGCCGGGCATCACCGCCAAACAGCGGGCCGAGATGGGCGAGCGTGTCGTGGCGGCCTGTCGAGCAGTCGGCTACCGCAGCGCTGGCACCCTCGAGTTTCTCTATCAGGACGGCGAGTTCTATTTCATCGAAATGAACACGCGCATCCAGGTCGAGCATCCAGTGACCGAGCTCATCACCGGTATCGATCTTGTGAAGGCGCAACTGCGCATCGCTTCGGGCGAACCGCTGACGTTGACTCAAGACCAAGTGGTACTGCGCGGCCATGCGCTCGAGTGCCGCATCAACGCAGAAGATGCCAAGACGTTCATGCCCTCACCGGGTCCCGTGCGCCTGTGGCACGCGCCGGGAGGTCCCGGCATCCGCGTCGACAGCCACCTCTATTCGGGCTACCAGGTTCCGCCCCACTACGACTCGCTGATCGCGAAGCTGATTTCCTTCGGTGAGTCACGCGACACCGCGATCGCTCGCATGCGCAACGCGCTGGGCGAGATCGTGGTCGAGGGAATCAAGACCAACACGGCGCTGCACCAAGAAATCCTTGCGCATGCCGCCTTCCAGCAGGGCGGGCTCGATATCCATTATCTCGAGCGACGTCTCGGTCTGAAGTGACACCGGGCCGCGCGTGTCGCAGGTCAGCCTCTCTCTGGATCTCGACGGGCTCGATGCGGATCGCATCGAAGAGGCCTGCTTCGACGCCGGCGCTCTCTCGGTAGTTTTCACTGATCAGCGCGACGATGCGATTCTGGAGCCAGCACCGGGTGAGATCCGCCTCTGGCCTGCCACGCGACTGCAGGCAATCTTTGAGCACGACTGGCTGACACCCGCCGCACTCGCGACGCTCGCCGCGGCTTGCGACTGCGCAGTCTCGGCTTTTCTGATTGCGCCGATCGAGGATCGCGCATGGGAGCGCGAGTGGCTGCGCGATTTCAAACCCCTGCGCTTTGGTCGACGGCTGTGGATCTGCCCTTCTCACGCCAAGGTCGAGGATCCGGGCAGTATCGTCGTCTCGCTCGATCCGGGCCTCGCGTTCGGCACCGGAACGCATCCGACCACGCGGCTTTGTCTTGAACGTCTCGATGAGCGCACAGAACCCGGCGCAACGGTGATCGATTACGGCTGCGGCTCGGGTGTGCTCGCCATCGCGGCTCTGAAGCTGGGAGCGACCCGGGCCTACGCCCACGATATCGATCCGCAAGCACTCATCGCGACACAAGATAATGCCGCCCGTAACGGTGTCGGCACGCAGTTGCAATGCATCGAGCAGGCCACATCGCTACCCCAGGGCGAATCGCAACTCGTGCTCGCCAACATTCTCTCCGGGCCCCTGAGCCTGCTTGCCCCCTCACTTGTCGATCTGCTCGCGCCAGGCGGTGAACTCGTGCTCGCAGGTTTGCTCGATGAACAGGCCAACGAGCTCATCGCCGCCTATGCACCGTTTCTCGTGCTGACACGTTGGCGCTCGCTCGAAGGCTGGACCTGTCTTGTGGGCCGTCGACAATGAGCGCTGCGTTTCACATTGGTCGTTGGGCGATCGCCTCGCCCGCCGTGCTCGCACCGATGGCCGGCGTCACCGATCGGCCATTTCGCATCCTGGCGCGCAAGCTAGGTGCCGCACTCGCCGCCTCGGAGATGATCAGCTCCGACGTGCGTTTGTGGAACTCGCGCAAATCGCGCCAGCGCATGAACCACGAGGGCGAGCCCGAGCCGCGCGTGGTCCAACTCGCTGGCGCCGAACCGAACGCCCTTGCCGAGGCGGCGCGGCGTAACGTCGATCTCGGGGCGCAGATCATCGATATCAACATGGGCTGCCCCGCCAAGAAAGTCTGCAACAAACTCTGTGGCTCGGCGCTGCTGCAGGACGAACCTCTGGTCGGGCGCATTCTGAGCGCCGTCGTCGAGGCCGTTGCAGACAGCGGTGTGCCGGTCACGCTCAAGACGCGAACAGGCTGGGATCGTGAGCATCGGAACGGCGTTGCCATCGCTCGCTTAGCCGAATCCAGCGGTATTGCGGCGCTCGCCATCCACGGCCGCACCCGGGCGGACTTCTACACCGGCGAAGCCGAATACGAGACCATCCGCGCGATCCGCGCTGCCGTACGAATTCCCGTGTTAGCCAATGGCGATGTCGATAGCCCCGACAAGGCGCGTGCCGTACTGGAGCAGACCGGCGCATCCGGCGTCATGATCGGACGCGCTGCCCAAGGGGCGCCGTGGATTTTTCGCGACATCAACGGCGCTCTCACCTCAGGCGCCCGTCCCGAACCGCTCTCCCGCGCGAGCCTGCGTGATATAGTTTTGGCGCATCTGGAGTCCATCTACGCCTTTCACGGCGAAGAGTCCGGGCTGCGGATCGCACGCAAGCATCTCAGCGCGTACAGCAAGCTGCTCGCGGAGGCGACCGAGTCGCGCTCCCGGTTCATGGCAGCGGAGTCGACGTCGCTGCAGTTTGCAATCGTGCAGGAACGCTTCGGCCAGTGGGCCGCGGGCGCGTGACGGACAGAACGACGCGGATTTTGATCATGACCAAAGACACACGCACGGACGCCGCGAACGATCTGCCCCTGCGTCGACACACCGAGCGAGCCCTCAAGGACTATCTCGCCCACCTCAACGGACACGCTCCATCGGGGCTCTACGATCTGGTGCTGCGCGAAGTGGAAGAACCACTCGTACGCGTCGTGCTCGACCATGTCGATGGTAATCAGACGCGTGCGGCCGACATTCTCGGTATCACACGCGCCACGCTGCGTCGCAAGATGCGCGAACTCGGACTCAAGCCCCACTGATCGCGAGGTGATGTCGATGCCCGTCGTCCTACGTCGTGCCCTGCTGTCGGTGTCGGATAAGACCGGGCTCCTCGAACTCGCCCGCGCGCTGATCGCCAGACAGGTCGAGATTCTCTCCACCGGAGGCACCGCTCGCCTGCTCGCCGAGCATGGGATCACCGTCAAAGAAGTGTCACAGCACACCGGCTTTCCGGAAATCATGGACGGGCGTGTCAAGACACTGCACCCGCGTATTCACGGCGGTCTGCTCGGGCGCCGCGGCATCGACGAGAGCGTGATGGCACTGCACGGGATCGAGCGTATCGACTTGTTGGTCGTCAATCTGTATCCCTTCGCCGAGACCGTTGCACGCCCGGGCTGCTCCTTCGCCGAGGCCATCGAGAACATCGATATCGGCGGTCCTGCGATGGTGCGTGCGGCGGCTAAGAACCACGATGCCGTCACGGTCGTGGTCGATCCTGCGGACTACGCGACCGTGCTCGCCGAGCTCGATACCGAGAACGGACGAACGACCCCCGCGTTGCGTGCGCGGCTCGCCGCCAAGGCGTTCGCACACACGGCTCGTTACGACACGATGGTTGCCAACTACCTGCAGGCGCGTCATCCGACGCCGGGTGAAGCCTTCCCGCAGTCGCTGCCACTGGTATTCGAGCGGATGCAGTCGTTGCGCTATGGCGAAAACCCGCACCAGCAGGCGGCGTTCTATCGCGAGATGACGCCGCGTGCAGCCTCGGTGGCGAGTGCCCGAATCCGCCAGGGCAAGGAGCTCTCGTACAACAACATCGCCGATGCGGACACTGCCATCGAGTGCGTGCGTCAGTTCGCATCGCCTGCCTGCGTGATCGTCAAGCACGCCAATCCCTGCGGCGTGGCAACCGCAGCGAGCACCGCCGAAGCCTACGATCTCGCCTTCCGCACCGATCCGACCTCCGCCTTCGGCGGCATCATCGCGTTTAATCGTCCGCTCGACGCCGCACTCGCTGCACGCATCCTCGAGAAGCAGTTCGTCGAGGTGATCGCCGCCCCGAAAATCGCGCCCGATGCCCTCGCCGCGCTCGCGGGCAAACCGAATGTTCGTGTGCTCGAGCTTGGCGATCTGCCGCAGGACCATGGCGGCGAGCTCGAATATCGCTCGGTGTCCGGTGGCCTGCTGGCGCAGACTCGTGATCTCGGCATGGTGCGTCGCGACGAGCTGCGCGTGGTCACGCGTCGTCAGCCCACCGCCAGCGAGCTCGACGATCTGCTGTTTGCTTGGCAGGTCTGCAAGTACGTCAAATCCAATGCCATCGTCTACGCGCGCGGCGGCGCGACGGTTGGCGTCGGCGCAGGCCAGATGAGTCGTGTCTATTCGAGCCGCGTCGCCGCGCTCAAGGCCGCCGACGAAAAGCTCGTGGTCAAAGGGTCGGTAATGGCCTCGGATGCGTTCTTTCCGTTTCGCGACGGGCTGGATGTCGCCGCCGAGTACGGCATCGCCGCCGTGATCCAGCCGGGCGGCAGTATGCGTGATAACGAGGTCATCGCCGCCGCCGACGAGCACGGCATGGCGATGGTCTTCACCGGCATGCGCCACTTCCGCCACTGATGGCGGGCTCCACAATGAAGGTCCTCATCGTCGGTGGCGGTGGACGTGAACACGCCCTCGCTTGGAAGTGCGCCGCCTCATCCCGCGTGAGCGAGGTGCTCGTTGCTCCAGGTAACGCCGGCACGGCCACCGAGCCCAAGCTGCGTAATGTCGCCGTGGCGGCGGATGACATCACAGGCCTCGTAGCACTCGCACGGCGCGAAGCGGTGGGACTCACGATCATTGGCCCGGAAGCACCACTGGTGCTCGGCGTGGTCGATGCCTTCGAGGCAGCTGGCCTGCGCTGCTTCGGCCCCCGTCGTGCACCGGCACAGCTCGAGGGCAGCAAGGCCTTCACCAAAGATTTTTTGCAGCGTCATCAGATTCCGACGGCGGCGTATGCCACCTTCACTCGCGACAACTTCGATCCCGATTGGGTACGTCGTCAGCGCCTGCCCATCGTCGTCAAAGCGAGCGGCCTTGCGGCTGGTAAGGGCGTGATCATCGCCGCGACTGCCGACGAGGCGATCGCCTCCGCCCGTGCGATGTTCGAGGGCCAGTTCGGCAGCGCTGGCGCTGAGGTCGTCATCGAAGAATTCCTGCCGGGTGAAGAAGCGAGCTTTATCGTCATGGCCGACGGCGAGCACGTGCTCGCGCTCGCCACCTCGCAGGATCACAAGCGGCTCGAAGACGGCGATGAGGGGCCGAACACCGGCGGCATGGGCGCCTACTCACCTGCCCCCGTCGTCACCCCCGCATTGCATGCGCGCATCATGCGTGAAGTCATCGAACCCACCCTCCAGGGGCTCAAGGCCGATGGCATGCCGTATACGGGCTTTCTCTATGCGGGCCTCATGATCGCGCCCGATGGCACGCCGAACGTACTCGAGTTCAATTGCCGTTTCGGTGACCCAGAAACTCAACCCATCCTCGCGCGCCTGCGCTCGGATCTCACCGTGCTCTGCGATGCCGCGATCGATGGCCGACTCGACACCGTCTCGGCAGAGTGGGACCCACGAGCGGCCCTCGGCGTGGTGCTCGCCGCAGGCGAGTACCCTGACGGCTCGAGCAAAAATGAACCCATCAGTGGCCTCGAGGACGCCGCACGTCTGCCTGGCAAGGTGTTCCATGCGGGCACGTCGCTGCGTGATGGCCAAGTGGTGACAAACGGCGGCCGTGTGCTCTGCGCCGTAGGTCTCGGTGAGACCGTGGGCCAGGCGCAGCAGGCGGCTTACGCGCTTGCCGCGCCGATCCGCTGGCGGGGCCTGCGGATGCGACGCGACATCGGCTTTCGGGCCATCGCGCGCGAGCGCGACGGCTGAGACCAATCGTTAGCGCTTCATCGCCTCGAAGAACTCCGAATTTGTCTTCGTGTCCTTCATCTTGTCGAGTAGAAACTCGATCGCCGCCAGCTCATCCATCGGGTGCAGCAACTTACGAAGGATCCACATCTTGGCGAGCTCACCCTGATCGGTGATGAGCTCTTCCTTACGCGTGCCCGAGCGATTGATATTGATCGCCGGAAACACCCGCTTCTCGGCGATTCGCCGATCGAGATGGATTTCGC
>JBMSXG010000043.1:0-9576 GCA_049425405.1 Steroidobacteraceae bacterium
TGGAGTTCAGACGTGTGCTCTTCCGATCTTCAAAGAGTGCACTCTTTGAGCGCAGCTGGGAAGAGGAGCTCGTCGACAACCCGATGATGGCGAGCTACCTCGGCGACAGCCGTTTCAACGACCGCTGGACCGACATGTCGTCCGCAGCCCTCGAACGCCGTCATGCGCGCGATCGCGCCACGCTTGAGGCTTTGCGCACCATCCCGCGCGCGGCGCTGAGTCCGGCTGAGCAGCTCGATTACGATCTGTTCGCACGCGAGTATGAGCAACGTATCGCATCGTGGCGCTTCAAGCCGTATCTCTATCAGATCGATCATCAGGGCGGAATCCAAACGCTCTCCGAAGTCACTGAGCTGCTGCCCTTTCGAACCGTCAAAGATTACGAGGAATGGATCTCAAGACTAGAGACGATAGGTACGCTAGTCGATCAACACATCGACTTGCTCAAGATCGCTATCGCAGAAAAGCGCACTCAGCCGCGCGCGATCATGCAGCGCCTGCCCGCGCAGCTCTCGCTGCAGCTGGTCGACTCACCAGAGAAAAGCCCGTTCCATACGCCCTTCGAGCGTTTCCCGGAGAGCATCAGCGCTGCCGATCGTGAGCGTCTGACGGCAGCAGGGCGCGCCGCCATCAGCCGTCACGTGCTGCCCGCCTATCGACGCTTCTCGAAGTTCTTCAACGATAACTACCTGCCTGCGACCCGCGCGACCGTCGGCATCTACGACACGCCAGAGGGCCGCGATTACTACCGAGAGCGCATCGCCCATCACACCACGCTGCCCTCGATCAGCGCCGCGGAGATCCACGCGATCGGGCTTGCGGAGGTGGCACGCATCCGCGGCGAGATGGAAGCGATCAAGTCCCAGGTGGGCTTTAAAGGCTCGTTACAAGAGTTCTTCGTCTTCCTGCGCACCGATCCGCAGTTTTACTACCGCTCGCCGCAGGAGCTGTTCGATGCTTATCTCGCGGTCAGCAAGCGCATCGACCCCGGTCTCGTGAAACTGTTCCGCACGCTGCCGCGTACCCCGTACGGCGTGCGACCGATCCCGGCCACCAGTGCGCCGAATACCACCACCGCCTATTACCAGCCGCCAGCCGCGGACGGCAGTCGGGCGGGCTACTACTACGTCAATCTCTATCGACCAGAGGTGCGACCGAAGTACGAGATGGAAGTTCTCTCGGTGCACGAAGCAGTCCCGGGTCACCACCTGCAGATCGCACTCGCGCTCGAGCAGGCAGCGCTGCCCAAGTTCCGTCGTAACGCCGGCTTCACCGCCTACGTGGAGGGCTGGGCGCTGTACTCCGAGAGTCTCGGCGAGGATCTCGGCCTCTACCAGGATCCGTACTCCAAGTTCGGCCAGCTGACCTACGACATGTGGCGCGCAGTGCGGCTTGTCGTCGACACGGGACTGCACGAGAAGAGCTGGACGCGCCAGCAGGCAATCGACTTCTTCAAAGATAACGCCGCAAAGACCGAGGCCGACATCGTCAACGAAATCGACCGCTACATCGCCTGGCCGGGTCAAGCACTGGCGTACAAGATCGGTCAGCTTCGTATTCGCACGCTGCGAACCGAAGCTGAGCGTGCGCTCGGTGCGCGCTTCGACATCCGCGATTTCCACGACGTGGTGCTGGCCTCCGGCGCCGTGCCGCTCGATGTGCTCGAGGGTCGGGTGCGCGCCTGGATCCAGACCGAGGCCGCGCGATGATCATGCGACGGCAGTCGGTGGCTGCCGTAGTCGGCGGTGTGAAGGTAGGCGGCGGCGCACCGATCGTCGTGCAGTCGATGACCAACACCGACACGGCCGATATCGAGACGACGACTGCTCAGGTCCGCGCCCTCGCCCGCGCGGGCTCGGAACTCGTACGCCTCACCGTCAACACCGACGAGGCGGCAGCGGCGGTACCCCATATTCGCGAGCGCCTCGATCGCGCCGGCGTCACCGTACCCTTGATTGGCGATTTCCACTTCAATGGACACAAGCTTCTGAAAGCGCATCCGGCCTGCGCCGAGGCGCTCGCCAAGTACCGCATCAACCCAGGCAATGTCGGGCGCGGTAGCAAGCGCGACCCGCAGTTCGCCGAGATGATCGAGACCGCCTGCCGCTATCGCAAACCAATCAGAATCGGCGTGAACTGGGGAAGCCTCGACCCCGAACTGCTCACGCGGATGATGGACGAGAACAACGCTAGCCCCGAGCCGGTCAGCGCAAACGAAGTCATGCGTGCGGCCGTGGTGGAGTCTTGCTTGCAGAGTGCAGCGCGAGCCGAGGCGCTAGGCCAGCCGCACGATGCGATCGTGCTGTCGGCCAAAGTCAGCGGCGTGCAAGATCTGATCGCGATCTACTCCGCGCTGGCCACGCGCTGCGACTATCCGTTGCACGTCGGGCTGACGGAGGCCGGCATGGGTAGCAAAGGTATCGTCGCTTCGACGGCCGGCATCGGCGTGCTTCTGCAGCAGGGCATCGGCGACACCATCCGCGTCTCGCTGACGCCAGATCCCAACGGAGACCGCACCCTCGAGGTGATCGTCGCGCAGGAAATCCTACAGACCATGGGTCTGCGCTCCTTCATCCCGATGGTGATCGCCTGCCCCGGCTGCGGACGCACCACGAGCACCTACTTCCAGGAACTCGCGCAGTCGATCCAGTCACATATCCGTCATCGCATGCCGGAGTGGCGCACTTTGTACGACGGTGTCGAAGAGATGAACGTCGCGGTCATGGGCTGCGTGGTCAACGGCCCTGGCGAGAGCAAGCACGCCAACATCGGCATCAGCCTGCCGGGCACGGGCGAGCGGCCGGTGGCCCCGGTCTACGAGGACGGTGAGAAAACCGTCACCCTGAAGGGTGAGCGGATCGCCGAGGAATTCCAACAGCTCGTCGAGGCCTACGTGGCACGACGGTATCCGAGGAGGAACGCGTGAGCAGCACCCTGACCGAAAAAAAATGCCTGCCCTGCGAGGGTGGCGTGCCACCGCTGCCACGAGCCGAGTGCGAGCGTCTACTGGGGCAGCTCAGCGGCGAGTGGCGACTCTCACCGGATGGACGCGAACTGCAGCGCGAGTTCGCATTCAAAGATTTCTATCGCACTATGAGCTTCGTGAATGCGCTCGCGCATGTCGCGAACAGCGAAGATCATCACCCGGACCTAGCGATCGGCTACAACTACTGCCGGATCCGCTACACCACCCACGCAGTGAACGGACTCACCGAGAACGACTTCATTTGCGCGGCGAAGATCGACCAGCTGCTGTAAACCCGCCTGCCGAGGCGAGCCCCAGCGCGCGGGTCGCAAACATCTGACGCAGCCAGGCGTTGCGCCCGACAAAGCCGAGCCCGCGTGCCGCCCATCCACCGAGCGGGTCGCGTCCGAAGGCGAGGAAGCGGTTAAATAGATCCATCGCGAGCCCCATCGCCTCGTTCTCCCCCTTGCGCCAACGCTCGTAGCGTCGCAGCACACGTAACGCTCCGAGGTCCTCATGCTCGATCGAGGCCTCGAGCAGGCACTGCGCGAGCGCCGCCGCATCGAGAAAGCCGAGGTTCACGCCCTGACCTGCGAGCGGATGCACTACGTGCGCGGCATCGCCGAGCAAGGCACAGCGCTCGCGCGCATAGGCGGGCGCACTCAGGCGACGCAGCGGAAACGACAGCGGACCACTGGCGAGTTCGAGTTTCCCGAGCACACTCGCACTCGCCGCCGTCAGGGCCTCGTTAAACTCGGCCGCCGGCGCAGCAAGTAGCGCTTGCGCCCGCGCGATCGGCAGGGACCAAACGATAGAGCTCTGGCCATCGGGCAGCGGCAACAGCGCCAAGGTCCCCTCACCGAGGAAGCGCTGCCAGGCGGTACGCTCGTGCGGCCGCTCGCTACGCACGTTCGCGACCAAGCCCAGCTGGCCGTAGTCCTGCATTGCAAGCCCGAGACCCGCCGCCTCGCGTACCTTCGAGCGACCGCCGTCGGCCCCGACCACGAGGCGTGCTGCGAAGGTCTCGCCTGAACTGCGCACCCGAACGCAGTCCGTATCGAACTCGAGATCCTGCACGGCCGCGGCGCCAACGATCCCGCCTTGCGCGATGAACGCCGCGAGGGCAGCGCGCTGCAACACACCGTAGCCGGCGATGTAGCCGAGATTAGGCTCAGCAAGCTCTGCGGCGTCGAAGGTCAAGGCACCCTCGCCTCGCGGCTCGACCGTCTCCGGCCATACATGCATACGCTCATAGGGCTGCAACGCCGTCGATGCCGACTGCAAGGCGGGCCACACACCGGCTGCCGCAAGGATCCGCTCGCTGGCACGCGAGAGCGCGACCACGCGTAACTCCGGTGCCGAATCGGCCGGCGGCGTAGCCTCGCGCTCGAGTAGCAGCACACGCCCGGCGCGCTCGCGCACGAGCAAGGCACCCAGGGTCGCGCCCACCGGACCGCCGCCGACGATCAGCACGTCGTAAATCACGGCGCGCTCTGCGGCAATCGGGGCGTCCGCTCGGCGAAGCCCCAACTCAGACGCGAGAGCGCCTGCTTGGCGGATGGCGACAGGTCGAAGAGCAGCAAGCCGAGATCGCGCATCAGCCCCACTCCGGGCCGCTCATCTCCGAAGAGCTTCACGAGTCCGTCGGTGAGTCGTGTCACGCCGCCGCGATCGCGCGCACGGCGGTCCGCGAACTGTGCGAGCAGTGCCGGTGCCCCGGCATCGCGGCGGGCCTCACCCGACTGCTGCGCCAGCACCTCGGCCAGCGTCACCGTATCGCGCAAGCCAAGGTTGAACCCCTGTCCCGCCACTGGATGTAGCGCCTGCGCAGCATTACCGATGAGCACTGTGCGCGGCCCGGTCAGTGACTGCGCGCGCGTGAGCGCGAGCGGATAGGCCTGACGCCGACCGACCGAGAGCAAACGTCCGAGGCGCCAACCGAACGCCTGCTGCAGGGCCGCAAGATACGCGGCATCGTCGAGCCCCAACACGCGCTCGGCTTCTGCCGGCGCGAGCGTCCACACGACGCCGTAATGACCCGAAGCGAGCGGCAGCACGGCAAAGGGGCCGGTAGGCGTAAAGCGCTCGTAAGCCGTACCGTCCGCCGCACGAGCGGCCGACACGTGTGCCACCACCGCGACCTGTTGGTAATCCTCCGTATCGGCCGCAATGCCGGCGGCCGCGCGCACCCGCGAGTTCGCGCCATCGGCGGCGACCACGAGCCGCGCACGCAACGGGGTGTCGCCCGGTTCCGTGAGGAGCTCCACCTGCTCCGCGCCGATGCGCACGTCGGTGCAGCGCGCCGGCATACGTAGCTCGAGTCCCCTCAATTCGCTAAGCCGCGCGCGCATCGCGGCGCCGAGTACACGATTGGTCACGACATAGCCGAATGCCTCGATGCCGTGCTCGTCGGCCGAGAGTCGCGCGAAACCATATCGCCCGGCATCGGACACATGGATACGGCGAATCGCGGCCGCATGCGGTGCGATCGTGGACCACAGCCCGAGCGACTCGAAGCTCTGACGCGTGCCGTTACCGATCGCCGTGGTGCGATCATCGAAGCTCGGCTGCGAGTGGGCGTCGGGGGAGACGCCCTCGATCAGCGCCACACGCAAGCCGGTCGGCGCAAGGGCGAGTGCGAGACTCGCGCCGACGAGCCCGCCGCCGACGATCGCGACATCGACCTCGCTCATGCCGCCGCCATCACCGCTTCGATCGCATCGGGGTCCTTGGGTACACCGTCGGTGAGCACCTCGTGACCTTCGCGGGTGACGAGTACATCGTCCTCGATGCGAATCCCGAGACTGCGCAGCTCCGGAGGGACTCCGCGCGTGCCCGGCGCGATGTAGAGCCCCGGCTCGATGGTCAGCACCATGCCGGGCTCGAGGACTCGCCACTGATCGCCGATTTTGTAGTCGCCGACATCGTGCACATCCATCCCAAGCCAGTGCCCGGTGCGATGCATATAAAACTTGCGATAGGCCCCCGACTTGATCAGCGAGGGCACACGACCCTTGAGCAGCCCCAGACGGACCATGCCTGCCGTCAGCACCTGCACCGCGACCTCGTGCGGCCGGTTCCAGTCATTGCCCGGCCGCACGGCCTCGCTCGCCCCCTGGTTGGCCTCGAGCACCACCTCGTAGGCCGCGCGCTGCGCCGGCGTGAACCGAGCGCTCACGGGAAAAGTGCGGGTGATATCCGACGCATAGCACTCGTACTCGCAGCCGGCATCGATCAGCAGCAGATCTCCCGCACGCAGCTCGGCGGAGTTTTCTCGATAGTGCAGGATGCAGCCGTTCGCCCCGCCCCCAACGATGGGCAAATAGGACAGCTCGGCGCGGGCACGCTCAAACTCGTGACGGATCTCGGCCGCGATCTCATACTCGAAACGCCCCGGCCGGCAGAACCGCATGGCGCGCAGGTGGGCGCGGACTGCGATCCTCGCCGCCTCGCGCATCTGCTCGAGCTCGCCCCGGCTTTTGAAGAGGCGCATCTCATGCAGCACGTGATCTAGGGCCACCATCTCATAGGGCGCATGCCGCCCCTGCTTGGCCTGCGCACGCAGCCCGTTCACCCATCCGACCACACGCGGGTCGAAGTCTCGGTGTACCCCGACGGTGTAGAACACTTTGGCGCGCCCTTCCATGAGGCCCGGCAAGATGTCGTCGATGTCGCCGATCGGGAACGCATCGTCGGCGCCGAAATCACGCCGCGCACCCACGGGTCCCGCCCTTCTGCCATCCCAGCTCTCACGCGCCGGATCCCGATCGCGCACGAACAACAGGTACTCACCCTGTGCACGCCCGGGCACGAGCACCGCAACGGCCTCGGGTTCGTTGAAACCCGTGAGGTAGTGGAAGTTGCTGTCCTGACGATACGCGTGCTCGACATCGCTGTTGCGCCAACGCACAGGCGCTGCCGGAACGATGGCGATCGCCTCACGGCCCATGGCCTTCATGAGAGCCCGCCGGCGCCGCGCGAACTCATCGCGACCGATCGGCGCGGGTGGCACGTTAGTGGAGCGCGGTGCGCGGACCATCGTCGGCCGCCTCCGCCCTGAAACGGGCGAGCTCATCGAACAACAGCTGTACCCCGATCCGCACGAACTCGACGAGCTCCGAATAGGCCTGCTCGTTGGCCTCGATCGGCTCATCCGCATCGATATCGATCTGGGTCAGCGCGGTCAGGTCGCGCACGATCTCGCCGACTTCTTCCGGCAGCTGGTCAAGATCGGGGATCGGGCTCGATCCGAGACCATAGAGAAAACCCTGGCACCACTCGCCGAGGGCTGCTGCGCGACGCTCCACGGGCTCATCGTCACCCGGCAGCAACAACTGAAACTCGAGCTGTCCGGCGCCAAGCACATGGCGCGTCCACTCGTACACGGCCAGCAGCGTCGACTCGGCCGACCCTGCCCGGCCGTCGGCGAACAGCTCGCGCAGCCAGTCCTCGAGGCGCACGGTGTCGGTGGCGCAGAGTGCCCCGGCTAGGGTGCCGTGGGCCTCGGGCAGGTCAGTCAGCGCCCGCGCCGCCGCCATCTGCGACTCGATTTGTCGGAAATCAGGCTCGGACATGCCCGGATTATGCCTGACACCCTCAACGCCATTTGAACGGGCCTGCCACCCGCCTATAATTTTCGGCATGACTGACAAGACACCCGCCGATCGCTCCAGCATCGAGAGCGACTTCCGCAAACTCGAAAAACAGGTCGACGAGCTCATCGCAGCGCTCGGCGCCCTGCAGGAAGAGAATCGCGCCCTGCGCCAGCGCCAGGACGCCCTCGCCACCGAGCGTGCCTCGCTGGTGCAGCGTAACGAACAGGTGCGCACCCGCGTCGAAGCCATGATCGGCCGCCTCAAGACGCTGGAGCACGGCGCGTGAGCGAACGTGAAACCGATGCCGCGCCCGTCTCAGTCCGCCTGCTCGAGAAGGAATACCTCATTGCTTGCCCGCCGAGCGAGCGCGCGGCCCTCGAAGAAGCCACGCAGTTGTTACAAGGCCGCATGCGCGACATTCGCGAGGGCGGCAAGGCCATGGGGCTCGACCGGATTGCGGTGCTCGCCGCACTCAATCTCGCGGCGGAGCTCATCAAGACCAAGTCTAAGGACCGAAAAATCGAGGGAGACCTCGGCGGCCGGGTTCGCGCGCTGCGCGAGCGGGTCGATGCCGCCGTCACCCGAGGCCGCCAACGGGAGCCGTGAGCCCGCCGCGCGGATCGCAGCGCACGTTGTCCGCAGGCGATTCTGGTGTACAGTCTTTTGGCGTCGCCTGCGGTGTTCGATAGTGGATCGGGTTACCTCTCGACCCTAAGTTGGAACGCCCAGGGGCATCAGGACTTGCTGTCAGCACTGTGCATGTCCGTCACGAACGGAAAGCCTTACCTGGCGCAGTCCGCCCCACTTGTTGCTCTGTGTCGAGAGCAACGGTTCACACCGGCATCGGCGGGTGACGCCCTTTGAATTCACGCGACGACCTGCGCCGTCGGCTGCGTGCAAGACGCGCGGCGATCCCTAGCGGCGAGCGTCGTCGCGCGGCGCTGGCCGTGGCACGCCATCTCGAGCGTGCAGGTCGACTACGCGCCGGCGCGCGCATCGCGGCCTACCTCAGCGTCGGCAGCGAACTCGACACCACGCCACTGCTCGGTCGCGCCCTGCTCCGCGGCTGCACGGTCTTGCTGCCACGCCTGACAGCGGTGCGTGAGGGCCGGATGATTTTCGTGCCCGCCGGATCGATACGCCGCCTGAATCGATTCGGTATCCCTGAGCCCGACTCGCTGCAGCGCATCAGCGTGCGCTTCTTGTCCATCGTGTACCTACCGCTGCTCGGGTTCGATGCACACGGCACGCGTCTCGGCTCCGGTGCAGGGTTCTACGATCGTGTGCTCGCCTTTCGCCGCCGACACCGTCGCTGGCGAGGACCGCTGCTCATTGGCCTTGCCCACGGCGCTCAAGAGGTCGTTCTGGCCGATGGCGGCCCGATCCCGCGCCTGCCCACGGACGTCCCGCTCGATGCCGTGGTCACCGAACGCGGAATACGCTTTTTTCCCGGAGAAAACCCATGAGTTTTTGGCTAATGAAATCCGAGCCCGATGTGTTCGGCATCGAGGACTTAGCCGCTGCACCGCGCCGCACCACTCGCTGGGACGGCGTTCGCAATTACCAGGTGCGCAACATGCTGCGTGACCAGTTCGCGGTCGGAGACAGCGCTTTCTTCTACCACTCCAGTTGCCCCGAACCTGGCATCGCAGGCGTCATCGAAGTGGTCAAGGCAGGCTATCCCGACCCGACGCAGTTTGATCGTCGCAGCGATTACTATGACGCGGCCGCACACACCGACGCGCCGCGTTGGTACTCAGTCGATGTGCGTCTCTCGCAGCGTTTTTCCCGAGTGATCACGCTAGACGAACTTCGCGCTCATGCATCGGGTGCGTTGCGAGATCTACTCGTGCTGCGTCGCGGCAATCGTTTGTCGATCACGCCGATCGAGCGTGCGCAGTGGCAGTTCATCGTCTCGCTTGCGCGTCGTTGACCCTGACCGGCACATGACATGCAAGACCCCCCTTGCTTGTTTTTTGCAATCGCGTGTATATACTCACCCTCGGACTAACCCGT
>JBMSXG010000044.1:0-9227 GCA_049425405.1 Steroidobacteraceae bacterium
GCCGCGTGAAGGTGAGGATATCGGGCTTGCCGGTGGGGATCACCGCGCCCTGGATTTTGTCGGCGAGACCCGCGAAGTAGCGGAACCATTCGGCGACCAGCCGGACCTGCGGCAGCATCTCGGCCAGCAGCTTGCCGTTGTCGCGCACCTCGAGCCGGGCCAGGCGCTCGGCATCGGCTTCGACGAGCTCAGCGAGTCGCAGCATCGTCCTCGCCCGGGCGGCTGGCGCGAGCCCGCTCCACGCAGGGAATGCGCACTGCGCTGCGGCAACGGCGCGATCGACGTCGGCAGCCGAGCCACGCGCCACGCGCGCCCACACCTTACCCGTGTACGGATCGTCGGCCTCGAAGAACGCGCTGGAGGCGGGCTGGCAAGCCTGGCCGTTGATGTAGAGCGGCCAGTCTTCGAAGGGTATATTGCCTCGGATGTCGTCGGTCATGGCTGCTCCCGGTGGGGTTGGTTGCGGGTGACGTCAGTAGGGGTGGCGGGCGTCGGCGAGGGTGCGTAGCGTGGCGCCACGGTTCACCATCTCGGCCGGCGGCGTCGGCAGCACCACAGGACCTGCGGCGCGCGAGGGCAGGATCACGGTGGCCGTGCCCGGCGCCGTGACCTCGCCGCGCTGGTTAGTGCCGGCGAGGCGCAGGTCGACGACATGATGGCCGTCCTCGATGCGCTTGGCGGTGACCTCGCCGGTGCAGATCGTGGTGTCGCCCATGAAATTGAAGGCGCGGGACTGGCAGTCGAGCTGCCATAGCCAGGCGTCGTCACCCATCCAGTTGGTGACGAGGTGGATCAGCCAGCTGGTGCGCATCTGCCCGTAGTCATACGAGGTTGGCAGTCCGAGCTGCGTCGCGCGCGCATGGTCCCAATGCACGCGCTGCACAACGTCGGGCACGCCGTAGGCGTCCTCGACGAAGAACGCCGGCATTTTTGTGCGTTGGCGCCAGTTGTAGCGCAGCGGTCCGATGCCGCTGCTCGAGAGGCCGAGACCCATGTGCATAGCGATGATATCGACCATGGTGAGCGGCCCCTTGGCCACCGGCACCAGCGGCTCGCCGACCTCCACGTCGTCCCAGAGCCGCGGCTCGGCACCGCGCCGCTGCTCCGCCGCGTATACGGCGTCGATACGAGCGATGTCGTCGGGCGTGTAGGTCTGGCGGGCGATGCCCGCGTAGCGCCCCGTCTTGCGGCTGCCTTCGCGCTCGGCGCTGAGATAGGCCTCCTCGCGGCGCCCGACGGGTGTGCCGTCGTCCTCCACCCATAGGTCGCGGTAGACCTCGGTCACGGAGATGCCGCCGCTGAACGACGACTTCGGGTTGACCCGTACTTCGGACGTGACGCGTTCCGTGAACAGCTGTTTGCCCGGCAGCAGGGGCTTCCACCAGGTCCATGCGACGCCCGTGTAGTACTTGCCGACGCCGCGGAACAGCCCCTTGAACAGCGCCTTCGTCGCGGCGTCGGGCTTGGGCGTGAGGTTGGTCCCAGTGGAGTGCAAGAACAGGGGGAATGCGACCTGGTCGCCCCAGCGCGTCTTGCGTCCGTAGGCGCGGTCGTGCCAGAGCGGGTTGTCGTCGCCGCAGGCCCAGGCGAAGTGCCGCAGCGCGTCGCAGGACGATTCAAGGTTGTACGGCGGATTGAACGCGAACTTTGGAATGCCGATCTGCTGCCGCGCGCGCTCGATGTCCTCTTGGGTGATGCGCCCATGGGCGCCGGATGTCTCGTTCATCGGCCCTTGAACTCCGGCGGGCGCTTTTCGCGGAACGCCGCTGCCGCCTCCTTCACGTCCTGGGTACGCCCGCAGCGGGCCATCCCGAAAGCCTCCTGCCGCAGCACCTCGCCGAGCGTACCGGTCTCGGCTGCGATTAGGTTCTGCTTCATATAGCGGAGCGCAACGATAGGCCCGTTCGCGAGCGAAGCTGCTAGCGCGCCGACGGCCGTTGCCAGCGCCTCCGGCTCCTCGATACGATTAACGAGCCCAATGCGCAGCGCCTCATCCGCGTCAATTTTTTCGCCGGAAAACAGGAGTGCCCGCGCGCGCGATCCGCCGATCAGCCTTGGCAGGAAATAGCTGATACCTAGGTCGCCCGACAGCGCCACCCGCGAGTAAGCCGTGGTGAGCACCGCGCCACGCGCGATCACCCGTAAATCGCAGGAGAGCGCGAGAGCAAGTCCCGCACCCGCCGCCGGGCCGTTAAGCATGGCGATGGTTGGCTTCGGCATCTCATGCAGCAGCCGCGCGCTGTCGCCGTGGCGCAGCAGATCGTCGGCGTGCTGCTCTAAAGTTGGCGGTGGCTGCGACGGATCCCTCGAGCTTCCCATATCCCCGCCCGAGCAGAAGGCACGTCCCGCGCCGGTGAGCACTACCGCGCCGATACCTTCGTCGTCGGCGGCTTCGACAAGCGAGGCATGCAGACGCGCATGCAACGCTGGCGTTAACGCGTTGAGACGTTCGGGACGGTTGAGAGTTAGGGTAAGAACCTTCCCTTCGCGCTGCGCTAGTAGGATGTCCAATTCCGAATCATTCATGGGATGAGTCTCCAAAACGCATATGGGCTCCCGTATTTGCCGGCATGCTCAGGAACGGCACGACCGCGATGGCGGTCACGCATCCCAGCGCTATGAACGTCGTCGCGAAGTCCGACAACGACAGCGTCTCGCCGCCGCTCGACAGGAGTAACAGGAAACCAGAGAGGCTGACGCCAAAGCCGAGCGTCAGTTGCTGAACCACCGTGTTAAGCGTCGAGGCGCGGCTCACTTCGTCGGGCGCGATGTCGTTGAAAGCGATCGGGTTAGCCGCCACGTAATACCCAGCCCGTGCGAGGCCGATACAGAAAAGCAGCGCCCCCATGGTCCAGACGCTGGTTGCATCGGTGCACAGCGCAGGCACTGCCGTTAGCGCTGCGGTCAGCAGCCCCATCCCGATGATTGCACCGCGGAACCCGAGGCGCCGGATGGCGAATGGACCGACCGGGCGTGCCGCTAGAGCGCCGACCATTTGTGCTGCCATGACCCCGCCCGTCTGAAGGGGCGACCAGCCCAGGCCCGATTGAAGAAACAGCGGCATCAAGAAGGGCATCGCGCCGAGGCCGAGCCGACCGAAGGCGCCGCCGATAATGCTGGAGCGGTACGCGCGACGACTCAGGAAGCGAAGCTCGAGGATCGGGTCGTGCACCCGTAACGAATGGATTGCGAGAACCGCGCCCGCGATCACAGCGACCGCCGCCGCTGATTTAGTGACCGTCGACGACAGAAGCTGTGATCCCGCGGATTCGGATAGCGTGAGCAGGGCGACAATTAGTACGACAGCGGCTGCGAAGCCGCGTGCGTCAAAGGGCCCGGGCGTGCTTGTCTCGAGCTTCGGGGCGATTCGACGCAGTGCGAAAAGGCTCGCGAGGCCAATTGGTACGTTGATCAAAAAGATCCAGTGCCAGCTCGCTATCGACAACAGCACTCCGGCGAGCGGCGGTCCTAATAACGGTCCGAACACCGCAGGGAAAGTGAAGGCGTTCAGCGCGCCGACCAACCTCTCACGTGGCGTTGCGGCGATTACGATGATGCGCGCTACCGGCGTCATCATGGCGCCGCCGACCCCTTGAAGGACGCGGGACGCAACGAGTTCGCCCACGCCCGAGGACATGCTGCAGCCGACGGAACCGGCTAGGAATAGCAACATCGCAGCGCTGAATACGCGTTGCGCGCCGAAACGATCGGCGACCCAGCCGCTCGCGGGCACCAGGATTGCGACCGTCACAAGATAGGCTGTGAGCGCCGGCCGCAGGTGCACCGGGTCTGTGCCGAAGTCGCGCGCCATGGTTGGTAGCGCGGTGCCGAGGGCGGCCGTATCGAGTAGGTCCATGAACAGCGCGCTGGCCAGCAAAGTGGGCAGCAAGGAACCGCTGCTCGAGCTCGCCGTGCTCAACGCGGCGTCCACTCCTTATTCGATGTTTTCTCTGGCTGCAGTTCGGTGGCGATCGGTTTCCCGACTTGGATGTAGCGCAGCGCGTTTGCGAGCGCCTGCGGTCGCGGGATTCCCTGCGCCTCCCAGATTGCGCGGATGGACCCTTGAACTGCGACCGGATGCCTCGACGCGACCGTCAGCGCGAGTTCGCGAGCTCGCGCCCACAGGCGTTCTAACGGCACAACCTCCGTGACCAGACTAATTCGGAGAGCGGTCTTCGCAGTGATGCGTTCCGCGTCGGCCATCAATACCATGCGCGTAATTTCCTGTAGCGGAATTCGCCCCATCGCGCCGATCGGTTCAACGGCGGAGATCTTTCCAAATTTGAGGTGAGGATCGAAGAACGTGGCGTCCTCAGAGCAGATTGTAATGTCAGCCTCGTTGAGCCAGTAGAAGGCACCCCCTGCCGCCATACCGTGCACCGCCACAATTAGTGGCTTCCAAACCTTGTTACTTTTGGGGCCAAGCCAATCGCCGGGATCGTCTTGGTCATAGGGCGTACCCCCCGCCGCAGGGTCGCGCCATCCCTCCTTCACGTCCACTCCGGTGCAGAACGCGCGGCCTGGTACAGCGCGTAGCACGATCGCACGCACGGAGTCGTCGGTGCGTACCGATTCCCAAAGGGATCGAAACTCGCGCACCATTAAGTTGTTAAATGCGTTGAGCTTGTCTGGACGGTTGAGCGTGACCGTCACGATACCGTCCGAAATCTCTACGAGCAGTGTGCTGTATGTGTCCATGACCGTCCCTCCGTCGTCCTCTGCTCAGATATCGAACAGCGCCTTCAGCGCCGGCCGGCTCACCTTCATGGAAGCAGTGCGCGGTAATTCGGCCACGATCCGAAACTCTGTCGGTACCATGTACGGAGCAAGCTGTGCGCGCACGAAGTTCCGCAGTGTGGCCTCGTCCGGTATGGAGGCGCTAGGCACAAATTCCAGCGCGGCGACCGGCACTTCCCCGAGCCGTGCATCTGGCTTGCCAACCACTGCCGCATCGCGAACTCCAGGAAAGCCGCGTAGAACCGCCGCAACTTCGTCAGGCAGTACCTTAAAACCGCCTCGGTTGATTGCGTCATCTGCACGACCTTTAAGGAACAGGAACCCGTCCTCGTCGAGCATCGCGAGGTCGTTCGTGCGGTGCCACGCCGTACCGAAGCGAGGGCCACGTATGTGCACTACGCCGACCGCGCCCACCATGGCTTCGGTGCCTGTGCTCGGGTCTCGTAGGCTGAGTTCGACGTCGGCGCGCAGGCGGCCGACGCTGCCACGCTTGGCAGTACCAAATCGCCGGTGGTCATCGAGCGTCCAACCGGCGATACCACCGATGAACTCCGCAGCGCCATAGTCGACCAAGATAGGAATTCCGTAGCGCGACTCAAATTCTTGCTGCATCGTGGGGTCGAGTGGTGCGGTCCCGCTCCGCACGGCCTTCAGGCTGACGAGTTTCTCTTTCCCGATACCGGCGTCGAGAATCATGCGGATCATGGCAGGAACGAGGCTCGCCGAGCGCGGTTTGCAGCGGGCTACAGCCTCGGCCCATTCCGCTGGTTCGAAGCGGTCGATGAGCACCATCGGTCGCGCTTGGTATAGCGCTAAAAGCAGGCCGAACAGTCCACCAGCGTGACTGAACGGCTTTAGCAGGATTGCGGGCGAGTTCTTCAGCCGCAGCGGGCTGTCATGGTCGGCTGATGAAGACTGCTCCCCGGCGCGCAGCGCGGGGATCAGTACGTCCTCACCCACCGGAATCCGCTTAGGCGGGCCGGTTGTGCCACTCGTCAGGCGCTCGAGCACGACGCCCGGCTCTGCGGCGCGGTGCGGTCCGGTGCCTACTTGATGGAGTTCAGGTACCGTCGCAACCGTGATACGGCCGACGTCATTGAGGGCGATGCCGAGACTCCCCGTCGCAACTGCGGCGCCGCGGACGTCTTCGGATTGCCAATCTTCAGCATGACCTACGATCGCACAAAGTCGTTGCGCGGCGATCTCATCCTCGATCGCGCTGGCACTCAGCCGAGGTCGCAGCGGGACAACCATCCAGCCGTGCAACACAAGCGCGACAAAAGAAGCAACGCTCGACGGACGGTTATGGGCGAACCAACCGACTGGTGCGCCCTTAGGAATTCCGGCCGCAGCCAGCAAGTCCGCAACCTGTCTCGCGGCAGTGCCAATCGCATCCCAAGAGAAACGCTTCTCGCCAGCCTCGATAGCAACGGCTTGCGGGTCGAGCGCAAGTACTTGCGCGAGTCGCGCGGAGAGCGTTCGCTCGATGGCGGGATCATCGGGCACGGAGCAAGTGGGCGGGGGGTTGAGTCCAGTGAGCATGGTTTGTGGAAGACGGTATGTAGTATCACCGTGTCCCTGCAATATAACCGACAGCTCGTCAGTTATGGAATAGACTCGCTGACCAAAACACCAAAAAATAGCAGAGCACTGCAATCTAAAAACTGATGGTGTATCATTTATCGAAGATGGTCGGCGACGCAGGGGAGGATTAGCCGATGGACCTGCATTTCACGCCCGAGGATCGGCGGTTCCGCGACAGCGCGCGGGCCTGGCTCGCTGACAATGCGCCGCGCGATAGGCGGCCTCATCATGGTGAGGCGATGCGCGCATTCGATCTCGCGTGGCAGCGCCGACAGTATGAGGGTGGTTGGGCGGGCGTGTCCTGGCCAAAGGAATTTGGCGGGCTCGGTTTGTCGCTGACGCGCCAGCTGATATGGCACGAGGAATACGCACGCGCGGAGGCACCTGATAACCACCTGTGCTTCGTGGCGCTTAACCATGCCGGACCCACGCTGATTGCGTGTGGCAGCGATGAACAAAAAGCCTCGCATCTTCCGCCGATCTTGCGCGGTGAGGTGATTTGGTGTCAGGGTTTCTCCGAGCCGAATGCAGGGTCCGATCTGGCGGGTCTTCGCACGCGTGCGCACGTTGAGGGCGATTACCTTGTAGTTAACGGCTCAAAGATCTGGACGAGTCACGGACACCTCTCCGAGTGGCAGGAGTTATTGGTGCGCACCAACCCCGAAGCGCCGAAGCATAAGGGAATTAGTTGGGTGATCTGCGACATGAAGTCGCCCGGTATTACACTGCGTCCCATCGAGATCATGACCTCGCCCAACCAAGTCCACTTCGTACAGTGTTTCTATGACGACGTACGAATCCCACTCTCTAATGTGGTTGGTGCGGTGAACGATGGGTGGAGAGTCGCGATGTCGACTCTTGGTTTCGAGCGCGGTACGGCGCAGGTGCGCGATCAGATCCGCTACGCGTGGCTGCTTGAGAAGATGATCGCCGAGGCGCGTCGGCAACTCGGCGCGGATTGCGCGCTTTCGAGCGATGAAATGGGCGCGCGTCTCGCACAGCTCCGAGCTGACATGGCGGCAGCTCGCGCTATGACCTACATGGTTGTCTCGCGCGCGGCGGCTGGGTTGACCGGCGCTGAATCATTGATGCGTGCGATGGTTGGTGAGACCCAACAACGTGCGCGGCGACTCGCGCTGGACATTCTGGGCCCGCGAGCTCTAGAGAACCCCGAGGACGACGATTGGGTCTACTATTACCTGCGCTCCTTTGCAATCACGATCGCAGCAGGTACGTCGCAGATTCAGCGCAACATCATTGGCGAGCGCGTGCTCGGCCTGCCTCGTTAGGTTAGGGGGTGTAGCGATGAATCTGCTTCTCAGCGAAGAACAGGACGCGATCGTAGATGCCATCCGCGGATTTCTTTGCGAAGCAGCGCCGGTTGCGCGGCTGCGCCCGCCAGCGCCGCAGATCGGCAACGCTGATGCGACGCTGTGGCCTCGCCTAGGGGAAATGGGTTTTTTAGGCTTGGCACTGCCCGTCGACGCAGGTGGCAGTGGCCTCACTGTCGCGGAGGAGGCGCTCGCATGCCGCGAGTTTGGTCGATATCTGCTTTCACCATCGGTGATGGGTCTCATGCTTGGCTGCGGCGTGGTCGGCGACGACGATCCGATTCTGCGCGAGCGTTTTGCGCGCGGTGAGGTGCGGGTCGCGCTTGCCAATCCACGCGGTGCGGCGCGAGCGGGGCCGCGGATCTCGGGCGAGTTCCATATCATTGAGGGTGTCGATGCAGACTGGGTGCTTTGGATCGATGCATCCGGCGCAGCTTTAGTCGAGCGCTCTTCGTTCGGCGTTGGGGAACGCCTTCGAGCAACCGACAGCGCACTGCTGCTCGAGCGCGTCGACGTCGCAGACATCACGGCGCGTCATTGGCTACCCAGCGCCGAAGGTGGCATCTACGATCGTGCCCGCGTCTGCCTTGCGGCCTACGCTCTCGGACTTGCCGAGGCGACACGTGATATGGCGGTCGGCTACGCTCAGGCGCGCGAGCAGTTTGGCAAGCCGATCGGCTCGTTTCAGGCAATCAAGCATCTCTGCGCCGATATGGCGATCCGAGCTGAAGCCGCGCTTTGTCAAGTGACCTACGCTTCGCTCACAGTGGCTGGCGAGGCCTCGGGTGCCGCGTTTCACGCGACCGCAGCCAAGCTTGTGGCTGTAGACGCCGCGTTGCGTAATGCGGCACAGAACATTCAAGTGCACGGTGCCATCGGTTTCACCGCCGAGGCAGACGCGCATCATTTCTTGAAGCGCTCGCATACCGTCGACCTGCTGTGGGGTGACGCCCGGACTCAGCGCGGGCATATGCTTGCTGCGGCGTTTCCTGATTAAGAGGTTCAGTGCTGTGGCCTACGAGACCATCCTGTTTGAGAATGAAGCTGGCATCGCGCGCTTAACACTTAATCGTCCCGAGCGGCTGAACGCTTTTACCGACCGGATGCATGCTGAGGTCGCCGACGCGCTAACGCGGGTCGAGGCTGATACGAGCACCCGTGTGCTGCTCCTGAGCGCGATGGGTCGTGGCTTCTGCGCTGGACAGGATCTGTCGGAGCGCGATACGCGTACAGGGCGGCCTGATCTCGGCGTCTCGACGGACACTCAGTACAACCCATTGGTTCGTAGGCTCGTGGCGCTTCCGCTTCCAGTGATTTGCGCGGTCAACGGTGTTGCCGCAGGGGCTGGAGTAAATCTCGCGCTGGCGTGCGACATCGTGCTAGCTAAGCGCAGCGCACGCTTTGTACAGGCCTTCTCCGCCATCGGCCTGATCCCCGATGCGGGTGGAACGTGGCACCTGCCGAGGGCGCTCGGTCAGGCGCGCGCGCTGGGATTCACGCTCACTGGCGGCACGATCGACGCCGTGCAGGCTGAGCAGTGGGGACTCATCTGGCGTGCAATCGACGATGGGGAAT
>JBMSXG010000045.1:0-9212 GCA_049425405.1 Steroidobacteraceae bacterium
TCGACGTCGCGAGGAACGCCTCGGAGGCCGACATCAAGAAGGCCTACCGGCGTCTCGCCATGAAGTACCACCCGGATCGCAATCCGGGTGACCAGGAGGCTGAGGAGCGCTTCAAGGAAGTGAAGGAGGCCTACGAGGTCCTCACCGATTCACAGAAGCGTGCGCTCTACGACCAGCATGGCCATGACGGCATCGATGCGATGCGTCAGGGCGGCGGTGGCGCGGGCGGCTTCGGCGGTGCCGACTTCGGCGACATCTTCGGCGAGGTATTCGGCGACATCTTCGGCGGGGGTCGGCGCGGTGGCCGTTCGCAGGTGTTTCGTGGGGCCGATCTGCGCTTCGAGTTAGAGCTCGAGCTTCCGCAGGCCGTCTTTGGGCATACCACTGAGATCGAAATCCCGCGCCTGATGGAGTGCGAGCGCTGTCACGGCAGCGGGGCGGCCAAGGGGTCTAGCCCGGTCAGCTGTGAGAGCTGCGGCGGCTCTGGGCAGATGCGTATCCAGCAAGGTTTTTTTCAGCTGCAGCAGCCCTGCAACCGCTGTCGCGGCACGGGCAAGATCGTACGCAACCCCTGCGATAGCTGTCTCGGTCAGGGGCGCGTGCGGCGCACGCGTAAGCTGTCGGTCAAAGTCCCCGCCGGTGTCTCGAGCGGTGATCGCATCCGGCTCGGCGGTGAGGGCGAGGCCGGTCGCAACGGCGGTCCGCCCGGCGATCTTTACGTCGAGATTCAGGTGAAGCCGCACTCGATCTTTGAGCGCGACGGAGACGATCTCTCCTGCGAGGTACCGGTGAGTTTCGCGTGCGCGGTGCTTGGTGGATCGGTCAACGTGCCGACGCTCGAGGGCGAGGTCTCGATCAAGATTCCCACCGAGACTCAGTCGGGGCGCGTCTTCAGACTGCGTGGTAAGGGCGTGAAGCCCGTGCGTGGCGGTGAGCGCGGCGATCTCTTTTGTCGTGTGGTAGTCGAGACGCCGGTCAATCTCTCCAGCGAGCAGCGCGAGCTTCTGCGTCAGTTCGACGATTCCTTGCGCAGCGATGGTCGGGGGCACTCGCCACGCGAAGAGGGGTTCTTCGAGGGCGTTAAGCGTTTCTTCTCGGGTAAATGACGCGATGCGCGCCGTAATCGTTGGGGCAGCCGGCCGGATGGGCCTTGCGCTCGCGCAGCTTGCGCCGCAGGCCGGTGTGCAGGTGGTTGGCGCCATCGAGCGCGCCGGGCACTCGGCGATCGGCAGTGATCTTGGTGTTCTGGCCAGTCTCGAGCCGATGGGTGTCGTCGTGTCTGCGGATCTCGAAGCGGCGCTGTCGCACGCCCAGGTGATGATCGATTTCTCCGCGCCGTCGATAACGGCTGCGAATTTGCAAAGCGCTGCGCGCGCTCGAGTCGCTGCGCTTGTTGGCACGACGGGGCTCGACGCTGCCATCGAGCCGACGATTGCGGAGGTGGCCCAATTAATTCCGGTGCTCGTCACCGCCAACACGAGTCTCGGTGTCACGGTACTCGTCGAGCTGGTACGGGCCGCGGCCCGTGCGCTGCCGGAAGAATTCTCGATCGAGATTAGCGACGTACACCATCGGCACAAGGTCGATGCCCCATCGGGTACCGCGCTGGCGCTCGCCAAGGCCACCGCCCGAGACGCAGGCACAATCCGTTTCGCAATCGAGCGAACCGGAGATGTCGTCGGCACCCATCAGGTGCACTTCGAGGGGCCCGGGGAGCGGGTGATCCTCGGGCACGAGGCGAGCGAGCGCACGGTGTTCGCCCGCGGGGCGCTGAAAGCCGCCCGCTGGCTCGCCGAGCAGCCCGTTGGTCGCTACCAGATGGCCGATTTAATCGGAATTAAATCAGGCATTTAGACGATTTCTCCGATGTTTTTTCACGGCGTCGGGAAGGGTGTTTTTCTGGCCGATTTCCATGGACAGAGAGGGGTCCGGAACCCTAAAATTTCCTTCTAATCCGATAGCCGGGTTAGTCCGTGCAAGGCGGGAGGTATTCGTAAGAATGCCTCCCGCTTTGCTCATCTAAGCCTCGCATTCCGTCGGAGAGGTTCGAGACACGAGACGGGAGAACGAGTGAGCGTTGCAGTGCTGGCACTTGCCGACGGGACCTGCTTCCGCGGCATCTCCATCGGTGCACCGGGTGAGACCTCGGGCGAGGTCGTATTCAATACCGCTCTGACGGGCTATCAGGAAATTCTCTCCGACCCGTCCTACAGCCGACAGATCGTCACGCTGACGTACCCGCACATCGGCAATGTCGGCACGAACCGACTCGATCTGGAGTCGCGTGGGGCCTACGCCGCCGGTCTCGTGGTGCGCGACCTGCCGCGTCGCGAGAGCAACTGGCGCAGCGAGGCGCCGCTCGGCGACTTCCTGCGTCGTGAGGGCGTGGTGGCCATAGCCGACATCGACACTCGTCGTTTGACGCGCAGACTGCGCGAGCGCGGGGCGCAAGCGGGCTGCATCGTGACATCGGATGATCCCAAGGCCGAGATCAGCGCACTCGAGCAGCGTGCCCTCGTCGGCGCGCGCTCGTTTCCGGGATTACAGGGAATGGATCTTGCGCAGGTGGTGAGCACCCGCGAGGTTTATCGCTGGAGCGAAGGCTCGGGCTTCGATGCGCCGGCACCGCGCGCGCTCGCGCAGCGACCTTACCGAGTGGTCGCCTACGATTTCGGTATTAAGCACAACATCCTGCGCTTGCTCGTCGATGCGGGTTGCGAGCTGACGGTCGTGCCGGCCAAAACCTCGGCGCAGGACGTGCTCGCAATGCGCCCCGAGGGGGTGTTCCTGTCGAACGGTCCTGGTGATCCCGAGCCCTGTGACTACGCCATTGAGGCCATCCGACGCCTGCTCTACGCCGATGTGCCCCTGTTCGGAATCTGTCTTGGGCATCAATTGCTCGGGCTTGCGAGCGGGGCGCGCACCGTCAAGATGAAATTCGGTCATCACGGCGCGAATCATCCGGTGCAGGATCTCGCTAGCGGCCGCGTGCTGATCACCTCGCAGAACCACGGCTTCGCGATCGAGGAGTCTTCGTTACCGACCACGCTGGTTGCGACGCATCGCTCGCTGTTTGACGGCACGCTGCAGGGGATTGCGCGTAACGATCGCGACGCATTCAGTTTTCAGGGGCACCCCGAGGCGAGCCCGGGGCCGCGGGACGTGAAGCCGCTGTTCGAGCGTTTCACTGCCGTCATGCAGCGACGTCGGGGAGGCTGAGACATGCCGAAGCGAACCGACATCGAGAGCATTCTGATCATCGGGGCGGGGCCCATCGTCATCGGTCAGGCTTGCGAGTTCGACTATTCCGGAGCCCAGGCCTGCAAGGCGCTGCGCGAGGAGGGCTACCGCGTCATCCTCGTCAATTCGAATCCCGCGACGATCATGACGGACCCGGAGATGGCCGATGCCACCTACATCGAGCCGATCCATTGGCGCACGATCGCGCGCATCATCGAGAAAGAGCGGCCGGATGCGCTGTTGCCCACCATGGGTGGTCAAACGGCGCTCAATACGGCGCTCGATCTGGTGCGCGAGGGTGTGCTCGAGCGATTCGGCGTCGAGTTGATCGGCGCGTCGCGCGAGGCCATCGACATGGCCGAGGATCGCGAGCTGTTCCGCAATGCGATGCGCGAGATCGGACTCGAGTCCGCCCGCGCTGCAGTGGCCAAGAGTCTCGAGGAGGCCATCGCCATTCAGGGCCCGCTCGGCTTCCCCTGCGTCATACGTCCGTCCTTCACGCTTGGCGGCTCAGGCGGTGGCATTGCCTACAACCGCGAGGAGTTCGAGACCATCGTCACCCGCGGGCTCGATGCCTCGCCGACGCATGAGGTGCTGATCGAGGAGTCGGTACTCGGCTGGAAGGAATTCGAGATGGAAGTCGTGCGCGATCGCGCCGATAACTGCATCATCGTCTGCTCGATCGAAAATCTCGATCCGATGGGCGTTCACACCGGCGATTCGATCACGGTTGCGCCGGCGCAGACGCTCACGGACAAAGAATACCAGCGGATGCGCGATGCCTCGATCGCCGTGCTGCGCAAAATTGGGGTCGATACGGGTGGCTCCAACGTTCAGTTCGCGATCAACCCCGACGATGGTCGGCTGCTCGTTATCGAGATGAATCCGCGCGTATCGCGCTCCTCGGCACTGGCCTCCAAGGCCACGGGTTTTCCCATCGCCAAGGTCGCGGCCAAGCTTGCGGTTGGCTATACGCTCGATGAGTTGCGCAACGACATCACCGGCGGTGCAACGCCGGCGTCGTTCGAACCGACCATCGACTACGTCGTCACCAAGGTGCCGCGATTTACCTTCGAGAAATTCAAGGGAGCGAATGATCGCCTGACCACCCAGATGAAATCGGTCGGTGAGGTGATGGCGATCGGGCGCACGTTTCAGGAATCACTGCAAAAGGCGCTTCGCGGCTTGGAGACTGGGCTCGACGGGCTCTCGCCCGTCACGAACCTGCCTTTGAGCGAGGAGGCGGCGACCCGTCTTGCGCAGGATCTACGTCTGCCGGGGCCAGACCGTTTACTGCAGGTCGCGGACGCGTTCCGCGCCGGCTGGAGCTTCGATCGTATCCACTCGCTCACGCGTATCGATCCTTGGTTCCTGGCTCAGCTTGAGGAGCTGATCGTGCTGGAGGGCGAGGTACGCGCGGCGGGGCTCACTGCGCTCGATGCCGATCGCCTGCGAGCACTGAAGCGTCGGGGATTCTCCGACTCACGGCTCGCCAAACTCGTGGGTCGCTCTGAGGCGGAGTTGCGCTCGCTGCGTCGCCGGCTCGGCGTGCGTCCGGTTTACAAAAGAGTCGATACCTGCGCTGCGGAGTTCGCAACCTCGACCGCCTATCTTTACTCCACATACGAAGAGGAGTGCGAGGCCGAACCGACCTCGCGGCGCAAGATCGTGATCTTGGGCGGTGGTCCCAATCGGATCGGTCAGGGAATCGAGTTCGACTATTGCTGCGTGCATGCGGCGCTGGCGCTGCGTGAGGACGGGTTCGAAACCCTGATGATCAATTGCAATCCTGAGACGGTCTCGACGGATTACGACACGTCCGACCGTCTGTACTTCGAGCCGCTGACTCTCGAAGACGTGCTCGAGGTTATCGACAAAGAAAAACCCGAGGGAGTGATCGTGCAGTACGGCGGTCAGACCCCTCTGAAGCTCTGCCGCGCGCTGGAGCGCGAGGGTGCGCCGATTATCGGTACCTCACCCGAGTCCATCGATATCGCCGAAGACCGTGAGCGGTTCCAGAAGCTCGTGCAGGCGCTCGGGCTGCGTCAGCCGGCCAACGCCACCGCCCGCACCGAGGCCGAGGCGCTGGTGCTTGCTCGCGAGGTCGGTTTTCCGCTCGTCGTGCGACCGTCTTACGTGCTGGGTGGTCGGGCGATGGAGATCGTGTTCAACGAGGACGATCTGCGGGCGTATATGACCGACGCGGTTAAGGTGTCCAACGAGAGCCCGGTGCTGCTTGATCGCTTCCTTGATGACGCCATCGAGGTCGACGTGGATGCGGTGTGCGACGGGCGGCAGGTGCTGATTGGCGGCATCATGGAGCATGTGGAGCAGGCGGGTGTGCATTCGGGCGACTCGGGTTGCTCGTTGCCGCCGAACAGTCTGTCGGCCCGACTGCAGAGCACCCTGCGCGAGCAAACCCGTCAGCTGGCGCTCGCGTTGAACGTTGTCGGTCTGATGAACATTCAGTTCGCGATTCAAAATGGCGATGTCTACGTTCTCGAGGTCAATCCGCGGGCTTCTCGTACGGCACCTTTCGTTTCCAAGGCTACGGGGCTGGCCCTCGCCAAGGTCGGTGCGCGCGTGATGACTCGCCGCTCGCTCGCACAACTCGGAGTCCGCGAACCGCGTATCCCGCCTTACTTCTCGGTCAAAGAAGCGGTGTTCCCTTTCGTGAAGTTCCCCGAGGCCGATCCGATGCTCGGTCCGGAAATGAAATCGACCGGCGAAGTCATGGGTACCGGTCGCAGTTTCGGCGAGGCCTACGCGAAGGCGCAGGCGGCTTCCGGAGTGACGCTGCCGCGCAGCGGCCTGTGCTTCCTCAGCGTGCGTGAGCGTGACAAGGTCGGCGTGGTTGATCTTGCACGCAAGCTCGTCGACCGTGGCTTCGAGCTGGTGGCGACCACCGGCACCGCCCGGGTGATCAATGCGGCTGGCATTGCTTGTCGTCAGGTCAACAAGGTGCACGAGGGTCGGCCACACTGTGTCGATATGATCAAGAACGGCGACATCGTTTTTATAGTCAATACGACTGAGGGTAAGCAGGCAGTGCTCGAGTCCCGCTCGATTCGCCGCGAGGCCGTGCAGCGTCGCGTCACGTACTACACGACGCTTGCCGCGGCACTGGCGAGCTGCGAGGCTCTCGACTCGCTCGATGCGGTGGAAGTGAATCGGTTGCAGGACCTACATCAGGAGGGTTCGGCATGAGTCTCAAGCGATACCCTATGACTTTGCGCGGCGCCGAGCTGCTGCGAGCCGAGCTCAAGCGTCTCAAGTCCGAGGACCGCCCGAACGTGATCAAGGCGATTGCCGAGGCGCGCAGCCATGGCGATTTATCGGAGAACGCCGAGTACCACGCAGCTCGTGAGCAGCAGGGCTTCATCGAGGGTCGCATCAGCGAGATCGAGGCGAAGCTCTCGACCGCCGACATCATTGATGTGTCCCAGGTATCCGCCAACGGTAAGGTCGTTTTCGGAGCGACGGTCGAACTCGAAGGCGAGGACGACGGTAAGCGGGTGACCTACACGCTGGTCGGTGAGGACGAGGCGGATCTGCGCTCGGGGCGCATTGCGGTCACCTCGCCGATTGCTCGTGCGCTGATAGGCAAGTCTGAGGGTGATGTGGTGGAGGTCGCCGCGCCAGGCGGCACGCGCAGCTACGAGATCGTGGCGGTGCGATACGAGGCCTGAGCCGGTCAGTCCGGCAGGATGATTTTCGGCAGCTCCGCGCGACGTCGATAAAGCGTCGCCACGTGGCCGATGCGCCCGACGAGACTGGCGCCAGCCTGACGGGCGAGCGCCTCGAGCCCAGCGTTGCGGGCCTCTCGATCGACCCCCGCCATGCGTACTTTGATCAGCTCGTGATCGTGCAGGGCACGGGCGGTCTCGGCGACGACCCCGGGGGTCACCCCCGCGTTGCCGACCCGAATCAGGGGTTTGAGCGGATGGGCGAGGCCGCGAAGGTAGCGCCTTTGTCTCTCAGATAGTTCCACGAGCCCATTGTAATCCCTTGAACCTTCGGCGGATGTCCTCATCTAACCCACGGTACGCCCGCACACCCGGGGTGGGTCCGGCGCAACTGGTCCGGGGGGCGCCGATCGTGTAGCGTGAGAGTTTGGTGCGAGGGAATGCACCCCGCGAGGAACCGCATGAACGACATGATGAAGAATTTCATTGTCTGGGCCCTGATCGCCGTTTCGGTGCTGGTGCTATTCAGCCAGTTCATGCCGCGCTCGGCGCCGGTGGCCGAGATCAGCTACTCGACCTTTCTCAATGAGGTTCGCAACGGCCGCGTCGAGAGCGTGGTTCTGCAGGGCGACTCCATCATCGGTACCCGTAAGGACAAGTCGACGTTCGAGCTGTTCAATCCGGAGACCGACAACACGGCCCTCATCGGCACGCTCGCGAAATCGGACGTGGCGATCATCGGTCGCGCGCCGAAGCAGCCCAATTTCTTCGGTCAGCTGATCCTGCAGCTTGCCCCGGCGGTGCTGCTCATCTTCGTCTTCATCTGGATGTTGCGTCAGATGCAGGGCGGCGGTGGTGGTCGCGGCGCGATGTCTTTCGGCAAGAGCCGCGCTAGGCTGCTCAGCGAAGATCAGGTCGCCGTCACCTTCGCGGACGTGGCGGGCGTCGATGAGGCGAAACAGGAAGTCGGTGAGATCGTCGATTTCCTGAAAGACCCATCCAAATTCCAGAAGCTCGGCGGCAAGATTCCGAGGGGTGTGCTGATGGTCGGCAGCCCGGGTACCGGCAAGACCTTGCTTGCGCGGGCGATCGCGGGCGAGGCCAAGGTGCCGTTCTTCACGATTTCGGGTTCCGATTTCGTCGAGATGTTCGTCGGCGTCGGTGCCTCGCGGGTGCGCGATATGTTCGAGCAGGCGAAGAAGCACGCGCCCTGCATCATCTTCATCGACGAGATCGACGCCGTCGGCCGGCATCGCGGCGCAGGCCTCGGCGGTGGCCACGACGAGCGCGAGCAGACACTCAACCAGCTGCTCGTCGAGATGGATGGTTTCGAGGGCAACGAGGGCATCATCGTCATCGCCGCCACGAACCGTCCGGATGTGCTCGACCCCGCTTTGCTGCGCCCTGGCCGATTCGATCGCCAAGTCGTCGTGCCGCTGCCTGATGTGCGCGGTCGCGAGCAGATCCTCAAGGTCCACATGCGCAAGGTACCGCTGGGTGATGACGTCAAGCCCGCGCTGATCGCGCGTGGTACGCCTGGGTTTTCGGGCGCAGACCTTGCCAACCTCGTCAACGAGGCGGCGCTGTTTGCGGCCCGCGCCAACAAGCGCATCGTCGGCATGGACGAGTTCGAGCGTGCCAAGGACAAGATCATGATGGGCGCAGAGCGCCGATCGATGGTCATGACAGAAGACGAGAAGAAGATGACCGCCTATCACGAGGCGGGTCATGCGATCGTCGGTATCTCGGTGCCCGAGCACGATCCGGTTTACAAGGTCACGATCATCCCGCGCGGTCGCGCGCTCGGTGTGACGCAGTTCTTGCCTGAGCAGGATCGCTACTCGATGAGTAAGCGTCGTATCGAGAGTGCGATCGCAACGCTTTTTGGCGGGCGCATCGCCGAGGAGATTATCTTCGGCGTTGACTCGGTCACGACTGGCGCCTCGAACGACATCGAGCGTGCGACGGATCTTGCGCGCAACATGGTCACGAAATGGGGCCTGTCGGATCGCCTTGGGCCTCTGACTTACTCCGAAGAGTCCGGGGAAGTGTTTCTCGGTCGATCGGTCACGCAAACCAAGCAAGTGTCCGATGAGACCGCGCATGCGATCGATCAGGAAGTCCGTCGGGTGATCGAGAGTAACTACCAGCGTGCCCGCGACATCCTGCAGACCCACCTCGACAAGCTGCATGCGATGGCCGATGCACTGATCAAGTTCGAGACGATCGATGATGGTCAGATCAAAGACATCATGGCGGGGCGTGCACCGCGTGCGCCGTCAGGCT
>JBMSXG010000046.1:0-9188 GCA_049425405.1 Steroidobacteraceae bacterium
ACGGTCATGACGTCACCACCCGATCACGCGCCCAATCCGACTCGATCACCGACTCGTAGAGACGCAGCATGCGCTCCGCGAGATGACGCGACGCCCAGCGCTCGGCATCGTGACGAGCATGATCCGATAAATCCTGTCGCCAGGCCGGCGAGCTGAGGACCTTCGCCGTTGCCTCCGCGAAGGCCTCGAGCTCCTCCGGGACCACCACTGCCCCTCGACAACCCTCGAGCACATCGACGGTGCCCATCACCGCCGTCGAGACGACTGGCGTGCGTTGAGCCATCGCTTCAAGCAACACCAGCCCTTGAGTCTCAGTACGAGATGCGAACACGAAAACATCGGCTGCGCGATAGCAGTCGAGCAGAGTCGTGTGCCGATCGAGATACCCGATGAACTGCACATTACCCGCGAGGTTGCTCTGCTGTACGAGCTGCCGCAGGTGCGCCTCAGCCGGACCTTCGCCGGCAATGACCAGCAACACCTCGGGTACACGTTCACGCAGGCGAGCGAGCATACGTACGAGAAAATCGATGTTCTTCTCGTGGGCGACACGGCCCACAAAGAGCGCAAGCGGCCGATCCGCCGCGATACCGTTCGCTGCACGAAACCGCGCCCCGCTGCCCGGACCGAAACACGACGCTGGCAGTCCGGTCGGGATCACCTCGATCGGCGTGCTCACTCCGTAATCGCGCAAGGCCTGGGCCATCTGCCGCGAAGGCGAGATCACCGCCTGCACCGCGCGGCACTGCGAAACCGTCACGCGACGGGCAAGTGCTCGGGTCCAGCTAGCCGGCAGCGCCGGAACGTAGTGATGCAGGTAATGCTCGAAATAAGTGTGATACGTCTCGACGACGGGTGCACCGAGCCGACGCGCAATGCGCAGTCCGGCGTAGTGCGCAAGAAACGGTGTTTGGATATGGACCACGTCGACGTCTTCGACGTTCAAACCACGCTCGAAATCACGGAGTGCGCGCCACGACATCAAACGATCCTCGGGATCCCGAGGCACGGAGCGTGATGGCAGACGGACGATGCCCGACTCGTCCTGCGCCGACGCGGACGGATACTGCGGAGCGACCAACGTTACCTCGTGACCGAGGGCCGTCAAATCAGCGCGATACGTCTGTATCGAAGTCGAGACGCCATTCACCCGCGGGAAGAAAACGTCCGACAACATCAGTATTCGCATGGACTTACGATAATTTCTTAATGTTACAAGCTGATTTCATCCCCACGCTTGGTGACAGCGACAAAACCCCTTCGAGGGGCTCGGAGCCGCTGCGTCGCACCCAGAGCGGCAACAGTCGACCCTGCATCGACATCAAGCGGTCTTGGGCATCAAAAGTGAAGTGAGTCACCGGCACGAAGGGACGCAACCAGCTCGACTCCGCATCGAGCTTCACAACCCAATATCCGTCTGCGCCGAGCGCCGTTCGCTGAACCCGCAACCCGAGCACGAGCCCCTGATCAGGAACCAGGAATTGAACCGTCGCCATCTCACCGCGCCGCAGACGCTCACCGTGGGTCACAAGGTATGGGATCAGCGTAGGGCCAGCCAACACGTCAGAGCCGGCCCGAATCAACTGCGTGCTCTGACGCGAGCCGTGCCGACTCGTCAAGCGAATGATCGCGCCGTCCCTCTCCGCAACGAAGGACTGCGCAGCGGGCGGACGCACGAGTCGATACTGCTGCCATCGACCTGCCGATATCTGAACGATCTCGTGAGCCACCAAGGTACCGTCGGCCGCATACCAAAGCTGCTCCCATTGATCGTCACACCGTCGCCCGGAAACATCGAAACGGAGCCCGCGAACCGCCGTACTCGACACGTGTGCGACACCAGCCACGGTCGCGGGCATCTCAGCCCAAGCAGGCACGCCGATACCGCACATCAGGGCACCGAGCCACCCGAGAACTCGCCGTAGCAGCACGCTCAAGCGACGTCGCGAACCGGTACAGCGCTCGACGGATGACTGTTCTGCGCGTCGCGCATTTCCGTCCAGCGCCACACCCCGAGGCGGCCATTGCGATCCTCGATCACGGCGGAGCAACTCTCGACCCAATCACCATCATTGCAGTACATCACCCCGTCGATCTCTGCGATCTCTGCGCGATGAATATGACCGCAGACGACGCCATCCAATCTCCGACGACGAGCCTCCGCCGCAACGGCGCGCTCGAAACTCGAAATGTATTCGACCGCGTTTTTGACTTTGTGCTTCAGATAACCCGCCAGCGACCAATACTCGTAACCGAAAGCGCGACGGATACGGTTGAAGTGTCGGTTCATTTCGATCGAGAAGTCGTACGCCTGTGCGCCCAACTTCGCGAGCCACGGACTGCATTTGACGACACTGTCGAACTCATCGCCATGAAGGACAAGCAAGCGCTTCCCGTCCGCCGTGGTATGCACACAGTCGCGTACGATTTCTAGCTGTCCGAATACCGAGCCGATGAACTCGCGCAAATCCTCGTCGTGATTGCCCGGCACGTAAACAACCCGAGTCCCATGCTTGGCCTTGCCGAGTAGCGTGCGCAGCACATTGTTGTGCTCCTGCGGCCAATAAAAACTACGGCGCAAACTCCACAAATCGACGATGTCACCAACGAGGTACAGGGTGTCGCAATGAACGGAACGGAGGAAGTCCAGGAGCGCGGTAGCGTTACAGCCGCGAGATCCGAGGTGGATGTCGGATATGAAAACGCTACGAACCGAATGGCGAGCAGTGAAGGCAGGGCTCAAACGCGTCTCCCTTGACCCCTGAGACGCGCAACAGAGTGAGCGTCACGTGTGACGCCTCGATGAACAGCCGATGAAGAGCTTGTGAAAAGCCGTCAGCGACGCAGGTTGACCGTGGCGCCGAACAGCGTAAGGGCGATCACGCAGAGCAGGACCCAGCCCGGCATCGACAAACCGAGAAACGACCAGTCGATCTTCTGGCACTCGCCGGCACCCGTAAGCACCTTGCGCAGTACTTCGACCAACGGAAACACATCGAGGAGATAATCGAGACTCGCGCCGCACGAAGGTACGCTGCCCTCGGGCAAAGATTGAATGTAAACATGGCGCCCGGCGACATACCCTGGAAACAGCGCCGCGAGAACGATCCCCACCCCGTACGCGCGACGTGCCTGCACGCGCGATGGATCGTGAAGTGCTGCGAGCAGGAACATTAAACCAAGCGCCGCGACCCCCACTCGCTGGAACATACACAACGGACAGGGCTCGAACCCGAGAATTTTTTCCGCGTACAGCGCGTAGGCCAGCATCAACCCACAAGCAATTGCGCCAAGTGCGTTTGCCATTCGACGCCGGTCAAGGAGCTGCCAGAGCGTCATCATCGAAGCGCTCGACTCAAGCGACGTCGCTGCGGCGGGCGAGTTCGCTTTCGACATCCTCCAGCTTGATGTGGCGAATATCCTTGCCGTGCACCATGTAGATGACGTACTCGCAGATGTTCTTGGCGTGATCCCCGATTCGCTCCAGCGCACGAACGATCCACATCGTATCGAGCGCCCGCCGGATTGAACGCGGATCTTCCATCATGAAGGTGATCGACTGGCGCTGAATGGCCTCGTATTCCTCATCGACGGCCCGATCCAGGCGAACGACCTTCAGTGCCGCTTCGGCGTCCATGCGCGCGAAGGCGTCCAGCGCCTCATGGACCATGCTCTGCACCAATCGGCCGAGGTGTTTCACCTCCCGGTATTTGTTAGCCGGGCGCTCCTCGCCCGCCAGGCGCGAGGCGATGTAGCCGATCTTCTCGCACTCATCGCCCATGCGCTCAAGATCGGTGATCGCTTTGATGATCGCCACGATCAGCCGAAGATCGCTCGCGGCGGGTGCTCGAGTCGCGAGGATGCGTGAGCACTCCTCGTCGATCGAGACTTCCATATTGTTGACCTGATAATCATCGTGCGCCACCGACTGGCCAAGCGAGCTGTCACCCTCGACGAGTGCGACGACCGCTTTCGACAGCTGATCCTCGACGAAGCCCCCCATCGCGAGTACCCGTCCCCGTACGCGGTCAAGGTCTTCGTTGAATCGACGCGAAATATGTTGCGAGAGATCCGAACTATCCATCGAAGCTACCCCACTCGTTCAGCGAGCCCACAAAAAGCATACCCCCGAATGAGCTCTAAGGCGACTCGTCGGCGCCCTCAACGAGCGTAGCCACACGCAGCGGCGGGAAATGACAGGTGAACACACTGCCCTCGCCCTCCACACTCGCAATCTCGAGTTCGGCGCCATGGCGCTGCAAGACGTGCCGCACGATCGCAAGTCCGAGACCCGACCCTCCGGTCTGACGCGCGCGACCCGGGTCCACGCGATAAAAACGTTCCGTCAGCCGCGGCAGGTGCTCCGCAGGAATGCCAGGCCCGGTATCGGCCACCGAAAAATGCCCCCCGGTCTCATCCACCCACCAGCGCACGACGATGCGCCCGCCTGCAGGCGTGTACTTGGCGGCGTTGTCGACGAGGTTCCAAAACGCCGAGTGCACGAGACCCGGATCCGCGACCAACCCCTCCGGGGACTCGACGCGCAGCTCCACCGCGTGCGGCGGCCCGTCGCGCGCCGTCAGATCTTTGCGCAACAGCGCCAATAGCGCAGTGACGTCGATCGGAGTCCCCACCACCTGCTCGTCGCTCGCTTCGAGCCGAGACAGCTCGAGTAGATCAGCGATAATTGCCGTCATGCGCTCGGCCTGCCGCCGCATCTCGAGCACCGGCGCGCGCAGTTCCGTCGGGATCTGCTCATCCAGCGACAGCGTTTCGAGATAACCCGAGATTACTGTTAGCGGCGAGCGCAGCTCGTGCGAGGCGTTGGCGACGAAATCTTTGCGCATGGTCTCCAGTTGCGCCTGTCGCGTGACGTCGCGCACCAGCAGAAACATCTGCCCCTCGCCGTACGGTATCCCCTGGCACTCGAACCACACGGCCTCGCCCACCTTCGGCTGAATCACGAGGCCGCGACTGAAATCCCGCTTGGCGAGATAGCGCGTGAACTCAGGAACGCGCAGCAGTCCGGCGATGGGAATACCGAAATCCATCTTGCGGCGTAAACCCAGCAGCTCACTGGCCTTGCGGTTGAACCAGACGATCTCCTGCGCCGCATTGAGCGCGATAACCGCATCGGGCATCGAAGCCGTGGAGCGGCGCAATTCGCGAAAAAGATTGAGGATGCGTTGCTTGTGATACTGCTTGCGCCGATGGAGGCGCGAGATCTGCGAGACGAGATCACCCCAGACGCCGTCAGACTCCGGCGGGCGTCGTCGGTTGCGGTTGCGCAGCCAGTCGTCGAGGCGGTGCAAATGGATCAATTGGCGGCCGAGCTCGAAACCGAGCGCCGCCGCGATCCCCCACCACCAATGCCCGAGCGCCCAGCCGAGCGCGAGGCCGACCAGTACCGCCAGCGCGACTCGCCAGAGGGCGAACGCCCAATCCTGCCAGCGATTGTCCAGAGGAATTACTCCACGCGGGTGGAGAACCGGTACCCCGCTCCCCGCACAGTTTGCACCATGCGATCGTACCCGAATTCCTCGAGTGCCTTGCGCAGACGCCGAATGTGCACGTCGATGGTTCGCTCCTCGACGTAGACGTTCCCGCCCCAGATCCGATCGAGCAATTGCTCTCGGGAGTAGACGCGATCGGGGTGCGCCATGAAAAATTCCAGCATCCGATACTCGGTGGGACCGAGGGTCACCGGTTTGCCGCGCGCGAGCACGCGGTGCGCGGCCGGGTCGAGCGACAGGCCGTCGAAATCGAGCACCGCCCCCTCCGCCTGCGGATCGGCGCGGCGCAGCACGGCATTGATACGCGCGATGAGTTCGCGGGGCGAGAATGGCTTGGTGAGGTAGTCGTCGGCACCTCCCTCAAGCCCGGTGACTTTGTCCGACTCCTCGGCGCGCGCGGTCAGCATGATCACCGGAAGATCGCGCCAGTTCGACTCGCGTCGCAACTGTCGAATGAACTCGAGCCCGCTGAGATCCGGCAACATCCAATCGACGAGCAACACGTCCGGTCGCCGGTTGACGAGCTCAGAGCGGCCGGCACCGCAATCGGCCGCCTCACGCACCTCGAAGCCGGCGCGGCGCAGCCCGAAGGCGATCATGTCGCGGATCGGCTTCTCGTCTTCGACGATAAGGACCTGTTTCGCAGCCATCAGGGGCAATCGTGTCGATCTTGTGACGCCCATATTTCAGCGGATCCGTGTTTCAGTCCGATGACACGGCCGCGGACGATGCCGAGCTCGCCGACACATGGGCAACCTCGTCCCGAACGTACACGGGCTGGGCTGCCGTGACCGGCAGCGTACGCCCTGCGAGCGCCTCGACACGGGCGAGCGCGAGGACTGCACGCGCCGAGGGCAGCAGATCCGCATCGATCGATTGACATCCGCACTCCTGCGCGCGCGCAGCCAACTCGCCATACACCTGAAACCCGCGCCCCGCGGCACGCCAAACGCCTCGCTGTACCGCCTGTAAGTCCACGGCAGTCGGTCCACACACGCGCTCGCTGCCCAAGGGCTCGGGCTTGCCGTCCGCGCCGCATACGTAGGCCGCGGTGTACACCTCGCCCATGCGGGCATCGTTGCAAACCAGCACACACTCACCGGGCATCGCCTGGCTGGCCTCAAACGCCTGCCAAGCCACCGCCTGCAAGGTCGACACCGCAATCACGGGACGGCCTGCACCGTAAGCCAGCCCCTGCACGATGCTCGTCGCGAGCCGTACCCCCGTGAAACTCCCGGGTCCGCGAGCGAAGGCGATCGCCGTCAGATCGGTCAAGGTCAAACCCGCCTCGTTTAACAACTCGTCGACAAATCCGAGTGCGAGCTCGCCATGCTGACGCGCCGTGACGGCGCAACGGTCGGTGACTCGCCACGCCGCACCCGCACCGAGCGCCACCGAGCAGGCCTCGGTCGAGGTATCGATCGCCAGCAGCGCGAGCGGTGTCGAGCCGGTGTTCACTTGCGTACGGTTCCTCAGGTCCTCAACTTGCGCAGGAAGCGAACGGCTTCCTCGCGCTCCTGCGTCGTCGGCATCTCCGGCAGGCTCGCGCGGAACATGCGCCCGTAACCCTTGCCGAGCAGGCGCGGGTCGCAAATGACGATCATGCCACGGTCGTCCTCGCTACGAATAAGTCGCCCGACGCCCTGCTTGAGCGCGAGCACCGCCTCGGGCAGCTGGAAATCCCGGAAGGCATTGCCGCCGCGCCGAGTGAGGTGCTCGATCCTCGCCTTGGTCAGCGGGTCGTCGGGCGAGGCGAAGGGCAGTTTTTCGATGATGACGAGACGCAGCGCCTCGCCCTTCACATCCACCCCTTCCCAGAAACTCGCGGTGCCGAGCAGCACCGCATTGCCATGCTCGCGGAAATCCCGCAGCAGTTTTTCTCGCGGCCCCTCACCCTGCACCAGTAGCGGCAGCAATGCCGCCCCATCCCAGCGCTCTCGCAGCGCGGCCGCACCCTGGGCGAGTGCGCGGTGGCTGGTGAAGAGCAGAAACGCGCCTCCGCCGGCGGCCTCGAGCAGCGGGATGCAGGCCTCGATGACCGCCTCGACATACTGCGGCTGCGCGGGCTCGGGCAGACCGCGCGGCAGATAGAGCATCGCCTGCATCTGGTAATCAAAGGGCGAGGCGATGCGCAGCGACTGCGCATCCTCGAGCCCGAGACGCGATGCGAAGTGCGAGAAGTCATCACCCTCCGAGCTCGGTACCGACAAGGTGGCCGAAGTGAAGATCCACGCCGCCCGATGCGCATCGACGAGCGCACGGAACCGCTCGGAGACATCGAAGGGCAGCAGCCCCAAGGTCACGCCGCGCCCCTGCGCCTCGACCGTGCGCACGCCCTGCTCGTCGGGCGCGAGCGCGATGGTCTCGAGCGCTGCGGCGAGCGAGAGGGCGCGGGTCGAGACGGCAAGCACCGCCGGCTCCTCCGATCCCTCGGCAATGGCCCCAGAAAATTCGCGTAGCGCGGCGCTCAGGGCCAGCACTGCCGATTCCAGATCTGCGCTCGCCTCTTCCCAGCGGCCGCGAAAACCCGCCTTCGGCAGCGTCATGATCACCGCCGAGATCGCCGCCTCGATCCCGCGAGCCGTCGGCCCGCCTTGCGCACGCGCTTCCGTGAGCAGGCGCTCGATGGAGCGAGTGCTTACCTCGGTACCAAAGAATTGCGTGACGAGATCCGGTAACCCGTGAGCCTCATCGAGAATGATGGCCTCGGCAGAACCCAAAAGATCGCCAAACCCGTCTTCCTTCAGTGCGAGATCGGCGAGCAACAGATGGTGGTTGACGATGACGAGATCGGCCGCCTGCGCATCGCGCCGGGCCGCCACGACGTGACAGGAGGCGTACTCCGCACAGCGCGTACCGAGACAGTTGTCGCGCGTCGACGTCACTTGCGGCCACAGCGCGTGCTGCTCGGTGAATCCCTCGACCTCGGCGAGATCGCCGCTCGTCGTGACGGTGGCCCACGCTTCGAGTCGCTGCAAGAGGGACTCACGCGCCGCGGCAGACCCCGCGGTGCTCGCCCCCTCGAACGTACGCTGCGCCGTCTCGCGCTTCAGGCGCTCGCGGCAAAGATAATTGGAGCGCCCCTTGAGCAACGCGATTCGCAACGGCGCACCGAGCGCACCCACGACGAGCGGCACGTCTTTGGAGAAGAGCTGATCCTGCAGCGTGCGCGTACCGGTCGACACCAGCACCCGCCTCCCGGCCAGTAGCGCCGGCACCAAGTAGGCAAAGGTTTTACCGGTGCCGGTGCCCGCCTCCACCAGCAGCGCCCGTCGAGCCTCGAGCGCCGCGGCCACCGCCTCGGCCATGCGGATTTGGGAGCGACGGGGTGCAAATCCGGGCAGGTGCCGCGCGAGCGGCCCGTCGGCGCCCAGAATCTCATCGATCTGCTGCATCGGGGCGGCACGCTACCCGCTGAGCGGCTGAGTGTCGAGCGTTGATTTTGCTGGGAAATGCGCCGTCCCGGCAGGGCCCGTTATAATTCCAAAATGACCACGAACAAGAACGCCTCAGCGCCTCTGCCTACCCTCTCCCCCGCCGTCGCCGAGTGGGTCGCGTCGGTTGCGGCACTGACCACATCTACGCAGGTGGTCTGGTGCGAGGGGTCGGACGCGGAGTATCGCCAGCTTGTGGCCGAGCTCGAGCGCTCGGGCGAGCTGCAGCGCCTGAACGCCG
>JBMSXG010000047.1:0-8862 GCA_049425405.1 Steroidobacteraceae bacterium
CGGGCTGCCCGGCTCGCCAAAAGGCACCAAGCGTTCCTCGAACGGGATGCTGAGCGAGCGCATCAGTACCCACGGTCGCAATGACCATGACGAGTAGTTCTTGTTGCCGATGACGAGTGTGTACACCGCGTCGGCTCAGCGTGCCGGTTTTCGGAACTTCAGCGTGAAGCGATCGCTGTACCCGGCGATCGACTCGCGCTGGGTGTCGTAGAGCAGCGCATCATCGGGACGGTAGTGAAGATCGCTGTAGGCCTCGAAGATGAAGCCTGCATCAAGAGCCTCCTTGATGATCTGTACCGGATCCGCGCGGCGCCAGTTTTCGGGGCCCGTCGGCTCGTTATGTCGGCGCGTGTGATCGACGATCCCGTAAATGCCGCCCGGCTTGAGCGAGTCGAACACTGCCTTATTCAGCTTCGCACGCGTGTCTGGCGACAGGTTGTGCATGTTACGGAAGGTGAGCACCATATCTACGTCGCGCACCGGCAGATTGATTGAATCAGCCATGGACGTGCCGCGCTGGCCGGACGGCTTGAAGACGGTTTTGTCGTCCAGAAACTCGACCTTGTCGAGCTTGAATTCCTTGAGGCGTGGTGCGAGACGGCTAGCACCCACGGAGATGTAGAGCTTGCCTCGCTCCGCGAGCACCGGGCCCAGAATCTTGGTGTACCAGCCTGCGCTCGGGAATAACTCGACGACGCGCATGTCGGGCTGCAGGCCGAAGAATTCTAGCGTCTGGACGGGTTTACGCTCACGCGCGTCGCGGGCCCGCTCCTCGGGCGTGCGGATTTCGCTCGCGAGCGCTTTTTCGATGAGCAGGGCGACTTCGCTCTTGGCCGGCGGCGCGCCGCCCATCTGGGCCGACGCGGTGGAGCAGGTGAGCAGTGCGAGGCTGGCGAGGAAGCAAGAACGTATCAACGTCATGACGGACCTCCGAGGGTAGAGTGGGATGGATTGTGACCTAACTGTCGGCGCGAATCGACGCGTGCTAGATTGACCCGCATGTGGAGCGTATCGCGACGTCAGGCCCTCGCAGGTCTCTCGGCCGTGACGGGCTGGCTCGCCGGTGGTGGTCGCTGGGCGAGCGCCGCGATGGAGGCGCTGCCCGGCAAGTGGGGCTTGCGCAGGCTCACTCATCGGCCGCCGAACTATGAGACGCCGTTGCGCTACTTTCGTTCCGTGCTGACGCCGAACGAGGCGTTCTTCGTTCGTTATCATCATGCGGTCATCCCCGCCGTCGATCCGGCGGACTATCGACTCGAGGTCACGGGGCCCGCTCTCGCGCGGCCGATCAGTCTTGATCTGCGCGCGCTGCGTAACGACTTCGAGCCCGTCGAGCTCGTGGCCGTCTGCCAGTGCTCGGGCAATCGTCGCGGATTATTTGATCCGCCCGTACCGGGCCTGCAATGGGGCCATGGCGCGATGGGTAACGCGCGCTGGCGCGGCGTACGCCTCGCAGATGTTCTTGCGCGGGCCGAGTTGAGCGCTGCCGCGATCGAGATCGAGTTCGATGCCGCCGATGCTGCGCCGCTTGAGGGGACGCCCGACTTCATCAAGTCGCTACCCCGAGCTAAGGCCTTGCACCCTGACACCTTGCTCGCCTACGAGATGAACGGCGCGCCGCTACCCGAGAGCAACGGCTTTCCGCTGCGTCTCATCGTGCCGGGCTGGACAGCAACTTACTGGATCAAGCACCTGACACGTATCGCTGCACTGGATGCGCCAGCGCGGGGCTTTTGGATGGCCAACGCCTATCGTCTGCCCCGCTCAGCCTTTCCATTCGTCGAGCGTTTCCCATCGCAGGAGTCGGGCGAGCGGGCACCGGTCACCGAAATCGCGATCAACTCGTTGATCACCTCGGTCGACGAAGGCGGCCGGGTGTCGGCTGGCGCGATGCTAGAGGGCATTGCTTGGGACGCAGGCCACGGGGTCGATCGTGTCGAGGTGAGTTTTGATCGCGGGGGTTCGTGGCAGCGCGCCGAGCTTGGCGACAATCTTGGGCGCTATTCCTTCCGCTCCTGGCGTTTGCCGCTGGCGCAGCGCCAGCCCGGGCGCTGCGAGGCCTGGGTTAGCGCGACGAATCGCGTCGGGCAGACACAACTCGAGCAGCCGATCCCGAACCCCTCGGGCTATCAGCACAACGCATTCCATCGGGTCGTCTTCGAGGTGGGCGCGTGATTCGCGTGGTACGTCGGTATTTGTTTGAGTTGCTTCTCGGTGCGGCGCTGATCGTGACGTCGAGTCCAGCCACTGCAGAGCCCGAGGCGGCAGCGGGTGCAGGGCGTGAGCTCTTCATCGCCCGGTGTACGTCCTGCCACAGCCTCGATTACATCGAGATGCACGCGACTTTCGGAACCCGAGCGCTATGGGAAATGGAGGTGGCGAAAATGCGCAACGCCTTCAAGGCGCCCATGAGCGACGATGAGGCGCGCGCGATCGTCGACTATCTGGTCTCGGCCTACGGCCCTCAGCGGACGATCGCGAGCAATTCGATGTCGAAGACGAGTGTCGCGCCCGGTCGAATCACCGGCGGCGAGCCTCGCTCACCGTAAGCGAGTTCCGGCGGGCAGATCACGCGCTGGCGTGCGCCCACGCGCATGCGCTGTAAGGCCTCGGTCCAGCAGGCGATCACCCCTTTGACCGGTAGCGTCGCCGGTTCGCCGCGTTGACGCGAACTCTCGAAAACCGTGCCATCGACCAGTGCGCCCTCGTAATGGACGCTGACGTGATCGGTGTCGGTCGGCGCAGGCCCATGGCCGGACTGCAGGGGTTGCAGCAAGATGCCGCTTGCAGTCCGTTCACTGCCTGGCATTTCCGAATATCTTTGAAGATAACTCTGCGCCGCATCGCGCTCACGTTGAATAGCGCGCTCGCGTCTTGACGCCTGCAGCGCCGGCAGTCGCGGCGCCTCAGCGGCGAGATCGACCTGCGGCGGACGGTTGAGCACGCCGTCGGCGAGGCCTGCCTGGACCTGGGCGAGCTCTGCTGCGGTGAGCTCGAACGTGTCGAGCGTGCGAGAGATCAGCTGCCCCAAGGTGTAGAGCGAGCGTTCTTCCTCGCTGACCGGTGTGCCGACAGGTGCAGCGTGAGTGGAGACGTCAGCAGCACTCGCGGTGCCGATGACCCCGAGCAGGCACAGCCAAGGCAGTGCCCGTGACAAGGCGGTTCGCGCCATCGTATTGACCCCCTGACCGAGCGGCCCGGGGACGAGACCCCCGATCCCGACGGTCTTTGATAACTTACGCCTCCGCGCGCGGCAGGTCCATTGGCAGGGGGCGGGAGAGTATGAGTCGAACTATTTTGATCACCGGGGCATCCTCGGGTATCGGTGCCGGGTTGGCACGGACCCATGCGCGGCGCGGCGATCGGCTCGTATTGCTCGCGCGCCGACGCGATTGGCTCGAGACGCTGGCTGGGGAGCTGCGCGCCCTCGGTGCCGAGGTCAGCGTGCATGTGGCGGATGTGACCCGCGAGGGCGAGGTGGCGGCGGCGGTCCAAGAGCTGAGCTCGCGCGGGCTCGCACTCGATGTGGTGTATGCCAATGCGGGTTTCGGTGTCGCGGGCCCCTTGCAGCAGCTCTCGCTCGAGGACTATCGGCGCCAATTCGAAACCAACGTTTTCGGATTACTACGCACCGTATACGAGACACTCGATGCCCTGCGGGCGGCGCGCGGTCGACTGGTACTGGTCGGCAGTGTCGCGGGTCACGTTGCTGCGCCGGGTGCCTCGGCCTACGCAGCGAGCAAGTTCGCGGTGCGTGCGCTCGCCGAATCGTTACGTGGTGATCTGCTCGGTGCGGGCATTGGTGTCACGCTAGTCTCGCCGGGCTTCGTGGATTCCGATATTCGCCGCACGAACAATCGCGGCGTCTTGCAGGCCGAGGCGCCGGACCCGGTGCCGGCGTGGCTGCGTGTCGAGACCGAGGTTGCAGTTCGCGAGATTCTGCGCGGTGTCGATCGGGGTCGCGCAGAGATCGTCGTCACGGGTCACGGCAAAGTGATCGTGTTTCTCGCCCGGCATTTCCCGGCTCTTGTGCGTGCGTTGATCTTGCGCTTCTATCGCGGTCGGCCTGAGCCGAAGACTAAGGCCTGATTCGCGCATGGCGAAATCTTCGGCATTACGAAGCTTCTTTCCCACGCAGGTGTACTGTGCGGCTTTGCAGTCGCGCGGCGCGGCAGCGTTCAACGCCCGACTGCTGCGCGAGTGCTTGCAGTGGCGTCGCGACGATGAGGCGGGGCGACGCTGGTCGGCACGTCGGTATCCGGGCGGCTACACCTCCTACGGATCGCAGAATCGCATGCATCGGTTCTCGCCGACCTTTGCCCGCCTCGAACGCTTGCTGCAGCGGCATGTGCGCAGCTACGTGCGAGCCCTGGCATTTGATCTCGATGGGCGTGAACTCGAGATGACCGATTGTTGGATCAACATCATGCCGCCCGGCGTGGTGCACTCTTGGCACCTGCACCCGATCGCGACGGTGAGCGGTACTTATTACGTGCGGACCCCGCCCGGATCTTCACCCCTTAAATTCGAGGATCCCCGACTGGATCGGTTCATGGCGGCCCCTCCCCGACGCGCGGATGCCCCCCCGGCCGCCCAGCCCTGGGTGTCGGTACCAGCTCGGGCCGGCCAGCTCGTCCTGTTCGAGAGCTGGCTCCGCCACGAGGTACCGCCCAATCTCAGCCGTGGCGAGCGGGTGAGCATCTCGTTTAACTTCCATTGGCGTTGACCACCTGGTGGACGTTTGGGGGTGGCCCGCCTCGACCGGCGGCTCGCGTTGACACTGTCCGGGGCGATACCTAGAATCCGCGGCCTTTCTCGGGGATCCCGAATGGGATGTCCGTTAAACAGCGACTTTAGAAACGTCCGGGCCGCCTCCGTGAGGGGGTGGCCCGGGTTGTCTTCACGGGTCGCCCGCCGCAGCCGGTCGTCGAGCTGTCGGTCGTAGGTCCGGTTCTCCCGTCTCGGCGGGATGTTTTTGCGGGCCTTGCGAGCGACGTCTCCTGTCCGGCGTTTTTGTGTCACGTAACGACGAAGACTTGGAGACTGCATGGCCACCACAGGTCAGCTGATTCGTGCCCCGCGCCGTACGCGCGCCGAAAAAACCAAGGTGCCGGCCCTCGGCGCCGCCCCGCAGAAGCGTGGCGTGTGCACGCGCGTCTACACCACCACCCCGAAGAAGCCGAACTCCGCGCTGCGCAAGGTGTGCCGCGTGCGCCTGGTCAACGGCTACGAGGTCACTTCTTACATCGGCGGTGAGGGACACAACCTCCAGGAGCACTCGGTAGTGCTCATCCGTGGCGGACGTGTCAAGGACCTTCCTGGCGTGCGCTACCACACGGTGCGCGGAACGCTCGACTGCGCCGGCGTCAACGAGCGCAAGCAGGGTCGTTCCAAGTACGGCGCCAAGCGTCCGAAGAATAAATAAGGTTTAGGAGAGCGAACGATGTCCCGTCGTGCAGCAGCCCCGGTCCGCCACATCCTGCCGGATCCCAAGTTCAACAACGACATGCTTGCCAAGTTCATGAACGTCGTCATGAAGAGCGGCAAGAAGTCCGCGGCCGAGCGCATCATTTATGGTGCGATCGATCGCATCTCCGAAAAGACCGGCAAGCAGGGTGGCGATGCGATCGCTCTGCTCTCGCAGGCGCTCGACAACGTCAAGCCTGTGGTCGAAGTGAAGTCGCGTCGCGTCGGCGGCGCCACCTATCAGGTGCCTGTCGAGGTTCGTGCTCCGCGTCGTCAGACGCTGGCAATGCGCTGGGTCATCGAGGCTGCGCGTGCGCGCACCGAGAAGTCGATGGCGTTCCGGCTCGCCCACGAGTTGATGGAAGCTGCGGAGAATCGCGGCGCCGCCGTGCGCAAGCGTGAGGACACGCACCGTATGGCCGAAGCGAACAAGGCGTTCGCGCACTACCGCTGGTAATCGACAATGCCCCGTAACACTCCCATCGAGCGCTATCGCAACATCGGCATTTCGGCGCACATCGACGCCGGCAAGACGACGACGACCGAGCGCATCCTTTTTTACACCGGTGTGTCGCACAAGATCGGCGAAGTCCATGACGGCGCCGCAGTGATGGACTACATGGAGCAGGAGCAGGAGCGTGGCATCACGATCACCTCCGCGGCGACGACCTGCTTCTGGAAGGGAATGGATAAGTCTTTCCCCGAGCATCGCATCAACGTGATCGACACTCCCGGGCACGTGGACTTCACCATCGAAGTCGAGCGTTCGCTGCGCGTGCTCGATTCGGCCGTTGCGCTGTTCTGCGCTGTGGCTGGTGTGCAGCCGCAGTCCGAGACGGTGTGGCGTCAGATGAATCGTTACGGCGTGCCTCGCATCGCGTTCGTCAACAAGATGGACCGCTCGGGTGCCAACTTCTTCCGCTGTGTCGAGCAGATCAAGAGCCGTCTGCGTGGTAATCCCGTGCCGATCCAGTTGCCGATCGGTGCCGAGGACACCTTCGAAGGCGTGATCGATCTGCTGCGCATGCAGGCGATCTACTGGGACGTCGAGACTCAGGGCATGAAGTTCGAGTACCGCGATATCCCTGCCGAGCTCAAAGCAGAGGCCGAGAAGTACCGTGTACAGATGATCGAGGCTGCCGCGGAAGCCAACGAGACACTGATGAACAAGTATCTCGAGGGCAGCGAGCTCAGCATCGATGAAATTAAGGCGGGCCTGCGCGAGCGCGCCTGGAAGAACGAGATCGTGCTGTGTATGTGCGGCACCGCGTTCAAGAACAAGGGCGTACAGGCGTTACTCGATGCGGTCGTCGAGTACATGCCGGCGCCGGTCGACATGCCGCCCGTCAAGGGCCTCAACGAAGATGGTGAGCCGGATACGCGTACGGCGTCGGACGAGTCACCGTTCTCGGCGCTGGCATTCAAGATTCTCAACGATCCGTTCGTCGGTAACCTGACGTTCTTCCGCGTCTACTCGGGCGTGCTGAACTCGGGTGACTCGGTCTTCGTGCCGACCAAGTCCAGGACCGAGCGTATCGGTCGCTTGCTGCAGATGCATGCCTCGGAGCGCACCGAGATCAAGGAAGTGCGCGCCGGCGACATCGCTGCAGCCGTCGGGCTCAAGGACGTCACCACCGGCGACACGCTGTGCTCCGAGGACAAGGTGATCACCCTCGAGAAGATGGTGTTCCCGAACCCCGTCATCTCGGTGGCGGTGGAGCCGAAGACCAAGGCTGACCAGGAGAAGATGGGTCTCGCGCTACAGCGTCTCGCGAAGGAAGACCCGTCGTTCCGCGTGCATACCGATCAAGAGTCGGGTCAGACGATCATTTCGGGGATGGGCGAGCTTCACCTCGAAATCATCGTCGATCGTATGAAGCGCGAGTTCAAGGTCGAAGCCAACGTCGGCAAGCCTCAGGTCGCCTACCGCGAGACGATTCGTGGCTCGGTCGAATCCGAAGGCAAGTTCGTACGTCAGTCGGGCGGCCGCGGTCAGTACGGCCACGTGTGGCTCAAGATCGAGCCCAACGAGCCGGGCAAGGGCTACGAGTTCGTCAACGGTATCGTCGGTGGTGCCGTGCCGCGTGAATACATCCCGGCGGTCGATAAGGGCGTCAAGGAAGCCGTCGACACGGGTGTCATCGCGGGCTATCCGATCGTCGATGTGAAGGTCACCGCGTTCGACGGTTCGTACCACGACGTCGACTCGAACGAAATGGCGTTCAAGATCGCTGGCTCAATGGGCTTCAAAGACGGCTTCCGCAAGGCCAAGCCCGTCATCCTCGAGCCCATCATGAAGGTTGAGGTGGTCACACCTGAGGATTACTCGGGTGACGTGATCGGCGATCTCAACCGCCGCCGAGGCCAAATCACCGGCATGGACGACTCGCCCTCGGGCAAGCAGATCCTCGCCGAAGTGCCGTTGTCCGAGATGTTCGGCTATGCCACGACCGTGCGCTCGATGAGCCAGGGTCGTGCCACGTTCACGATGGAGTTCGAGAAGTATCTCGAGGTCCCGCCGAACATCGCCGAAACCATCATCAAGAAATAACCATATTGGATTCCTGAGGAGAGAGAGTCGTGTCCAAGGAAAAATTTGAGCGTAGTAAGCCGCACGTGAACGTTGGGACGATTGGTCACGTTGACCATGGTAAGACGACGTTGACGGCTGCGTTGACGAAGGTGATGGCTGAGGCTCACGGTGGTGAGTTCAAGGCGTATGACCAGATTGACAAGGCGCCTGAGGAGAAGGCGCGTGGTATTACGATTTCGACGGCTCACGTGGAGTATCAGTCGAAGGAGCGTCACTACGCGCACGTGGACTGTCCTGGGCACGCCGATTATGTGAAGAACATGATCACGGGTGCGGCGCAGATGGACGGTGCGATTTTGGTGGTATCGGCGGCTGATGGTCCGATGCCGCAGACGCGCGAGCACATTTTGTTGGCGCGTCAGGTGGGTGTTCCGTACATCGTGGTGTTCATGAACAAGGCGGACATGGTCGACGACAAGGAGCTGTTGGAGCTTGTCGAGATGGAGGTTCGCGAGTTGTTGAGCACGTACAAGTTCCCTGGGGACTCGACTCCGATTGTGGTGGGCTCTGCGCTCAAGGCTCTTGAGGGTGACTCGAGTGCGATCGGTGTGCCGGCGGTGATCAAGCTGGTTGAGGAGATGGACAAGTACATCCCTGTTCCCAAGCGTGATGTGGAGAAGCCGTTCCTGATGCCGGTCGAGGATGTGTTCTCGATTTCGGGTCGTGGCACGGTGGTGACCGGTCGTATCGAGCGCGGCATTGTGCGCGTGAACGAGGAGGTCGAGATTATCGGCCTGAAGGACACGCAGAAGACGACGTGCACGGGCGTTGAGATGTTCCGCAAGCTGCTCGATGAGGGTCAG
>JBMSXG010000048.1:0-8379 GCA_049425405.1 Steroidobacteraceae bacterium
ACTGAAGGACGGTTTTTCGCGGAGAGCGCAACTCTGGATCTTCGCAGCGTGGGTTGCCTTCGTTATTGTCGCAGTACCGATAGTGCTGATGATGAGTCTGACGTGAAAAGAGACAACGCTGGACCAAGCAAAGCGGGCTGGACAATGTCTTATCAGCCTTTTCGCTACGTTCGGGACGTAGGAGTCGGAGGTTCAAATCCTCTCATCCCGACCATCTCCCTCGAGCCCTTATTGATCCCTCCTAGATGAGATTGACTCTCATTTGAGTCACCCTTACGATTTGAACGAGAATCGTTCTCATTTGAAAGGGTGTTCCGATGGGCTGGACCGGACGGATCGCTGGAGCGGTGTTGGCCTTGGCCGCCTCGTTCGTGCCGGGTATCACTGCTGCGGCAGCCAGTGAAACGACGGCTGTCGATGAGCCCAGCGTCGAAGAAGTGATTTACGTCGTGGGAACCCGGGATCGCTACCGCGAACTCGACACCACCTTCGTGACCCGGACCCCTACCCCGATCGAGAAGATTCCGCAGTCGGTCGTGGTGGTCACCCGCGATGTCATCGAGGATCTCGCACTCACCGGCCTGACCGAGCTCGTGCGTTACGTGCCCGGCGTCACCATGGCACAGGGTGAGGGTCATCGCGATGCACCCGTGTTCCGCGGCAACCTGACGACGGCGGATTTCTTCGTCAACGGCGTGCGCGATGACCTGCAGTACCTACGCGATCTTTACAACGTCGAGCGCGTCGATGTGATTCAGGGGCCCTCGGCGTTAACCCTCGGCCGAGGTAACGGCGGCGGCGCACTGAATCGCGTGACGAAAGTAGCCGATGGACGCGACATCCGCGCGTTCGAGATGATGCTCGGCACCTTCGGTCAGGCGCGATTCGCAGGCGATCTAGGGTTTGCCGTAACCGACACATTGTCGATGCGACTCAACACTGTGTTTGAGGATGGCAAGAACTTTCGTGATGAGTCAGACATTCGTCGTCGCGGTATAGCGCCAGCTGCGCGGATCAATCTTGGCGATGTCACACGGATTGAATTCTTTGGAGAGTATTTCAAAGACGAGCGCGTCGTCGACCGGGGCGTACCCTCACAGGCCGGCCGGCCGTGGCGAGGATCGCGTGAACAGTTCTTCGGTAACCCGGCGCTATCGAACAGCCTCATTGACGTCGCGACGCTGAGGACAGAAATCACCCACGCCATCGATGAGTCGATCTCCTTCCGTGGCGTTTTGTCTTACGGCGACTATTTTAAGTTTTACGAGAACGTGTTTGCCGGCGGTGCCATCGCGGCAGAGAGCCAGTCGGTCACTATCGCCTCCTATAACGCGCGTACGGAGCGCGAGAATCTACTTGCTCAGGCCGATCTGATCTGGAAACCATACTTCGCTGGCCTGAACCACACGCTGCTGATCGGCCTCGAGACGGGCCGACAGCAGAACCTCAATCTTCGAGTGAATACCGCGAGCAAGATTTTCAGCCTCGCTGATCGTGGCCGCACATTCGCGCCGGACTTCGCGATCGCGCCGGCGCTCGACAACGCGAACGATCTTCGTCTGCTCGCTGTGCTCGCCCAAAATCAACTTGAGCTTGCACCGCAGCTGTCGTTGGTGGTCGGTGCACGCTGGGATCGTTTCGACCTTGGCTTTGATGATCGTCGGCCGAGCTCGCGCGATCTTACGCGCAGGGATGAGTTCGTCTCCCCGCGCGCCGGACTGATCTGGGAGGCTGCCACCGGGGTAAATCTCTACGCCGGTTGGAGCATCGCCCACCTGCCGCAGGCGGGCGAGCAATTCAGCTCGCTGACACCCACCCTCGCCTCGCTCGAGCCGGAGAAATTCGAGAACGTTGAAATTGGACTGCGTTGGCAACCCAACGACGAGTTGTTACTGAGCGCATCGCTCTATCAGCTAGACCGTACCCGATCGAGCGCTCCGGGACCCACACCCGGCACGCTCGTGCTCACCGGTTCGCAGCGCTCAGAGGGTCTCGAATTATCGATGCAGGGAGAGCTCGGACCGCGGTGGAAACTCATCGGGTCGCTCGCCGTGCAGGAGGCGCGCATCACTTCGACCACTAGTGCCGCGCCAGCGGGCCGTCGCGCTCCGCTCGTGCCGAAGTTCAGTGGCTCGCTCTGGAGCCGCATCGCCCTGTTCGACAGACTCGATATCGGCCTCGGCGTGGTCCGCCAAGACAGTCAATACGCCTCGATCTCCAACGCCGTGGTGCTGCCCGGTTACACCCGTATCGACGTGGCGCTGTTTCACCGGCTCACCGAGCAGTGTGACCTGCAGGTCAATCTCGAGAATCTCACGGACGAGCGTTACTGGTTTACGGCCCACAACGATAACAATCTCTCGCCAGGGGCACCGCGCGCGGCCCGAATGAGCGTGTCGATGCGGTTTTGAGCTTAGGGCGCCCCAGCACGACGAAAGCGCGGACGCCACACGCCGAGCACGACATTGGCGAGTGCAATCGCCAGCAGTGCCCACAACCCTCCTTGCTCCCGCCGCAGCAACGGCTCGAGCGTGGCCAGATCGGCGGTGCCCGACTGTAGAGCCGCGCTTGCCCACTCGGCAGCACGACGGGCCGTCGCATCGACGGTGAGCAGCGTGCCCTCGAACATCGCGAGCCCGGTCAGGGCCTTCACCCACGCCCAGCCGGCATCGTGATAAGCAGGATTCAACGCCATGGCACCTAGTCCGCTCACCAGCACGGCGAGCAGCGACGGGGTCAACACCCACTTCGAGACGGTAGCGATGTGCAGTCGCGTGGCGGCATAGGCAGGCAAAGAGTCGGTCGGGCTCGGTGCAAACAGCACCAGCACCAGGATAGTGGCGAACGCGCCGATGACCCCGGCCGATCCGAGCTCGTGAAGAATTTTGAAAACCCTGCGCCAGAACATCAGCGTGAGGCGATGCGGTCGCCCGCAAAGGTCCCAAGATACAGTCGGCCCCGGAATGGCAGCGCCACGGTCACCGCACCCATCGGCGGCCCGCGGTGCTCGATCAGCACTCGACTCGTCAGACGCTGCGGATCGATCGCAAGGATGCGAAACCCGAAGCCGCAGTTGCCACGCGTCACGTTCAGGCAACCGAGCAGATCTGGCGTGGAGGCCAAGTGCGAGGCGACGAGCAGTTCGCCCTCAGCTGACCAGGTCACGTTATCGGGCCCTTCCACGGCCACCTCGCCGACCCGCTCACCTCGCTCGACGTCCACCTTGACGAGCTTGTTGCCAAAATAAGCATTGATGAACACGAATCGCTCATCGTCGGATTTTTCGATGCCGTTGGCGTAGGCGACCTCGGTTGCGGGAATCGCCGAGAAACCGCTCGCGCGATCCCAGCGGTAAACGAAGCCCGGAGTATCACCGAGGTAGCGCATGCGCAACCCAGCCAGCACCGTATTACGCTCACGCGGGAAGGTCTGTGATACCCAGAACCCACCGCCGCGCAGCACGATCACATCATTGAAATTGCTACCCGATGGCCCCTCGACGCAACCGCGCCATTGCAGCGCGAGCGATGGCTCGGTCAGCACCTCGAACATCTCGATGGATTCACGCTCTCCGTGGGTCACGACGTACAGCGCCCACTCGCCCGAATCGAGTCGCTCGAGATCGATACCATGCGGCGCAAACTTGGATAACCTGGGTCTGGGGCAGGACGGATCACCCCAACGCTGCGGATCGTTCAGCGCGGCGACAGCCTCCGCGGAGCCCTCGATCGGAAACAGCGGCACGATAGCGCCATCGCCTCCCACCTCCCGCGGTCGGTAGGCGACTAGTCGACCGCTGCGATCGCGTGCAAGGCTGCCGTACTCACTGACGAGCAACGCCTCGCCGTTTGGGCTTACTGCCAAATCTTCCGGATTGCTGAAGCGGCAATCGACTTGCAGATCCGATGTCGAGACGCAGCTCTCGATGAGCGGCGCGCCGCAACTCGCGAGCCCGAGCATTGCGAAAAGACCGATCGGCAGACGCACATCCAGCATGGCGAGGCACGCTAGCACGTCGCGGCCGACGCGGTACACTGCGCGTCCATGATCCGACGTCGGCAATTCCTCGCCTCCTCCCTCTGGTCGGCGGGGCTCGCCGTCGCGCCCTTTCCGGCGCTTGCCCGTCGCATCGAGTTTCCTCGGGATCCCTTCGCCTTCGGTGTCGCCTCGGGCTATCCGACGCGTCACGGCATGACCCTCTGGACCCGCCTGGCCCTCGATCCGTTGGTTCGGGGCGCCTCTCTCGGTGTGCAGGACATTCGTCTCGAGTGGGAAATCGCCGCGACCCCAATGGGCCGCCGCAGCGGCCGCCGCGGCGAGGCGCGCGCCGAGGCGCGCTGGGGACATAGCGTGCACGTCGACGTCCAAGACCTGCCTGCGGGTCGGGAGTGGTTCTACCGATTTCGGATCGGTCGCTTCAGCAGCACCACCGGTCGAGCCTGGACAGCACCGACACGCGAACCAGAGGCACCGCTACGAATCGGCATGATGAGCTGTCAGCACTACGAGCAGGGCTACTATCACGCGTATCGACATCTGACCGAGGCAGGAGTCGATCTCGTGCTGCATCTTGGCGACTATCTCTACGAGGGCAACACTGCACAGCCGGTGCGTCGCCATGATCTCGGTGAATGTCGCTCGCTCGAGGATTACCGACTCCGTTATGCGTGGTACCGCAGCGACTCACAGCTACAAGCTGCACATGAGGCCTGTCCGTGGCTCGTCACCCACGACGATCATGAGGTCGACAACGACTACGCCGCCGAGCAAGCGGAAAATCCAGACGAGCAATCTGGATTCCTCGCGCGTCGAGCCGCTGCCTATCAGGCTTATTACGAGTTCATGCCTCTGCCGCGCGCTGCACGACCGCGCGGTGCATCCATGCAGTTGTATCGGACCGCCGAACTTGGCGATCTGCTCTCGATTCACCTGCTCGACACGCGACAGTACCGCTCCGCGCAACCCTGCCCGACCCCGCCGAAGCGCGGCGGCTCACGGGTGTACGTCGACCAGTGCGTCGACTGGTTCGACCCGAACCGTTCGATGCTCGGTAGCGATCAGGAGCGCTGGCTAGACCGCTCGCTGCGCGACTCGCGCGCGCGCTGGAACTGGCTTGCGCAGGGTGTGGTGTTCACGCGTATCGATGAGGACCCCGGTCCGCGCACGTTGCACTGGACCGACAGCTGGGCGGGTTATCCCGTCGCGCGCGAACGGTTGCTGGATCTTATCGAGGGTCGATCGGTGCGCAACCCCGTGATTTTGGGCGGCGACATCCACGCTTTCATCGCCGCCGATCAAAGGCGCGAGACCTCCAGCGGCCCCTCGCCGATCGTGGCAAGCGAACTCGTCACCACCTCGGTGAGCTCCGGGCCCCCGCCGCAAAAAGTGATCGACGCTTACAACCGGCCGGACAACCGTGACGTCGCCCTCGCCGATGGCAGTCATCGCGGTTACCTTCGGCTGGAGGTGGGCTCACAACGCCTCGAGGCCCAGATGATTGGCTTTGACTCGGTACGCACACCGTCGGCCGAGGCCCGGGTGCTCGCACGCTTCGCTATCGAGGATGGTCGTCGTGGTTTACAGAGGCTCGCCTAGCGATGACGCGCACACCGATGACTCGCGTGGTTCTCGCCGCCTCCACCGGCACGGTGTTCGAGTACTACGATTTCATGCTCTACGGCAGCCTGGCTGTGTTCTTCGGCGTGCTTTTCTTTCCACCGGGAAACGAAACAGCCGCGCTGCTCGCAAGCCTCGCCACATTTGGTGCCGGATTCGCAATTCGCCCACTCGGCGCGGTGATCTTCGGCAGACTCGGTGATCGCGTCGGTCGCAAGCGCACCTTCCTCATCACCATCGTGCTGATGGGGCTTTCGACCGCACTGGTCGGCGTATTGCCTTCATTCGAAGTCATCGGGTGGTGGGCCCCGGCGCTGCTCGTACTGCTGCGCCTGCTGCAGGGGCTGGCACTCGGTGGAGAGTTCGGCGGCGCGGCCATCTACGTCGCCGAATATTGTGACGATTCGCGACGGGGATATTTCACGAGCTGGATTCAGACCACGGCCACTTTCGGCCTCGTGTTATCGCTGCTCGTGATCATCGGCTGCCGCAGCCTGCTCGGCGAGGAGGCGTTCCGCGAGTGGGGTTGGCGACTACCCTTTCTACTGTCCGTGGTGCTGCTTGCACTGTCGGTGTACATCCGCAGCCGTATCGCCGAATCGCCTCTGTTCGAACAACTGAAACAGCGCGGCGAGCTCTCCGAATCGCCCGTGCGTGAGACCTTGCTCTCTGGCGAGCACCGCAGCCGGATGGTCGCGGCGCTAGCCGTTGCGGCGGCGATGGCCGTCAGCTGGTACACGGCCCAGTTCTATTCGCTGGTGTTTTTACAAACGGCGCTGCTGATCGACTCCAGCACCGCGAACCTGCTCATCGTGATCACACTGCTCGTCGGCGTCGCCGCTTACGTCGGTGCTGGCGCTTTGTCGGATCGCGTCGGACGCAAGCCGGTAATCCTCGCCGGTATGGTCGTATCGCTGGCTGCAATCTTCCCTGTGTATCGCGCGCTGATCGACGTCGGTCATCCGACCCTCGTGCAGGCGCAACAACGCGCACCCGTCACGGTATACGCAGCCCCGACGCGCTTCGATCCATTCGCCGACGCCAGTCAGCTGGACGAGGCTACGAGGGCGCGTGATTTTCTTGCGCGGCGCGGTATCTCTTACTCGAATGCCGCACCTCTGCCCGAGCAGACGCTGGTGATCAGTGTCGCCGGCGAGCGGTTGCGCGGCTTTGATCGCGATGCTCTGCGTGCAGCGCTGGAGCGTTCGGGATATCCAGCAGGCCCGGCAGTGGCCGCCCTGAAGAGCCCCGGCGATTTCGATCGCACGCACCTTACGATCGTCGGACTGATCCTGGTCATGGTCATCGGCGCCGGACTCACTTGTGGACCGGGCGCAGGGTGGCTCGCTGAAATCTTTCCGACCAGAATTCGTTATACGGCTTTATCGATTCCCTACCACGTCACGGCTGGTTGGCTCGGCGGCTTTATGCCGCTGACGGCGACTTGGCTCGTGGCGCGCTCCGGTGATGTCACGGCTGGCCTCTGGTATCCAGTGATCGTGCTGGGTATCGCTCTGCTGCTCGCCCTCGCGCTCATGCCCGAGACGCGAGGCCGGCGACTCTAAGACCCACGTGAGTACGCTCAACCGACAATGGACGCTGGCGGCTCGGCCGGTGGGAGCGGTCAAGAGGAGCGACTTTCGTCTGACCGAGCGGCCGCTACGACCGCTCGTGGAGGGTGAGTTTCGGATCGAGGTGCTCTATCTCGGGGTCGCCGCGGTGATGCGCGGCTACATGCTCAACACCGAGACATTCGAACGACCCCTCGAGCTCGGCGACGTCATGCACGGTCGCGGCGTCGGGCGCATCGTCGAGTCCCGCAACCCCGACTGGCCGGTCGGCGAGATCGTGCAGGGCAAGCTCGGTTGGCAAGATTATGCAGTCGCCGATGGGTCGCCGTATTTTTTGATGTTCAAGGTACGTCAGCGTCGGGTACCCGTCTCGACGGCTCTCGGCGTGCTCGGGCTGACCGGCTTCACCGCTTATCTCGGCTTGGTCGACGTCGGACGACTGCAAACCGGTAATCGCGTGCTCGTGTCGGGCGCAGCTGGCGGTGTGGGCTCAAATGTCGGACAGATTGCGCGAAACCTCGGCGCGGAGGCTGTGGGAATTGCGGGGTCTGCCGAGAAATGCGCCGTGCTCACATCAAGGCTTGGCTATCGTGCCGCGATCGACTATCGCAACGAGGATGTGACGCGACGCATCGGCGAGATAATGCCTGCGGGTATCGACGTGCTGTTCGACAACGTGGGCGGCGCCATCCTCGATGCCGGGCTCATGCATCTACGTCGTCACGCGCGCGTGGTGCTTTGCGGTGCGATCTCGCAGTACGTCAATGGCATCGAGCGGGCCGAACCACTGCGCAACGGATTTCAGATCTTCAAGAAAATGGCGCGCATGGAGGCGTTCTTCATCTACGAACTCGCCGCGCATTTCGAGCGTGCCGAGGCCCAGCTCGCCGAATGGGTCGCAGACGGAAAACTCGTCTATCAAGAAGACATTCTGGAGGGGCTTGAGAAGATGCCCGACGCGCTGATCCGACTGTTCGAGGGATGTAACGTCGGCAAGCAACTGGTGCGCGTGAAACCCGCCTAAGGGCCGCGAGACTCAAAAGAAAAAGGCCCGCATCGCTGCGGGCCTCTTTCGAACTCACGAGGTGAGTGAGAGCGGGCGTCGCTTACCAGCGACCACCACCGCCGCCACCGCCACCGCCGCCACCGCCGCGATAGCCACCGCCACCGCCGCCACCACCACCTCCTGTTA
>JBMSXG010000049.1:0-8157 GCA_049425405.1 Steroidobacteraceae bacterium
CGCGCTTCCTCGACCTGCTCCTGCAGGATACGGAACAGGCTATCGATGAATTCTTTGCGCATCGCCCCGAGCTTGGCCTCATCGTCAGTACCGAACTCGAAACTGTCTAGCTCACCGGCCGCGAGCCCGCCCTGACGGATCTGGATCGCCTCCATCGCAGCGAGTCGCTCGCGCAGCGTCCAGACCTCACCGGCAAGCACGACTAGCATGTTGAGCAGCTTGTCGATCGCCGGGTCGTCAAAGAAATAGGCCCGGCCACCCCGGATCGTGCGGCGCATGGGCTGTCGTGTCTGCTCTGTCATTTCCAGGCTCCGAAGCAGTACCACATGATGCCGTCGGTGAGTCGGCCCGTTTTGTCGTTGTCGACCTCGGGCGGACGCGTGGCGGCCTCACGCCAGACCTGCTCGCCGTACCAACCCACCGACGGGATCACGAATTGCTCGTAGCGCTTGGGATTAAACCCGGCGCGGCGGCACAGCTCCTCCGGCTTCAGATCGCGGAACGGCTTATAAAAAGGCTCGTTGTTATACGCACTGTCCCAATCGAGATAGAACGCATCATAAGGCGAGAGCTGCGAGTTCGGCGGCAGCTCCATGTGCAACATCAGCCCGCCCGGCTTGAGCACGCGATACGCCTCGCTCATCACCTTCTCGATGCCCTTCTTTGGAATCTCATGCAGGAACATCGAAGAGAAGACGACGTCGAACGAGTTGTCGGGGAAATCGAGTGCCTCGGCATTCATCTGGTGAAAATGCATCTCGCGACTCTGCGCCTGCGCGCGCGCGTGCGCGTAGCGCAAACAGGGTGCGGCTACGTCGATGCCATAGACCTCAGCCTCTGGATAAACGTCCTTCCAGGACCCGGTGTTGTGACCGATGGTGCAGCCGAGATCGAGAATCTTCTTTGGCTTGAGCTGCGGATGCTTCAGACGGATGAAGCCTGCGATCGACTGGCCGATATCGTCGAGGTTTTGACCCATCAAACCAAACGAGAACACCGCCAGTCCGTTGTCGTAGAGCGAGCCGGCAGCCAGATCGCCCGCCTCATACTCGCCATCGTAATTACCCGCCATCAGGTGTACGTCGAGCGCCGAGACGTAGCGAGGCACTTCGAAGCCCGGCTTGAGCGATAGCGTGCCTCGAGTGCGCTTGCGCAGACCCTCTGCCTTCGCCTTGAGAACCGGGCGGTTACGCTCGAGCGGCGGGAACACCGACTGCCACACCATGTCTTGCGCTGTGACGCGCAGGCTCGAATAGAAGCGGAAATACTCGTTCGGCTTGATTGCGCGATGAACTTCCGGGCCGTCCTTCGGGACTCGCCGATGATCACGTCTGAACTTCGGCTCGACATCGGCGTCGTACACGGCCCGCATGCCGCTCGCCATGTCGTTCAGCACATAGGCCCGGATCCCGGAAACGAAATTCATGCGCGCCTTCTCGTCGCGCGTCTTGTCGAGTCGCAGATCGTGTTTGAGTTCAAGCATCGTCAGGTTCTCCGCGTTTCGGTCCCGATTATGTCGCAGGTTGGGCCGGAGTCAGAAGTCCGCCAGCAGGCGACCGAACCCCTCGCAGCGGTCGGCGATACCGTTGGCCCGCAGGGCATGCCAGTAGGTAGCGGCATTGATGGCGATTACCGGCTTGCCGAGCCAGCGCTCGGCCTGTGCCGCCAGTCGCATCATCGACAGATTGGTTCCGACCTGCAGGATCGCATCGACCTGCGGCCCGTCGAGTTCTCGGATGACCTCGCGGCAGCGCGCCTCAGGGATCTGAGCGATCGCCGTCCACGAAGGCGCCCGCAGGGCCACATCGCGCACGGTCTCGTAGCCTCGATCGGCGAAATAGCGCCGGACCTCGGCGTTGGCGACCGGGTAGTACGGCGAGAGAAAGGCGATGCGACGGATACCGCCGTAAGCCTCGAGTGCCGCGGCGCAGGCGTGCGAACCAATCGAGATCGAAACCCCCGCCTCGCGCTCGACCGTCCGCTGGAACTCGTCCGCGCCCTTGGCGCCGCCGTAAAACGTGATCGCCGACATGCCCATCACAAGGTAATCCGGCTCGCAGGTCATGACACTGCGCACGGCGTCGATCACACCCTGTGAGATCGCCTGCGTCGCCGCCATGAAAGTCGCATCGCTGATCGCTCGGGAGTTCGGCGTAAAGATACGGCTGTAATGGTTGGTGACGCCCGGCGGGCGCAAGTCGTCAAAATCCGGCTGTACGATCGTGTTGGTCGATGGACCGAGCACGCCGAACAGCCGTCGATAACCCTGAACGTCCTGACCCATGACCCTACCCCCTCCCCCGACGAATCACCGAGCTGCCCATGATTGCACGCGGCGGTCGGCGCAGACGACAATCGGACGATGATGACGGCTCGCAAGACCCTAACGCTGTGCATCGCGCTCTGCTCTGCGGTCATGGGGCCGTCGAGCCAGGCCGTCCTCGACGAACCGGGTCGCTCGCCCCCGCCACGTGCACGCGGTGAGCTTCGCATCGCCACCTGGAATCTCGAGTGGCTGATCGCACCGGAAGCTTTCCGAACCTTGGCGCGCGACTGCGTCCCGCGAGGGGCATCGCCTGGCCCCCGCACGCGCTTCATTCCCTGCAACGTAGCCGATCAACTGGAGCGCTCGAGTACCGACTTTCGCGCTCTCGAGCGTTACGCCGAGCGACTCGATGCCGATGTGATCGCCCTTCAGGAGGTCGATGGCCCTGCGGCTGCAAGACGAGTGTTCCGTAACCACGATTTTTGTTTCACGGCGCGCGAGGGTGTCCAGAACACGGGCTTCGCGATTCGTCGCGGGATCGCGCATCGCTGCGGCGACGATCTCATCGCCTTGTCGCTCGACGAGCGCGTGCGGCGCGGCGCCGAGCTCATCCTGTATCCAGGCGAGGCGCGCGAGATCCGTCTGCTGTCGGTGCATCTGAAGTCGGGCTGTCCGCGTCGTTCACTCGATGATCCGCGTGACGACTGCCGTACGCTCGCGCGTCAGGTTGCCCCGCTGGAGGCCTGGATCGACGCACAGGCTGCGGCCGGACGACGCTTCGCCGTTCTAGGTGATTTCAATCATGACTTGCTCGCGACGAGCGGTCGTCTGTTTTGGGACGACGTCAACGACGGCGAACCGGCCGGCGCCACGCTCATCAATGTCGCGGCAGGACAACCCTTCGTCAATTGCTCCTCGGCCGAAAACTACACGAGCTATATCGATCACGTGCTGCTCGGCACATCGTTGGCAACACAGCGCAGCGGCAACTCCTTCGTCCGCCTGACTTACGACACGCGCGATGCCCTGCGTCGCAAGCTGCCGGACCACTGTCCGGTCGGTGTCGATCTGCGCCTGCGCTAAGGACCGGGCGATGCTCGATCTCATATTTGAGGGCGCCCGGATATTCGACGGCACGGGAGCCGCCGCGTTCGACGCCGACGTCGGCGTTCAGGACGGGCGGATCGCCTCGATCGGCGGTGCCGGTCAGCGCGCGGCACGACGCATCGATGCCCGCGGAGCTTGGCTGACGCCGGGCTTCATTGATCTGCACACACATTACGATGGGCAAGCCAGCTGGGATCCCACCTTCGGGCCGAGCCTTCAGCACGGCGTCACCACCGTCCTGTTCGGCAATTGCGGTGTCGGATTCGCACCGTTACATCCAGGTGATCGCACGCGAGCCATCGATGATCTGATCAGTCTGATGGAAGGTGTCGAAGATATTCCGGGCATCGCTCTTGCAGAAGGCGTGCCCTTTAATTGGCGAAGTTTCCCTGAGTATCTCGACGCCCTTGAGCAACGGCCACACAGCCTCGATTTTCTGGTGCAGGTTCCGCACGATCCGTTGCGTATGGCGGTGATGGGTGAGCGCGCGCTCGAACGTCAATCGGCGACAGCCGATGACATCGCAGCCATGCGCACACTGCTGCAAGAGGCGCTCGATCACGGCGCAGCAGGCTTCTCGACTGCGCGTACCGACAACCACCGCACTTCGCGTGGCCTGCCCACCCCTGCCGCGGAAGCCGGCGCCGACGAGCTGATCGGTCTCGCCAGCGCATTCCACGGGCGCACGCAGGGCGTACTGCAGATGGTCAGCGACTTCGATCTGCTGCAAGGACCTGATCGCTTCGATGCGGAGTTCGATCTCGTCGAGGCACTGGCCCGCGCGAGCGGACGGCCACTGTCGATGACGTGGCTGCAGCGCGATCCCGGTGGCGATCAATGGCGCCGTATCCAGAGCCGCACGGAATCTGCTGTAGCAGCTGGCCTGCCGCTATGGCTACAGGCGAGCGCCCGAGGCATCGGCGTAATTCTCGGTTTGGATACGACTTTCCATCCGTTCATCGGCTTTCCGGGATATGTCGAGATCGCTCATCTGCCGCTGCGCGAACGTGCGGCAGCGCTGCGCGATCCGCAGCGCAAGGCGCGCATCCTGAGCGAGCGCTCCGGTCGGCTCTCGGGCGATGGCAGCTCCGTGCCGCCGCTGGTTGATCTGATGCTCGCACGGATCGAGCTCATCAGCGCTCGCATGTTCCCCTTGTTAAATGAAGATGACGGCGGACCCGACTACGCCCCGCGCCTCGAGCAGAGTTTCCGCGCAGTAGCAGAGCGCCGCGGTATCAGCGCACTGGAGGCGCTCTACGATTATTTGGCCGCAGGCAATGGCGAGCAGCTGATCCACTTCCCAATCTTCAACTACAACGAGGGTTCGCTGGAGATCGCCCGGAACATGCTCACGCACCCGCGCGCGCTGTACGGCCTGTCGGACTCCGGTGCACACGTCGGCACGATCTGTGATGCGAGCACCACGACATTCATGCTCACGCATTGGGCGCAAAAATCTGGCGACGCCTCGCTCACGCCGGTACGCGTGATCGAGATGCTGAGCTCGCGTAACGCCAGGCACCTTGGACTCACCGATCGCGGTCGGATCGCGATCGGCTGCCGTGCGGATCTCAATTTGATCGATCCAGCTCGCCTCGCGATCGGCGAGACTCGTGTGACACGCGACTTACCCGCTGGCGGCAAGCGTCTGCAGCAGGATGCTTGCGGCTATCTCGGGACCTGGGTTGCAGGTATCGCGGTCGCCGAACACGGCCAACCCACCGCCGCGCGCCCAGGCCGGCTCGTCAGACTGCGCTGATCGCTCGATATCGCGCGAACGCGATGGCGCGCACAGACGTCGTGCACGCGCATCTATTCAATCAGAGGCGAGTGTCCGCTCAACGATACCATTCACAACCGGGGCCCCACGAGCGCAGCAATGGGGACTTCATGGTTTTCGACTTGATGGCCGACATCGAGGACCTCGTCCGTCAGCACCTAGGTCGGGCGTTCCTGCGTGACAGCTGGCCCATCTTGCAGCAGATCCTCAGTGCTCACGTGTTGCAACGCGAGCTGTTTCTCGGTGACTTACTGCTCTCGCTCAACCAACCGACTGAAACCTCCCTGCAGTGCATCGAGCGACTGAGCGATGAAGGCTTACTAAAGATTAATGGCGGCGTCTGGGGCGATGGCGTCGCCACCATCGCCCTCTCCGATAAGGGCATCGTGGCAGCGCAAGCGCTCGCCGACGGAATCCTCCAATCGATCACCGATACCTGCTCCCGGGCCGGCATGGTCACGGTTAACGGCCCCAGTCGTCCGCGCCTACGCTCCTCGCGACACCAGGCCGCCCCGCCGGTACGAGCCCGCTCATGAGGAGCGTCACCCAACATATTTTGTTTCTCGTTAGTGAGACGATTTACGTCATAACCGACCGATGGGGATTGCGCGAACATTGCCACCATGCGGAAAGTCAGGCGGGAAGATGCTCAGGGCGCGCGACGATTACGCGGCGCCTTGCGACCGCGTCTGGCCAAGAATCTCGCGCTACGTCGCAGCGCGCTGTCGATCACTCAAGCCCAGCTCGCAGAGCGTCTCGGTGTATCGAGCGAGACCATCGCCCGGTTTGAGCGCGGGGTCTATGCACCGTCACTTCAAAAGCTCGAATCGCTCGCCGAGGCGCTGCGAGTCCCAGCCGCCGACCTGATCGCCGAAGACCGAACACTCGCGCGTAGCGATGAGGAAAGTCGGGTGCTCGCCTGCCTCGTCGGTCTATCAAACGAAGATCAGGTATTCCTTGCCGAACTTTTGGAATCCTGCAGCAGCCACCTGAGACGTCGGGGTCGTCGCTAACTCATCGAACGCTCGCTGTCGCACCGACCCGCTATGTGGAGCGAGGTACGGTGCTCGGTATGAATCGCCTCACTCGCCTTGCACTCATCGCTACCGCAGTACTCTCGCTCACCGCCTGCAGCGACAGCAGCGTCAGCACGTCAACCACAACGTCGAGCAACGGCAGACTGACACTCAAAATCACCGATGCGCCTGTTGACGATGCCGCAGAACTCGTCGTGGTCTTCACTGGTGTCGAGCTACAACCGGCCATCGGGGATGCGATCACGATCAACCTGCCCGCACCGCGATCGATCGATTTGCTGCAGTTCAGAAATGGCGCAACGACTAATCTTGTCGAAGGCGCTCCGGTACCTGCCGGGGTCTACTCCTGGCTACGCCTGCGCATCACTGCACAAGAAAATCTTCAGAGTGGCTCCTACATCAAGCTTAGGGATGGGAGACAGTTTCCGTTGTTCATTCCGAGCGCATCGGAATCCGGTCTAAAACTGGTGCGTCCCTTCGTCGTGGCCCAAGGCAGCGTCACGAGCCTGATCATCGACTTCGATTTGCGTAAATCGGTCGTCGCACCGCCGGGTCAGCAGCCGAACTGGTTCCTGCGCCCGGCGCTGCGCCTCATCGATGAACTACAGGTCGGCACACTGACCGGATCAATCAACATCGCCACGCTAGCCGCAGCGCAGCAGCGCACGGCATCGAGCTGCAAACCGGCGGTGTATGTCTACGCCGGAAGCAACGCGATCGCCGATGACATGGACGGCAGTATCGCCGACGGCGCCGACCCGATCGTGTACGGCCCGGTGGCAATTCCAACAGAGCCGGGCAGCCTCGCGAGTTATACGGTGGGTTTTCTCGAGAGCGGCGCGTACACGGTCGCGGCGACCTGCTTCTTCGAGGTCGATGCCGACCCGACGGTCAGCGAGTTCGACCCCGCAGCCAGCGGCGCACCCGCGATGATCTTTGCGCGCAAAAACGCCTCGATCAGCGCGAACACCACCGCCCGCGTCGACTTTCCGTGAGTCGACGACGGGCCGAGTCTAAACGTAAACTGTTACTGACTGTAGAGGAGCTTGTTCGGCGAAATCGTCCCGACACCTACGACCTCAGAAAGGGTAGCCTTGGTTAGGATCGCCTCAGTTATCAGGGCGAGACTTAACCCAAAGTTCTGCTCGAGCGCCAAGGCTGCAACCCCGTCGACATGCGGCGACGACTATCATGGCCTCACTCGAGACCGCGTTGGTCACGGCGGCATCAAGAGCGTCACTGGACACCCCAGCCGAGAAATATAAACGACGGGGCCTGCGGGATATTGTCTGAGGGGTTCCGGATCTTCGGCGGCGCGCCCAAGAAGACCGATCCGCCGCTGCCGCTTCACACCATGAAGCCAAGATTTCTGGAAGAAAAATTCACGATATTTGGTGCGACTGCAGGAATGTCGGAGTCATTGACACCGAACCAGGACGCCAAAGTGGCGACATATTGATCAGACGAGATCGTCGGGATGAAAATTCCACCACCGATTTCTAGAGGGCTGTCGATCTCGAGCAGCGGATATTGGCCATAGAACTGGCCGCCGCGGACGGCGCCACCAACCACCACCTGTAGCCCTCCCCAGCCGTGATCCGATCCATCGCCATTCGAGGTCAAGGTGCGGCCGAAGTCCGATTGCGTGAATAGCGTCACTTGCTCGCCGAGACCGATTTCGTTCATAGCGTCATGAAACGCCTTGATGGACTTGCTGACGTCGGCAAGCAGCTTAGGCTGATCGTCTTCTTGTTTATCATGCGTATCGAATCCGCCGATGGCGACGAGGAAGACCTGTCGGGACATCGATAGTCTCGAGCGCTGAGAAATCATCTTGGCAACAGTTCGTAACTGAGTCGATAACAGAGACAACCGAGCGTTGTCGGGCAATGCTGAAAACTGATACGCGCTCGTAAGAACCTGGTTTACCCGATCGGCGTAGCGGAGCGCCCGCTCCTGTACACGCG
>JBMSXG010000050.1:0-8019 GCA_049425405.1 Steroidobacteraceae bacterium
GATCGCGATCTCATTCATTCCATCTACGGGACGTCCGATGCGTCAGCTCGCTGACCTCGCCAAAGATTGCGGCGGACGACTCGTCGGCACCGATCGGTCGTTCTCGTCGGTCAACACGGATACGCGCTCGTTGGCGACCGGCGAGTTGTTCGTGGCGCTGCGCGGACCGCGCTTCGACGGCAACTCGTACCTCGCCGAGGCGGCAGCCAAAGGCGCGGCAGGTGCGATCGCCGAACGTGAGGGTCCCGCAGATTTCCCTGTCGTACTCGTCGACGATGCGCTCGTGGCCTTGCAGCGTGCCGCCCAGCGCTGGCGGGAACGATTCACGATGCCGCTCATCGGCGTCGCGGGCAGCAACGGCAAGACCACGACCAAGGAGATGATCGCCGCAATCCTCGCCTGCTCGGGTCGCACACTCGCGACCGCCGGTAACCTCAATAATCACATTGGCGTTCCGTTGACGCTACTGCGGCTCGACCCTTCGCATCGTCATGCCGTGATCGAGATGGGCGCCAACCACCCCGGCGAGCTCGCGCAATTAGCGACGTTTGCGATGCCGGTGATCGGTCTCGTCACCAACGCCGGTGCGGAGCATCTCGAGGGATTCGGCAGTCTCGAAGGTGCAGCACGGGCCGAGGGCGAGTTGTTCGCAGCACTCGGCCAGAACGGCACCGCGATTCTCAACGCCGACGATAGCTTCGCCGGTTTGTGGCGCGACATGACCGTCGCTCGCATCGTCACCTTCGGGCTCGGTTCAAAAGCCGATTTCAGTGCGCGCGACATCCAAACCGAGGTGGGTGCTCAAGGATTTCTCACGCGCTTTACATTGATCTCGCCGCTCGGGGAAAAGGCCATCGAGTTGCATCTGGCGGGCAAGCACAACGTTCTGAACGCGCTCGGCGCCGCCGCTACGGCAAGCGCGGCAGGGGCCACCCTCGATGACATTGCGAGCGGCCTTGCGACGATGCGTCCGGTCAAGGGGCGGCTGGAGCTGCGCAGTGCTCGCCAAGGTGCCTGGATCATCGACGACTCTTACAACGCCAATCCGAGCTCCTTGCAGGCGGCGATCGACGTGCTCGAGGCGCTCGGCGGTCGGCGATTTCTGGTGCTCGGCGAGATGGGAGAGCTCGGCGACTTCACGCGCGAGGCGCATCTCGAGGCCGGCCGCTACGCCCGCGCACACGGGGTCGAGCGGTTATTTGCGGTCGGTGAGGCCAGCAAGTTGTCGGTCGAGAGTTTCGGTTCGGGCGCGGTCTGGCATTCCGATACGGCGGCGGTCTCTGAAGCAGTCGATCGCGAACTCGCGGCCGATGTCCGTGTTCTCGTCAAAGGTTCTCGCAGTAATCGTCTCGAGCGCGTAGTCGCTGCCCTCGAGTCCGTGCCATCGGCAGGGGGGATGCACTAAATGTTGCTTTGGCTCTCGCAGTTATTGGCCGAGACGGTCTCGCTGTTCAACGTTTTTTCGTATCTCACGTTCCGCGCGATTCTCGCTGCGGTCACGGCGCTCGCGATTTCTCTCGCAGTCGGTCCGTGGATGATCGCGAAGTTGACGCGGGATCAGATCGGGCAGGTGGTTCGCGACTACATCCCGGCAGCCCATCAAAAGAAGGTCGGTACGCCGACCATGGGCGGCTTGCTGATTCTCGTCGCCATCGTGGTATCGACGTTACTTTGGGCCGATCTCGGTAACCGGTTCGTCTGGATCGTGCTCGCCGTGACCTTTGCTTTCGGGCTCATCGGTTTTTGGGACGATTACCTGAAGCTCGTCAAGAAAAACCCCAAAGGTCTGATCGCACGGTACAAGTATTTCTGGCAGTCGGTCGGTGGACTCGCCGCAGCGTTCGTTCTTTGGCAAACGGCGAAGACGCCCGTCGATACGACGCTGTTCCTCCCCTTGCTCAAAAATTTCGCTCTGCCGCTTGGGGCGTTCGGTTTCATTTTGCTGACCTATCTCATGATCGTCGGCATGAGCAACGCCGTAAATCTCACCGACGGGCTCGATGGTCTCGCGATCATGCCGGCGGTGATGGTGGCGGCGGCGCTCGGCGTATTTGCCTATGCCGCAGGTAACGCGGTGTTTGCCGATTATCTGGCGATTCCGGCGGTTCCTCAGGCGGGCGAGCTATTGATCTTCTGTGCGGCGCTCGTCGGTGCGGGTCTCGGCTTTTTGTGGTTCAACACCTATCCCGCGCAAGTGTTCATGGGTGATATCGGCGCGCTCTCCATCGGTGCTGCGCTCGGCACGATCGCCGTCATCGTCAGACAAGAGGTGGTGCTGCTCGTGATGGGCGGCATCTTCGTGCTCGAGACCGCGTCGGTGATGCTGCAGGTCGCCTCGTTCAAGCTCACCGGCAAGCGCATTTTTCGTATGGCACCCATTCATCACCACTTTGAGCTCAAGGGCTGGGCCGAGCCCAAGGTGATCGTGCGCTTCTGGATCATCACGTTCTTCCTCGTGCTTGCAGGACTCGCCACGCTCAAACTTCGATGAACCATCACGTCGCACATCGCAGGGCGCTCATCGTCGGCCTCGGTAAAACCGGGGTGTCGGCAGCGCGTCATTTCGCCGCGCGTGGTTGGCAGATTGCAGTGACGGATACGCGTACCGAGCCGCCTGGACGCGAGCAACTTGCATCGGTCGCGCCGCAAGCGGAGTGCCGCTTCGGTCGTTTGGATGCGGCGCTACTCGAAGGCTCGCAGATCGTCGTGGCCTCGCCCGGGATCGCCCTGCGAGAACCGTTGATCGTCGAAGCGCTCGCGCGCGGGATCGAGGTCGTCGGCGACGTCGAGCTCTTTGCGCGTGAAGCGAAGGCGCCCGTCGTCGGCATCACGGGTACGAACGGTAAAAGCACGGTGACGACCCTCGTCGGTCGTATGGCGGCCCGCGCCGGACGCGTGGTCTCGGTCGGCGGCAACCTCGGAACGCCCGTGCTCGATCTGCTTTCTGCGCCCGTACCCGAGCTCTACGTACTCGAGTTGTCGAGCTTCCAGCTCGAGACGACGTCTTCGCTACAGTTGGTTGCGGCGACGGTACTCAATCTCTCCGAAGATCATCTCGATCGTCACGGCACGATGGACGCGTATGCGGCGGCAAAGGCCCGTATCTTCCGTCGCTGCGGTACCGCGGTGATCAACGTCGACGACCCTTGGGTGCGATCGATGTCGACCGGATCGGCCAAAGAGGTGGTCGGCTTCTCGATCGAAGGCGCCCCGACGGCACGCTATTCATTGATCGAACACGGCGGAGAGCCGTGGCTCGCGATCGGCGGACAACCGGTGCTCGCCGTCTCGGCCATGCGTCTGGCAGGACTGCACAACGCAGCGAACGCGCTTGCGGCGCTGGCGCTCGGTGATGCGTGTGGTTTGCCGTTACCTCCGATGATCGACGAGCTGCGCGAATTCGCCGGGCTTCCACATCGCTCGCAGTGGGTCGGTGAAAAGCGTGGCGTGCGATACATCAACGATTCCAAAGGCACCAATGTCGGCGCGACCGTCGCCACCGTCGCGGGTATGACCGATACGCTGCTGTTGATCGCCGGCGGCGATGGCAAAGGCCAGGACTTCACGCCACTCGCCAAGGCTTTAACAGGTCGTGCTCGAGTGGCGCTGTTGATCGGCCGCGACGCGGCGCAATTGGCGAGCGCGCTCAAAGGTTGCTGCGAGATCGTGCGATGCGCGTCGCTCGAGGAAGCGGTCGATGAAGCGGCGCATCGTGCCACGGCGGGCGATGTCGTATTGCTATCGCCCGCGTGCGCGAGTCTCGACATGTTCCGTGATTACACCGAGCGCGGCGATCGATTCGCCGCGGCTGTTGGGAGGTTGCCCTCATGAGTACATTCACTTTGCCCGCTCGCGGCGGCACGCGTCCCACGACCGTACACCTCGACCTCGTGACCTTGCTGATCGTCTCCTCGATCGTACTGCTCGGTCTCATCATCGTGACCTCGGCATCGATGTCGATCGCCAGCAAGGAGGCGGGCGACCCGTTTCTGTACCTCGAGCGTCAGTTCGTGCTCGTCATAGCCGGTGCGATCGCGGCATCTTTTGCGTTCGCCATCCGAACGGAGTGGTTGGAAAAATCGGCGCTGCTGTTGCTCGCTCTGGCGGGTGTTCTGCTGATCGCCGTACTTATTCCTGGCATCGGTCACTCGGTCAACGGCAGCCGACGATGGATCCGGGTGGCCGGTATCAACTTCCAAGCTTCCGAAGCGGCACGCGTGATGGTGCTTATCTTCATCGCGCGTTACGCAGTGCGCCGCGAAGCGGAGCTGCGCAGCTCTCTGATGGGACTCATCAAGCCGTTACTCGTGGTCGGTCTATTCTTTGGCCTGCTCTTGATGGAGCCTGATTTCGGTGCGGCGGTCGTTCTCACCGCAACGGCGTTCGGCGTACTCTTCATCGCCGGGGCGCGATGGCGTGACGTGATCGGCCTCGCCGTAATCGGTAGCGGACTGCTTCTGGCAGTCGCGATGTCTTCGCCGTATCGACTGCGTCGTCTGACGTCTTTCCGAAATCCTTGGGAGGATCCGTTCGACAGCGGTTTTCAGTTGACGCAGAGCCTCATCGCCATCGGTCGAGGCGGCTGGACGGGTGTGGGACTCGGCGAGAGCGTGCAGAAGCTCTTCTATCTGCCCGAGGCACACACCGACTTCCTGTTTGCCGTGCTCGCCGAGGAGCTCGGGCTGTTCGGCGTGCTACTGACGATCGGTTTGTTCGTTGCGCTTGCTTGGCGCGCGCTCTACATCGCGAAACTCGCCAACGAAGCGGGTCTCAAGTTCCAGTCTTATCTCGCAGCGGGCTTCGGCATCTGGGTGGCGATCCAGGCGTTCATCAACATGGGCGTGAACATGGGCGCGCTGCCGACCAAGGGGTTGACCTTGCCGTTCATGAGTTACGGACGGTCGAGTTTGATCGTCACGCTCGCCTGGGTCGGCGTGTTGTTGCGGGTTTATCACGAGGCCGCACAAGCTTCGCGAGGAACGACCGCGGCCAGCCTGCGGGGTGATAGTGCCGTTCGCTTGCGTGGCGGCGCCGGGGAGGCGGTCGAGGCGTGAGCAAACCCTGCGTCATGATCATGGCAGGCGGCACCGGTGGGCACGTGTTTCCGGCACTGTCGCTCGCGGGCGCACTACGCTCGCGCGATATCGACGTCGTGTGGTTGGGCACGCGTGCCGGTATCGAGGCGCGTCTCGTGCCCGCAGCCGGTATCGACGTCGAGTGGATCGACATCGGCGGGCTGCGCGGCAAGAACCTCACCACGCTGATCTCCGCGCCACTGCGACTCGTCCGCGCGTTGTGGCAAGCGCTCGCGGCGATGCGCCGTCACCGACCTCGTGTGGTGGTCGGGCTCGGCGGTTATGTCACGGGACCTGGCGGACTTGCAGCATGGCTCGCTCGTCGACCGCTCGTGATCCACGAACAAAATGCCATCGCGGGATTCACCAACCGCATCCTCGCGCGTCTGGCGACTCAAGTGCTCGAGGCCTTCGCCGGAAGTTTCGGTTCCAGCGTGAAGGCGAGAGCGGTCGGAAATCCGGTGCGTAGCGAATTCTTTGATCTACCCGCACCGGCGAGCCGCTACGGCCTGCGTCAAGGTCCGCTGCGAGTGCTCGTCGTCGGTGGCAGCCAGGGTGCTCAGCGCCTCAATGCGGTGGTGCCCGAGGCCGTCGCGTCACTCATGGGCAAGGTCGACGTCCAGGTCCGTCATCAGACAGGCACGCGAACGCTCGAAAGCACCCGAGAGGCGTATGCCGCGCGGGGCGTGACCGCAGCGGTCAGTGCGTTCATCGACGATATCGCCTCCGCCTACGCCGAGGCGGATCTCGTGATTTGTCGTGCCGGCGCGCTCACGGTGTCGGAGCTCGCCGCTGCCGGGGTGGCGGCCATCCTCGTGCCGTTTCCGGCTGCCGTCGATGATCATCAAACCCGTAATGCGCGCTTCCTCGTCGAGCATGATGCCGGCGTGTTGTTGCCGGAGCGCGAGCTCACGCCGCAGCGACTCGCATCCGAACTCGAGCGTCTCGCCGCCGATCGCGCCGTGCTCGTGCGCATGGCCGAGCGCGCCCGCAGTCTTGCACGTCCCGATGCGACCGACGCACTGCTCGGTGCATGTCTCATGGCGGGAGGTCTTGCAGCATGAACATGGAACGCATGCGTCGTATCAACACCATCCACTTCGTCGGTATCGGCGGAAGTGGCATGGGTGGTATCGCCGAAGTGTTGCTCAATCTCGGCTATCGCGTGCAGGGAAGTGATCTCAAGCCCAACTCGGTGACCGAGCGTCTCTCGAGCCTCGGCGCCAAGATCGCCTTCGGACATGCTGCAGAGCATGTCGAGGGCGCTGACGTGGTCGTCGTCTCCACCGCGGTCTCGCAAGAAAATCCCGAGGTCGCCCGAGCGCTCGCACAGCGGATCCCGGTGGTGCCGCGCGCGGAAATGCTGGGTGAGCTGATGCGCTTCCGTTCTGCGATCGCCGTGGCTGGAACCCATGGCAAAACCACGACGACGAGCCTCGTCGCCTCGGTGCTCGCCGAGGGCGGTGAAGATCCGACGTTCGTGATCGGCGGTCGACTGAAGAGTGCCGGTACGAACGCGCGACTCGGTGCCGGCCGTTATCTCGTCGCCGAGGCCGACGAGAGCGATGCCTCGTTCCTGCACTTGCAGCCTCTCATCGCCGTAGTGACGAACATCGATAACGACCACCTCGGTACTCACGACGGCGACTTCAACCGACTGCGTCAAAGCTTCGTCGACTTCTTACATAACCTGCCGTTCTACGGTCTCGCCGTGTTGTGCGCGGATGATGCCGAGGTACGCGGCATCCTGCCGCGCGTCGGTCGTCCGATCACGACCTACGGTATCGACGAGGGCGCCGACGTGCGCGCCGTCAACGTGGTTCGGCAGGGACCGCAGACGATGTTCGAGGTGACCCGACCCGGTCATGCGGCACCGCTTTCGGTGCGACTCAATCTTCCGGGTCGCCACAATGTACAGAACGCGTTGGCTGCGATTGCCGTCGCGAGCGAGCTCGGCGTCGACGACGCGGCGATCCAGCGTGGGCTCGCCAAGTTCCAGGGTGTCGACCGTCGTCTGCAACACGTGGGTGAAGTCCGTGTCGGTTCAGGCACTGCAGTGATCATCGACGACTACGGGCACCATCCGACGGAGATTCGCGCCACGCTCGATGCCGTACGACAAGCACACCCCGATCGACGCATCGTTCTGGCATTCCAGCCGCATCGATACACGCGCACGCGCGATCTGCTCGACGACTTCGCGGGCGTGCTCTCGAGCGCTGACGTATTGCTCGTCACGGAGGTTTATGCGGCCGGTGAGACGCCGATCGCAGGTGCTGACGGACGTGCCATTTGTCGCGCCGTTCGTACGCGTGGACAGATCGAGCCGGTGTTCGTACCGCGTGTCGAAGATCTTGCCGAAAATTTGAAGGGCTTGCTCCGCGCCGACGATGTGGTGCTCGCGATGGGCGCAGGGAGCATCAGCGCCGTGGCACACGGTCTCTCGAAGCAGCTCGGGGAGAATGCGCGATGAGCGCCGTGGCACTCGACGCCTCGCTGCGCATGTCTTTGCAGGCGCGATTTGCCGGACGCGTTGCGCTCGACGAGCCGATGTCGCGACACACGTCTTGGCATGTGGGCGGACCTGCCGAGGTGTTCTTCGAGCCCCGCGATCGCGCTGACCTTGCAGACTTCCTGCGCACGTTACCCACCGACGCGCCGCTTTGGTGGGTGGGGCTTGGCAGCAATCTTCTCGTCCGCGACGGCGGCTTGCGCGGTGCCGTGATTTCCCTGCACGGCGCCCTGAGCGCCCTCGAGCGACGCGGTGACACCGAGGTCTGGTGCGAGGCGGGTGTGCCGTGCGCGCGCATCGCCCGCCAGTGCGTCAAGTGGGGGCTGGGTCCCGCCGAATTCTTTGCCGGAATTCCGGGAACACTGGGCGGCGCGCTCGCGATGAACGCGGGCGCATTCGGCGGCGAGACCTGGTCGCATGTACGCAATGTCG
>JBMSXG010000051.1:0-7951 GCA_049425405.1 Steroidobacteraceae bacterium
GCTCAGCCCGAAATGTCGGTAGGCTTTGGCGGTCGCCATGCGTCCGCGCGCTGTTCGCAGCAGGAAACCCTGCTGAATCAGAAACGGCTCGATGACATCCTCGAGCGTACCGCGCTCTTCGCCGATCGCCGCCGCAAGACTGTCTATGCCGACGGGACCCCCCTCGAACTTGTCGATGATGGTGCTCAGCAACTTACGATCAAGCGTATCGAACCCGAGCGGATCGACCTCGAGCAGATCGAGCGCCGCCGCCGCGAGCGCCGCCGTGATCGTTCCGTCACCCTTGACCTGGGCGTAGTCGCGGGCACGACGCAGCAGACGATTCGCAATGCGCGGCGTGCCGCGCGAGCGGGCCGCGATGCCCTGCGCACCATCGTCTGACAGCGACACGCCAAGAATTCCAGCCGAGCGGCGCACGATGCTCGTGAGATCTGCCACGTCGTAGAACTCGAGTCGCTGCACGATGCCGAAGCGATCTCGCAGCGGCGAGGTCAGCAGCCCCGCACGCGTCGTGGCACCGACCAACGTGAACGGCGGCAGACTCAATTTGATCGAGCGCGCCGCCGGGCCCTCACCGATCATGATGTCGAGCTGATAGTCCTCCATCGCCGGATAGAGCACCTCCTCGACGACGGGCGAGAGCCGATGGATCTCATCGATGAACAGCACGTCACGCGGCTGCAGGTTCGTCAGCAATGCCGCAAGGTCACCCGGACGCTCGAGCACCGGACCCGACGTCTGGCGTAGGCTGACGCCGAGCTCGGTCGCGAGGATGTTGGCGAGCGAGGTCTTGCCGAGTCCCGGTGGACCAAACACGAGCACGTGATCGAGTGCCTCACCCCGGCCGCGCGCGGCATCGATGAAGATCTGCAGCTGTTCCTTGACGGCTCGCTGACCGACGAAATCGGCCAGTCGCTTCGGACGGATCGCCCGATCGATCGCCTCTTCCTCGCCCCGCCCTTCCGGACTGACGATCCGATCGTTCATGAGGCGGCCCCCTGCAGCGCACGACGGATCAGCTCTTCGGTGCTCGACGCTTCGCCGGCCGCCTTGATGAGCCGACTTGCTTCGGCGGGCTTGTAGCCGAGCGCAGCGAGCGCGGCGAATGCTTCGGATTCGATGCCACCGGCCACGCCGGAAATATCGGTCGGGGCGAGTGTCGCGTCACCGCTCAGACGATCGCGCATCTCGATGAGCAATCGTTCGGCAGTCTTGCGCCCCACGCCCGGAATGCGCGTGAGCGAGGCGGTATCGCCACTGGCTACACAAGCCGCGAATCCCTCGACGCTGGTTCCCGAGAGGATGGCGAGCGCAATGCGCGGACCGACACCCGACACCTTAAGCAGGTGTCGAAACAGGCGACGCTCGGCTTCGGTCGAAAAACCAAACAGCAGCTGCGCATCCTCGCGCACCACCAGGTGCGTGAGCAGGTGCACCTCGACGCCCACGGCGCCGAGGCCGTAGAACGTGGACATCGGAGCCTCGAGCTCGTAGCCGACCCCGCCCACCTCGATGAGCAGGTGGGGCGGAGACTTCGCGAGCACGCGTCCGCGCAACGAGCCGATCATCCGAGTTGCCTCGCGAGCAGACCAGCGAGTCGCCGATGGTGCAGGTGACACAGCGCGATGGCGAGCGCATCAGCCGCATCGGCCGTGAGGCGACCTTCGGGCGCGAGCAACGCACGCACCATGTGGGCGACCTGCAACTTGTCTGCGCCGCCGAAGCCCACGGTGGCAAGTTTCACGGCCCGCGGAGCGTACTCGGCCAGTTCGATCTCGCCGCCGATGGCAGCCAGTGCTGCACCTCGAGCCTGACCAAGCTTCAGCGCACTCTCGACGTTGCGACTGAGGAACACCCGCTCCACCGCCGCCTCGGTTGGACGATGCAGCACGATCAGCGAGCGCAGCTCGTCGTGGATACGCGCGAGCCGCTCAGCGAGCGGCAGGCTATCGACTTCGATGCGACCGTGGGCAATGCAGCGTATCTGCGGTCCGTGGGATTCGATGATGCCGTAGCCCGTGCGACGCGAGCCCGGATCGAGCCCGAGGATTCGCACCACGGTGGATTTGGCCTGAGGGATTTCGGACGGCGGCGGGGCGGCCCCGGGATCGCCCGGACGATACGCCCGCCACGACTTGGACCGATACCGAGGCATGCGCTCGACACCTCGACGAACTGCCGCTGAACCAGACGAGATGATAGCGCGAAATGCCTCAGCGGTTCGGCATGTCGATCGCGCGCTTATCGGCAGCCAGTGCTGCCTCGTGCAGCGCTTCCGAGAGCGTCGGATGGGCATGGATCGTGCGCTGCAGGTCCTCGGCACTCGCCGAGTACTCCATCGCGAGTACCGCCTCGGCGATGAGCTCGCCGGCCATCGGCCCGATGATGTGCACGCCGAGGATCCGATCGTCGTCGCGGGAAGCGATCAGCTTGGCGAAGCCCTGCGAGGACTCCATCGCCCGCGCCCGACCGCTCGCCACGAACGGGAAGCTGCCCACCTTGTAGGCCACGCCACTCGCCTTGACCTGCTCCTCGGTCTGGCCGACCCAGGCGATCTCGGGCGCGGTGTAGATCACCGAGGGAATCGCCCCGTAATTGACGTGAGCGTAGAGCCCAGCGATTCGATCGGCGACGGCGACACCCTCTTCCTTACCCTTGTGGGCAAGCATCGGACCGCGCACGCAGTCGCCAACCGCCCAGACGTTGTCGGCCTCGGTCCGGCAATGCTCATCGACCTTGATGAAGCCGCGCTGATCGAGCGTAACCCCAGAACCCTCAGCGAGCAGCTCGCGAGTGAACGGCCGGCGACCGATGGCGACGACGAGGCGGTCGAACTGCAGCGCCTGAACGGCACCCGTCGAATCGGTGTAGCTCACGTTGACGGCATCGCCCTCCACCTTGGCCGAGCTGACCTTGGCACCGAGACGAATGTCGAGCCCCTGCTTCTTGAAATGCTTGAGCGCCTCGCGCGCAAGCTGCTGATCGGCCATCGCGAGAAAGTCCGGCATTGCCTCGAGCACCACGACGTCCGCGCCCAGGCGCTTCCAGACGCTGCCGAGTTCGAGCCCGATCACGCCCGCACCAATCACGCCGAGACGCTTCGGGACTGCGGCAAACTCGAGCGCGCCCCAACTGTCGACGATCCGCTGACCATCAAAGACCACGCCCGGCAGCGGCGTCGGCTCCGAGCCGCTCGCCAGCACCACGTGCTTGGCCTTCAGCATCTGCTTGCTGCCATCGTGAGCCGTGAACTCGACTTCGCGGCGAGGCAGCAGCTTGCCGTGACCCTGCAGCGCCGTGACCCCTGCCGCCTTCAGCAGCTGCACGATACCGCCCGTCATGTTGCGCACGATGCCCGCCTTGCGCTTCTGCATCGCCGGCAGATCGAGCGTCACACCACCGGTCTTGATACCGTGCGCCGCGAACTCCGCCTGCGCACGATGAAACAGCTCGGAGGATTCGAGTAGCGCTTTCGAGGGGATACAGCCCGCGTTCAAGCAGGTACCGCCGAACGCGGTGCTACCGTCGTAGTTCTTCCAGCCGTCGATGCAGGCGACTTTCAGGCCGTTTTGCCCGGCGCGGATCGCCGCCGGATACCCCGCCGGACCACCACCGATGACGATGACGTCGTACTCGCTCATCTTCGCTCCTTCGCTCACAGCCCAAGCAGCAGCCGAGCCGGATCCTCGAGGCAGTCTTTGATCGCGACGAGGAACTGCACGGCCTCGCGGCCATCGATGATGCGATGGTCATAGCTGACCGCGAGATACATCATGGGCCGTACGACGATTTCGCCGTTCACGACCACCGCTCTCTCCTGGATCTTGTGCATACCAAGAATCGCGCTCTGCGGGGCATTGACGATGGGCGTCGAGAGCAGCGAGCCGAATACGCCACCGTTGGTGATCGTAAACGTACCACCCTGCAACTCCTCGAGCGACAGACCACCCGCCCGGGCGCGGGTTCCGAAGTCTCCGATACGCTTCTCGATTTCTGCGAAACCGAGCTGCTGCGCGTCACGCAGCACCGGGACCACGAGCCCGCGATCGGTCGAGACCGCCACGCCGATGTCGTAATACTCGTGATAGAGGATGTCGTTGCCGTCGACCGCAGCGTTCATCACCGGGAACTTGCGCAGCGCCTCGATGCTCGCCTTCACGAAGAACGACATGAAGCCGAGCTTCACGCCGTGGCGCTTCTCGAAGCGGTCCTTGTGACGGGCGCGCATCGCGTTGATCGCCGAAAGATCCACCTCGTTGAAGGTGCTCAGCAAGGCAGCCGTATGCTGCGCCTGGACGAGACGTTCGGCGATACGTTGACGAAGCCGGGTCATCGGCACGCGCTGCTCGGCACGCGGCCCCACGCTCGTCGCAGCCACCGCAGCTGCCGCAGCGGGCGCACCCTTGCGCTGCTCGACATGCGCGACCACATCAGCCTTGGTGAGCCTGCCATCGCGACCCGAGCCTGAGACGGCGCTCGGATCGATCTGATTCTCCTCGACGATACGGCGAACCGCAGGACTCAACTTACTGGCCTCGGCGGGCTTCGCAGACTCCGCCGGCTTGGCCACCGCCGCAGATTTGGCCGCCGCAGCAGGTTTTGCCGCTGCGGGCGCACCCTGCTCGAGGATGGCGAGCAACTCGCCACTCTTGACCGAGGCTCCGACGGCGACGCGCAACTCTTTAATAACGCCGCTCGCCGGCGCCGGCACTTCGAGCACGACCTTGTCGGTTTCGAGGTCGGCAATATTCTCGTCACGGTTGACGGTCTCCCCCGGCTGTTTGCGCCAGGCGACGAGGGTGGCATCGGCCACAGATTCCGGGAGCTGGGGAACGCGAATTTCCAAAATCATGAGAACGGTCTTCCTTTGATCAACGCTTGCGACGACCGCCGGCCACAGAACGCGGCTTACGATCGTCGCTCGAGTCTTGTTGAGCGCCTTCTGAGGTGGCGAGTCGCTTGGTATCGCGCGCGGTTTCTTCGTGGGCACGCGAACTGAGCGCTGCGTTCACGATCGAAGTCTGCTCGGCCTCGTGCACCTTCGATAGACCCGTCGCCGGCGCGGCTGCCGGTGCTCGCCCCGCGTAGAGCAGCTCGCGCGCACGACCGAGCGGTCGATCCAGCTGATGACGAATCTGATACCAGGCACCTTGGTTCTGCGGCTCTTCCTGACACCAAACGATCTCGCGCGCGTTCGGATAGCGGTTGACGATCGCCTCGTACTCTTCGACCGGGAAGGGATACAGCTGCTCGAGACGCACCAGAGCGACCTGCGAGTTCCCCGAAGTCCGACGCGCCTTCAGCAAATCGAAGTACACCTTGCCGCTCGAGAACACCACGCGCTCGACCGATTTCGGGTCGAGCGGATCGATCTCATCGATGAGATGACGGAACGAGCCACGCTGCAGCTCTTCGAGGCTCGACACCGAAAGCTCGTGACGCAGCAGGCTCTTCGGTGTCATGACGATGAGCGGTTTGCGGAAGCTGCGCAGCATTTGCCGACGCAACAAATGGAACATCTGCCCCGGCGTCGAGGGCACGCAGACCTGCATGTTGAGCTCTGCGCACAATTGCAAGAAGCGTTCGAGACGCGCTGAGGAGTGCTCAGGCCCCTGACCCTCGTAACCGTGCGGCAGAAACAGTGTCAGCCCGCAGTAACGACCCCACTTGGATTCGCCCGAGCTGATGAACTGGTCGATGATGACCTGCGCACCGTTGGCGAAATCGCCGAACTGGCCTTCCCAGATCACGAGCACGCCCGGATCAGTGGAGGAGAAACCGTACTCGAAGCCCATCACCGCTTCTTCGGAGAGGACCGAGTCGATCACCTGAAATCGCGGTTGACGCTCGGCGATGTGTTGCAACGGTACGTAAGCCTCGCCGGTCTGCTGGTGGTGCAACACGGCGTGCCGATGGAAGAAGGTGCCGCGACCACAGTCCTGACCCGACAGACGCACGGCATAGCCTTCTTCGAGTAACGAGGCATAAGCCAAAGTCTCGGCGCAGCCCCAGTCGAGCGCCATCTCACCCGCGAGCATCTTCTGCCGATTGGTGATGACCTGCTGCACGCGCGGATGCAGCGCGTAGCCCGGCGGCAACGTCGTGATGCGCGCACCGAGCGCCTGCAGACGCTTCGAATCGACGCCGGAGCTGACTCGCGCAGTCCAGTCGACCTGCGAATACGGCGCCCAATCGACGGTGTACTTGTTGCCGATGAGACCGAGCGAGGCACGCGCCTGCGGGCGGCCCTCGTCGAGGCCCGCGCGGTACTGCTCGGTGAAGGATTCGGCTTCGCGCGACTCGATGACGCCATCGGCCACGAGTCGATCGGCGTACAGCTGGCGAGTCGTCGGATGCTTGCGAATCACCGAATACATGAGGGGCTGCGTTGCCGCCGGCTCATCTGCCTCGTTATGTCCGAGACGGCGATAGCACACGAGGTCGATCACGACGTCTTTGTGGAAGCGCATGCGATAGCGCATGGCAAGACGCGTAACGAACACCACCGCCTCGGGATCGTCGCCGTTGACGTGAAAGATCGGCGCCTCGAGCATCTTCGCGACATCCGAGCAATACATCGTTGAGCGCGCATCCTCGGGCTTTGAGGTCGTGAAGCCGACTTGGTTGTTGATCACCACGTGCAGCGTGCCACCCGTCGAGTAGCCACGTGCCTGCGACAGCTGCATCGTTTCCATCACGACGCCCTGACCCGCAAACGCCGCATCACCGTGGATGAGGATCGGCACCACGCGCGCGCCGAGCTGATCGTTGCGTCGCTCCTGACGTGCGCGGACCGAGCCCTCGACGACCGGGTTCACCACTTCGAGGTGCGAGGGGTTGAATGCGAGCGCCACGTGCACGTTGCCACCCGGCGTGCGCAGGTCAGCCGAGAACCCCTTGTGATATTTGACGTCGCCCGAGCCCTTGAGTGAACCCGCGTCGTACTTACCCTCGAATTCGGAGAACAGCACGGAGGGGGCCTTGCCGAGCACGTTGACGAGTACGTTGAGTCGGCCGCGGTGGGCCATGCCGATGACGAACTCCTCGACACCGAGCTGACCGCCGGTCTGAATCGCATCGTCGAGCAGCGGAATCAGCGAGTCACCACCCTCGAGCGAAAAACGCTTCTGGCCCACGAACTTGGTGTGCAGATAGCGCTCGAGCCCCTCGGCTGCCGTCAGCTGCCAGAGCACGTTGCGCTGCTCGTCTGCCGTAAGCGCGGCGTTCAATCGTCCGGCGAGGAATTCGTCCTGCAGCCACAACCGCTCTTCCGTGTTAGACACGTGTGCGAACTCTGCACCAACGCTGCCGCAGAATGCGCGCTCCAGCGTCGCGATAATGGTGCGCAACGTTGCGCGCGCTGGGATCCCCTCGACGCGGCTACCGGTGAAGAACTCCGTGTCGAGATCCGCCTCGGACAGACCGAAGTACGCGAGATCCAAAACACGCGGACGCTCACGCTTGAGCAGACCGAGCGGATCAAGACGGGCAATGAGGTGACCGCGGTTCGCATAGATCTGCACGAGGCGCGACACCGCGCCCTGCTTGGCGGCTTGCCCGTCCTCGACCGAGGCCGCGGTCGGCGCGATCGCGCCACCCTGCTCGCGGGTGAGCCGGGCCCGCTCTGCGATGGCCTGCTGCAGGGTGCGGTGGGAGGCCTCGGCGCCGCCCGAGCGGGGCCAGCGGGCGAAAAATTCACGCCAAGCGGGATCCACGCTGGCCGGGTCCGACAGAAACTGCTCGTAGAGCGCCTCGAGATAATCCGCATTACCGCCGTACAGCGGCGACGAGTCGAGCTGATCGCTGCGCGTAGCGCCCATGAAAAACAAACCCCCGGGTCCCTCGCAAGGGCGCGTAGTGTATCGAAAAAACGACCGAGAATTCGTGCGCTGGGAGTGGCGCCCCCGGCCGGAGTTGAACCGACGACCTACCGCTTAGGAGGCGGTCGCTC
>JBMSXG010000052.1:0-6392 GCA_049425405.1 Steroidobacteraceae bacterium
AACTGTCGACCAACTGGTTAAAAGCCAGCTGCTCTACCGACTGAGCTAAGGACCCGCGGCAAGGGCGCGAATTCTACACATAACGCGTCGGATCCGGCACGCCGGCTGCGGCGAAACCCTCGCGTCTCAGCCGGCAGGAATCGCAACGACCGCAGGCGCGTCCGGCCGCATCGGCCTGATAGCAGGACACCGTGAGGGCGTAATCGACCCCGAGTCGCACGCCCTCACGGATGATCTCGGCTTTAGAAAGCGACACCAGCGGCGCGACGATGCGCACCGGCTGCCCCTGCACCCCGGCGCGCGTGCCCACGGTCGCCAACTGCTGAAACGCCGCGATGAATTGCGGTCGGCAGTCCGGATAGCCCGAAAAGTCCACCGCGTTGACCCCTATGAAAACCGCCTCTGCCTCGAGGACCTCCGCCCAGCCGAGCGCCAGTGCGAGCATCAGCGTGTTGCGCGCCGGAACGTAGGTTGAGGGAATACCGCTCGTCGGCGCGGTGGGCACCGCGATGCGCTCGTCGGTGAGCGCCGAGCCGCCGATTCCGGCGAGATCGACACCCATGATGCGGTGCTCTTGGGCGCCGAGACGCTGCGCGATTTGCGCTGCCGCCTCGAGCTCGGAGGAATGTCGCTGCCCATAGTGCACCGACAACGCATAGATCGAATAACCCTGTTCGCGGGCGAGCGCGAGCACGGTCGCGGAGTCGAGTCCGCCCGACAATAACACCACCGCACGTGAGACTGCTGCGCCGCTCATCGACCCGGCACATCACCCCAAAGAACCTTGTGCAGTTGCACTTGAAAGCGCACCGGCAGTCGGTCCTCGAGGATCCACTCGGCAAGCTCGCGAGCCGGCAGCTGCGAATAGCTTGGCGAAAACAGCACCGTGCAACGCGAGGCCAAATTCCGCGATCGCAGCTGCTCACGACTCCACTCGTAGTCGCTGCGATCGGTGATGACGAACTTCAGCTGGTCCTTTGGCATCAGGTGAACGAACTCGTCGTAACGGTTACGCGCGACCTCTCCCGACCCTGGCGTCTTGATGTCGACGACCTTGACCACGCGCGGATCGAGCTCACCGAGCGGCATCGCGCCGCTCGTCTCGATCGAGACCTGATAGCTTGCATCACACAGTGCACTCAGCAACGAATGCACCGAGGGTTGCGCCAGCGGCTCACCGCCGGTGACGCACACGTGGCGAACCTCGAGCTCGCGAACGCGCTCGAGGATGGACTCGATCGTCCACCATTGACCACCGTGGAACGCATACGCTGTATCGCAGTAGCCGCAACGCAGCGGGCAGCCCGTCAGACGCACGAATACCGTCGGATAACCCACGGCATCGGCCTCGCCCTGCAGCGACCGGAAGATCTCGGTCAGTTTAAGACGTGCGCCCGCCACGGAAGACTCAACGCAGGCGTTCGAGTCGGCTACGCGCCTCGGTCGCCGCTTCGCTCTCTGGGTAGCGTGCGATTACCGCCTCGAAGCTCGCACGCGCATCGACGGTGCGTTGCAACTCGATTTCGCACAGCCCCTTCTTGAGCAAAGCGTCAGGCGCCTTGCGCGGATCGCTGGAGCGCTCGCGCACGGCCGCAAACGCTTCCACCGCCAAGGCAAACTCGCGGGTCACGTAGTAGGTCTGCCCGAGCCAGTACGCCGCGTTGTCGGCGAGCGGATGCACGGGGTAATTCTTGAGGAATGACTTCAGCGTCTCGATGGCCTCAGGGTAGCGACCCGCCTTCAAGGCGTCGAAGCCCTGACCATAGAGCACCTCTGGCAAGGCCACCGGCACCGAGGTTTCGGCGATCGAGGGTGTCGATATCGCTGCGGGCTCCGTGACCGGCGTTTCTGGCATTGCAGCCGGCGTCGCGGGGACCTGCTGCGCAGCCGCCTCGAGCGCCGCCAGCCGCCGCTCGACATCGCGCGAGACGTCTGTCTGCTCACGTCGCAGCGTAACGAGCGCCTGCTGCAACTGCTCGAGCTCTCCGCGCAACGCGCGCAATTCAGAGGCTTGCGTCTCCACGCTCTGAGAGAGCTCGACGAGGGCCGCCCCCTGCAAGATGGCCTCGAGCTGCGTGGCGCGCGCCTCGAGGGCATCGAGACGCTCGCGCGTCGACTGCGCCGACAGAGGGGTGGCCGCTGCCGCGAGACCGGCGATCAGCATCAATTGTTGGAGACGACGCATCGGGCTGCTCAGCGGCGGGTGTACACGAACTCGACGCGACGATTGAGCGCCATCGAGGTTTCGTCCTCACCGTTGGAGGCGGGCTTCTCCTCGCCTAGGCTGACCGTGGAGATCCGCGCGTCCGCCGCGCCTTGCAGAGCGAGCGCGCGACGGACGGCTTGAGCGCGACGCTCGCCGAGACCGATGTTGTACTCGCGGGTTCCCTTGGGATCGGTATGCCCCTCGAGACGTACCTTCAGATCACCGTTGCTCGCGAGGAAGCGCGCGTGAGCGGCCACCGTCGCCAGGTTATCACCGCGCAGCTCATCGCTGTCGAACGCGAAATACACGATACGCCGACCCGCCAGCTCGGCCGGCAGTCGCACGTTTTCGGCGTCGTCATCGCCCACCATCCCGGCGGACTCCGCCTCTGCGGCCGTATCGGCCATCGCTGCGGCAGAGCTGGTCGCCTTACGCGAAGCCTCGTCGGCCGGTGCGCCTCCCTGACGTGGCGGCGATGAACAGGCCGCGAGCACCGACACGACGCCAATCATCAGCAATGAACGCCACATGACACTTTCCTCCGACTCGACTTCGAGTCTTTCTAAGGTTTGGATTCTCGCATGAACGGACCCCAGGCGGGTTCCCGCACCTCGTCACGCCCCGATACGAGACGCTGCTGGATCAGCCCATCGACGCTCACCGACGCCAGCGTGCTGCGCCCCCGCTCGCGCGACGAAAAAATCAGGGTGCCGCCATCCGGCGAGAATGCGGGCGACTCATCCTCGCCGCCACGCGACAACAGGGTGACCGCACCCGAAGCGAGCTCCTGGACGGCGATCCGATACCCGCGTTCGTCACGAGTCACGAACGCCAGACGCGAACCGTCGGGGCTCAGACGCGCCCGCGCGTTGTAGCCACCGGAGTAAGTCACCCGAACGGGCGTGCCAACCGCCGTAGCGCTCATGCGATACACCTGAGGCCCACCCGCACGGTCCGAGGTGAAGTACAACTGATCACCGGCAGGACTCCATACCGGCTCGGTGTCGATCGCCGGATGGTTGGTCAGTCGCGTCAGCACGCCCGAGTCGATCTCGAGTACGTGGATATCGAGATTACCGCTCGCCGAGGAGAGGGTCAGTGCGAGACGTCGGCCATCCGGCGAAAACGCCGGCGCACCGTTGACGCCCGGGCGAGATGAGATCTGCCGACGCTCGGCGGTGCGAACTCGGTGCAGATACACCGCCGCCGTACGATTCTCGAACGAGACATAGGCGAGCCACTCCCCGTCGGGCGACCAGACCGGGGACATCAGCGGTTGTCGCGATTCGAGGATCGCACGACTATTCTCGCCATCGGCGTCGGCGAGCATCAGTCGATAGCGCAGTGAAGGTGGCGTGCCCGAAACCGCCACGTAAGCGATCCGCGTGGCGAAGGCGCTACGAGTGCCGAGGATGCGCTCGTACACTCGATCGCTGATTCGATGCGCTGCATTGCGCCAAGCCGAGGGTGGGGCCACCCAGCGCTCGCGCAGCACCCGCTGTCCAGTGAGCTGGTTCTGCAACTCGTACTCGAGCGTCACACGGCCGTCGCGTCCGACGATGGCACGTCCGGAGACGAGGTAATCGGCCGAGGCTCGCGGCGCGGCGACGAAACGACCGCTGCGAGCGAGATCGCGCGCGACGACGCCAGACGAGTCCTGCGGGTCTCCCCTAAATGGCTCGATCGCGATCGGGATGGGATCGACGACACCCGAGGTGATGTCAATCTGCAACTGACTGAACGCCACGGGGCTCGCAGCCGCGAGCACCGCCAAGATCCCTCGACGCAGGCGTCGCGACCAGCGCGAATCAGTCATTGGGTCTGAACCTCAACTCCAACTCACGTTCGAAGATGGCCGGATCGGCGGGCGAAGGCAAGGGTGAGGCGCGCATCACCGCCGCCTCGATCGACTGCCGCACCGCCTCATCGCCATTGCATTGCTTGACCTCGACCCGCACCACGGCTCCGCCGGGTACTTGAGTGACCGCCACCCGACAGTCGAGCCCGGGCCGCGCGCTCGGCGGTCGAATCCACGCCCGCTGGACGCGCCCCTGGATCGCCGCAGCCCATTGGGCGGCGAGGCGCGCGCGCGCGCTGGCGATGGCGGCACGCTCTTCCTCGGCGGCGAGCGCCTGCTGCAACTCGGTCTCACGCGCGCGTCGCTGCTGCGCTTCGCGACGCTGGGCCTCCTGCTTCGCAGCCTCCTGACGGGCGGCTTCCTTGCGCGCCGCAGCCTCACGCGCTGCGGCCTCGCGACGCCGCAGCTCCTCGGCCCGTCGGACACGCTCGACCTCACGGCGACGTGTCTCGATCCGCTCGGCTTCAGCTGCGCGCTGCGATTCGACACGAGCGAGATCGGCTGCCGTCGGCTCGGGCTCCGCGGGCGGTGGCGGCGGCTCGAGCAAGCTCGCATCGACAAGCACCGCCTCGATCGCCGGCGGCTCAGCGGGCGGCGGCGCGCTCGTTGCCGCACCCGAGACACTCGCCTGCCACACCGTCCATCCGACCAGCGCCACGACGAGTACCGTGTGTAGAGCAAGCGAGCCCAGGTACGGGAGCGAGCGACGTACGATCGACGTCGTCATTGCGAAGCTCGACGCTCCTCGAGCGGCTCGGTCAGAAAGCCGATCTTCGTTGCCCCCGCTCGTTGCAGTACGCTCATCGTCTCGATCACGCGGCCGTAGGGCACAGATTGATCACCCTTCACGAAGATGGGGACCTGCGGCGTTTCACGCAGCAAGTTAGTCACCCGCTGCTGCAATATTTGCTCGGAGACGGGACTGCCCGGCGTCTCGCCCGAGTTGATGAACACGCGTCCTTCGCGATCGATTGACACCACGATCGGCGGCCGCTCAGCAAGCGCCGCAGGATCGACGGGCCGGGCCGCAGCCTCGGGTAGGTCCACCTGCACGCCCTCGGTCAACAGCGGCGCGGTGACCATGAAAATGATAAGTAACACCAGCATGACATCGATGTAGGGGACGACGTTGATCTCCCCCATCGGTCTGCGTCGTCTCAAGGGACCGGCCATGGATGCGCGCTCAGCCCGCTGCGCGCGTCGCGTGCCGCTGCAGGATGGTCGAGAACTCCTCGATAAAGGCATCGAAGCGCATCTCAAGTCGCCACACTTGGTCGGCGAAGCGGTTGTAGGCGATCACCGCGGGTATCGCCGCGAACAGACCGATCGCCGTAGCGATCAGCGCCTCGGCAATGCCCGGTGCGACGGCGGCTAGTGTGGCCTGCTGCGCAGCGCCGAGACCGATGAAGGCATGCATGATGCCCCACACGGTACCGAAGAGTCCCACATAGGGACTCGTCGATGCCACGGTAGCCAGCGTAGAGAGACCCTCCTCGAGGGATTCGACTTCTTTGATCTGTTGCGCTTTCATGGCCCGACGGGCTCCCTCGAGCAAAACATCCGCCGTCTCGACACCCTGCTGACGCAGGCGCGCAAACTCCCGAAAGCCCGCCTGGAAAGTCGCCTCGATCCCAAGCGAGTCGCCGCGAGCCTCGATGTCCTTGTAGAGCGCCGCCAGATCACCACCGGACCAGAAGTCCTTCTCGAAACGTGCGAGCACCGACCTGCAGCGACCGATCTCGCCGCGCTTGCGCAAGATCAACCCCCAAGAAACGATCGAGGCAAGGGCGAGTACCGCCATCACCGCCTTCACCACCAACGTGGCCTCGGCGATCAACTTCAGAATCGACAGCTCGTTCATGGCAGATACTCCGACAGACGTCGCGGGCGCAACGAGACCGCGTCGACGCACACGACCCGGACTCTCGCCTCAACGAGAAGTTCCCGATCGACGTCGTCACGGCAGATACGCTGATGAAAGAACGCCGTGGTGCGGCCCTCGGGCTGCGGCTCACAGCTGACGATGAGGGTGTCATCCAAGCGTGCCGGTGCAAGGTACTCGATCTGCAGACCCCGCACCATGAAGAGTATCCGGCGCTCAGTCGCGAGATTCGACTGATCGAAGCCGCGTGCGCGAAGCCACTCGGTCCGCGCACGCTCGAGGAAGCGCAGATAGTTCGCGTAGTAGACGACGCCGCCCCCGTCCGTATCTTCCCAATAGACCCGCATTCGCCACTCAAAGGCGCTCATGTTGGGTCCTCGAAGAGCGGCATCGCCGCTCCAGCGCGCGCCGGCGGCACGAGCCCGAAGTGCTGATACGCCGCGCGC
>JBMSXG010000053.1:0-6267 GCA_049425405.1 Steroidobacteraceae bacterium
GGAGTCAACTCATCGAGTGCAATGACCGACGCCGCGCGCGAACCCGGATGCACGCGATGCGCATCACCACCCTGCCCCACCGTGAAGGTCTCGAGCTGCGCGAGTCCGTTCGCGACTGCGAGCGTCGCGGCCTCGGCATCGCCTACGGGAGATCGCTTGACGAAGATGAGATCGAGCGCCGCGAGCAGCTGGCCTTGGTGCAGCATCTGAAAAAACGAGTGCTGGGCGTTGTTTCCGGGCTCACCCCAGATCACGGGCGCGGTCTCGCAGCGCACGGGCGAACCGTCTCGCTGCACGCGCTTGCCGTTGCTCTCCATCTCGAGCTGCTGCAAGAACGCCGGAAACCGTGCGAGCCGGTCGGTGTAGGGCAGCACCGCGAGCGTCGGGATCTTCTGGAAGTTGATATTCCAGATACCGGCAAGCGCAAAGAGCACTGGCAGGTTTTGATCGAGCGGCGCCTCGAGCGCATGGCGGTCTATCGCCCGAGCGCCCGCAAGGAATTTCAAAAAATTTTTGCGGCCGATGGCGATGCCGAGCGCAAGCCCGATCGACGACCACACCGAGTAACGGCCTCCGACCCAGTCCCACATCATGAACCGCTGGTCAGGATGAACACCGAAGGCATCCATCGCCTTCGCATTCACTGAAACGGCAGCAAAATGCGCCGAGACATCGGCCGCGCCGAGCTGCGCCTTGAGCCAGGCCTTCGCGCGCTCGGCGTTCGCGAGCGTCTCTTGGGTCGTGAAGGTCTTCGAGCAGATGATGAAGAGCGTACGTTTCGGATCCGACTCTTCGAGCGCATCGTGCAGCGCAACGGCATCCACGTTCGACACGAACCTCACACGTGGGGCGCCCTTCGTAAAGCCTTTCAGCGCGGCGGTCGCCATCGCCGGTCCGAGATCGGAGCCACCGATGCCGATGTTGATGACCGTGTCGTAGCGCCCCGCGCTGCGGATTTTCTCGGCGAAGCCGAGCAGACGCTCACGCTCGGCGAGCACGGCGCGCTCGATCTCGGCGCCGCCCACGCCATCCCCTGCGTTCTGACGTAGCGCCGCATGCAATGCCGCGCGACCCTCGGTGACGTTGATGGCCTCACCATTAAACATCGCCGCGAAGGCAGCTTTCAGATCGACTTCTTTCGCGAGTGCGATCAGTGCTTCAAAGATTTCCGCGTCGATGCGCTGATGCGAGAGATCGAGTAGGACGCCCGCCGCCTCGCGCGTGTACCGGCTCTCGCGAGTCGGATCTGACCGAAACGCCGAAGCAACGTCTTGCCCCGCACCGTTACCGGCGAGGCGCGTGAGCGTCTTCCAAGCCGCGGTATCCGGTCCGATCATCCGTGGAACTCGGCGATTACATCGACCGCGTACTGCAGCTGCTCGCGCGAGAGCTCGGGGAAGATCGGCAGCGCCAACGTCTCGGCGGCGGCGCGCTCACTTTCCGGGAATGCGCCCTCGGCATAGCCGAGCGAGGCGAAGCACTGCTGCCGATGCAGCGGCACGGGGTAATAGATTTCGCTCCCCACGCCCTTCGAAGCAAGGTGGGCACGGAGCGCATCGCGCTTGGGCGAGCGAACGATGAACTGGTTGTAGATATGCCGCGCACCCGGCAATGCCGCAGGCAGTGTCAGCACGCGCTTGAGGCCCGCCTTGTCGAAGGCGCCAAAATAAAAGCAGGCGTTCTCTTGCCGAGCACGACTCCAGGCGTCGAGATGCTTGAGCTTGATCACGAGCACCGCCGCCTGGATCTCGTCGATACGGAAATTACCGCCGACGAGCTGGTGGTAATACTTGGGCTCCATGCCGTGCACGCGGATCATCGCGAGCTTCGCGGCGAGCGCCGGGTCGTTCGTGACGCACATACCGGCATCGCCGAAGGCGCCGAGGTTCTTGGTCGGAAAAAAACTCAAACACCCGATGTCGCCAATGCTGCAGGCGCGACGCCCTTCACCATCGGCGGCGCCGATCGCCTGGGCCGCATCTTCGATCACCCGAAGACCGAATTCTTTGGCGAGCGCCATGAGCGGCGTCATGTCGACCATCTGGCCGTAGAGGTGCACGGGCATGATCGCCTTGATCGTTACCCCTGAAGCGCGATGGACGAGCGCCCCGCCCTGCCGCGCGCAGTCCTGCTTGAGGCAGCGCTCAAGCGCAGGGATCGAGAGGTTGTAGGTCGCAGGGTCGATATCGACGAATACCGGGCGCGCACCGACGCGCGAGATGGTCCCCGCGGTCGCGAAGAATGTGTAGGGCGTCGTGAGCACACCATCGCCCGGCCCGATGTCGAGCGCCATGAGGGCGGCGAGCAAGGCATCGGTTCCCGAAGACATGCCGATCCCGTGGGTGCAGCCGCTGTAGGCAGCGACGTCGGCTTCGAGTTGTTTGACGGCGGGCCCGAGGATGAAGGCCTGCGAGTCGCAGGTCTTTTCGAGCGCGGCCATGATCTCGGATTTGAGCGCCCGGTACTGGGGCTTGAGGTCGAGCAGCGGGACCTGCATCGCGGGCGGAGTCATCGCCCGATTATAGGTGATAACCCGCGTTAACTGCGAAACGCGACCGAGCCGCCGCTCGCCTTGGCGATGCGCTCGAGTAAAGCCTCGTGGGCGGCGAGTTCTTTCTTGTCCGCCTGAATGACTACGGGCTCAGCGTCCTTCGGCCGCTTGAATTTCACCGCCTTGCCGGAGCCTGCGGTTTGGCTCGGATGGCGATCTTCGCGCAGCTCGAGGGTGCTCTGCCCGCCCGTCATGGCGAGGTAGACGTCGGCCAAGATGCGCGCATCGAGAAGTGCACCATGAAGCTCGCGCTTGGAGTTATCGACCCCGTAGCGCTTGCAGAGGGCATCGAGGCTGTTGCGCTGCCCGGGGTGGAGTTTTCGGGCGAGCGTCAGGGTGTCGAGCACGGTGCAGCGGGTTTCAAGCGCCGTGGACTTCGCATCGAGACGCTTGAACTCGGCGTTCAAAAATCCGAGATCGAAGGGCGCGTTATGAATGACAAGCTCAGCACCCTCAATGAATTGCAGCAGCTCCTCGACCACTTGAGCGAACTTGGGCTCGCGTTGGAGCTTGGCGAGCGTGAGGCCGTGCACCGCCGAGGCGCCCTCGTCGATCTCGCGTTCGGGGTTCAAATATTTATGAAACTGACGCCCCGTGAGGCGGCGACCCACAAGTTCGAGACAGCCGATTTCGATGATGCGGTGCCCTTCGCCAACTTCGAGGCCCGTGGTTTCGGTGTCGAGAATGATCTGTCGCATGGGTGAAGTGTATCCGAGGGTGCGTCAGCCGAGCAGCGCATCGATCGCGGCATTGGCGAGCGCATCCACGCGCTCGTTACCCGGCACGCCGGAATGCCCTTTCACCCAGCGCCATTCGATGTCGTGCTGACCCGCGAGCTCGTCGAGTCGCTCCCAAAGATCACGATTTTTGACGGGCTTTTTATCAGCCGTTTTCCAATCGCGAGTTTTCCAGTTCGCGATCCACTCGGTGATGCCGCGGCGGACGTATTCTGAGTCGGTATGGATGCGCAGCGCCGTCGAGCGCTTGAGCGCCTCGAGCGCGCGGATGACGGCCGTAAGCTCCATGCGGTTATTGGTGGTCTCGGCCTCGGCGCCCGAGAGCTCACGTAGGTGCTCACCGAGCTCGAGCGTCGCGGCCCAGCCACCGGGGCCGGGGTTTCCGCGACAGGCGCCATCGGTGTAGATCTCAACTCGGGTCACGGTTGACCGAAGGTTCGGTGAGTCCGCCGAGCACACGCGAGCGGCGTGCTTCGCGCAGGCGCGGCCGCAGCGGCGTCAGGGCATGCATGCGTTTACGGGCTTTGAGCAAATACGCCCCCGAGGGCCAGGGCGCGAGCCAGCCGCGACGCAGTTGATGATCCACACTCGCGGGCTCGCCCCAGGGCAGACCATAGAGGTAATGACGAACTTCGAGCACGTCGTAGCCCAATAAATGCAGCCAATCGCGCACCCGGCGCTCCGGCAATACTCGCCGTAATCCCGGCGGAAAACCGCTGCGGCTCGCACGCGCCCGAAGTCCCCAAAGACTCATCGGCGAAAACCCGAGCACGAGCAGTTTGCCGTCACCGGCGAGCACGCGATCGGCCTCGCGCACGAGGCCATACGGGTCGCTCTCGAACTCGAGCGCATGCGCGAGTAGCACGACATCCATGCAATCACTCGCGATGGGCAGCTGACTCGGACGACCGATGGCATCGAGACCTTGCGTGGCATCGATATCGAGCACGGTTTGCGAGCGCGTACGTGCGTGACCGACGAGCGAGCGGGTTTCGCCCCATACGCCGATCTGCAGGGTTTCCCAGCCAAAACAATCTTCGAGGGACTCCCCAATGACGCGCCCCTCGGTCGCAAGCAGCGTCTGGCCGCGATCCGTGGAGAGCCAAGTTTGCAGTCGGGGGTCGAGCACGGGCGAAACCATAGCAATTTTCGGCCGGTGCCGGTTAAATACGCGCCCAATGCGGTCTGCTCTCCTCACGCGCTTGGCGCTACTGCTCGCGATGCTCTCGCTCGCGGCCTGTGCGACCCTCGAAGACGCGAGCGTCGGTGCGTATCTCGCCGCGCCGCGTCCGGTCCCCGAGCCGGTGCTGCAGACCCCGCCGCCGGGCCCACCCTTCGATGAGACCCGCGCCGAGCGCGCCCCGCCCTCGCCCGCCCCGTCGGTGTTGATCCCGGCGGCGATGCCGGTGGTCGCGGCCCCCGGGGACCTCATGGAGCGGATTCGTTCGGGCTTCCAGATTGCCGAGGAGGACCGATCGGCGATCGACGTGCAGCTTGCGTGGTATGAGCGTAACCCCGCCTATCTCGATCGGGTGTTCGGGCGCGCCTCGCTCTACATGCACTACATCGTCGAGGAGGTCGAGCGCCGCGGCATGCCGATGGAGCTTGCGCTGCTGCCCGTGATCGAGAGTGCGTTCGAGCCCTTTGCCTACTCGAAGGCACGCGCCTCGGGGCTGTGGCAGTTCATTCCGGATACGGGCAGTCGCTACGGACTGCCGCAGAACTGGTGGTACGACGGGCGGCGCGATGTCATCGAGTCGACGCGTGCGGCGCTCGATTATCTGCAGTTCTTGCACGATGAGTTCGAGGGGGACTGGTTACTCGCGGTCGCGGGCTACAACTGCGGCGAGAACTGCGTGGCACGCGCGGTTGCGCGTAATCGCGCGGCGGGTCTGCCGACCACCTTCTGGGATTTGCGTCTGCCGAACGAGACGCGCGCCTACGTGCCAAAGCTCCTCGCGATGAAGCGACTCGTCGCGGACCCTTCGATGTTCGGGATTGAGTTCAGCCCGATCCCGAACGAGCCTTATTTCAAAAAGGTCTCGCTCGGTGCGCAGATCGATCTGCGACTCGCGGCGGATCTCGCGGGGCTCTCACACGAAGAGCTCTCGGAGCTGAACCCGGCGTATCACCGCTGGGCGACGCCGCCCGAAGGCCCGCACGCCATTTTGCTGCCCATCGACTCGGCGGAGCTTTTTCAGCAGAACGTGACGCTGCTCTCGCCCGATGAGCTCATGCGCGTGACGCACCACATCGTGCGCGCCGGTGAATCGCTCCCGGAACTCGCTTCACGTTACGGCACGAGCGTGATGACGATCCGCATGCTCAATGGCCTGCGCGATGCGCGGATCGAGCCTGGCATGGATTTGCGCGTGCCCTCGGGCACCACGAAATTGCCCGAGAAAGTACTGCGCGCCGCCGCACGGGTGGATGGCCCGGAGCCTCGGACCCGCAGCAAACGCGGCCGTCCCGAAGTGCACGTGGTGCGGCGTGGGGAGTCGATCTGGGCGATCGCGCGGCGCAACAACATGGATCCGAAGACGCTCATGCGCCTCAACGGCAAGAAGGCGGGCGACAAGATCATGCCGGGCGAGCGACTCATCGTCTCGCGTGGTGGGTCGGGGTCGGGCGCGGCGAGCGCGTCCTCCGGCGATCGCGACACCGGCGCAGGCTCGCGCGTGACGCACCGCGTGCGCAGCGGCGACACCCTCTCCGGGATCGCGCGGCGTTATGGCGTGACGATCGCGCAGCTCGTCGCCTGGAACGACATCTCCAAAAATAGCGTACTGCGCGTCGGCCAGCGGCTCGTCGTCCGCCGAGGGAACTGACCATGGGATTTTTGAGTGGCAAACGCGCCCTGATCGTGGGCGTGGCGAGTGACCGGTCGATCGCCTGGGGCATTGCTGAAGCGATGCATCGCGAAGGCGCCGAACTCGCGTTCACTTACGCGAACGACAAGCTCAAAGAGCGGGTCGACAC
>JBMSXG010000054.1:0-6011 GCA_049425405.1 Steroidobacteraceae bacterium
GGACGCCCCGCTCTGGGTCGAGCGAGAGATCGATCCGGAACGAGCCCTCATCGGGTGGGGTCAGTTTCATCACGACCTGACCGCCTCCGTCGCGAACCATGCGAACAAGCTCAACCTGAACCGCCGCGGCATCCCAACGCGCCATATGCGGTGCGGAAACGATCGTTTTTGCCTGACGGAATTCGATGGCTGTTCGGTCGGCTGCGCTTTCCACTTGCGTCCCGGACATTCCGAGCAGCGTCGAAATGAATTTCTCCGCGATCGAATTGGGGGAACCACTCTCGACATCTCGAGCGACGGCTGCGATGCCGGCGTCTGCCCTAGCGTTATTCAAGGCTGTCTGGCTGTCGGATGAGGCCGACTGCCGCGCGATTCCGGCGACGGCGTTACCTGAATCGGTACGCGACGCCTCCGCCATAGCGACGTCGACCACCGCATCTGACAGCGACGCCCGGGTGATCGGATCCAGAGTCGATTGGGACTCGATGACCGTGACGCGTGCCGTCGTCGACGCGAGCTCTGCAGCGCCTTTCAGCGCGGGGGAAGCCTCGGGCTGCAGTTTGATTGCAACGTCCGCCGGCAAGGCGGCGGCGTCGACGGGGCTACTCGAATTCGGGCGAACGGGAAAACGCCAATCGCCGTTACCGTCAGTGACGGCGGGCGCTTGTGGCAGCTGGGACGTCAAAGAAACCTCTAGCGACCCCTCTGAGGTAACGACCTCGCTTACGCTACTGAGTGCCGCGACGGCTCGAGTCCCGGCGCTCTGCGGAGCGATCAGTCCCTGCCAATCCTCGCTACGGGTCACATCAAACGACGTGCCGCGCTCTCTGGAAGACAGCGTCGCAGGCGCACGGACCGCGAGATCCGATGCGCTAGAAGACATACCGAGGCTCCCTAAGACCTCCGAGGCGTCAGCCGTGACGGAGGCTGCCGGAGTAACCGACTCAACTATCGACCCATTGATGCGAGTCGGCGTGTTGGTTGTCGGAGCACCCTGCGATACCGACACCGCTGTCGCATCGGTCGACCCTAACGATACCGCTTGAGGCGATGACTCGCGCATCGAGACACCCGACATCGTCGGCACCGAGGACCCTCGAAGCTCGGGCGGACCCTCATCGAGCGCAACCTGGGCCACAACCGCCGGGGCATTTGCGATCAGGTCCGCGCGAGCCGAAATATCTTGAGCCAATGCGGCCGTGGCACCGGACGGCAGCGTCGTCGCCGAACCCGTTGCAATTGGGACGCTCGCGCTCGGTTTCATCGGCGATTCGTTCGTCTCGATCACCATCGAATATCCGGTTGTCCCCGGCGCGGTTGTCGTCGCGAGATCAGCTGTCTTCGCAGCCGCCGTGGCGCTCGTGGCCTGAGCCTCGGCCGTCAATATCGAACGACCTGCTTGCGGACCGACCTCGACCGCACCCTGAGGCTGCGAGATAAGCTGCTGGGCAGGGTGTGCGCTGGCAGCTTCCGACGCCTGAGCCGCGTTCTGAGCCGTGATGGCCAACGCGCCATGAGATATCGTGCCGACCGCAGTCGCCGCGACGGGCGCTTGCTCAACGTTGGTGACGATGGCTGAGACACTCGGGTGCACCCCGAGGGAAAAATTTGCCTGATCGACGAGTTGGCTGGTGACTTCAGCCGGCAAACCTTGCAGTTCACCCTCAGGACTTTCGCCCTCCGCGAGCGTCGATTCGCCCGGCGAACCCGCGAGAACCGCGGCCCCTTCGCCACCGGCGCCTTTCGAAAGCGCTGCGACGAATTCCTCGTAAAAAATAGGATCTTCAATACCGGCTAACGGATTGTCGCCAGGCTCGAGGCCGTTTCCCGGCAGGGCGCCGACTGGGGTGGCCGTAATGGGAGGAATCAGGTTCATAGGCGAGGCTCTTTTGGCTCCATCGCCCTAGACTCTGCAAATTCGATACCAACCCTCAGCGGCGGGGTTGCCCCCCTCGATCGTTGGCCTCGCGCTCCTCGCGTTGCTCGATGGCCTTACGACGCGCCAACCGCTTCGCCTGTAGGTATTTTCGCAGGGTATCCGCCCGGAAACCGTCTGCAGCCGCCCGAGAACTCGCCCGGGTCATGCGAGCAGCGGCAGCCGAGACCTCGGGCCCCTGCGCTTCCACGGTCTCCCTGAGGCGCGAGACAAACGAGGAGCGGGAGGCCAACTCGCTCGCGCTGCCTCCCTGCTTGGCTGACTCGAGCCACGAGCGTTGGTACTCGTCGTGGTACGTCTTCAGCTGCTGCTCGAAATTCTGGACGCGATCGAACTCGCTACGCGCGCGGTTCGCGATCATGGCCGACCGCGCTTTTTTTAGGTCGAGCAACTTCAGAAAAAATTCGAGGGGTTTGCTGCGCATCTCACGGGCTCGTCAGCACGGCAGCAAGCTGCTCGGCACTTTGCGGCAGATTGATCGACTCATTTACGTTCTGTCTCAAGAACTCACGAATCGTCGGCCATTTTTTGAGGGCGAGATCGAGCTCCTCGTCATTCCCGGGCGCGTACGCACCCATCGAAACCATGTCGCGACTCCCCATGTAACGACTCACCAACTGCTTCACGCGCCGCGCAGTCTGTACATGCCCCTCATCGACAACACGTGGCATGACACGCGAGATCGATTTCTCGACATCGATCGCAGGGTAATGCCCCGCATCAGCAAGCTCGCGAGACAGAAAGATATGACCATCGAGTACGCTGCGCGCGGCATCCGCGATCGGATCGTTGACATCGTCACCCTCGAGCAGCACGGTATAGAACGTCGTCAAAGATCCCGCGACGCTTTCTCCGTTACCCACCCGCTCCACGAGCTCGGGAATGCGGGCAAATACGCTGGGCGGATAGCCCCTCGAGACCGGAACTTCCCCTAGCGCTAAGCCCATTTCACGCTGCGCCATCGCGAAACGGGTTAACGAGTCGACGATGAGTACGACATGTTTCCCTTGATCTCGGAACCAAGTCGCAACGTTGGTGGCGTAATCGGCGCCCTTGGCGCGAGCGAGCGGCGAACTATCGGCGGGAGCCGCAACGACCACTGCTCGCTTTCGTGCAGCTTCGTTGAGATGTTCCTCACAAAATTCGCGCACTTCGCGACTGCGCTCACCGACCAGCGCGATGACGATGACATCCGCGACACTGTTACGCGTGAGCATCGACAGCAGAACACTCTTACCAACGCCCGAACCCGCAAATATTCCAACGCGCTGTCCTCGTCCAATGGTCGTCAGCCCATTAATGGCTCGAACGCCACTATCGAACGCCTCGCTCACGCTCGTACGCTTGAGCGGATTGGGCTTTTTGGGCACGACAAGGTCGTTACTCCAAACCGCGCCTCCCAAGCCATCGAGCGGACGACCCATACCGTCGACCACTCTACCGAGCAGCGCGGGGCCGATCGGTAAAGAGGCGATACCGGTGCGCATCCGATAGCCATTTGAAGTTCTTTGAGGCACATCGAGCGGAAAAACGGGCGCACCCGGCGACAGCCCTGCTACCGGATCGAACGCCATGAAGTACGCAATTCCTGCATCGAAGCCGATACATTCGACATCGATCCAAGTGCCGAGTGTTTCGTGCTGGATGCAGGCTTGACCGCCGATCTGGGTCTGCAAGCCCTCCACTTCGAGCAGCAAGCCCGTCACGCGCTTTAATCGGCCCTGGCCGATGCTCCGAGGGGCCTGACGAAGGCACTCCAGGCGATCCTCAATGAATTGACGAGTGGAACGCGATGCGCTCACGGCGATGGCAGCGTCAGACCTAGAGCGTTTCGTACCAGCGCACGCCGCGCTTCGATACCGACGTCGATCCGAAGTCCTCGCAGCTCGACATACGCCTGCCCTGCGGTGAGCCCCGGGTCGACAAGAACCTGTCGCGACTCGGCGCCCGAGCCCGACGACAACAGCGACGACCACGACTCAAGATCCTGCTGCGCCACCCGAATGACGAGATGCTCACCGGGCCTCGGCAAACCACCCAGCGCCTCTTTGACCGCCGATTCGAACCACGCAACATCCATGGATTCTTTGCCAGCGACACGGAGCGCCGTTTCGTAAACCCATTCCGTGAGCACTGACTGCAGCTCGTTTGGCATGCTCTGGATGACATCCAGTGCTTCATTTAGCCGTTCGCCGAGCGGCTCGAGTCGCTTCAAACCCTCATCAAACCCCGCTTGATAGCCTGATCGCACACCTTCGGTGCGACCCACTTCGAAGCCTTCGTCTTTGCCTAGCGTGAATCCCTGACGACGGCCCTCTTCCATGCCGTCCTTAAAGCCGTGGATGAACGCTTCTTCACGAATGCTGTTTTGAAGTGCCTGCAGATCTGCAGCAGTCAGAGCCGCCTCGCTCTGGGACGAGTCGACTTCCGCCCTCGAATCGAAAGACTGCGGGGACCACGCCCGCATCAGACCGGCCTCGGAGTAGCGCCCTTCCTGAGGGTCACACGACCCTTCTGCTCAAGAGCACGCGCGATACGCACCATTTCGCGCTGCCTCTCTTCGATATCCGCAGCCCCTGCGCCACGAACATTAATCTCCATTTCGAAGCGCACATCGCGCGCGGCGCGTTCCGTGAGACAGGAGAGGAATTTCTCTTTGACCGAGTCCGAAACGCCTCTGAGCGCGACGCTCAGAACGCCATTCGGCACCTCTGAAAGAACATCGCTCAACGTACGCTCGTCGAGAGACGCAAAGTCGTCGAAGAAGAAAGTCTTCGCCGCCACCTTGGCCGCGAGCTCCGGATCGCTGCGACGCAACTCGTCGATCGCCTCGATTCCGTCATTGTTCGCGAGCGAGCTCAAGAGCTCCACCACTGGATCAACGCCACCGAACGAGCGCTTCTCAACGCCTTTACTTTCGACGAGGTGTTTTTGTACGACATCAGCGATCCAGGCATTGAGATGCACGAGCATCGATCCCTCGATCGGACTCAACGTGGCGACACGACGAACGAGATCGGTACGCTGAGGTTTATCGAACAATGCCAAGACTCCGGCTGAGCGGTCGGGCGGCAAAATAGCGAGAACAGTTGCTGCAAGCTGGGGGTGCTCGTCACTCAAATAATGCTTAAGAACATCCACCGGAATGTTGCAGAGCACGTCATAGAACGGAACCTTCCCTTCGAGTACGGCACGAGCTCCGCTTGTCTGACGACCCTCGCTCTCCGCCGCCGAAAATTTACCGAGCGCAGCAGAGACGAAACTGTCCGCATCGAACGGTACTTCGCTTTTGTTCTCGGTGATGTCCTTAAACCGCTGAAGTACGTCAATCAATACATCTCGCGGTACAGAACGCGCCGCCGCAAGCAAAGAAGACGCTTTTTGCGCCTCAGTCGGCGACAGACGCTGTAACAACTGACCGGCCATCTGCGGCCCTAACGCAACCAATAAGGCAGCTGCACGCGCCGGCGCATTGAGCGCTTTGTCTTCACCAAAGACGGTCGAGGATGGTCGCTCAAGGCCGATGCGCATCGCCGCACGCAACAGACGTTGACGCTCGATCTGGGCCTGCAGCGCCTTCGGATCAGTCGCCTCCGCGTCTAACGGAGTATTCGCCGGGTTATACGGGTCGTTCATGCGGATTGCTGATCCTTGTCATTAAGCCAAGCACGCAATAGGAGCGCGGTTTCTTCCGGCTTCTCAGTCGCGAATTTCTCGGCGTGCTGCAGCAGTTCTTGGTACCGCTTACGCTTCTCTTCTTCAGGGTCTTTGGGTTCGGGCACAGGGTCCTCCGGAGTTCCGGGCTTGGGCTCGCTTGGCGGCGGCGGCGGCGGCGGCGTAGGCGTAGGCGTAGGCGTCGGAGCAGGCTTGAGGAAAGGACGAATCAATGCGTAGTACGCAAACAAGATTGCCAAAGCGATGAGCGCGTACCGAATAAGCTCGCCCCATGGAACCCCCGGCTCCTCAGGGTCCGCGGGCGGCGCCGAGAACTCGAGATTAACCACGCTGACCCGATCGCCGCGCTCCTCGACATACCCTACGGCATCCCGAACCAGCGCGGTGATTTCTTCGAGCT
>JBMSXG010000055.1:0-5960 GCA_049425405.1 Steroidobacteraceae bacterium
CGCCCGCGGCATTCAACCCCGGGTCGAGGCCGGCCGGCGAGGGCAGCGCGGGCTGACAGAGCCCTCGCGTGAGGGGGCGAGGATGCGGCTGTTTGCCGGCGATCGCGTCCTCGCGCTCGATGCCCCTGTGGTCATGGGGGTCCTCAACGTTACGCCCGATTCGTTCTCCGATGGCGGGCTGCACGCCGATCCCGGCGCGGCGATCGCTGCGGGTTTGCGCATGCTCGAGCAGGGGGCTGCGATCCTTGATGTCGGCGGTGAGTCGACGCGACCAGGTGCCGCGCAAGTCTCGATAGACGAGGAACTGCGGCGTGTGTTGCCGGTCGTGCACGGACTCGTTCGCGCAGGGGCTTGCGTGTCGATCGACACGCGAAAACCCGAGGTCATGCGAGCCTGCATCGATCTGGGCGTCCACGGTGTCAACGATGTGAGCGCACTGCGCGCGCCCGGTGCTATTGAGGCGGTTGCGAGCAGTCGTGTCGCTGTGTTCCTGATGCACATGCAAGGTGAGCCCGGCACCATGCAGCAGGCGCCACGCTATCAAAACGTCCTCGACGAGGTGAGTACATTCCTGCGCGAGCGTGTGCAGGCCTGCGAGGCGGCAGGCATCGTCCGAGAGCGGCTCGTGATCGATCCGGGGTTCGGATTTGGCAAGACACTTGAGCACAACTTGGTTTTGCTACGCGGGCTGTCTGACTTCCAGGTACTCGGGTTGCCGTTGCTCGCCGGCTTGTCGCGAAAATCGATGTTGCAGACCCTGACCGGCCGGGTGGCGGGCGAGCGTCTCGCGGGAAGTCTGGCTCTTGCGCTCGCGGCGGTCGCCGGTGGAGCGCGTATCATTCGAGCTCATGACGTCGCGGAGACGGTGGACGCCCTGAAGGTCTGGGCGGCCGTCCGAGGGGAGCAGGCACGGTGAGCAGAACTTATTTCGGGACGGACGGCGTACGCGGTCGTGTCGGTGAGGCACCCCTCACGGTCGACTTCGTGGTGAGGCTCGCGAGTGCCGCGGCGCGAGTGCTCGCGCCCGATGGGGGTAGCGTCCTCATTGGCAAGGACACGCGACTGTCCGGATATCTTTTCGAGTCGGCCCTCGAGGCCGGTTTTGTGGCGGCCGGCGTCAACGTGCTGTTGATCGGCCCGTTGCCGACGCCGGGCATTGCGTTCATGACCCGGCATTACGGTTGCCGTTTTGGCGTGGTCATTAGTGCCTCGCATAACCCTTTCGAGGACAACGGCATCAAATTTTTCGATGCACAGGGCGGCAAACTCTCGGATGCCGACGAGGCCCGCATCGAGGCGGAGCTTGCGCATCCGCCCCTGACCCGTGATTCGCAGCGTCTGGGTCGTGCCTCGCGTGTCGATAAGACCCGCAAGATCTACCAAGAGTTTTGTGGTGCGACGATGCCCGCGGGTATCGATCTCGCGGGCATGAAGATCGTGATCGATTGTGCGCACGGCGCGGGCTACAAGGTCGCGCCCCGTATTCTCACGGATCTCGGCGCCGAAATCGTACCGATCGGTTGCTCGCCGAACGGCCGCAATATCAACCAGGGCTGTGGCTCGACCTCACCGGAGTTATTGCAGCTGACCGTGCCAGGCGTGCGTGCAGAGGTTGGTATCGCACTCGATGGCGACGGCGATCGACTCGTGATGGTCGATCATCTTGGTCGCAAGGTCGACGGCGACCAACTGCTCTACGTGTTAGCCCTCGCAAAGCAGGCTGCAGGGACGTTGCGGGGGCCGGTCGTCGGCACGCTCATGAGCAATTACGGTCTCGAGCGCGCGCTGCGCGATCGTGGCATCGGTTTCGAGCGCGCAGCGGTCGGTGATCGTTACGTGCTCGCAAAACTGCGCGAGAAGGGTGGGACGCTCGGAGGGGAGACCTCGGGCCATCTTCTGACTCTCGATTACACGACGACGGGAGACGCGATGATTGCAGCGCTGCAGGTGCTCGCGGTCATGCGTACGACCGGGCGATCCTTGGCAGAGCTCACGGCGGGGCTGACGCTGCTGCCGCAGCATATGGTCAACGTTCGCGTGCGCGAGCGATTCGATCCGGCAAACCATCCGGCGATTGCTCCTGCTCTGCGACGCACCGAGCAACAGCTCGAGGGGCGTGGTCGTGTCGTGCTACGTGCTTCGGGAACCGAGCCGCTCATTCGGGTCATGATTGAGGCTGAGGAAATGACGGAAGCGAAGCGGCTCGCGACCGAGCTCGCCGCCGTCGTGGAGTCGGCCTCGTGAGCCGTCGACGGCCTATGGTGGCTGGCAACTGGAAGATGCACGGTGAGTCCGTCGCGAACGCTTCGCTCATCGACGCCGTGCGCGCGCAGCTCGCGGGGTCTCAGGCCGAGATCCTCGTTTGCCCGACGTTCGTTCACCTCGGCGAGGTCGCTGTGCGCTTGCGAGGTTCGAACATCGCGCTTGGCGCGCAAAATCTTTGCGAGGAAGTCGGCAGTGGCGCTTACACCGGCGAGGTGTCGGGCGCTATGTTGCGCGCGGTCGGATGCTCCCACGTCATCGTCGGGCACTCCGAGCGACGAACGCTCTACGGTGAAACCGATACGCGGGTGGCCCGCAAAGTGGCGGCAGCGCAGAGCGTAGGCTTGATTCCGATCCTGTGCATAGGGGAGCGGCTGGAGGAGCGTGATGCCGGTGTGACCCGGGCGGTGATCGATCGGCAACTCGAGGCGGTGCTTGAGGGCTGCGGCCTCGCTGCCTTTGCGAGCCTCGTTATCGCCTACGAGCCGGTGTGGGCGATCGGTACCGGCCGGACGGCGACACCGGAGCAGGCCGAGGAGATCCACGCCCACATCCGTGGCCGGATTTCGGCCTGGGATGCTACAATTGGCGGCTCGGTGAGAATCCTCTACGGCGGCAGCGTCAAGGCCGGCAACGCGCGCGAACTGTTCGCGATGCCGAACGTCGACGGCGGGCTGATCGGGGGCGCCTCACTAAAGGCCGAGGAGTTCGTCGCGATCGTCGCGGCGGCGGCCGTTTGAGCAGGGAATCGATCGCATGCTGCTGACTGCACTCACCATCATCCAGGTGTTCGCCTCGCTGGCGATCATCGCGCTCGTGCTGTTGCAGCGCGGGCGTGGAGCCGATGCCGGCGCGGGTTTTGGCGCCGGTGCCTCGGGTAGCGTCTTCGGCGCGCGCGGCGCGACGACGGGATTGTCGCGCTCCACAGCCGTATTTGCGGCGATCTTCATGGTCAACAGCCTGGCGCTCGCCTGGCTCGGTACGCGACCGAACGTCAATACCGCCGAAGGCTTGCTCGGCGAGCAAGTTGAGACGGCGACGGTGCCCTCGGGCGCTCCGGCAGATGTGCCGGTGCCGACGGTCGTGCCTGCGCCAGCTGAAGTGCCTGCGCCGGCAACATCGCCCTGAACATTGTTCTGAGGCGCGAGTAACACAATCGCGGACGTGGTGGAATTGGTAGACACACTAGCTTGAGGGGCTAGCGCCGCAAGGTATGGGAGTTCGAGTCTCCCCGTCCGCACCAAACTCGATTCATCTCCTGATACAATTCGCGCCGCTTGCGGCACGGGGGTTTCGCGGCGGATCGTCGCGTGCGTGCCGGGTCAGGACGCATGCTCTCGAACTACCTTCCAGCACTGATTTTCCTGGTCGTAGCCACCGGCCTGGCCGCTGTGTTGCTGGTCCTGGGGAGCGCCCTCGGGCACTACTTCTCGCGCTCGCCCACTGACCCCCAGAAACTCTCCGCGTACGAGTGCGGCTTCGAGGCCTTCGAAGAGACTCGGATGAAGTTCGACGTCCGCTACTACCTCGTCGCCATCCTGTTCATCGTCTTCGATCTCGAGATCGCTTTCCTCTTTCCGTGGGCCGTAGCGCTCGAGTCGATTGGTACTTTCGGCCTCGTGTCGATGGGCATCTTCCTCGGCATTCTCGTCGTGGGGTTCATCTACGAGTGGAAGAAGGGGGCGCTGGAGTGGGATTGACCGATAGCGCCGATGCGCAGGGTTTTGCTCAGCGCGGTTTTGTCACGACCCAGATCGACCAGCTCGTCAATTGGGCGCGGACAGGGTCGCTGTGGCCGATGACCTTCGGGCTCGCATGCTGTGCGGTGGAAATGATGCACGCAGGAGCCTCGCGTTACGATCTCGATCGATTCGGCATTGTGTTTCGTCCGAGTCCGCGTCAGTCCGACGTGATGATCGTGGCCGGCACGCTCGTCAATAAAATGGCGCCGGCGCTGCGAAAAGTCTATGACCAGATGCCGGAACCACGCTGGGTGATCTCCATGGGATCCTGCGCCAACGGCGGGGGTTACTACCACTATTCTTATGCCGTGGTGCGCGGCTGTGATCGCATCGTTCCGGTAGACGTCTACGTGCCGGGCTGTCCGCCGACGGCCGAGGCGTTGCTGTACGGCATCATCCAGCTGCAAAAGAAGATCGCTAGAACGAGTTCGGTGGTGAGTCCGTGACGGATGCCGCGATCTTAGCCGTGATCGAAGAGGTCGCCGCCGGAGCGCTACGTCGTATCGAGTCGCTTCCGGATGAGCTCGCCTTCGAGTGCGACCCCGCGCGTCTTCTTGATACCGCGCGACAGCTGCAGAGCCATCCGCAGCTGCGGTACGAAATGCTTGTCGATCTCGCTGGGGTCGATTATCTGGAATACGGCAAAACAGAGTGGAAGACGTCGCAGGCGACCTCGTCGGGTTTCTCCCGGGGTGTAGACCGAGGTGCTGTCGCGGCGGGGCAGCGTCCAACACGACGTTTTGCCGTCGTCGTTCAATTGTTGTCGCTGCAATTCAATCGTCGCTTGCGGCTGCGGGTACCGTGTCCGGACGATGACGAGCCGATGTTGGACTCGTTGGTATCCGTGTGGGCCTCGGCAAACTGGTTCGAACGCGAGGCGTTTGATCTTTTCGGCATCCTATTTCGCGGACACCCGGATTTGCGTCGTCTACTGACCGACTACGGGTTCATCGGTCATCCGTTTCGCAAGGACTTTCCCTTGAGCGGTCATGTCGAGGTGCGCTACGACCCGACGCGCGGCCGCGTGGTCTACGAGCCAGTCAGCATCGAGCCCCGCACGTTGGTGCCGCGGGTGATTCGTGACGATAACCGCTACGACCCAACCCTGATCGAAAAGGGGGAGCCGTCGCGTGGCTGAGATCCAGTCGTACACCATGAACTTCGGACCGCAGCATCCGGCGGCTCACGGGGTCTTGCGTCTCGTACTTGAGCTCGATGGTGAGGTGATTCAGAAGGCAGATCCGCATATCGGCCTGCTGCATCGCGCCACCGAGAAGCTTGCCGAGTCAAAGCCGTTCAATCAGTCGATTGGATACATGGATCGGCTCGATTACGTGTCCATGATGTGCAATGAGCATGCGTACGTCATGGCCATCGAGCGACTGCTTGGAGTCACGCCGCCGATCCGCGCGCAGTACATCCGGGTGATGTTCGATGAGATTACCCGCATCCTCAATCATTTGATGTGGCTCGGTGCTCACGGTCTCGACATCGGCGCGATGACGGTGTTCCTGCTCGCGTTCAAAGAGCGCGAGGATCTGATGGACTGCTATGAAGCGGTGTCGGGCACGCGTATGCACGCGACGTATTACCGCCCGGGCGGTGTGCATCGCGACCTGCCGGCCGAGATGCCGAAGTATCAGGCGTCGCGCTGGCGCTCGCAGAAAGATGCTGACCGACTGAACGAGGCGCGTTCGGCGGGTATGCTCGGGTTCATCGAAGATTTCACACGACGATTCCCTAAGGCGATCGATGAGTACGAGACGCTGCTGACCGACAATCGCATCTGGAAGCAGCGCACCGTCAATATCGGCGTTGTTACTCCCGAGCGCGCGATGCAGCTCGGCTTCACTGGACCGATGCTGCGTGGTTCGGGAATCGCGTGGGATCTTCGCAAGAAGCAGCCGTACGAGATTTACGACCGGCTCGACTTCGATATCCCCGTGGGGGTCAACG
>JBMSXG010000056.1:0-5783 GCA_049425405.1 Steroidobacteraceae bacterium
CCGGGGTCACCGCCCTCGCCCTCCTCGGGCGGCAGACCCGGCACGGGCCCGCGTGGACCGGAGAGCACTTCTTCGATGTAGTCCGGAGCACCGGCCTTGCGCAGCGCCTCGACCACGCGATGCACCTCGGCATCAGCGACGAAGGCGCCGTGCACGCGGTTCGGCATGGACGTGCCGGCCGGCAGGTAGAGCATGTCGCCGTGGCCGAGCAAAGATTCGGCGCCGCCCTGATCGAGGATGGTGCGCGAGTCGACCTTGGCCGACACCTGGAAGGCGATGCGACACGGGATGTTCGCTTTAATGAGACCGGTGATGACGTCGACCGAGGGGCGCTGCGTGGCGAGGATCAGGTGGATCCCAGAGGCGCGCGCTTTTTGAGCCAGGCGTGCGATCAGCTCTTCGACTTTCTTGCCGACGATCATCATGAGATCGGCGAGCTCGTCGATGATGACGACGATGAAAGGCAGCGGCACGAGATCCGGGATCTGTGACTGATCGATCGTCGGATCGTTAGCGGCCCGCTGCATCAGCACCGGGTCTTTGATGGGCTTCTTGGCATCGATCGCGTCCTTCACCTTGCGGTTGAAGCCGGCGATGTTGCGCACGCCGAGTGCGGCCATGAGCTGGTAGCGACGCTCCATCTCGGCCACGCACCAGCGCAGCGCATTGGCCGCCTGCTTCATGTCGGTGACGACCGGCGCGAGCAGCTGCGGGATACCTTCGTAGACCGACAGCTCCAGCATCTTGGGATCGATCATGATGAGTCGGACTTCCTCGGCGGTGCTCTTGTAGAGCATCGAGAGCACCATCGCGTTGATGGCGACCGACTTGCCCGAACCCGTGGTACCGGCGACGAGCAGGTGCGGCATGCGCTGCAGGTCGGCGACCACCGGCACGCCACCGATATCTTTGCCGAGTGCGAGCGCGAGCGGCGAGCCGATCTCATCGTAGGCCTTGGACTTGATGATCTCGCCGAGAGTGACGATCTCGCGCTTCTCGTTCGGGATCTCGATGCCCATCACCGACTTGCCCGGAATCACCTCGACCACGCGCACGCTGATGGCTGAGAGCGCTCGCGCGAGGTCTTTGGAGAGCGAGCTGATCTGGCTCGCCTTCACGCCCGGCGCGGGGCGCAGCTCGAAGCGCGTGACGACCGGGCCGGGCAGCACCGCCACGACCTCGACCTCGACACCGAAGTCCTTGAGCTTGAGCTCGACGAGGCGCGACATCGCCTCGAGCGCCTCGGCCGAATAGGTGGCTTCTTTTTCTTTGGGATCATCGAGCAGCTGTAGCGGCGGCAGCTCGCCCGCCTTGGCCGAGAACAGCGGTACCTGCCGCTCTTTCTCGACGCGCTCGCTCTTCTCGGGCTGCGGCGCCGGCGTCTCGATGCGCGGCTTGGGTCGTGCGGCAGCCTTCTTGGTCTCGGCCTGCACGGTTTCTTTGCGGGCGGCGCGACGCTCCTCGCCCTCGGCGATGTCGCGCTCGCGCTGCCGGCGGGCACGAATCCACTCGACTGCAGCCCAGAAGCTAGCACCGAGCTTGTCGATCACGGCGAGCCAGGAGACGCCGAAGGCGAGCGTGAGCCCGGTCATCGCACCGGCAAGCAGGCCCAGTGTGCCGCCGACGAAGTTGAAGTTGCCCCGCATCCACTCGCCGAGCAGGCTACCCACGACCCCGCCCGCGCTCTGGCGCAGCACACCGGGTGGCCAGTGCAACGTGGCGAGCGCGCAGGCCGCCGTCAGCAGCAGCGCGAAACCACCGATACGAACGAGGGTGTTCGCACGCGAGGCCGGCTCGTCGTCGTCCTCGTCGTTGTCCTCGTCCTCGTCTTTCGAACGCAAACGATCGCGGAAGATCGCGGCGCAGGCTGCCCCGAGCATCACCGGAAAGAGGAACGCCGGCCAGCCGAAGAGGAAAAACAGCATGTCGGCGAGCCAGGCGCCCTGCACGCCGATCAGGTTATTCACGGCGCCCGCGCCATCGCCGGTAAATGAGAATCCGGGGTCCTGCGCATCGTAGGTGACGAGCGCAGCGAGCAACATCAGCGCGAGGGCGCCCGTCAGGATCCCTGCGGCTTCGCGCAGACCCCGCTTGACGGTCTCGGTGAAACGACTTGTCGTTTCACCCTTCGCAGCGGTATCAGCCAACTCTGCCTCGTGACGGCGTGGATGCGTTACGCGGATTCTACCCGCTTTCCGTGGCGCTCGGCGACGCGAGCCCCTACCATTCCGCCATGAGCGCCCAACACCGTTCGCTGATCATCCTGGGATCCGGCCCGGCCGGATACTCCGCGGCCGTCTACGCCGCGCGTGCTAACCGTTCGCCGATGCTGATCTCGGGTCTGCAGGAAGGCGGCCAGCTCATGACCACGACCGAGGTCGACAACTGGCCGGGCGACCCGCACGGCTTGATGGGCCCGGCACTGATGGAGCGCATGAAGCAGCATGCAGCTCGCTTCGGCACCGAACTCGTGGCCGATCACATCCACACGGCTCTGCTCGATCGCCGCCCCTTCCGTCTCGTGGGCGATGTCGGCGAGTACACGTGTGATGCGCTGATCATCGCCACCGGCGCCTCGGCGCGTTATCTCGGTCTCGACTCCGAGGAGCGCTTCAAGGGCAAGGGCGTCTCGGCCTGCGCAACCTGCGACGGATTTTTCTTTCGTGGTCAGTCGGTCGCAGTGGTCGGCGGCGGTAATACCGCCGTCGAGGAAGCGCTGTACCTCTCGAACATCGCCTCGCACGTGACACTGATCCACCGACGGGATCGGCTGCGTGCCGAGAAGATCATGCAGGATCGTCTTTTCGAGCGCGAAAAGGCCGGCAAGGTCCGTCTGCTGTGGAACCACGCAATCGACGAGGTGCTCGGCGACGAGGCGGGCGTGACGGGCCTGCGGGTGAGGGCGACGGATCCTGCGACGGGCGCACCGAGCGGCGCGACGAGCGATCTTGCGCTCACCGGCGTGTTCATCGCCATCGGTCATACGCCGAACACCACCCTCTTTGAGGGCCAGCTCGAGATGAAGGACGGCTATCTCAAGGTGCGCAGCGGCAGCTCGGGCAATGCCACGGCGACGAGCGTCGAGGGCGTCTTCGCCGCGGGCGATGTCGCTGATCACGTCTATCGTCAGGCCATCACCTCGGCGGGCTCGGGCTGCATGGCCGCGCTCGATGCGGATCGTTACCTCGAGCGCCTCGACCGTCGCTAGGGTCGATTCGATCCCGGCGGCCGAGTGGAACGCACTCGGCGACGGGCGCGATCCGTTCACGCGACACGAATTCCTCGTCACCCTAGAGCGCACGGGCTGCGTGGGCGGGGAAACGGGCTGGTCGCCCTGCTTCGTCACGTTGCGTGATTCACGCGGGCTCGCCGCCGCCGCACCCGCTTGGCTCAAGACTCATTCGTACGGCGAGTTCGTGTTCGATTTCGCCTGGGCGCAGGCGTATGCGCGTCACCGTCTCGCCTACTATCCGAAGCTCGTGGTCGGGGTGCCGTTCACGCCGGCAATGGGACCACGCCTGCTGGTACGCGCAGATCTCGATCGCGCGGCGATGACGCAGAAGTTACTCGACTCGATCGAAACCACCGTGCGCGAGCAGGGACTCTCTTCGGCACACGTGCTCTTTCCGTGTGAGAACGATCGTGCAGCTCTCGCCTCGCGCACCGAGTGGCTCGAGCGTCGCGACTGCCAGTTCCACTGGCACAACTCAGGCTATGCCACCTTCGAAGACTTCCTCGCAAGCTTCACGGCGGAGAAACGCAAGAAGGCGCGTCGTGAACGGCGACGCGTTGCCGAGGCCGGCATCACGTTCGAACGACGCTACGGCCATGAGCTCTCGCGCGAGGAGATCCTCACCGCCTGGACGCTGCACCGAGTGACCTTTCTGCGACGCGGTAACGAGCCTTACCTCGGCGCCGAGACCTTTATCGAGCTTGCACGCGTGCTCGGCGAGTCGATGCTGTTCGTGTTGGCGCGCCTGGCGGGCGAGATCGTCGCCGTGGCGGTGTTCTTCGTCGGGGACGACACGCTCTACGGTCGCTACTGGGGCGCGGCCGAGCAGCATCACAGCCTGCACTTCGAGACTTGCTATCACCAGGGCATCGAACACTGCATCGAACGCGGCATCGCCCGCTTCGAGCCTGGAACCCAAGGCGAGCACAAGGTCAGTCGCGGCTTCGAACCGCGCTACACCCACTCGGCGCACTACATCGTCGAGCCGCGGTTCCGCGCAGCGATCGCCGATTACCTGGCGCGTGAAATCGAGGCCGTCGAGGCCTATGCCGCAGGTATCCAGGCTCACGTGCCCTACAAGCAGACGCTGGACACACCCTCGTGAACTCGCGGCGGCGACGCCTGCCCTGGCTCGAACCAGGTGCCGATCCAGACGCCTTCCCACCCGCCGACGAGGCGCTCGACGAACCACCGGGTCTGCTCGCGGCCGGCGGCGATCTGTCTGTCGATCGTCTGCTCGCCGCCTACCGACGCGGCATTTTTCCGTGGTACTCACCCGGGCAGCCGATCTTGTGGTGGTGTCCCGATCCGCGCGAGGTACTTTTCCCGCAGCAATTCCACCGCTCGCGCAGTCTCACGCGCCGCGAGCGACGCGGCGACTTCGAGATTCGAATGGATCAGGCCTTCGCGGAAGTCGTCGGCGCCTGCGCCGCTCCGCGTGCCCGCGAGCGTGGCACCTGGATCACGCCCGAGATGCAGGCGGCTTACGAGCAACTGCATGAGCGCGGCTACGCACACAGCATCGAGGTGTGGCGCGATGAGCGACTGGTCGGTGGCGTTTATGGCGTGCGGCTCGGGGCGGTGTTCTTCGGCGAGTCGATGTTCAGCCGCGAGCCCGACGGCTCGAAGCTGGCGCTGTCTGCGCTCGCGACGCGCAGCGAGTCGCTGGGACTCCAACTGATCGACTGCCAGATGCCCTCGCCCCACCTCGCATCACTCGGATCTCGCACCCTGCCGCGCGAGGAGTTTTTGGCTCTGCTCGCACGCTGGATCCCGATAGATTTGCGTCGTTGAACGCCTTTGGGCAGAATCCCCGCCCTGATGTCGAAGGAAGACGCGTTACAGATGGAAGGTGAGGTCGTCGAGACCCTGCCCAACACCACTTTTCGCGTCAAACTGAAGAACGGCCACGTAGTCACTGCCCACATCTCGGGCAAGATGCGCAAGAACTACATCCGCATCCTCACGGGTGACGCCGTCACCGTCGAGATGACGCCCTACGATCTGACCAAGGGTCGCATCGTCTATCGCGGTCGCTGAGTCGGCCGCGCACTACGCCTCGACCGCTTCCTCGCTCGGCGCAGCCTCGCAGCTGAGATCGAGCCCCGACTCGTCGGACTTCACGCGCACACGCACCGTACCGCCATTGACGAGCGAGCCAAAGAGCAATTCTTCGGCGAGCGGCCGCTTGATGTGCTCTTGAATGACGCGCGCCATCGGTCGTGCTCCCATCTTGGGGTCATAACCCTTTTGCGCGAGCCAGCGACGCGACGCGTCGTCGAGCTGCAGCTGCACGCGCTTACCCTCGAGCTGGGCCTCGATCTCGACGAGCAGCTTGTCGACCACGCGCTCGATCGTGGTCTCATCGAGTCCGCCGAACTGGATGACGGCATCCAGTCGGTTACGAAACTCCGGCGAGAAGAGCTTCTTGATCGCTTCGAGCCCGTCGCTGGCGTTGTCGGTGGGCATGAAGCCAATGCCCGTACGCGCCATGTCCGCGGCACCCGCATTGGTGGTCATCACGATGATCACGTGACGGAAGTGGGGGCGG
>JBMSXG010000057.1:0-5502 GCA_049425405.1 Steroidobacteraceae bacterium
CGTTGACGATGCTCTGCGTCGACGGCGCCATCGCCGCACCGCCGAGCCCCTGGAGCAGCCGCGCGCCGATGAGCAGCTCGCCGCTCGGCGCGAGCGCGGCGAGGACCGAGGCGCCGGCGAAGACCGACGTGCCGATCATGTAGAGACGACGCTGGCCGATGATGTCGCCGATGCGACTGAGCGTGATCAGCGCGGCGGCGAAGACGAGCGCGTAGCTGCTGTTCACCCACTCCGCGGCCGACGGCGTGATCTTCAAGTCGGTGATGATGCGCGGCACCGCCACGTTCACGATCGAGGTGTCCACGATGATCATGGCGAGGCCGAGCGCCAGGCAGGCGAGGCCGATCCAGCGCTTCTTGGAGGCAGTAGGCATGTGGGCGATCTTAGCTCGCCTTGGCGATCGCAGCGCGTCCAAGGGCGGCGGCACCCGCGAGGACCGCATCGGCGCCGAGTTCGCCGGCACGGAGTTTGCAGCGCCCGCCTGGATACACCGCTGAGGTCGCGAGTCGAAACGCCGCACGAACGAACGGCTTCTGCGATAGGCCCACGGTTCCCGCGACAGCGATCCGCGCCGGAGCTACCGACGCCATGAGACTTGCGAAGGCCAACGCCAGGGCCTCGCGAGCCTGTTGCACGACTCTCAGCGCATCGACATCCCCGCGCCGAGCGAGCGCGAAGACCGTTGCCGCATCGGCAGTGCCGCGACCAGCCTCTCGCCATCGGCGCTCCAACGCGAGCCCGCCCACATACGCCTCGACGCAGCCGCGGCGACCGCATGCGCAGAGCGGGCCGTCGAACGAGGCGCATAGATGCCCGATCTCTCCCGCGGCGCCAAGGTGTCCCGCAACCACCGTCCCGCCGACAACGATTCCCGAACCGAGACCCGTCCCCAGGGTCACGAAGACGAACGGGTCGGCGTTCCGACCGGCTCCGTAGACAGCCTCGCCGAGCGCTCCGGCGTTTGCATCGTCGTCGATCGAGACAGGAATGCCGCCGAACGCGTGAGAGACCAGTGCTGCAATCGGCACGTTTCGCCACCCAAGATTCGTCGAGAAACGCACGATGCCCCGATCGCGATCGAGAGGGCCCGGCACCCCCATTCCGACGCCAAGGACTCGGGCATCCCCGGATACGGATGAGACGGCATCGCGAAGGATGGTTATGAACCGTTGCGGATCTTTCGGCGTGGCGAACGATGCGCTCGGCGTGATGGTCGCGCGCGCAGAGTGCACGACGGGCGACACCACGAGTGCGGTCTTGGTTCCGCCAACGTCGACGGCCAAGACCGAGTCCCGCCTAGACATGCGGCGATGCCTCGATTGCGCCATAGAGCTGGGTGGCCAGATCGTGGTCGTTAACCGCAGGGTTCAGGGCGAGGGCCTCGACCAGCGCCGCGCGAGAGGAGTCGCCCAGGTCTCCCGTCGTGCCTGCGGGCTGGAGGGCAGCAACCAGCGCCGACTCATAGGCGGCGACGCGCGCCAGCAGATCGCGCGCGCCGCTCGGAGGCTCGAACAACTCTCGCTGTCCCCAGCTCCCGTCGGAGAGTGCCGCGACCCCTTCGACAACGACGCCGGTCGGCAACCAGGGTGCGGCACCGTGATTCGGTAAGCCCAAGATCAACGGGCTCTGGCCGATACCGGCTCCGACATCGGCACGAAGATGGGCCGCGACCAACGGTGCGATGATCTCCTCGTACCAGACTGCGCCACGACGGGTCACTCCCGCATCGACACGTCCCTCGCGTGCCTCAGCAAGGAGCGTGGGCTCCAAGCGCATGAGCGCCTCGGCGCGCGTCTCCTTCGCCTCGCGCTGCGCATCGTATTGACGCTTCGGATGCAGATAGAAGCGCAGGTAGGGAACCGGGATTGCGCCGAGGCCTTCGACAACATCCGCGTCGATCTCTCGGTGTGCGGTCGCAAACGGGGCGGCTCCCACCGTGTGGGGAGGAACCCACACCCCCGCGTGGTTCAGCCCGATGTAGCGCCTTGGTTCCGCAGAAGCGAAGTTGGCAGGGTGCGTCGTTCCCGCAGCGGCGTTGATCGCACGCAAGAATGTCGCCGGCACGTCGCAGACGGAAACGATGTTCAACTTCGGATGCACCGAATGAGCAACCGCAACCACGACTCCCGAAGGGTTGGTCAGGTTGATGACGAGAGCATCCGGAGCATGCGCGAGAACGCTGCGCCAGGTGCTGGAAAGCGCAGGAACCGTCCGCACTGCGTTGGAGAACCCTCCTGGGCCCATCGTCTCCTCACCGAAGATGCCGAACGCATGCGGAAACCGCTCGTCGAACGCACGAGCGTCCAGCCCGCCGATGCGCACTTGGTTGATCACGATGGTGGCGCCGTCGACGGCGCGGTCGAGGCTCGACTCTGCAGAAACTCTCACCGCCGGATGGCCCCCCAGGCGCGCACTGAACCCAACCTGGACCGCCGCGAGTTTCTCGTGGTTGCGGCCCTGCAGCACGATCTCGATCTCCGAACCGTCGCGCGGATAGCGCCGTGCAAGCGCATCGGCCAACTCGGGTGTCGAGGCGCCGCTGCCGCCCAGCAGCGCAATGCGCTTCACGAGTTGTAGAAGGAGCGCACTCCGGCGCACACGCGTGCGATCTCGTCGTCGGTGAGCTCCGCAAACATCGGCAAGCAGAGCAGCGTCGGGACGAACGAGCGTGCCACGGCAAGTTCGTCGGACTTTCGCCAAGGCACATGTTCGTACGCCTTCTGGTCTGGGACGAGCGTCGGGTAGATCATCTGCGTCTTGACCCCCTGTGAATCGAGGTGTGCTACGAGCTCCGAACGGCGTGGCGCCTGAACGGTGTACATGTAGTACGCATGGGTGCCCGTCGCGTCGTGGGTCGGGAGCGTCAGCGGGGTCCCGGAAAGCTCCTTTGCATACATGGCCGCAACACGCCGACGCCCATCCACCTGCGCGTCGAGATGGCGCAGCTTCACCGAGAGAAAGGCGGCCTGCATCTCGTCGAGTCGTTCCTGATACCCGACGATCAGGTGCTCGTGCTTCGTTCCCTTCTGTCCCATGTACCGCAGTTGCTTGATCGCATCACGAAGTTCGTCGCTGCTCGTCGTGATGGCGCCCCCGTCGCCTAGGGCACCCATCACCTTGCTCGGATAGAAGCTGAAGCAGGCAACATCGCCGAGCGAGCCGGCTCGCCGACCGCGGAGAGTCGCTCCGTGCGCATGCGCAGCATCTTCGACGACCGGGATCCCAGGTGCTGCGGCACGAATCGCATCGACATCTGCGCAGGCTCCATACAGGTGGACTAGGGCGATCGCCTTGGTCCGCGAACTGACGGCAGCGGCAACCTTGGCAGGGTCCATGTTCGCCGTTGCTGGATCGACATCGACGAAGACCGGCGTGGCGCCGCAATAGGTGATGGCGAACACGGTCGCGATGTACGTGTTCGGAACAGTGATGACCTCATCGCCAGGTCCGACGCCAAGCGCCCGAAGCGCAAGATGGAGAGCAGCGGTTCCCGAGCTGATGCCGATACCGTGCTTGGCGCCGCAATAGTCGGCAAACTGCTGCTCGAACGCCGCGAGGTGGGAGCCAAGGGTGAATCGCTCCCCGGGAAGGACCGACTCGAACGCGGCCCGCAGCTCATCGGCGATCTGCGCATGCCACCGCGTAATGTTTTCGACCGGAACGGTCCCCGCACTCATGACTGCACCATCGTTTCCTCGACTCACATCCGCACCTCCAGCGTCCGCACGATAGCACTCCCGCCGACGGACGCCTCCAACGCACGCGCATAATCGGTTCGTTGCCGTCGTCGCCCCTCCATCACTTCACCGACCCGCTGACTAGTCCGCGAGTGAGCTGTCGCTGTGCGGCGAGCGCGAAGATGAGCACCGGAATCAGAACGAGGATTCCCGCGGCGGCGATCCTCCCCCAGTCCATCTCCTTGACGGTCATGAAGCTGACCACCGAGACCGTGACTGTCTTGGCGTCGCGCGATGTGAGCACCAGCGCATAGAAGAACTCGTTCCACGTGTACAGGATCGAGATCGTCGCGGCGGCGACGATGCCGGGTCGGATGAGCGGCAGGATCATTCGTGCAACGATCGTGAACGGTCCCGCGCCGTCGACCACGGCAGCCTCTTGGATCTCGGGCGGGAGGTCTTCGACGAACGGCACGAGCACCCAGATTGACACCGGAATCGTGATTGTGAGGTACGCGAATGCGAGGCCGAACAGCGTATCCGTCAACGCCAGCGTGCGAAAGCCAAGAAACAGCGGCACGATCAGCACGATCGGCGGCAGGAGCTGTGGCAGGAGAGCCGCGACACGCAACAGACGGCGCAATCGAGGCCGTGACGTTGCGATGACATAGGACGCCGGAACCGCAGCCACGACGCCGAAGAACGTCGCCGCAGAACTCACGATCACCGAGTGCACGAGGCTGCTCGCGAAATCACCGCGCGTCAGCGCCTCGGCGAAATGCTCGAGCGTGGGGACGAAGGCGAAGATCGGCGGTATCGCAAACGTAGAGTTTCCCGGCTTGAGCGCAGTGGACAGCAGCCAGAATATGGGGAAGACAAACAAGCCAACGAGCAACCATGTGACCGCAGTCGCAAGTCGACGCGTGATCATGTTCGCCTGCGCAAGAGCAGCGACTGTGTCGTGAGAAGCGCGGCCAGCACAGCGAGGATGATGTAACTCATCGCCGATGCGAGGCCGAGGTTCAGGGGCCCAAGCGCGTATCGGTAGACGAAAATGCTCGCCGTCTCGGTCGCATCTCCTGGGCCGCCGCCTGTCAGGCTGAACACGACGTCGAAGATCCGAAAGAGGTCGATCGTTCGCCAAAGAGCGGCAACTGCGATCACGGGTCGGAGTAGCGGCAACGTGACATAGCGGAACCGAGCCCAGGTCCCTGCTCCGTCGACGAGCGCCGATTCCATGGGCTCTTTCGGCAGCGCACGGAGGCCGGCGAGCACCAGGAGCGCGACGAAGGAACTCGTGTTCCATGCGTCCACCGCGACGAGTGTCCAGAAGGAAAGTACTGGATCTCCGAGCCATGGGACAGGACCGACCCCAAAGAGCGAACCGAACCAGTTGACGATTCCGAAGTCATAGCTCAACAAGATCCGGAAGATGAGCCCGATGACCACGTTGGTGACAAAAAGGGGAAGTAGCGCCAGCGCACGAAGCACGCCGCCGCCGCGCAGCTCTCGATCGAGCAGCACCGCCAGCAGCGTGCCGAGCACCAGCTCGACACACAGTGCAGCGAGAGTGAATCCAACCGTGAGGGTGATCGAATGGATGAAGGCCGAATCGCCGATCGCGGCCGCGTAGTTCTCGATCCCCACGAACGGCACACCGTCTTTGAATGTGGTGATCTTCCACTGGTGCAGGCTCAGCCACAGCGAGCCGAACGCCGGAACGCCGACGAGCAGGGCGATGATCCCGTATGCGGGCAGGGCGAGTAGGACTCGCGCAAGGCGCGTCGAACGATCCATCTAGAGGCGATCGCCGGTCTCGCGCCCC
>JBMSXG010000058.1:0-5029 GCA_049425405.1 Steroidobacteraceae bacterium
TCCGATCCTAGTCCGGGTGCTGCTGCGGGGTCTCGAGTTGATCGAGATCCTGCAGCCGCCCTTACGGCTGTGTCGCTCCGAGCGTGTCGCCGAGCCACTTGCCGAAGGTTAGCGCCGGCGTTAGCGACAGACCGCCGACGAAGGCGTTTCCTGAGGTGCGAGCGAAGCCGAGCACCTCGCCCGCCGCATGCAGATTCGGAATCGGTTTGCCTGCTCGATTCAGCACTCGTAAGCGTCGATCTACCTGCAAGCCCGCAGGGCTCAAAACCGTGATGCCCTGCGCGCGGACCGCATAAAAAGGCGCCTTTGCGATCGGCCTAATCAGAAACTGTTTGCCCTGCGAGGGGTCAACCCCGCGTGCAACGGCTCGATTGTAGTTCTGCACCGTGCGTCGCAGCGTGGCACCCGGGATCCCAAGCTTGCGGGCGAGCTCGGCAATGGAGTTGGCCTTGATGAAGGCTGGGTGCTTACCGAACTTCGCTCGATACACCGCGGGCGGATCGAGCGTGAGCGGCGCCGCATTTTGCAGTATCGCTTCATCGAGTACGACGAACATCGCCGTTCCGGGTTGTCGCAGCAGCGATCGCTCGCGGTAATCGATACTCGGATGATCCTCCTGCATGAATCGCCGTCCGCGACGATCGACGAAAATCTCCCACACCTTGCGCGCTCCAGGAGAAAGATTAAGTGGCGCACCCGAACAGGGATCCGCGGGGTCGTCCAGTACGCCGGCGAAGGTACACAGAAATTTGTCACTGCCGTCGATCGCTGCATCAAGTACGGCCGCCGCGACCAGCCCGTCTCCCCGGGAGTATGGGTTAGCGTGCGAGCAGAGCGGGATTTTGGGTGTGAGACGCCGCCACAACGAGGGATTGGAGGCATAACCGCCGGATGCCAGAACGGTCTTGGTACCTAGGAAGTCAACCTCGCCGTTCGGGGTGTCGGCTCGCACTCCGATGACTGCACCTCGAGCGTTGACGAGCAGTTCGCGGACGCGATGCTGCAAACGCAGATCGATATGTCCGGACTTTACCAGCCGCGTGTGGCTCGGGCGCAGGGCTTCAAGGACAGAGAGACCTTTTTGCGTACCGTAAAGATAGCGGCGTGTGGAGTAAGCCTCATGCGCTTCTCCAGCCACCGGCGTACCGGGCGCTGGCGAAAAACCGAGATCGCACAGCCAGTCGATCGTCGTTGCGGCGTGCTCGACGAACAGGCGTAAAACCACAGGGTCGATGGTGTCGCGGGCGATCCGCTGCGCATCTCGATAGTGTTCCGCCGGTGAATCTTCGATCCCGAGCGCGCGCTGCTGCCGAGTCCCTGCGGCGCTCATCTGCCCCGATGACCAATGCAGGGTGCCGCCGATGCGATAGTCCGCCTCGAGTTGCAGGACACGCAGGCCTCGCTCGGCCGCCCGTATGGCCAGTGGTAGCCCTGCGGATCCGGCGCCGACGACGATGACGTCCCAGGCAAGACGATGAGAGCGGGTAGAACGGGCCATGGCGGGTTCCTCCTGATCGGCCAGCGAGACCTTAACTGATCTTATGGATCACGGGTTGACCCGGTGGCCATCCATGGTGGAGTCTGCTCGGCAGACGGGAGTGCATGATCATGACGTGGACGATGATGGGCGTGTTCTTATTTGGGCTTGTGACCGGTCTTGCACTGGCACTTGTCGGCGCACGTCGCAAACAGGATGCATCACAGTCGCAATTGCTGGAGCTGACGGGCCGCGTGGCCTCGCTGCAGGCCACACTCGAGAGTGAGCGCCAGGCGGCTGCCGCCCAACAGAGTTTGCTTGAGGCTGCCGAGCGCAAGCTCTCCGACGCCTTTCGGGCGCTTTCGGCCGAGGCGCTGCAGCGCAACAATGGGCAGTTTCTCGATCTCGCACGCACTCAGCTCGAGGGGTTTCAGGTGCAAGCCAAAACCGACCTCGAAACTCGGCAAGTAAGAATCGACGAAACGCTCGGCAAGTTCGATCTGCAATTGAAAGAGCTCGAGAAGACACGGCTAGGTGCGTACCAATCGCTGACACAGCAGGTTGAGCAATTGATGCGTGAGCAAACCCTGTTGCGCGGCGAAACCAGCAATCTCGTGGGAGCGCTGAAGCAACCCACCGTGCGTGGACGTTGGGGCGAAATCCAGTTGCGTCGTGTCGTCGAGCTGGCCGGAATGCTGGCTTATTGCGATTTCGTGGAGCAGCACAGCGTTGAAACTGAAGATGGTCGGCTCCGGCCCGATCTGATCGTCAAGCTTCCCGGCGGTCGCAGCGTCATTGTCGATTCTAAGGTGCCGTTGTCGGGCTATCTCGCGGCCCTCGAAGCGCATGACGAAACGGCGCGTCAGCGGCATTTGACCGAACACGCCAAGGCCGTCAAGGCGCACATCACGGCGCTCTCGCGCAAGGGATACGCCGCGGAGATTCGCGATAGCGCCCAGTTCGTCGTGCTCTTCCTACCGGGCGAGGTGTTCTTCAGCGCCGCACTGGAGCAGGATCCCTCCCTTATCGAGGCTGGCGTCGAGCAGGACGTGATGATCGCGACACCCACCTCCCTGATCGCTTTACTGCGGGCCGTCGCCCTCGGGTGGCGTCAGGAGCAATTAGCGCGTAATGCGGCGCAGATCAGTGCGCTTGGCAAGGATCTCTACGATCGTCTCGACAAACTCTCGGACCACTGGGGCAAGGTGGGTAATGGTCTTCGACAGGCGGTCGACAGCTACAACAAAGCGACCGGCTCACTCGAAAGTCGGGTGATGGTCACCGCGCGTCGATTCCGCGATCTCGACGCGGGGCTCCCGAACGAAGCCCTTGCACCGCTCGAATCGGTGGATCTCACTCCGCGCGCACTGCCCGATTCGTCGGAACGCTGAACACTCTGGATACGCCGCGGCCGCGCGGATCGGATGCGGCCGTGACCTCGCCTGCTGAGTCGATGTCGATGAGCTGCAGATCGCCGAATTCCCAAGGACTCTTTTCGACGCGATAGCCGATGCCGCGAAGCGAGTCGATCGTCTCCGAGGACAGCGTGCAGCAGCGGCTGTACACGATGAGGTTCGGGGGGATGAGTTGGTGGTGAAAGCGGGGCGCAGCGACGGATTGCGCTGTACTCATACGAAAGTCGATCCGATTGACGATTGCCTGAAATACCGAGGTGAAGATCGTCGAGCCGCCGGGGGTTCCGATGATCATGCGCACGCGACCCTCTTCAAGGATCACGGTCGGAGTCATCGATGAGAGCATGCGCTTGCCCGGAACGATTTCGTTGGCCTTGCCACCGATGACGCCGTAGAGATTCGGCTGACCCGGTTTCACCGAAAAATCGTCCATCTCGTTGTTCAGCAGGAAACCTGCGCCGCGCACCACCACACCGTTACCGAAGCTGCCATTCAGCGTGTAGGTGAGCGAGAGGGCATTGCCGTCTGGATCGAGGATCGAGAAGTGAGTCGTCTCGAGACTCTCTCTCAGCCCGGCACGAATGCGTTCGGGTGCCGACGGGCGATCGCGCTGAATTTCTGCGGCGCGTTGGCGCAGATACTCTGGAGCGATCAGCCGGGTGACGGGCACCGTTGTGAAATCGGGATCACCGAGGTACTCGGCACGATCGGCGAACACGCGCTTCTGGATCTCGGCGACGAGATGTACGTAGCGGCTCGAGTTGTGTTCTGCGCCAGCGAAATCTGCCGCCATCAGGTCTTTGATCCCGAGCAGTTGCGCCAGCGCGATCCCGCCCGAACTTGGCGGAGGGGCGGTCACCAGCTCGAAGCCACGCCAGCGAACGATGAGCGGCTCGCGCCACAGCGCGCGATAGGAGAGTAGGTCTTGGCGACTAATGAGACCACGGCCACGGCGCATCTCCGACTCGATCAATCGAGCGGTGCGACCCTCGTAAAAACCGCGCGGGCCCTCGCGGGCGATGCGTGTGAGCGTGGCGGCCAGTTCCCGCTGACGGAACGGTTTATCCGGTGAGAGGGCGCCAAAATAATCGTCGAAGTTCGTTTTGCCTGCGTAATCGTCGCGGGCAGCGGCAATACGCTCGAGCAACTGACGCTCGGGAACGAAGCCGTCGCGCGCGAGCGCGATCGCCGGCTCGAGCAAGCGCCGCCAGGGCAGAGTGCCGAAGCGTGCATGCAAGGCCCACAGCCCAGCCACCGTTCCCGGTACGCCGGCCGCGCGATGCCCGATCGTGCTCGCCCCAACGATGGGTCGGCCGTCGGCATCGAGGTACATGTCTCGCGAGGCGGAAGCGGGAGCGACTTCGCGAAAGTCGAGAAAATAGTTGGCGCCGCGATGACTTAGCGTGACGAAACCCCCACCGCCGAGATTGCCCGCCTCCGGATACGTCACGGCGAGCACGAACGCCGTGGCCACCGCCGCATCGACGGCATTGCCGCCCGCGCTCAAAACGGCCTCGGCCGTCTCGGTGCCATGGCGATCCGGCGCGGCAACGGCCGCAAGACCGGCCGCAACCGCCATGCGTGGCCCGAGCAACAGGACGAGAAGCAGGATGAGGGCTAGGCTGGCGCTCGGCGGTCGACAGATCGGCAATCGAAAAATAAAGATCATGATGTCGTACTCATCTGACTGCGCCGTAGGTCGGTCAGTTGGCTTGCCCGTGTACTCGTCCACGACTCGTGCTCGGCTTCACGCCAAGGTTCTGTCAGGGCTGCGGCGTACCACTCCTGCATCGCCGGCAGCGCCAACAGTCGTGCGACATAAGCAGCACATCGGGCCTCTAGAGTAAGACCATAGGTCTGCACTCGAAATGCGACGGGAGCGAAGAACGCGTCTACCGCCGAGAATAGACTTCCGCAGAGAAATGGACCGCCGAAACGATCGAGTCCGTCGATCCACAGACGTTGCAAACGGTCGAGATCGCGTTGGAGGGCGGGCGTGATCTCGCGCAGCACGACACGGACGCCACAACTCATGCTGCAGTGCTCGCGCAGTACGGCGAACCCGGAGTGCATCTCTGCGCTCGCCGATCGTGCCCAGGCACGAGCGGCCTCAGTCGTCGGCCACACCCCAGGGTGG
>JBMSXG010000059.1:0-4245 GCA_049425405.1 Steroidobacteraceae bacterium
TCACGTGCGGCTTACTACGCTCAAATTTTTCCTTGGACACGACTCTCTCTCCTCAAAAACCGTTTTCAACTGGAGCTCACGACCGGGATTGAACCGGTGACCTCGTCCTTACCAAGGACGTGCTCTACCAACTGAGCTACGTGAGCCGAAACCTGGAGCGGGTAGTGGGAATCGAACCCACGTCATCAGCTTGGAAGGCTGAGGTTCTACCATTGAACTACACCCGCTTTTAACTAAGGTGGGTGAGCCCGCAGGATCCGCTACTGCCGGTATACTTCTCCTCGCTCCTGGTGGAGGGGGTAGGATTCGAACCTACGAAGGCGTAAGCCGGCAGATTTACAGTCTGCTCCCGTTGGCCGCTTGGGTACCCCTCCGCGTGACAGAGCCGCCTATTCTGATTTCTGGGGTAAATAGTGTCAATGGCGCTACAGCCGGGTAAGGGGGTTTGACGGTGCTCTCGGCGCTGGACCCGATCGTTCTTTTCTTCATCCTCGGGCTGCTCGCCGGCGTCCTGAAGGCGGACCTGCGCCTACCCCCCGCGGTCTACGAGTTCGTTAGTACTTTGTTGCTGCTGTCGATCGGGATGAAAGGCGGAATCGAGCTCGCCCGCCAGCCCGTTCCCAACCTGCCGGTCACGGTACTGCTGACCCTGAGCCTCGGAGTGCTGCTGACCCTGCTGGCCTTCGCCATCCTGCGAGGGGTCGGCCGACTGGATCGGGCGAACGCCGCCGCGGTCGCCGCCCACTATGGGTCGGTCAGCATCGGGACCTTTGCGGTGGGGGTGGCGTTCCTCGCCGAGGCCAATATCCCCTTCGAGCCTAGCCTGCCGTTGCTGGTGGTGATCCTCGAGATCCCGGCAATCCTGGTCGGCATCCTCATCGCCCGGGGCCTCAAGGCGGGAACCAGCTGGGGAGAGATCGGGCGCGAGGTCTTTCTCGGTCGCAGCGTTCTACTGCTGCTCGGGGGGCTGGTGATCGGCTGGGTCGCAGGACCCGAAGGACTGCAGCCCCTATCGCCCCTGTTTTTCGATCTCTTTAAAGGAATCCTCGCACTCTTCCTATTGGAGATGGGCCTGATCGCCGCCGATCATCTTGGCGGCTTCAGACGTCACGGCCTCTTTATGGTGTCATTCGCGTTGGTAATCCCGCCGGTTTTCGCCGTTATTGGTATCTTTTTTGGAACAATGATGGGATTATCGCCGGGGGGTTTGATCCTGCTCGCCACCCTTGCCGCCAGCGCCTCCTACATCGCCGCTCCGGCTGCAATGCGCAGCGCCGTGCCCGAGGCAAACCCGGCGCTGTCGTTGACGGCGGCCCTCGCACTGACCTTCCCGTTCAACATTCTGATCGGCCTGCCGCTCTACCAGCGGCTGGTCGATTTCTGGCTGGCGGCATGAACGCCGCCCGACCCACCCGCTTCGGAGGGCCCCGACCATGACCGGCGTCGCCGCCTCGCATCGCAAGCTCGTCACCGTCATCACCGAGTCGTCCCTGGAGCGGGATCTCGTCCGGGAAATCGAATCCCTCGGGGTCGGCGGCTACACGGTCAGCGATGCGCGGGGACGGGGGGACAAGGGGGTGCGGGCCTCCCACTGGGGGCACAGCAGCAACATTAGGGTCGAGATCGTCTGCGACACCCCGCTGGCCGAGCGGGTCCTTGAGCGGCTGCGCGAGCGCTACTACGAGCACTACGCCATCGTCATGTGGGTGCAGGATGTCGAAGTCCTGCGCCCGGACAAATTCCGCTAAACCGCCCCACGCCACCCCGGCCCGCGCACGAAACGGCCGGACCGCGCCCCGGTCGCAACGCCATCGAGCAAGGCGAGCTGACCATTGACCACGACGTGCCGGACCCCGCTCGCAAACTGATGCGGGTGGGCATAGGTCGCGTGGTCCTGGATCCGCTCGGGATCAAATACGACCACATCGGCCATCGCCCCAGCCCGCAGCAGGCCCCGGTCGCTGATTTTCAGATGGCTGGCAGGTAACGAGGTCAGGCGACGAATCGCTTCGGTCAAAGGCAGCAAGCCCTCTTCGCGAACGTAATGCCCGAGAAAACGTGCGAATGCCCCATAGGCGCGCGGGTGCGGCGTGTGCTGCAAAAAGGCACCGCGCGGCGCGAGCGCCTCCTCGTCCGAACACACACTGACCCAGGGTAGCTGCAGCAGCCGACGCAGGTTGTCCTCGGACATCATGAAATAGGCCGCATGCACGCGACTATCGTCCTCGAGCACGAGATCGACGATGGCCTGCTCAGGGGAACAACCGCGCTGGCGGGCAATCTCGGCGAGCGTCTGGCCGCACAGCGCCTGCAAATGCGCATGACGGAAACCGAGCAGGCGTACGTTATCGGCGCTGCCGGCCGCTGCGTAAAGACTCTCCCATTCGGGGTCTGGTCTTGCGATTTCTTTGAGTAGCTGCTCACGCAGTGCCGGGTCACGCAGACGCTCTAGCCAACGCTCATGCCCACCCTCCTGCACCCACGGCGGCATCGCCGCATCAAAACCCGAGGCTCCCGCTAAGTACGGGTAGACGTTGGCGGCCACATTGAGCCCCTCGGCTCGTGCCGCCTCAATCCGAGCAATGGCCGCTTCGAGTAGCGGCCAGTGGGCACGACCAGCCGCCTTGAAGTGCCAAATTTCAGCGTGTGCCCGCGTGGCGCGGGCGATCTCCACCAGCTCGTCGACGGCGGCGAGCAGTCGAGACGACTCACTACGCAGGTGCGAGAAATAGCCCCCGCCACTCTCGGCCGCAGCCAAGGCGAGGGCTCGCAGTTCATCGGGCTTGGCGAAAGCTGCTGGCGTATAGATCAGCGATGAGCCGACGCCAAGCGCACCCTCGGCCATCGCCTCGCGAACCAACGCCTGCATGCGCGCAAGCTCGCGGGCTGTTGGTGCGCGATCGGCATGGCCGATCTCGTGAATGCGCAGCGTGGTGGCACCGACGAGCGAGGCGACGTTGACTGTCACGCCCCGCTTCTCGAGAAATTCCAAATACTCACCGAGTGTGTGCCAGTCGACCGGATAGCGGCTGTCGCGTCTTCGCGCACGCAGCTCACGTCGCATCTCGGCATTCAGCGGGCCCATAGAAAGCCCTTCGCCGAACACCTCCAGCGTCACCCCCTGGCGCAGATCGCTCTCGGCGGTCGGATCTTCGATGATCGATTCCGTCGCCCAAGACAAAGAATTAATGAACCCCGGCGCCACCGCGAGCCCTCGTGCATCAATCTCGGTCCGTCCCCGCATCCAGCCGAGATCGCCGATCGCAGCGATGCGATCGCGCACGAGACCGACGTCGGCCTGCACCGGTGGCGCGCCTGATCCGTCAAACACCAGCCCACCGCGAATGACGAGACTGAACGCAGGGGGTGGGACGTCACCCGAAGCACGGACGCGTCGCCACAGCGCTGCGAACACGAGGCCCCAGAACGCCTGACGCACACGTCGAAAGGGATTCATCCCTGCGCCAGCGCCTCGACGAGTGCATCGGGCAGACGCCGCGATTGGCCCGGCCGCAAGTCATCCGACAGGCTCACCGGCCCGTAGCGCAATCTGACAAGGCGACTCACCTCATAACCCGCTTCGAGCCAAAGACGTCGTACTTCCCGGTTGCGCCCCTCGCGCAGCACCACACGGAACCACGCGTGACCGTCGGAGGACTGCTGCGGTTCGACCCGATCAAAGCGGGCCCACCCGTCTTCGAGCAAAACACCCTCACGGACCCGCGCGAGCGTGTCGGGCGTCGGATGACCCCGCAGTCGAACCAAATATTCACGCTCTACTTCGGACGATGGATGCATCAGTCGATGCGCGAGCTCACCGTCATTGGTGAATAGCAGCAGACCCGAGGTATTCACATCGAGCCGCCCGACCACGACCCAGCGACCCGAGGGTGGCGGCGGCAGGTGATCGAACACCGTCGGTCGGCCCTGAGGATCGCTGCGCGTGGTCACTTCACCCAGCGGCTTGTGATAACCGAGCACCGCACGTTCGGCGCGTGCTTGCGAAGCCACCGGCTTTCCGTCGATCTCGATTCGATCATCCGGCGATACGCGCATCCCCAGTTCAGCGACGCGTCCGTTCACCAGAACGCGCCCAGCCCGGATGAGCTCCTCCAGTCCACGGCGTGAACCAAGGCCGAGCGCAGCAAGCACCTTTTGCAGGCGCTCGCCCGACGGCGGGGTACTACTCATGTGATCGCCGGATGCCGGCTAGCGACGCGCGGTTTTTTTCTTGCGCTTGGGGGC
>JBMSXG010000060.1:0-4152 GCA_049425405.1 Steroidobacteraceae bacterium
CGCCAGCTTGTGGCCGAGCTCGAGCGCTCGGGCGAGCTGCAGCGCCTGAACGCCGCGTTCCCGAACTGCTTCCTCGCCCGATCGCATCCGTCGGACGTCGCCCGCGTCGAGCACCTCACGTTCGTGTGCACGACGAACCAGATCGACGCCGGCCCCAACAACCATTGGATGGCGCCGGCCGAGGCCAAGGCAAAGATGAATGGCCTCTTCAAAAATTGCATGAAGGGCCGCACGCTCTACGTGGTGCCCTACTGCATGGGCCCGATCGACTCGCCCTACTCGCGCTGCGGCGTCGAGATCACCGACAGCGCCTACGTCGTCATCAACATGATCCTCATGACCCGCGCGGGTCGAGCGGCGCTCGAGCGCATCGCTCGCGAGGGTTCGTTCGTGAAGGGCCTGCATTCGACCGGCGAGCTGGATCCCAACCGCCGCTTCATCATGCACTTCCCCGAAGAGCTCTCGATCATGAGCTTCGGCAGCGGTTACGGCGGCAACGCCCTGCTCGGTAAGAAGTGCCACGCGCTGCGCATCGCGAGCTACCAGGCACGTAACGAGGGCTGGCTCGCCGAGCACATGCTCATCGTCGGTCTCACGAGCCCGAAGGGCGAGACGCACTACGTCGCCGCGGCCTTCCCCTCGGCCTGCGGCAAGACCAACCTCGCCATGCTGATTCCGCCCGAGACCATGCCGGGCTGGAAGGTCACCACCGTGGGCGATGACATCGCTTGGCTGCACCCGGGCCCCGATGGACGCCTGTATGCCATTAACCCCGAGGCGGGTTACTTTGGTGTCGTCCCCGGGACGAACGCCAAGACCAACCGCAACGCGTTCGAGATGATCCAGCGCGACACGCTCTTCACCAACGTCGCACTCACCGCAGACAGCCGTCCGTGGTGGGAGGGCCTTGATTCGGGCACGCCCGTCACCGACTGGCAGGGTCGCCCTTATGATCCTGCGAACGGCCCGGCTGCTCAGCCGAACTCTCGCTTCACGGTCTCTGCGAAGCGTAATCCCTGTTACTCACCCGAAGCCGACAGCCCACGCGGCGTGCCGATCTCCGCGATCATCTTCGGCGGGCGTCGCCGCGGTGTCGCACCGCTCGTCTACGAAGCGCGCGACTGGAATCACGGCGTGCTCGTCGGTGCCTCGGTCGCCTCGGAGACGACGGCGGCCGCCATTGGCCAAGCCGGCGTGCTTCGCCGCGATCCGATGGCCATGAAGCCCTTCGCGGGCTACAACTACGGCGACTACTGGGCGCATTGGTTCGCCATCGGCGCGAAGCTCAAGCATCCGCCGCGGATTTATCACGTCAACTGGTTCCGTCGCGATGCCGAAGGCAAGTTCCTCTGGCCGGGCTTCGGCGACAACCTGCGGGTGCTCGAGTGGATCATCGATCGCTGCGAGGGTCGTGCGGAGGCTGCCGACACGCCGATCGGTCGACTGCCGCGGGCCGAAGACCTCAACCTCAAGGGGCTCGACATCGCCCCGACTGCGCTCTCGCAGTTGCTGTCGGTGCAGCCCGATGAGTGGCGTGCCGAGGCCGCTGACATGGCTCAATACTTTGACGAGTACGGCGATCGTACCCCTGCGCCGCTGCGCCGCGAGGTGCAGGCGCTGCAACAGAGACTGGGCTAATGCGTGCGCTGATGCGCACGGCGATGCTCGCGCTGCTACTCGCGGCGAACATCGCCGCCGCGAACGAGAAGGCCGCCCTCGCCCTGCGCGAGACGGCCTTGCGCTCAGACGAGGCCTACCAGCTGCTCGAGTCGCTTACCTCGGAAGTCGGACCGCGCTTCGCGGGCACGGCGGGTGATCGCGCCGGCGTCGAGTGGTCGAAGCGCACGCTTGAGCGCCTCGGGTTCGTGAACGTGCGCACGCCCGAGGTCATCGTGCCGCGCTGGGTGCGCGGTGAGGCGAGCGTCGAGGTGCTCTCACCCTACCCGATGCCGATGGTCACGCTCGCGCTCGGCGGCAGCATCGGCACCACCGACGAGGGTCTGACGGCCCCCATCGTCATGGTCGAGGACATCCCCGCGCTGCAGGCCCTGCCGGCGGGCACGGTCAAGGGCAAGATCGTGTTCTTCAACGGTCGCATGCAGCGCACCCAAGACGGCAGCGGCTACGGCAAGGCGGTCCGAGCGCGCACCGAGGGTCCGAGCATCGCGGGCAGTCTCGGCGCCGTGGGCGTCGTCATCCGCAGTGTCGGCACCAGCAAAAATCGGATCGCGCACACCGGGACACTGTCGTACAACGTCTCGGCACCGCGTATTCCGGCGGTCGCCATCTCGAACCCCGACGCCGATAATCTCGAACGACAGTTGAAGGCGATCGCCCGCGGCGCAACCACGGTGGATGGCCGCCCGGCCGGCGATTCGGTGGTCTTGAGGATGCGGGTGACGGCGCGCGATCTGCCCCAGACGCGCTCCGCGAACGTCATCGGCGATCTACCGGGCACCGATCTCGCCCACGAGATCGTGCTCATCGGCGCGCACCTCGACTCTTGGGATCCCTCCGTCGGTGCGCAGGATGATGGCGCCGGCGTCGCCATCGCGATCGCCGCGGCGCAACTTGCTGCGCGCATGACGCCGAAGCCTCGGCGCACGATCCGCGTCGTGCTGTTCGCGAACGAGGAGTTCGGTCTCTCAGGGGCCGCGCGTTACCCCGCCGACGAGGGCGACGAGATCGTCGCCCGCCACGCGCTCGCCATGGAAGCCGATCTCGGTGATGGCCCGGTGTGGAAGCTCTCGGCGCGGGTACCGGAGTCACGCTGGCCGTTGGTGCTCTCGATCCATCGCGTGGTAAAGCCGCTCGGCGTCGCGCTCGGCGATAACACCTCGAACGGCGGCGCGGATCTTGGTCCGCTGCGTCAGCGCGGCGTACCGATCCTCGCCCCCCAACTCGATGCGACGACGTATTTCGACGTGCATCACACCGTCAACGACACGCTCGATCAGGTGAGCCCGGCGGATCTCAAGCAATCAACGGCCGTGTTTGCCGTCGCGGCGTATCTCGCGGCGATGGCTGAGCCGAGCGGTCGCTAGGCCGCGCGCTCACCGGCGGCGATCTCGGCCGCCCGTCGAATCAACTCAGGTCCTGCGCCCGGGTGTCGCGCGCCCTCAGACAACAGGCGCCGGTACTCCCGCGCTCCTGGCGCATGGCTCAGCAACCCCAGCAGGTGCCGCGAAATCGCAGGTAACCGCTCGCCGCGGCGCATTTCGCGCTCGGCGTAAAGCGCCATGCGCTCGAGCTGCTCGACGATGCTCGGGAATCGGTACTCGACCCCCTCTGCCGCCGCGAGTGCTGCAAAGATTTCTCCGAGCACATTGGGGCGGTGATACGCCTCACGGCCGAGCATCACGCCATCGGCCCACTCGAGCGCGGCCACGCTCTCCTCTGCCGTGCGCAGCCCGCCGTTGAGCACGATCGGCAGATCGGGAAAGTCTTCCTTCAGCCGTCGAACCACGTCGTAGCGCAGCGGCGGAATCTCGCGATTGTCCGCTGGGCTCCAATTACCCAGCACCGCTTTGCGAGCATGAACGATCGCGCAGTCTGCACCCGCCGCGCGAATCGCGACGACGAAATCGCAGAGGGCATCGTAATCGGTCTCCTCGAACGCCTGTAAACGGGCGTCGAGCTCGCGATCCGACGATCGCAGCGTCCCAATCCGCATCTTCACGGTGATCGGTAGGTCGACCGCCTCACCCATTGCACTCACGCAATCGGCGACCAGGCGAGGCTCGCTCATCAGGCAAGCGCCGAATGACCCCTTCTGAACTTTGTCGGAGGGGCAGCCGCAGTTGAGATTGATCTCATCGTACCCCCACTCTTCGCCATAGCGCGCCGCCGCGGCGAGGTAGTCCGGCTCACACCCCCCAAGCTGCAGCGCCACGGGATGCTCCTCTGTCGAGAACTCGAGCAACTTCTCGCGATCGCCACGCAGAATTGCCGAGGCGGTCACCATCTCGGTGTAGAGCAACAGGTCCGGTGAAAATCCGCGATGAAAAAACCGACAGTGACGGTCGGTCCAATCCATCATCGGCGCGACCGACACCCGTCGGTCGATAAAGCGGGTCATGACAGCCTTTCGCGCTGAGTCAGCGCAGCAGAGCGCGGGCTCGATAATACGCCCGTCCGATTAGCTCGCGTATC
>JBMSXG010000061.1:0-4077 GCA_049425405.1 Steroidobacteraceae bacterium
ACCGCGCCCACGACGATCGCGATGCACACCAGCACGATCGGCGAGAAAAATATCGGCAGCAGTTTATTCAACGCCACCGCCCAGCCTTTCCCGGGTCAGACCCGGCTCAAGATCAACCGCGTTAGAGACCGCGAACCGCCGCGAGCGCCACCGCCGAGTTGTAGATGATCGAGGTGACCGCCTGCCACAACGGCAAGGTCGGCAAGCGCTCCGTATCGAGCGGGACCACGATGGTATCGCCCGGCTGTATCGAAACCGAGTTGCCGCCCATGAACCAACCCGATCCGCTCGACACGACGCTGCCATCGGCACGCACGACGTAGGTCAAAGCCTTGTCCGCCCGCTGCGTGTAACCACCGCTCGAGGCGATGTACTCGTTGCGGCTGACGCCCGGTCGATAGAGATGCGACGTGCGGTTCTGCACCTCGCCCACCACCGTCACCTCCTGGCGGATCTTCGGCACGACGAGCTCGTCACCATCCCGAAGCACCACATCGGAGGCCGCGCCCACGCGACCCGCGACGACGCGATCGAGGTCGAGTACCAGCCGACCCACCGCACGGGTGTTCTTAAGCTGATCGAGAATGCCCTGCGCAGCCAACGCGCCCTGCGCGGCCGCGCGGCCTTCGGCCACCTGACCCGCCGAGATCGCAAGTGCTGCGAGATCGGCCTGCAAACGCTCAGTCAGCTGTGCGATCTGCTCAGCTTCTTTCTCGCGTAGCTCTCGACGGGTGAACACCGCACCCTTCGAGAACGCGATATTCGAAAATCCACCCGCGCGCTCGATCACCGAGCGCAGCGTCTCACCGCGTCGGATCGGGTAGCGACCCGGGAAGCGGACTTCGCCACGCAGCGTGACGTACTCCTGCACCGACCACTCAGGGACTTCTTTGATGATCAACGAATCAAACGCCTGCAAGCGGATATCTGCCGCGGCATCACCGCGCAGCAAAGCCGCCAGATCGATCTCCAGGAGCTCGCTCTCGCGCCGCTGCCCCGTGTTCACAAACCGCGTGAGCTCAGCTTTCGGGGAATAGGCGGCATCGGCTAACCGACCGCCCGCACGCAAGAGATCGCTGATACGCATGCCAGGCTCGAGCGGATAATCGCCCGGCGCCTTGATGCGGCCACTGATCGAGACGACTTCGGTCGGCTGGTCGATCGTCGACTGACGACGGAGTTCATCGAGCAAGGGCTTCAAGACAAACTCGCGCCCCGACTCAATATCAAACACCGTGATGCGATCGCGGGCCGACAGCAACGCATCGGCGGGTGAACCAGGCTCACGTAGAGCGGCTGCGAGATCCGCCGAGAGCACGACCACACGGCGATCGGGTGGCAACTCGCGACGGATGAGCACGTAGCCGAGGTCGGCACCGGGCTTGAGTTCATCGACGGAGCGGATCACGTCACTCAGACGCAACCCCTCTCGCCACGCGACCGTACCGGGGCGGAACATATGCCCTTCGAGCACCACGCCCGCATCGAGCGTCGGGCGGATCCGCGCGACACTCACGCGATCGCCGTTCTTGACGCCCATGGCACCTGTCGGCGCATCGCTCATCTTCACATCGAGCGCGACCCGACGACGATCGTCGCCCACGCGCACCACGGTCAGTCGGTCCGCATCCGCATCGGCGGTGAACCCGCCCGCAAGCGTGACGAGACTGCCCACCGTGACATTGCCCTTGAGCTCATAAATCGCAGGACGACGCACTTCGCCCTCGACCGAGGCCACCGCACCCACGGGCGGGATGAAGATCACGTCCCCCGGCAAAATCTTGGCGTCGTTACTGGTGTCGCCACGCAGCAGCAAGTCGTAGAGGTCGAGCCGACGCACGATCGAGCCCTGACGCTTGAGCTGAATGTCGCGCAAAGACCCACTTAGCGCCACACCGCCCGCCGCGTAGAGCGCACTCGTCACCGTCGAGAGGCCGCTCACCGTGTAGCTGCCCGGGTTCTTGGCTTCGCCGAGCACGAACACCTGGATGCCGCGCGCGTTGGCGATGCTAACGCTCGCCTGCGTCCCGATCATCTGCTTCGCAACGCGCGACTCGATCTCGGCACGAACGTCATCGAACGATTTACCGGTGACAGAGATCGGCCCCAGTTCTGGAAAGCTGAGATTACCCTCGCGATTGACGACGAGACGCAGCGTTCGGTTCTGACCACCATAGAGCTGCACCGTGACCTGATCACCCGAGCCCATGACGTAGTCGGAGGACACCGGCGCATCGAGCTGCGGCACAAACGACGAGGCCGCATCTTCAAAAATATCGTAGCCAAAAGGCTTGAGCCCCGCGGCGTCGGGGCGCTGCACGGGCAAACGGATGAGGTTGATTGTGAACCCGAGGAGCGAGGGCTCGAGCGCGAGGCGTTGGAACGCCTGCTGCTCCGTGAGGCCCGCAAGGGCGATCGGCGGAACGCCGGGGAGCGACAACTGACCGACGCCATCGAGGGTATAGGGGTTACCGCGACGTACGGCTTCCATGAAGCCGCGCGCATTGGGGTCGAGCGCCACGAGCGCCGCCGGTGCAGCCGGCGGCGCAGCCGCCGCACCTCCCGATCCCAAACCATAGGCGTTACGCCCGATATCCGCTGGGTTCGTGCTCTGCCGCGGCGAGATGGTGAGCAGTACGGTGTCAAGCGGCTGCAGCAAAAACACTTTGGCGAGACGCTCGGCCTCACGCTTCCGGTCAGCGGCGTTTTTTCCCGCACCGGAGAGGCCCATCGCAGCGCCCGCACCCGAACCTGAGGCGCCTGGCAGGCCCGTAGCACCGACGCCCGCTCCGCTCGTCAAGCCGCCCAAGGCCGAAGGGTCGATCCCGAACTGCGACAAAATCGCCTCGCGCTCTGCAGGCGACATGGAGCGAAGCATCTCGAGCTGCTCCGCCGTCGGCACCTGGGCCATGCCCACCGTGCCCATCAGACCCAGAACGAGAACCCAAAGCGGCTTTAAACGCATAGTACCGACCCTGCCGAAGAACCCTAAAAACAATCGCGGGATTATACTCCTCCCGTGGATTTTTCCTCACCCGAATTTTGGGTCGCGCTCGGGCAGATCATCATGATCGACATCCTGCTCGGGGGCGACAACGCGGTCGTCATCGCCCTCGCCTCGCGGCGCCTCCCCGATGCGCAGCGAAAACAGGCCATTTTCTGGGGCATGTTCGGCGCCATCGCATTACGGGTGATCCTGATTTTCTTCGCCCTGCAGCTTCTTAAAATCCCCTTCCTCAAAATCGTCGGCGGATTATTGCTGCTCTGGATCGGCATCAAGTTACTGATGCCCCAACAAGAGGGCGGTCATGAGATCAACCCGTCAGATCACTTGCTCGGCGCCATCAAAACCATCGTCGTGGCCGATGCCGTGATGAGTCTCGATAATGTCATCGGCATCGCAGGAGCTGCCAAAGACAGCCTGGGGCTCGTCATCTTCGGTCTGCTCTTTTCCATTCCGATCATTATCTGGGGGAGCCGGTTCGTGCTCAGGCTGATGGACCGCTTCCCGCTCGTCATCGTGTTCGGTGCGGCACTGCTCGGCTGGATCGGCGGCGGTATGCTGGCCGACGATATCGTTCTCAAACCCTTCGTCGCGCCGCTGGAGTTCGGGGTGCATTACCCCGCGGCGATCGTCGGCGCGGCACTCGTCGTGATCCTCGGTAAATGGCTCGCGGCGCGCAGCGAGTCGTCGAAAAAGGAGATTCCTCTGTGACGCCCCAGACATCGCCCGTCTTTCTAGTGCCGGTCGATGGCTCGGCGTATTCGAACCGGGCGCTCGACTACGTGATTCGTCGGACGCTTGATCGCGGGAGCACGGCCGAAGTGCATCTCGTGAACGTGCAGATGCCGCTCGTCGGCGTGAACGTCAAACTCTTCGTGAGCGCCGAGAGCTTGCAGTCGCTCTACCGCGAGGAAGGGCACAAAATCCTCGATCCCGCACTCGAGACCTTACGCGCGGCGGGCATCACGGGCGAAGCCCATCTGCGCGTGGGCGAAGCGAGCGAGTCCATCATCGATGTGAGTCGCGACATCGGCGCGACCGAGATCGTGATGGGAAGCCACGGCCGCGGGGCG
>JBMSXG010000062.1:0-3323 GCA_049425405.1 Steroidobacteraceae bacterium
GGGGGGCGACGGCTCGGGCGATCCACCTCGCGGTCGACCGCCCGAGCCCTTCGATCACTTGATGTAGCCGCCGTCCTTCAGGGCCGCCTCGATCGCCGCAGCTGCGGCGTCGAGCGCTTCCTGTGGCGACTTGCTCCCCGCGATTGCCGCGCTAGCCGCATCCACCATCGCGGTCACGAACTGGTCGGAAACAGTCGTGATCGGGGTGATGTGCCGATACGGCATGGCCTCGGCGAGGAGCTCGAACTGCGGCACCTTGGCGACGACGGCCGAGTCGGCCAGCGCAACGGTGTTCGAGGGGATGCCGCCGTTCAAGGCCCACTCCTTCGCACCGTCTCCGCCGACGAGCCACTCGATGAACTTGTATCCAGCCTCGGCGTTCGCCGCCGTGGACGGAATCATCCAGCCCCACGAAGACCCGCCGAAGCCCCATTCGCCCTTGACCGCCGCCGGAACGAACGTATAGGCGATTTTGTCGCAGATCAGCGGTGACTTCGCGCAATCGGTCAGGTCTCCCGTCGCAGCCATCCACTCGACGCCCATCGCAGCTTTGTCTTCCGTGAGCGCCGTCTGGATTCCAGAGTAGCCGTACGTCGTGACGTCTGGGCTGACAACCTTGTGCTTGCGCAGCAGGTCGGCATAGAACGTCAGTGCAGCAACGGCTTGTTCTGAGTTGGCGGTGACCTCATAGGTCGTGGGATCGTAGAGCTCCGCCCCGAAGGCGAAGAAGTAGTGCATGAAGTCCCACCAGATCTCCTCTTTCACCGCGCCGATGACAAGACCGTATCGATCTGCCGTGGTCAGGCTCTTTGCCGCAGCGAGTAGTTCGTCCATGGTGGTCGGCACGGCGATGCCAGCCGCCTCCAAGAGATCCTTGCGATAGAAGAGCCACGCAGTATCGCCCTCGGAGGGGAACCCATAGACCTTGCCGTCGAACGTAAGGTTGTCGATGCCCGGCTTCAGGTTCGCCGTGTCGAGGAACGGTGCGGCGTTGTTCGCGATGAATTCGTCGAGGGGCTTCAACCCGTCGGCAGCGATGAATGCTGGCGCCCAGTCAGCCGAAGCGTAAACGGCGTCGTAGTCTGCCGCTCCGCCGACGATGTCGAGCTTCAGCTTGTCTGCATAGCCATCGCGGGCAATCTCTTCGATCTCGATCGCGTTGCCCGTCTGTTGCGTGTAGACCGCCGCCGCCTTGCGGAGATTCTCCGCCTCTGGGCCGCTCCAGATGGCGATGCGCGCGGTTGGAAGGGCGCCCCCGTCGGTCGACGGCGAAGGGGTCGAACCGCCACATGCTGCAACGATCACCCCAAGCGCGGCAATGGCGGCGAGTGCCGCCCGCTTGATCCTAGTCTTCACCTGTACCTCCGTGTCGAATTGTGCCCCAGACGAACCAGTTTCGTCCAGCGAGCACTGCGATCGTACCGCCTCAGCGGCGTCTCATGCGAGTGCGATTCGCTCAGCAAGGGCAGGAAACCGCTCACGGAAACGATCGGGATCGCTCAGCCAGGCAAGCTGATCCGGCTCCTCGGCGAGAGCGCGCCCAAGAGGTCGGTCAAGGACGTGACCACCGTTCCACTCGGACGCTGCCAACACGTCGAGCCGCGGGTGCCTGAACCACCGAGGGTTCGCGTCGATCGCGCCGCTCGGGCGCACGAGATACGGCCCGCCCCCGGCCGCTCGAAGCCCCTCGTAATCGCCGACAGCACCGCGATCGATCACATCTGCGAAGAGAGCAGGGCCTCGATCGGCAACGATCGTGAGGTGATGGTAGTCGGGTGGAAGCACGATCAAGTCGCCCGGATCGCCCACGACGATCCATGCGCGATCCCCTTCGGCGCCCGCGGCGTGGTGCTGAAGATCGAACACCATGAAGGCGATGCGACCGTGCAACACCTCGATGATCTCCGGGTATCCGTGGATCGAACCGTACGGCCTGGCATGCACGTGGCCGAGAGACTTCGGAAGCTCATCGCGTGGGCCGGCTCCGGAGAAGCCGGTCAATTCGTACCGCAACGCACCATAGTCGATCGGCAGAGATGGCGAGCGCAACCCGTTCATCATCCAATACGCGATTGTGCGGTCGGCTTCGTCGACGAGCGAAGCAACGCCCGCTAGCTGACCGAGTAGACGCGTCGACGACTCCTCTGTGCTGTAGCCGGCCTCGGGAAACGGTTGTCCGCCAGAGTGCGTCAAGGGAAACCCGGCACGCTCGCTCAGGTCGCTCACTTGCCGTGCCGATCCGAGTTCTATGCGCATCCCCACCAGAAATAATCCTACGCAGGTCAGGCAAGCGCAAGCGCGCTCGGCAGCAGTGAGAAGCGTGCGGGGAGGGCGCCGACGAGCTCGCCGTCCGCCTCGATCTCGATCGCGCGGCTTCGCGCGCGATCCGGCGCACCGCCGCCGGGCGACGCCTCCGCCACCTCGCCACGTGCGTACGTGACCTGCGGATGGGTGTAGTGCGTCCCGCGATAGAGACGCGGCAGGCTGATCACGAAGTCGCGCCGGGCGAGATCGCCGAAGCGCACCACCTCGAGCAGGCCGTCGTCGAGTCGCGCCGTAGGGGCGACGTGCATCCCGCCGCCGAACCAGCCGCCGTTCGCGATCGCGACCGCCGCCGTTGGGCCGCGCTGCGCCGCCTGTAGGTCCACGCGGAGCTCGGTCTCGTCCGGCGCGTAGCGCAGGCCGGCGCGGACCGTGGCGAGGCCGAAGGCGATCGCACCAGCGCGACGCTTCAGCTGCGGGAACTCTTCGAGCGCGTGCGCGATCTGCGCGCTGATGCCGAACGATGCGACATTCAGGAAGAGTCGCTCGCGCCCGTCGGGAAACCTGATCTGCCCCACGTCGACGCGACGCGCGGCCGCACCGCGCGCGCGCGCACGCGCCGCAGCGACCGGATCGCGCGGTACGCCGACCGACCGTGCGTAGTCGCGACCGGTCCCCGCCGGCAACAGTCCGAGCGAGACGCGGCCGAGCGCCGCGACGCCGCCCGCCGCGTAGATGCCGTTCGCCGCCTGGCTCGACGAGCCGTCGCCCCCGAGCACGAGGATCCGCTCGACGCCGGCGAGCACCGCATCGCGAGCGGCGCGCTCCGCCGGCCGCGCCTCATCGGGCTGCGTGACATACACATCGAATGGACGCAGCGGCGCAAGTTCATCCAAGACACGATCGAGTGCGCGCGCCGCGCGGCCGCCGCCTGCGGCCGGATTGACGATCAGGAGCGCTCGCGAACCATCCATCCGTGCACTCTGACGGAGTGCGCGCTCACGTGGCGCTGTTGTTGATCTTCTGCGCGAGCTCCCAGCAGTGGCCGCTCGGGTCGGCGA
>JBMSXG010000063.1:0-3008 GCA_049425405.1 Steroidobacteraceae bacterium
GTAGAGCAGCTGGCTTTTAACCAGTTGGTCGACAGTTCGAATCTGTCAGGACCCAATTCCCTCCCGCTCACGCGATCTTCACGTCGATGCTCTTCGGGCGTACCTTCGCGGTCTTCGGGATGTGCACCACCAGCGTGCCGTCCTTCGACTCGGCGCTGATGGCGCTTGCGTCGGCACTTTCCGGCAGCGAGAAGCTGCGCGCGAAGCAGCCCTGGAAGCGCTCGATTCGGTGATAGCGCTCCGTCTTATCCTCTTTCTCATGGCGACGCTCGCCGGAGAGCGTCAGCACGCCATCCTCCACCGAGACTTTCACATCATCGCGTGGCACGCCCGGCAGTTCTGCTCGGACGATGAATTCCTTGTCGGTTTCACTGATGTCGGCGGTCGGTGACCACTGGATCACGGAGCTGCCGTTGGATTCGCCGCGCCAGCGGGTGAGAGCGGGGGCCATTCGGTTGATGAATTCTTCGACTTCGCGGAACGGTTCCCAGTTGGTGAGGTTCATGCAAGCTTCTCCGAAAGACAATGACGGACGACGTTGTCCGCCGTCATTGTCTCGGGCGGCCTGCCGAGGAGGCATCGCCGCGAATCCTTACTCGCCTCGGTACTCCTCGCAGCCGCAATGCGCGAGCACGTACGCGGCGGCCTCGGATCCCGTCTCGCAGTGCTGGACGATCGAGCGATCGGCGGCGTTGAGGAAACCCTGTTCGACCAGGTAGTCGAGGTCGAGCATTCGACCCCAGTATTCGCGACCCACGAGCACGATCGGTATCGGGGCGATGGTGCGCGTGAGCACGAGGTTCAGCGCCTCGTACACCTCATCCAACGTGCCGAAACCGCCGGGCAGGGCGACGAGTGCGCGGGCGCGAAACATGAAGTGCATCTTGCGCAGCGCGAAGTAACGAAACGAAAACGCCAGGCCCGGGGTGATGTACGGGTTCGGGAACTGTTCGTGCGGCAGATGGATGTTGAAACCGATCGTGGGTGCGCCGGCCTCGCTCGCGCCGCGATTCGCCGCCTCCATCAGACCGGGGCCGCCACCCGTGGCGATCACCAAGCGATGGCACTTTGGCGCATGCAGGGCACCGCGACTCACTTCGTACGCGAAGCGCCGTGCTTCCTCGTAGTACTGCCGCTGCCTCGGCGTGGCGACGGGGTCTTCGGGTGCAGGCATGCGCGCGCTGCCGAACACCACCACGGTGCTCTCGATGCCGTAGGCCTGTAGGTAGGTCTCTGTGCGATGGAACTCGAGTGCGAGGCGGATCGCGCGAGCCCCGTCACTCTCGAGAAAATCGGTATCGTCCTCAGCGAGCCGATAGCTCGGGCTTTCGAGGATGGCCTTCAGCCGCGGGTCGTCATGACTCACTCGACACCCCCAAGTCCTTGAAAAGGTTGGCGCTCCTTACGGGATTCGAACCCGTGTTACAGCCTTGAGAGGGCTATGTCCTGGGCCTCTAGACGAAAGGAGCGTCGGGCAGGGTGCTGCCAGGAAAGGCGCGGTATTATAGGCCCCCGCACCGATTGCTCAAGCGGAACGAACCCATTTGAATCTGCCCCCCGCCTCGTCCGAGGCAGCTCCCAGCCTCGCGCGCGTCATCCCGCGCGACTCTCATCCGATTTCTCGCTCCCGAATCTCGCCCGACGCCCTGCGGGTGCTGTACCGACTGCGCGAGGCAGGCTTCCAGGCATTCCTTGTCGGCGGCTGTGTCCGCGATCTCATGCTCGGTCTAGAACCCAAAGACTTCGACGTCGCGACCGACGCGCTTCCCGAGGAAGTCAAACGACTCTTTCGTAACTGCCGGCTTGTCGGGCGGCGCTTTCGGCTCGCGCATGTGTTCTTCGGGCGCGAGATCATCGAGGTGGCGACGTTTCGAGCTTCGGGCGCGCCACCGCAGGGAGAGGAGCCCATCGAGGTGGATTCGCCCGAGGGAGAAGCTTACGAGAGCGAGGAGCCGCTCGACGATTCGCGCGACGTACATGACTTCGACGAGTCGTTGGAGCGCGTGGTCGATCACAGCGGGCGCATCCTGCGCGACAACATCTACGGCAGTATCGACGATGACGTCTGGCGCCGCGATTTCACCTGCAATGCGCTGTACTACAACATTGCCGATTTTTCGGTGTGGGATTACTGCAGCGGCTTCGAAGACGTCACGGCCCGTCGATTGCGATTGATCGGCGATCCGGAGACGCGCTACCGCGAGGATCCAGTGCGGATGCTGCGAGCGGCGCGCTTCGAGGCGAAGCTGGGCTTCACGCTCGAGCCTGCGACCGCCGAGCCCATCCCTGCGTTGCGCGAGCTGCTGGCGGGCGTGCCGGCTGCACGCCTGTTCGATGAAACGCTGAAGCTGTTTCTCACCGGACACGGCGCGCGCAGTTTCGAGGTTCTGCATGAGCGCGGTCTGCTGGGGGCGTTGCTGCCCAGCGTGGCTGATTTCGCGACCCGCTTTCCGAACAGCGCGCCGATCCGCATGCTCAAAAAGGGCCTGTCGAACACCGACGAGCGTGTACGTCGTGATCAGCCGGTCACGCCGAGTTTCCTGTTCGCGCTGCTGCTCTACGGGCCGATCGGTCTTGAGATCGAGCGTGCCCCGCGTGAGCGTTGGAACGATCTGGGCACCATCCTCGATGCGGTGGAGCGCGCCGTGCGCTCGGTGCTCGAGCGTGTGGCGATTCACCGTCGTTTCACGCTCGGGATGCGCGACATGTTCGCGCTGCAGCCGCGGCTCGAGTCGCCGCGCGGACGTCGGGCGCTGCGTACGCTCGAGCATCCGCGTTTTCGGGCGGCGTTCGACCTGCTGCAGCTGCGGGCTGAGTTCGGCATGGCCGATCCGGCACTGGTCGAGTGGTGGGCGCGTCTGCAGGGCTCATCGCCCGAGCAGCGCAACGCGATGAGCGAGGCAGCGGGGGGTGGCGAGCGTTCGGGCGGCGCCGGGTCGCGACGCCGTCGCAGTCGGCGCGGCGGCCGGCGTCGTGGCGGACAAGAGCAGGGCGACCGTGGTGCCGGC
>JBMSXG010000064.1:0-2522 GCA_049425405.1 Steroidobacteraceae bacterium
GTCGGTGAGTTCACGCGCGTGATGCTGTCGATGACCGAGTGGGTGGCGCCGGAAGGGCAAAAAGACTGCTCGTATTGCCACAACCCAGAAAACTTGGCCGACGAGAGCAAGTACACCTACAAGGTGGCGCGCAGCATGTTACTCATGACGCGTGACATCAACACGAACTGGAAATCGCACGTCAAAGAAACAGGTGTGACCTGTCACACCTGCCATCGTGGCGGACCCGTGCCGCAACACGTGTGGTATGCCGATCCGGGCGCTGGCCGTGAGAATGCCTTCGTCGGTACTCGTGCGGGGCAGAACTCCGCGGTGACGGGCCTTGGTATCACGACCATCGGTCACTCGAGTCTGCCTTACGATCCGTACTCGCCGTTCCTTTTGGGTGATCTCGATATTCGCGTGAATGGTCCGACCGCGTTGCCGACCGGCAACCGCAAGTCGATCAAGCAGGCGGAGTGGACGTACTCGCTCATGGTGCACATGTCTAATTCTTTGGGCGTGAATTGCACCTATTGCCACAACAGCCGCGCCTGGGCGGAGTGGGAGCAGAGCACACCGCAGCGCACGGTCGCCTGGCACGGCATCCGCATGGCTCGCGGTCTGAACAATCAGTACCTCGTTCCGCTCACCGACGTGTTCCCGACGAATCGAAAGGGACCACTCGGAGACGTGGCGAAGATCAACTGCCAGACCTGCCATCAGGGCGTGTACAAGCCGTACTTCGGCGAGAGCATGGCGAAGGCGTATCCGGAATTGCAGGGCGTGAAGGCTGCGCCCGCGGATCCGAATGCCGCTCCGGCTGAAACGGCAGCGCCTGCGAAGGCGACCGCTCCTGCGGCGACTCCCGCTGTGGCCGACAAGCCGAAGGACAGTTCAAAGATGGCGCAGCGCAGCGGTCCGACGACGATCGCTGCCGTCTTCGACCGGTAATCGGCGATGGATGTGCTGCTCGCGCAACCCCGCGGCTTTTGCGCGGGGGTCGCGCGGGCGATCGAGATTGCCGAGCGTACCCTCGAGCGTTTCGGGGCGCCGGTATACGTCTACCACGAGATCGTGCACAACGGTCACGTGGTCGGCGATCTCGCTGCGCGAGGCGCGGTGTTCGTCGAACAGATCTCGGACATCCCGGTGGGTTCGGTGACGGTTTTCAGTGCTCACGGCGTATCGACCGCGGTGGTGGACGAGGCGCGAGAGCGTAAGTTGCTCGTCATCGATGCGACCTGTCCGCTCGTGACCAAAGTTCATTTGCAGGCCCAGCGCTATTCGCAGCGTGGATACACCATCGTCATCGTGGGACATGCGGGTCACGAGGAAGTCGAGGGGACCCGCGGTTCCGTGACCGGTCCCGTCCATGTCGTCGGTCGTCTCGAAGATATCGAGGCGTTGCCCATGGACGCCGAAGATCCGGTGGCTTACGTCACGCAGACGACGCTATCGATCGACGATACGCGCAGTCTCATCGCAGCGCTCGAGGCGCGGTATCCGCAGATCGTCGGACCGGGGCTCGACGACATTTGTTATGCGACGCTCAATCGGCAGCGTGCCGTGCAGCAGCTCGCGCGCCGAGTCGATCTCGTGATCGTCGTGGGCGCGCACAACAGCTCGAATTCGAATCGATTACAGGAAGTTGCCGCAGATCACGGTGTTCCTGCGTGGCTCGTCGAAGACGAGACGGAACTACAGCCGATTTGGCTGGAAGGGGTGCGGACCGTCGGTGTCACCGCCGGAGCGTCGACTCCGGAGTACTTGGTACGCAAAGTTTGTCAGCGGCTTCAAGAGTTCGGCGCGCAGTCGGTTCGCGAGTTACCCGGACTCGCCGAGACTATCCGGTTCCGGCTGCCAGAGGCCTTACGGCAGATCGCCTGATTATTGCTCGGCCGACTCAGTGATTTGGCTGCGCGTCAGCAGTCGCAACACACCATTGAACATGGCGTTATCACGCATACGAAGGGGTTTGCGGCTGCGTGCGCTCTGCATCTCGACGATCGCGCAATGACGTGCGATGGCGTCAAAGATACCGGGGACGTCAAGGCCCGCCTCCTGCAAGCATTGCTCACGCGTGCCGTGTTCGATCGCTCGATCGGGTAGGCCGAGTCGCAGCACCGGGATCTCGATCCCGTGGCTACTCAGTAGCTCGGCGACCGCGGAACCTGCGCCACCGGCGATCGCGCTCTCCTCTAGCGTGACGAGAATGCGGTGATCGGCTGCGAGCTCGAGGACGAGGGCTTCGTCCAAAGGTTTGACGTAGCGCATGTTGGCGACGCTCGCATCGATGATCTCTGCAACGTCATGGGCGGTATCGAGCAGGGTGCCGAAGACCAGCAGTGCGATCCCCGAGCCGCGACGCACGTACTCGCCGCGGCCGATGGGTAACGCTCTCGGGCGCGGTTCCCCCGCCGCCAGGGAGCCGATGGTGGCCGTTCGCGGATAACGCACGGCACAGGGCGAACCGAGTTCCACGGCAGTACGCAGCATGGCGCGCAGCTCGGTGGCATTCGACGGTGCCATGACCGTTAAAT
>JBMSXG010000065.1:0-2381 GCA_049425405.1 Steroidobacteraceae bacterium
CCATCAGCTCTCGGTCGGACGAGAGCTGACGGGTTTCAACGCCTTCTAGTCGCGGACGATCAGCCGGTCATCGCGTTGGGCAACGACATCAATTGCGCGCCACGGCTGCGGCGCGCGACCTTGCTCTGAAAACGACCGGGCTTGATGACGAGCACGTCGCAGTTCAGCGCATCGAGAATGGCCTCGGCGGTGTTGCCGATCAGTAAGCGCTTGAGGCCCGAGCGCGATACGGCACCCATCACAACCAAGGACGCCTTTGCGCGGCGCGCTGCCTGTGGAATGGCTTCGCGCGCAGCGCCCTCGAGGATGGCGAGCTTGTGCGAGGGCAGCGGGTGTTTGGCGACTTCGGCTGCCAGCGCTTGTCTCGCGCGAGTCAATGCTTTCGTGCCGCGCCCCGCATCGACGACGATGGGGCCTGATGCCCAGCCCGTTGCGACCATCGTCGAGGGCGGAACACAGTGCACGATGTGCAACTTACCTTTGAGCGACTCCGCGATAGTGCCACTGGCACCGAGCAGCGCCGCGTCGAGAAGCGCTGGCTTTTCGTGAGTATGGAAAGGGTCGATCGCAGTCAGTATGACGGGGCGATGGTAGGGCTTGGGCACCTTAACGAGCAGCACTGCACAGGACGCGTTTCGCAGTAGCTCCCAGTCGGTGTAGGCGAGCATCCAACCGGCGACATGCCGGGTGGCATGGCGTTCAGCGACGATTAGGTCAGCTTTGATGCGCATCGCGCGGCGGACGATCGCCTCAGCCGGTGGATGATCCCACTCCGCTGCACAGGTGACTTCGATGTCGTGCTTGCGAATGCGTCTAGCGAGCGTTTCGAGCCGCTTCATCGTCGCGGCGAGTCGCTCCGTCTCAAATTCCTTGAGACTGATTCGCTTGGCCTCGAGCGCATCGACCAGGATGGTGTCTGAGAGTGCGTGGAACAGCTCGAGTGTCGCACCCTGCGCTTTGGCGAGTTGCGCAGCTTTACGCACTGCCGGCATCGTGCGGGCGTCGAGATCCTTGATCGCAACGAGTATGGTCTTGTACGACGGCATGGGTCGTCCTCCAGATGGTTCTTTTCAGTGTTCCGACTGCGGGCAAGTTCTACATCAGTAGGATTGCGTATATGACTTTAACGCTAAACACTTTGGACTCGTCCGAAATGTTTCAGGACGCAGCCGAACTTGAGGCCTGCTCGGCCGACGTGTATTCACGCGGTGTCACCGCCTGCGCGCTGCTACGGCCGCGAACGGCGGAGCGTTGTGCAGCGGCGCTTGCGGAACTGAGCGCGGGTGGGTATCACGTCGTCGTTCGCGGTGGCGGCATGTCTTATACGGGTGGCTATCTGCCCGTGCGCGAGCCCACGGTCATGATCGATACCTCGGCTCTCGATTCGATCGTCGAGATCAATGCCCAGGACATGTATATCACCGTCGAGGCGGGGGTGACTTGGAAGCAAATTCACGAGGCGTTGCGGCCGATGGGTTTGCGACTCCCTTTCTTTGGGACCTTCTCGGGTGCACAAGCGACTGTCGGTGGCGGTCTCTCCAACGGGGCCTTGTTCTTGGGAACGGCGCGCTATGGAACGGGCGCCGATGCTGTACTCGGACTCGATGTCGCCTTGGCCGATGGGTCGATCGTGCGCACGGGGCAGACTGGCTTTGCCGCCGCCAGTAAGCCGTTTTACCGAACCTGTGGTCCGGATCTGACGGGACTTTTTTTACACGACTCGGGCTCCTTGGGTGTCAAATTACGGGCGACCTTGCGCCTGATCGAAGCGCCCAAAGAAACCGGGCATACCTCCTTCGTATTCGACAGCATCGAGGCCGCGGCGAGAGCCCTGTCGGCCATCGGGCGCAGTGGTGCGGCTGAGGAAGCATACGTCTTCGATCCTGAAACCACCCGCAAGAACCTGCGTTCTGAGGGGTTACTGTCCGACGCGAACGTGCTTTTGAATGTCGTGGGTGGCGAGAGCTCTTGGTGGCGCGGTCTCAAAGAGGGCTTAGCGCTCGTCAAAGCCGGGCGTCGATTTTTGCCTGAACAGGCCTACTCGCTACACGTCACCTGTGCGGCGCGCAGTCTCGGCGCACTCGAGGCGGATCTCGAGACCTGTCGCCAAGCGGCCTTGAAGCAGGGGGGATCGATCATCCCGAATTCGATCCCGAAAGCCGTTCGAGCCAATCTGTTCCCCCCGCTCGATGGAGTGGTCGGCGGAGAGGGCGAGCGGTGGGCTGCGCTCAACGCCAAGGTCGCACACTCAGACGCCGAGAAAATCATCCATGCCAGTGCCGAGAGGCTCGCTCCTTATCGCGATCAGATGAAGGCTCAGGGTGTTTGGATGAGTCATCTGCTGATTGCGATCAGCAATCATGCGTTCAGTTTCGAGCCCG
>JBMSXG010000066.1:0-2265 GCA_049425405.1 Steroidobacteraceae bacterium
GCCGCGTTTGGCGCTCGGACGAGAGTTACTCGAGATCGCCACCGCCTGTATCGACATCTCGGACGGGCTCGTCGGGGATATCGGCAAGCTCGCTGCCGCTAGCGGGTGTGCTGCGCTCATCAATGTCGAGCGTGTCCCACGTTCGTCGGCGCTCACGTCGCTCGTCCGTCAGGGCGTTTTCGAAGAGCGTGAAGCCCTGCGCTTCGTGCTAGCCGGAGGCGATGACTACGAACTGGCGTTCACCGTGCCGCCCGAGCATCGCGAGCGACTCAACGAGCTCGAGGCGCGAGGGGAGGTGTCCGTGATCGGCACACTCGTCGCGGCTGAGCCAGGCACACCCCGTGTGACGGTCCGCACCGAACAGCCGGCGTTACAGAAGTATCTTGACGCTCTGCCGTCGAGCTTCGATCACTTCAAAGATTAAGGCTCAGCCCGCCGCGTCCTTATCGCGCTCGATCAGGGCGTAGGCCGAGTGGTTATGGATCGACTCGAAGTTCTCCGCCTCGACGCTGTAGGCCGCGATTCGATCCTCGGCGTTGAGCCGCATGGCGATATCGCGCACCAGATCCTCGACGAACTTCGGGTTGTCGTAGGCCTTTTCCGTGACGTACTTTTCGTCGGGACGCTTCAGGATGCCGAAGACTTCGCAAGAGGCCTCGGACTCGGCAATGTCGATGAGCTCTTCGATCCAGAGGTGCTCGCGTAACTTCGCCGTGATGGTCACATGCGAGCGCTGGTTGTGCGCGCCGCGATCCGAAATACGCTTGCTGCACGGGCAGAGGCTCGTAACCGGCACAACCACGCGCACCCATAACTCCGCAGCCGTGCCGCGCTGCTCGCCGATGAGCGTGGCGCGGTAATCCATCAAGCTCTCGACGCCCGACACGGGGGCTTTCTTCATGACGAAAAATGGAAAGCTCATCTCGATATGACCCGACTCCGCCTCGAGGCGGCGCGTCATCTCGCCAAGCATCTTCCGAAAGTTTTCCACCGAAATCTCGCGCTCGCCATGCAGGATCTCGACGAAGCGCGACATGTGCGTGCCTTTGAAATCGTGCGGCAGATTCACGTACATGTTGAACGTGGCGACGGTGTGCTGCTCGCCGCTCGAGCGATCGCGGAGCCTTACCGGGTGCGTGATGTCCTTGATACCGACTTTATTGATCGGTAGCTGACGCGTATCCGCTCGCGACTGGACGTCCTCGACCGTCTGAACCCGCGCAGAGGTCATGACTCAAGTACCCGTGCGCGAGAGGTTACGCTGCGTTTGCCACCAACCGTCGATGTGCTTCGCGAGTCCTGCGGCATCGAGGCCGGCGAGGGCGAGGCAGTCCTCGCGGCTGCCATGCTCGATGAATCGATCGGGAATGCCGATGAGATGCAACGGAATAGAGATATTTGCCTCCGCGAGCGCCTCGGCAACCGCCGACCCTGCGCCACCCTGAACGGCATTTTCCTCGACCGTGATGACGGCGCGATGACGAGTCGCGATCTGCCTCACGAGCGCGACATCGAGCGGTTTGATGAAGCGCATGTCGACGATCGTCGCATCGAGCCGCTCCGCAATCGGGCGTACGGCGTGCAGCAGCGTGCCGAACACCAGGATCGCGAGCCCGCTCTGTCCTTCACGAAGCACGACGCCGCGACCGATCGGTATCTCCGACATCTCGCGCACGACAGGCGTCCCGTTACCGATACCGCGCGGATATCGTACCGCCGAGGGGCCGGAGAGCGTCGTCGCGGTGTAGAGCATCTGCCGACATTCGTTCTCGTCCGAGGGCGCCATCAGCACCATGTTCGGTATGCAGCGCAGGTACGAGATGTCGTAGGCACCTTGGTGCGTCGCGCCATCACCGCCGACGAGACCCGCGCGATCGAGCGCGAACACGACGGGCAGGTTCTGCAGGGCGACGTCGTGGATCAGCTGATCATAGCCGCGCTGCAGGAAGGTCGAGTAAATCGCAACCACCGGCCTCAGGCCTTCGCAGGCGATACCCGCGGCGAATGTCACCGCGTGCTGCTCGGCGATCGCGACGTCAAAATAACGATCGGGGAATTTCTTTGAGAACTCGACGAGCCCCGAGCCCTCGCGCATCGCGGGCGTGATCCCAACGAGCTTGGGCTCGCGCTCGGCCATATCGCAGAGCCACTCGCCAAAGATTTGTGAGAACGAGGGACCCGCCGATTTTTCCTTGAAGATGGTGCCGCTCGCGGGGTCAAACGCGCCCGGGCCGTGCCACTTGATCGGGTCGGCTTCGGCCGGGG
>JBMSXG010000067.1:0-2203 GCA_049425405.1 Steroidobacteraceae bacterium
GCGGCGTGGTGCTCGATCCGATCACCGTCTCGCCGGACACCACCATCCGTCAGGTGCTCGAGCTCACCAAGGCGCGTGGCATTTCCGGTATGCCCGTCGTCAAGGGCAGCAAGGTGGTCGGTATCGTGACGAGCCGCGACCTGCGTTTCGAGACGCAGCTCGACAATCCCGTCTCGTCGGTGATGACTCCCAAGGAGCGTCTCGTGACGGTGCCCGAAAATGCACCGCGAGAAGACGTTCTCCAGCTCTTTCATAAGCATCGTATCGAGAAGGTGCTGGTCGTCGGCGAGGGTCATGAGCTCAAGGGGCTGATCACCGTCAAAGATATCCAGAAGGCGACCGAGCGGCCACGCGCCTGCAAAGATAGCAGCGGACGTTTGCGCGTCGGTGCCGCGGTGGGGACCTCACCCGATACGCTCGATCGCGTGGCGGCACTCGTCGAGGCGGGCGTCGATGCGGTGGTGGTCGACACCTCGCATGGACACTCGCGTGGCGTCATTCAGATGGTCGAGCGTGTGAAGTCTCGCTGGCCGTCGCTGCAGGTGATCGCTGGCAACATCGTCACCGCCGAGGCAGCTCAGGCGCTCGTTAAAGCGGGCGTCGATGGGGTCAAGGTGGGCATCGGCCCAGGCTCCATCTGCACGACCCGAGTGGTGGCGGGTGTCGGCGTGCCGCAGATTTCAGCGGTCGCGAACGTCGCCGCGGCGCTCGAGGGCACGGACGTGCCGCTCATTGCCGATGGCGGTATCCGTTACTCCGGCGATGTTGCCAAGGCCATTGCTGCGGGTGCGCATGCGGTGATGATCGGCGGGCTCTTCGCCGGCACCGAAGAATCGCCGGGCGAGGTCGAGCTCTTTCAGGGCGCGAGCTTCAAAAGTTATCGCGGCATGGGTTCGCTCGGCGCGATGGCTGAGCGTCATGGCTCGAGCGATCGATATTTCCAGGACACGACCACCGAACTCGAAAAACTCGTCCCCGAGGGTATCGAGGGGCGCGTGCCGTACAAAGGCAGCCTCGTCGCTATCCTGCATCAGTTGGCGGGCGGGCTTCGCGCGGCGATGGGTTACACGGGCAGTCACAGCATCGATCAGATGCGTACGCGCCCGTCCTTCGTGCGTATCACCACGGCGGGTGTTCGCGAGTCGCACGTGCACGACGTGACTATCACCAAAGAAGCGCCGAACTACCGGATCTCGTGAGTCGCAGGCCATGACCGCCCGCGACATCCACGCCGACCGCGTTCTCATTCTTGATTTCGGCTCGCAGTACACGCAGCTGATTGCTCGACGTGTGCGCGAGCTCGGCGTCTATTGCGAAATCCATCCGTGGGATGCCGGTGACGCCGACGTCCGCGCGTTCGCCCCGAAGGGCATCATCCTGTCGGGCGGCCCCGAATCCGTCACTCAAAAAAATGCGCCGTTCGCACCGGCCGCGGTATTCGAGCTGGGTGTTCCGGTGCTCGGCATTTGTTACGGCATGCAAACCATGGCCGCGCAGCTCGGCGGTCGCGTCGAGCCCGGGGCGGTGCACGAATTCGGCTATGCCGAAGTCCGGGCCCGTAATCATTCGGCATTACTGAAAGGCATCGAAGATCGCGTGAATGCGGACGGGCACGGTTTGCTCGACGTCTGGATGAGCCATGGTGATCAGGTCGTCGGATTACCGACCGGATTTTCTGTGATCGCCTCGACGAGCGACGTCCCCATCGCAGGCATGGCTGACGAATCGCGGCGTTTCTATGCTCTACAGTTCCATCCTGAGGTCACGCATACCAAACAGGGTGAGCGGATCTACGCGCGATTCCTGCACGAGATCTGTGGCTGCGCAGCGAGCTGGAACCCCGGGAACATCATCGACGATGCGATCGAGCGCGTTCGTGCGCAGGTGGGCAACTCGAAGGTGCTGCTTGGGCTCTCGGGCGGCGTGGATTCCTCGGTAGTCGCTGCGCTGCTGCACAAGGCTATCGGCGATCAGCTCGTCTGCGTCTTCGTCGACCATGGGTTACTGCGGCATCGCGAGGGCGATGCTGTCATGGATATCTTTGCCCGCAATCTCGGTGTGCGCGTCATCCGCGTCAATGCGGCGCAGCGTTTCTTCGGAGAGCTCAAAGGGGTGAGTGACCCCGAAGCCAAGCGCAAGATCATCGGTCGACTCTTCGTCGAAGTGTTCGACGAAGAAGCCAAGAAACTCGCAGGCGAGGGTG
>JBMSXG010000068.1:0-2194 GCA_049425405.1 Steroidobacteraceae bacterium
GACTGCCCGAGGTGGCCGTCGAATGTCGCCCGATACGCGGCTCCAACAGTCGTACGGCTAAGTCGATATCCGGTTCGTCAAAGGCCTCGAGCAATACGAACAATCCCTGCTCCAGCGCCGAATCGATCAGTCGCTCGAGAGCGTCTTGCGGAAGCATCCGTAAAATCAGTAAGACGCCTCCTGCGCCGGCCACACGCGCTTCCAATATTTGGTAGGGGTCTACGAGAAAATCTTTGCGCATCGCCGGAACATCTCGAGAATGCAACGCGACAGCGGCGCGTTCGAGGTGCTCCAGAGCGCCGTCAAACCTCGAGGGTTCCGTCAAAACCGAAACGGCTGCCGCGCCAGCATCGGCGTAAAATGTCACACGATCTTCGACCGTGTCCTGCTCGGCATGGCGTAACTGTCCGAGTGCCGGCGAGCGCAGCTTCATCTCTGCGATCAGATCAAACCCCGCTGTAGATCTCTTCAGCGACGGCGCAGTATCGAGATCGCGAATTCTTGCCGTGAGCTCCACCTGGGGCCGTATTGCACGCGCATGCTCGACTCGCTCACGACTGCGGGCCGCCATCGTCGCCAAAAAATCAGGCGTGCTCACTGCGCGAAATCCTTAAGCCGATCGAGCATTTTTGAAGCGCGGCCGTCGTCGATCACCGCGGTCGCGAACGCGATACCCTCTCGCGGAGAGGTGACTCGCCCAGTACATTCGAGAGCGATCGAGGCTCCCATGACGAGTGCATCGCGATGCGCGCCGCGATCCTGGCCTCTCAACACACGATCGAGTGCTGCTGCATTGAACGCAGCATCGCCGCCAGTGAGATCCGCAGCCTCACACCGCTTGAGACCATAATCTTCAGGAGTGCGAGTCGACCGCGCGACAGCGCCAGATTTCACGTCGAAAATCATGAATGGGCCGAGCGGCGTCGGCTCGTCCCAGCCCCGTGCGCCGTGAATCACCCATGCCCGAGAGAGTCCCGGTATACCGGACAGCGCCTCTGCCATCAATGCAGCCGTGGATTCATTGAAAGCGCCGACGATGGCATAAGGCGGTGCCGCCGGATTCGTCAGGGGACCCAAAACATTGAACACCGTACGTACGCCCAAGGCCTGTCGCACGGGTGCGATCGCCTTCATGGCCGGGTGATAGTGCGGTGCGAACAAGAAAGTGAATCCGAGTTGGTCGAGACAGGCGCCGGCCCGCTGCTCATCGAGCGGCAGCGGGAGACCGAGTTTCTCAAGTACATCGGCGCTTCCCGATTTACTGGAGATCGAGCGGTTACCGTGCTTGATGACTGGAATGCCGCAGGCCGCAGCGAGCAAAGCCGATCCGGTTGAGATATTGACGCTGCCCGATGCGTCGCCGCCCGTACCCACGATGTCGATCGCCTGCGAATGCAAGGTTTCGTTGACCTCGGGCCGTCGTGCGAGTTTGCGCATCGTCCGCGCGAACCCTCGTAGCTCCTCGCCCGTTACGCCTTTTGCACGCACGGCAGCCAGCAACGCGCCGCCCAACGCCGGAGGAGTTGTGGGATCGGCTAATGCCGACAGGATGACGCCCGCTTCGTCTTCCGAGAGATTCTTTCGATCGAGCAAGCGTTCGAGTAGGGGACGCAGACTCTCAAGTCCGTTCATCGCCGCCCTCCACGCTGCGCTAAAAAATTACGCATCAAACGCGGGCCTTCGGGCGTGAGCACGCTTTCGGGGTGAAACTGCACACCCTCCACCATCAACTCGCGGTGCCGAATCCCCATGATCTCGCCCTGCTCGGTCCGCGCGGTGACGAGAAGCTCCGCAGGCAGGGATGCAGACTCGGCGATCAGCGAGTGGTAGCGACCGACTTCGCAAGGTGACGGCATCTCTGTGAAGAGACCCAGACCATCATGAGTGATTCGTGACGTTTTGCCATGCATCAGCCTCCCGGCACGTACCACTTTTCCCCCGAATACCTCGGCGATCGACTGGTGACCGAGACAGACGCCGAAGACCGGGACTCGTCCCGCAAAGGCTCGGATGATCTCCATGGAAATTCCGGCGTCGTAGGGCGTTCCCGGGCCCGGAGAGATGCAAACGTGCGTCGGTGCCAGCACGAGCGCTTGATCGACGGTGATATCGTCGTTTCGGCGTACGTCGACCTCCGCACCTTCGATCAAAAAAGCCTGGACGAGGTTGTAGGTGAACGAATCGTAGTTATCGA
>JBMSXG010000069.1:0-2190 GCA_049425405.1 Steroidobacteraceae bacterium
GGCTCGTGATCGTGCCGTGGTGGGCCGCCTGGCCCTTCGAAACCCTGTTGCTGCCACGCTTTGCGATCCAGCAGATCACGCAACTCGATGCGCTACAGCGCGATTCGCTGGCAGAGATACTCTCCGATCTCACACGCCGGTACGACGCACTCTTCGACTGCGATTTTCCCTATTCGATGGGCTGGCATGGAGCCCCCTTCGGTGACGAGACCCTCGAGCACTGGCAGCTTCATGCCCACTTCTATCCACCGCTCCTGCGCTCCGCAACGATCAAAAAATTCATGGTCGGTTACGAGATGCTCGCTGAGCCGCAACGCGATCTCACGCCAGAGCAGGCGGCAGCACGACTGCGCGAACTCCACCTTTCGTCCCCGTGATGGTTCACGAAGACTCCGACTCTGAGGCGCTATGCGCGACTGCCCGTGCGCTGCTCGCGGCGCATTCGGGTTGCGACGCTCATCACGTCGCCTTCGCTCCGGGACGCGTCAACCTGATCGGTGAATACACCGATTTCAATCATGGCTTCGTACTGCCCTGTGCGCTGGCGGTCGGCACTGCGGTGGCGGTCCATCCACGTGACGACGGAAGGATCGTCGCGGTGAGCGCCGATCGTGACACGCCTCATCACGACGATTTCGTCTTGAACGATCATCTGTCGCCTGCCCCCGCTGGCACCTGGAGCAACTATCTGCGCGGGGTTGCAGCCGCGATGATGCGTGCGGGATATCGCCTCCCTGGCGCGTCGCTCGCGATCGTCGGCAACGTGCCGCAAGGGGCGGGACTATCGTCGTCGGCATCTTTGAGTGTCGCGGTGGCGCGTGCGTTGCTGTCGATCAGTCATCCGAACACTGCCGATGCGGCGACGCTTGCCACATGGGCGCAGTGGAGCGAGCACCATTTCGCAGGCTGTCGCTGCGGCATCATGGACCCGATGGCGGCGGCTGCCGCAGAGCCGGGAGCCGCGATGCTGCTCGATTGCCGCAGCCTCGAGCACCGCGCCATCACGCTACCGAAGACGATGGCCGTCTTGATCGCTCACTCGGGCGTCCATCGCCAACTCGTCGACGGCGAGTACAACCGTCGCCGCGAGCAGTGCGAGGCCGTGGTCGCCGCAAGCGGCGTCGCGGCACTGCGCGATCTCGATGCTGAAAGCCTCGAAGCGCTCCGATCAAAGATCTCGCCGACCGAGTTCCGGCGTGCACGTCACGTCGTCAGCGAGAATGTCCGTGTTCTTGCTGCAGTTCGGGCGCTCGAACAAGGTGACCTGCAGACCCTCGGGCGACTGCTATACGCCTCACACGAATCGTTGCGTGACGACTTCGAAGTAACGGTTCCCGCCGTCAATGCCGTCGTCGACTGTCTCGAGGGGTCGATACGTCACCACGCGAACGGGCGAGGTGGCGCACGCATGACGGGCGGCGGCTTCGGTGGTTGCGTCGTGGCCGTGATGGACGCTGCGGCCGCACCGCAGGTCGAGAACGACCTGCTGCGTTGGCTACGCACGCGTGTCGACGGCCCGCCAATGGTGCTGCGACTCGGAGCGCCTCGATGAGTGAGCGCGATCGGAGCCTCGATGTTTTCCGGGGTATGACCGTCGCCGCCATGATCCTCGTGAATAACCCGGGTAGCTGGAGCCATCTTTATGCGCCGCTCGCCCACGCGAGCTGGCACGGCTGGACGCCCACCGATCTCGTGTTTCCGTTTTTCTTGTTCGCGGTCGGGAATGCACTCGCCTTGACCCAGCCGCAGGGTCAGCCTATTCCAGCGGCGACCTTCTGGCCGAAATGGGTACGAAGAACTCTGCTCATCTTCGGTATCGGACTGCTGCTCAACGCTTGGCCCTTCGTTCGGTGGCATGTCGATGGATTGCTGCATCTCAAAGAATTGGAGACCTTGCGAATCATGGGCGTGTTGCAGCGGATCGCCCTGTGCTGGGCGCTTGCTGCTTTGATCATTCGTACAGGGGGTCTGCGTGCGGCCGCCTGGGGCAGCGTAGCGTTACTCGTCGGGTATACCGTTGCTTGCTTTGCGTTCGCGCGCGGCCCCGATCCTTGGTCCTTGGAGGGTTTCTTCGGTACGGGCCTCGATCGACTGCTGCTCGGTGAGAGTCACCTCTACCGAGGCGAAGGCGTGCCGTTCGACCCGGAGGGGCTCGCGAGCACGATACCGGCACTCGCTCAGGTGCTGCTC
>JBMSXG010000070.1:0-2180 GCA_049425405.1 Steroidobacteraceae bacterium
TGAGGCGATCGGTACTGACGCTCATCCAGCATGTGGATCGCGAGTAGGTCGCCGAACGTACGCGTCATGTAGAGCGACATCTCCCCGCGTCGCGGGAGGGCCGATCGCGGCAGGGGCAGGTGCTCCCAATACGCCTGATACGCTGCCGCGCGTCGTGCAGCGAACCCTTCCTGACCGTCCGGGTGCTCGGCGACGAGGCCCGCGTAATCGTTGTCGACCTCATGATCGTCGTGCGTGACGAGCCACGGGCAGTGGGCGTGCGCGGCGCGCAACAGCGGATCACTCCGATACCAAGCGTAACGAAGCCGGTAATCATGGAGTGTCTTGCACTCGCCGGTGTCGTGGCGGCGGACGGGAGAGCCCGTGTTGTTTTCGTAAATGTAATCGCCGACGTGCACGATGAGATCGGTACCACGATCGAGCATGTGGGCGTAGGCGTGGTAATACCCTTGTTCGTAGTGCTGACAACTTGCGACGGCGATCGCGAGCGGGATGTGCCGTTCGCCGATCGGCGCCGTCCACGTTCGTCCGATGGGACTTCGAAAATCGCCCGCCCTGAATCGATAAAAGAATTCGCGCCCCGGAGCGAGTCCGCGCACTTCGAGATGGACGGAATGTGCAAAGCGCGCTTCGGCTCGCGTGACACCCGACTGCACGACTTTCGTAAAATTCGGATCGTCGGCGATCTCGTACTGGATCTCGAGGTCGTCCCTTCCGTGATTCGCCTCGCGCGTCGTCGGATGCGTCGCCAATCTCGTCCAGAGCACCATCCCATCGCTGACGGGATACCCCGAGGCCACCCCGAGAACGAAAGGATCGCTTGTGAACCTCGGGCGGCGCAGCGACTGCGGTGTGGTGCCCTGAACAGGCAATCCGAATCCTGCACTCGCGAGGGCTGCCGAGGCGAGAGAGGTAGAGAGAAAATCACGACGATTCGCCATGAGCGCCAAGTGTATCCGTTGGCATGCTAGTTTTCGTGAGGTGTTCGGAGGAATGATTCGATGACCCAGCCGGCTGCGCCGCTCGATCCGATGACGCCACGACAGGACGGCCGCCCCGTGCTTTGCGGTCCGCTTTCGGGTCTTGTTTTGGCGTCTGGCGATCTCGAGCGCTGTCGGCGTTTTTACGGCGGCGCACTCGATCTGCGAGTCGATCGACAGCATTGGGTCGGTGAGCCAGCCCGAAAGCTGCGAGATCACTGGGGTGCTGCAGGGGGCGAGGCGCTCGATTTACTCGTGCTAACACGCTCGGGTCTCCCGGATGCTCTCACCGTGCACGTGGTTCAGATCGATGGCGCGCGTCCGACGTCGAGGCCGGGGCTCGATTGTCGTTACGACGGTCCGCTTGGACTTGGTGTTCCGGTGAGGGGTCTCGCGCGACGACACGCGATCGTTGAGGCGTACGGATTCGAGGCCAACGCGGGCGTCACCACGATGACTTTCCCGCGCGCAGACGGGACGACGTATGACATCGGCGAAACCCACTGGGTGGCGCCGGACGATGTGATGGTGCCGGGCGTTGATCGCGCGCATCTGCAGCCGGTCGGGTCGATCGACACGGCGCTTGAGATCGGTGGGCCGAGTTACGCGAGTGCCTTAGTCAGTGACGTGGATCGCTGCGGCGAATTCTTCGATACCGTACTCGGCTATGAGCTGCGTCGTGAGTTCACCTTCGAGAGCGAGGGACCCGAGGGCGGTATGCGTTTAGCTAAGGGCCTCCGCGTCCGTTTTCAGCAATGGTTCGCACCGGGCTCTCGAACCGGATACCTTGTCATCATGCAGTTACTTGGGGGCGGTCTACGTCCGCCGAACGGGCTCGGTCTTTTCAATCGTGGTATCGGGCTGTGGTCTTTTCCGACGACGAAGTTCGCGGCAGTGCAGGATCGCGTCGCGCGTCAGGGTGTCAGAGTGTTGAGTCCGCCAGCCGATATCGGGGTTCCAGGACTCGGGTCCAGACACTCGATGGTGGTGGCGACGCCTGACGGCTTCCCGGTGGAGATCGTACGGTGCTGAGCAGAATTTCCATCGCGGTTTTAATGTTGACGCTCGGCGGCTGTACCACCCCCGATATTCTTGACTGTCGTGCGGCCGGTGGGCTCACTCCCGACTGCCGCTTCGAAAATCCGGAAGATTTTGCCAAGAGCCCAAAGGGAACCGCGCTCATCGTCAGCGAGATGGGGC
>JBMSXG010000071.1:0-2121 GCA_049425405.1 Steroidobacteraceae bacterium
GGGCCGCGTGACGGGCTGCAGAGCGAGCCGGGAGTCATGCCGACCGAGGCCAAGAGCGCGTTCATCGAGCGACTGATCGACGCCGGTCTGCGGCGTCTCGAAGTGACGAGCTTCGTGAACCCGAAGAAAGTGCCGCAGATGGCCGATGCGGAGCAGGTACTCGCCGGACTGCGCAAGCGCGCGGACGTCCGGTACGTGGGGCTAGTGCTCAATCGCAAGGGTTTTGATCGCGCGCTGGCCGCGGGCTGCAACGAAGTCGGCATGGCGGTCGTGGCCAGCGATACCTTCAACCGCCGCAATCAGGGCGTGAGCACCGAGGAGTCGATTACCGCTTGGAAAGAGATCGCCCGTGCCGCCCAAGAGGCGGGTATCCGAGCGCAGGTCACGGTCTCGGCGGCATTCGGTTGTCCGTTCGAAGGCGAGGTCCCGGTCGCGCGCGTCATCGATGTGGCGCGTCAGGTGGCCGAGGCGCAGCCGTTCGAGGTCGCTTTTGCAGACACCATTGGTGTCGGAGTGCCCTCGCAGGTGTCGGAGATTCTCGGGCGCGCTCGTGAGGCCCTTCCTGGTATTCGGTTGCGCGCGCATTTCCATAACACCCGCAATACGGGCCTCGCTAACGCTTACGCGGCCATCGAGGCCGGCGTCAGTGCCCTGGATGCCAGCGCCGGTGGGATCGGGGGCTGCCCATTCGCTCCGGCGGCGACCGGCAACATTCCGACCGAGGATTTGGTGTACATGCTGGAGCGCATGGGGGTATCAACCGGTATCGAGCTAGAGAAGCTTCTGGCGACCGGGCAGTGGCTGCAGGGGGTCTTAGGACGGGCCGTCCCGGGGATGTTGCTCAAGGCTGGCGGGTTTCCGAAGCCGCCGGCACAGGCAGCCTGAGGGCCGTTGCACGACGCTGGGGCAGACCGGATACTTCGGATTCTTCTTTTCGTTTCGATTACAGAGCCCAAGGGGGGCGCATGTCATATCGATTGGGTGTAGATGTCGGCGGCACGTTCACGGATTTGCTGCTCGTCCATGAAAAAACCGGGCAAACCTGGTCGGCCAAGGTGCCGTCCACACCGGCGGATCAATCCATCGGCGTGCTGAACGGCATCCGGCGAGTCTGCGAGCGCGCCGGGATCGACGCGAAGCAGATCAACCACGTGATGCACGGCACCACCGTGGCGACGAACACCGTGCTCACGGGTACGGGCGCCAAATGCGGTCTCGTCACGACCAAAGGTTACCGGCAGGTGCTGCAGATCGCTCGCTCGTACGTGCCGGGCGGTCTTGGCGGCTGGATCATCTACAACAAGTCGCTGCCGATGGCGCCGTTGGCGTGCACCATCGAAGCTGACGAGCGCGTCAGCGCGAAGGGCGAGGTCGTTCGCAAGCTCGACGAGGCAGCGTTGCGCAAGAGTCTGCGCTCGCTCAAGTCCCAGAAGATCGAAGCGTTGACCGTGTCGCTGATCAACTCGTTCGCAAACCCCGCGCACGAGCAGCGCGTACGTGCGATCGCTCAGGAAGAACTCCCGGGCACTCCCGTGTCCATCTCCTCGGACGTCGTTCCGGAGATGCAGGAGTACGAGCGCACGGTCACCACGGTCGCCAACTCTTACGTCCGTCCTCGCGTTGATCGCTACGTGCGCAACCTGCGCGCCAAGCTCGCCGAGGCGGCCCAAGATGTGAAGTTACACATCCTGCGCTCAGACGGCGGACTCGCGTCCGCTGCCTCGGCGGCCGAGTATCCGGTCAACTTGCTGATGTCGGGTCCGGCCGGCGGCGTCACCGGTGCGCTGTGGGTCGCGGTGCAGGCGGGTTTCCCGAATCTGCTGACCGTCGACGTCGGGGGAACCTCGACGGACGTGGCCCTGATTCAGGGCGGCGCGCCGCGACTGCGTCGTGAGACCACGGTCGGTGACGTCACGGTTCGAGCCTCCTCAGTCGATATCCGCACGGTCGGAGCGGGCGGCGGCTCGATCGCACACGTGCCCGAACTCACCAAGGCGCTGCGTGTCGGTCCGCAGTCCGCGGGCGCGGACCCGGGACCGGCGGCGTACAACCGCGGCGGCACGGAGCCGACCGTTGCCGACGCCCACATCGTCCTCGGCTATCGGCCCGAAATGCAGACTC
>JBMSXG010000072.1:0-2097 GCA_049425405.1 Steroidobacteraceae bacterium
ATGCGCGGGAGGCACTCGCCTTCCACAGCGCGCTCGGCGCCCGCGCCGCGCAGATTCCGATCTCCGCAACCAAGTCCCTGACCGGACACCTGATGGGCGCCGCAGGGGCGGTCGAGGCGGTCTTCACCGCCCTCTCGCTTCATCACCAGACGATCCCGGGGACGCTGAACACGCGGGACGTGGATCCAGAGTGCAACCTGACCGTGGCGCTCGAGACGCGCCAGGCACCGCTTCGCGCCGCGATCAGCAACAACATCGGACTCGGCGGGCACAACGGCGCCGTCGTGCTGCGACACTGGACAGGAAGGTAGGAGGCGAGATGGCAGAGCAGAGCGCACCACGCAGCGACGCGGGCCGCGCCGTCATCACCGGCTACGGCGCGATCACGCCGATCGGCAACAGCGCCGCGAGCTACTGGGACGCGCTCGTCGCCGGAACCTCTGGCGCCGGCCGCATCACGCACTTCGACCCCTCGAACAACGAGGTTCAGATCGCCGCCGAGGTGAAGGACTTCGATCCGACGAAGACGATGGAGATGAAGATGGCGCGCCGCATGAGCCGCTTCGTGCAGTTCGCCGTCGCCGCCGCCACCGAGGCGATCGAGCATGCCGGTCTCGCCAACATCCACGAGTGGGAAGCCGAGCGCCGCGACCGCGTCGCCACCGTCATCAACACGGGCGGCGGCGGCATCGAACAGGTCACCATGGGAGCCGACGCCTTCCGCGAAAAGGGCGGACGCTTCGTCAGCGCCTTCGCCATCCCCGCGCTGAGCCCGAGCATGGGCGCCTGCATGGTGAGCATGAAGTACGGACTCACCGGCGCCGCGATCACCCAGGCGGCCGCATGCGCCACCGGCGTCCTCGCCTTCCAGGACGCGCTGCGCCTCATCCGCAGCGGCGAAGCGGACATCGTGATCGCCGGCGGCGTGGAGGCGCCGCTCCTCCCGATGGCGTTCGCCGCACTCGGCAACATGGGGGCGCTCAGCAAGCGCAACGACGATCCAACGCGCGCGAGCCGTCCGTTCGACAAGAATCGCGACGGCTTCCTCTTCGGCGAGGGCGGCGCCGTCTTCGTCATCGAGTCGCTCGCGCACGCGCGCGCGCGCAACGCCACCATCCACGCCGAACTGCTCGGCGCCGGCGCCACCGCCGACGCCTTCCACATCTCTGCTCCAGAACCGACGGGGCGCGGTGCCGCAGCGTCGATGACCAAGGCGATCAAAGACGGCGGTGCCACGCCGAGCGACGTCAGCTACATCGTGGCGCACGGCACGAGCACGCCGCTGAACGACCTCACCGAGACGAAGGCGATCAAGCGCGCACTCGGCGAACACGCCCACACGATTCCGATCAGCTCGCCGAAGAGCATGGTCGGCCACCTCCTCGGCGGCGCCGGCGCCGTGGCCGGACTCACCGCAATCAAGGCGATCGAAACCGGCACCGTCCCGCCGACGATCAACTACGAGACCCCCGATCCCGACTGCGACCTCGACTACGTCCCCAACATCGCACGCACGAACCAACCCGTCGACCGCGTCCTCATCAACGGCTTCGGCTTCGGCGGCCAGAACGCGAGCGTCCTCTTCGGCAAGCTGCGCTGATCGTGCGCTTCGTCCTCTTCGTCATCGACGGGCCAGGCAACCCCGCCTCAGGCAACGAGATCGCCGCGATCGACGCCTTCAACGACCGCCTCACGGCGGGGAACCACCTCGTCCTCGCCGCCGGCATCGCCGACCCGACGCGCGCAACCCTCTTCGACAACCGCTCTGGCGCAGGGATCGAGCGTCCCGGCTCGCTCTTCAGCGGCCCCGAGCACTACAGCGGCTTCTGGATCGTCGACGCCGACTCGATCAGCCAGGCCGAAACCTTCGCCCGCGACGGCTCCGCGGCATGCAACCGAAAGGTGGAGCTGCGGCCGTTCCTCTAAGAAGTCCCTCCCCCCCAAACCGCATTTCCAATGCGGTCTGCTCTCAGGCGAGCTTCAGCCTCCGCAGCCGCAGCGAGTTCGCCACCACGCTGACGCTGGATAGGCCCATGGCGGCAGCGGCGAAGGCGGGGTCGAGGCCGATGCCGAAGGCGGGGAGGGCGAGGCCGGCGG
>JBMSXG010000073.1:0-2086 GCA_049425405.1 Steroidobacteraceae bacterium
GCGGCGGGGGCAACAACGGCGGTGACGGTTATGTGTTGGCGCGCCTCGCGCGCGATGCCGGGTTGTCGCCTCGCGTACTTGCCGCCGTCCCGGTCGATCGCCTGACCGGCGATGCCGCGCGTGCGGCTGCAGATTGCGTGAGGGGCGGTACGCCCATCGAACCCGCGAGCGTGTCTGCGCTCGCCGCAGCCGATGTCATCGTCGATGCGCTGCTTGGCATCGGTCTGCAGGCTGACGTACGGCCCGAGCTCGGAGCGCTGATCCATCGCATCAATGAAATGCGCGTTCCAGTGCTTGCGCTCGATATGCCATCGGGTCTCTGCGCGGACACGGGACAAGTTCGAGGGATGGCGGTACGCGCGGCGCTGACCGTCACGTTCATCGCGCGCAAGAAGGGTTTGTGGTTGGGCTCGGGACCGGATTACGCCGGTGAGGTCGTACTCGCGGATCTCGCCGTTCGCGCCTCGCACGTCGACGCATCGCTTCATCTTTTGGACGAGGCCGATCTTTTCATCGGATTACCGCCGCGGGCCCGAGATGTCCACAAAGGATGCTTTGGTCACATTCTTATGGTCGGGGGCGGCGAAGGAATGCCGGGCGCAGTTCGGCTCGCCGGTGAAGCGGCGCTGCGTGCCGGAGCGGGTCGGGTGACCGTCTGGGCATCGCCAGAATCTGCGTTGGCGGTGGCGGCGGGCTGCCCGGAGTTGATGGTACGCGGGATGGGGACTGCGACGGCGCCAACGGAAGTGTTGGCGGCGGCTGAGGTCATCGCGATCGGACCGGGCTTGGGTCGCGGCGAGTGGGGACGCGCGAGCTTCGCTAACACACTCGAGGTGGCCCGCGCTCGACAGCTCGCGTTGGTACTCGATGCCGATGCGCTCAATCTGCTCGCCGAACAACCGGGGATCACTTTGCCTCGGCGCTGTGTAATGACGCCGCATCCTGCCGAGGCTGCTCGACTCCTTGGCAAATCGACGGCCGATATCCAGCGCGATCGCTATGGCTCGCTCAAAGAATTGGCGGATCGATACGCAGCAACAGTGGTACTGAAGGGCGCCGGTACTCTGATCTCCGACGATATTCCGTGGATCTGCGACCGTGGGACACCGGCGATGGCGGCGCCAGGGATGGGCGATGTCCTCACGGGCGTGATCGCGGCCTTGCTCGGGCAAGGGTTTTCGCCCGTGCAGTCGGCGCGGCTCGGAGTGCTCTGGCACGCCTTGGCAGGCGAGGTCGCTGCAGCGGGGATCGATCGCGGCGTGCTCGCGAGCGAGGTGTCGACCGCTTTACCGAAAGTGCTGGCGTCGTGATCGCCCCGGCATCAATTACTTTGATATCGCGCGACGAGGGATGCACTCAAGGTCTCGGTGCGGCGCTCGCCCGTACGCTGCCGATACCACCCGATCGATCACTGCGTATTTTTTTGAGGGGCGACCTCGGCGCCGGTAAGACGACCTTCGTACGCGGCATGCTTCAAGCGCTCGGCGAGACGCGAACGATCAAAAGTCCAACCTACAGCGTACTCGAGACCTACGAGCGCGATCCCTGGCATGTCGTCCACCTCGATCTCTATCGGTTATCCGACCCCCGCGACCTCGGGCCGCTCGGGCTCGCTGATCACGACTACGCGCGGGCGCTCTGGTTGATCGAATGGCCCGAGCGAGGTGAGCGAGCCCTGCCGCAACCGGACTTGGAGATTTTTCTGGATGGCGCGCCCTCGGGGCATTCTTTGCGGTTCGAGGCGCGTACTCAGATCGGAGCGGAGTGGGTGCTCAGTGTCTCAAGAGAGCCTGAGTTTTCAGCTGCAGAGCGTTGATTTTTGTTGAAATATTGGTCTTCCTCCAAGTACTCTCCGTTCTCATGACAGGTGTGCTGATTGGGTCGATCTCCCGTGTTTCGCGGGCTTTAATCGTGTGCGTTCTGCTTGCGGGGGTCTCGCTCGGCGTCGCCGAGACGGCGAACGCGGCCGGTAAAACTCTCCGAGCGTTGAACCTCGAGACCTCGGCCGAGGTGGCGGGGCCCGTTCGCGTGTCGATCGAGGTCGCGGCCGATACCGTCCCCAAATTCTTTGTCCTTGAGCGGCCGC
>JBMSXG010000074.1:0-2058 GCA_049425405.1 Steroidobacteraceae bacterium
CGCCTCACCGCGGCTGGCGTGGTCGATATGTTCCCGCATACCACGCACGTCGAGTCGATCGCTGTTATGGAGGTGGATCGATGACGCTCGGACCTTTGATGATTGATCTCGAGGGGACGGTGTTGCAGCCTGTGGAGCGCGAGTTACTGCAGCATCCGCTCGTCGGCAGCGTCATTCTTTTCGCGCGCAACTACGCTGACCCGGCGCAGTTGCAGCAGCTCGTCGCGGATATTCACGCGGTGCCATCGCCGGCACTTATCGTTGCCGTCGATCACGAGGGCGGGCGTGTGCAGCGCTTTCGCGAAGGGTTCTCTCGTTTACCGCCTGCGCGTCGAATCGGTCACGAATACGATGCCTCGCCGCGCGGAGGGCTCGCACTCGCTCGCGAGCTCGGTTGGTTGATGGCAGCGGAGCTTCGCGAAGTGGGCGTCGATCTGTCGTTCGCGCCCTGCGTCGATCTCGACTTTGGGGTGAGCGAAGTCATCGGTGATCGCTCGTTCCACGCCGATGCGGGTGTGGTGGGTGAACTCGCCGTAGCCTACATGCACGGCATGCGTGCCGCCGGCATGGTCGCCACCGCGAAACATTTTCCGGGACATGGCGCCGTGGTCGCCGATTCGCACCACGCCTTGCCCATTGATCGACGCAGCTTGGCGGATCTCGAGTCCGACATCCGGCCGTATCGGGTGCTCATCGAGAACGGACTCGCTGGCGTGATGGTGGCGCACGTGCTCTATCCCGAGATCGACGACGTTCCGGCGAGTGCGTCACGACGTTGGATTCGGGGTTATCTGCGCAGCGAGTTGCGCTTTCAGGGCGTGGTCTTCGCCGACGATCTCTCCATGGCGGGTGCGGCGGCCGTGGGCGGTATCATCGAGCGCGCCGAACGCGCGCTCGCAGCGGGCTGCGATGTGCTACCGGTCTGCAATCATCGCGAGAGCGTGATTGCTTTGCTCGAAGGGTGGAAGCCCGAGGACGATGCGGCCGCGGCGCTGCGTCGCATACGGTTGCGGGGCAAAGGTGCTGGCCCGACGGGTAAGTTGCGAGAGTCGGTTGAGTGGCTCGCTGCACAACGCGCGCTCGAGCGCTGCGCGGTACCGCCCGATCTCAAGCTCGCCTGAGCGTTATCGGCCGCCGGGCGTGACGACGGCGATCACGCTGATGCCCGGATGGTCGTAATAATTTTTTTCGTTGAAGCGAATGCGCCGCAGCTCGTTCATTTGCTGTGCCGCGCCGCCCTCGGCGGGCGCGTAACGCAGGTTCATACCGAAATGTAGGAGCGAACCTCGCTCGAGCAAAAAGCTACCGGAAAGTCCGGGGACTTGAAGGCCGAGTTGGTCGACGGGTAGGCCATTGCGCGAACCCCAAGTGCTCGCTGTTTGTGTCCAGCCGGTATGCGCGAGGACGCGATAGCCGCTCGCCGCGAGTTTTTGTCGCGCTCCACTCAACTGCAGCTTGGCCGCGGGCAAGGGACCGAGGTAACGCGCGATCTGCGTGGCGCCGGAGTCGGCATCGCCCGACGCGATTCGTGGGGGCGCTGCGCCGGGTTCGCCTTCGCGGGCACCGCTACTTCGGAAAATGATGACCTCGACGTGGTAGGTGGAGGCGCCTACGCCTTGGGCGTATGCGACAGTCCCTCCGGCTTTCAGGAGGGCGAATAGGCAGGTCAGCAGCCAGAGTTTTTGCATGCGCCTATGTTAGCCGAGCAGTCTCAGTTCGTTGAGGTGAGCTTGCCGAGCAAAAGGGCTACGAATTCGTACCGCTCGGCCTCGTCGTCGAGCTCGCGGGATACCCGGAGCTTCAGAGGTCCCTCGAGGCGGTACTCGCGCGAGCGATCCTGCACGAGGCGAATCACGGCCTTCGGATCGACCTGATTCTCAGCCTCGAATAGAAGATGCCCACCATGCGCCCCGAAGTCGAGTCGTCGGATGCCGAGTCGTCGGGCGATGAGTCGCAAGCGGGCGTTGCGCAAGAGATTCTGGGTCTGTGGCGGCAGTTCGCCGAAACGATCGACGAGCTCGGCGGTGAGCTCCTCGAGCGCCGACTCCTCGCCGGCTG
>JBMSXG010000075.1:0-2033 GCA_049425405.1 Steroidobacteraceae bacterium
AGACCCTTCAGCAGCGCTTTGATCAACCACCCGAGCCAACGCATGACGCACCCCCGAACTGACTCTGGACTCGCCGAACGACGCTCGGCAGATATACTCCGACCCCGGGCTCTTTAAAACAGGTAGAAAACAGGGTGACCACTTCGAATGCTTCCGAAGCGACGCTCGGGAACACCACGCAGTTCCAGCCCGTCTATGCCTGGTTCGTGGTGGCGGTGCTCGCACTCGCCAACTGCGTTTCGTTCATCGATCGATTGATACTCTCGCTGCTCGTACAACCGATCAAAGCCGACCTCGGTATTTCGGACACCGCCTTCAGCCTACTCGCTGGTGCCGCATTCGCCATTTTTTATTGCGGCATGGGTCTCGTGATCGCCCGATGGGCGGACCGATACAGCCGAAAGTGGATCATCACCTCCGGCGTCACGCTCTGGTGCCTCATGACCTCCTTCGCGGGCACGGCTCGATCCTACGGGGAACTTTTCTTTTATCGGGTTGGCGTGGGTGTTGGCGAGGCGACGCTCTCACCCTCGGCCTACTCGATGCTCGCGGGCTACTTCCCGCCCCAACGACTTGCTCTCGCCATTGGCATCTTCAGCGCAGGCGTCACGGCGGGCACAGGCATGGCCTTTCTGTTGGGGGGTGCCGTGATCGGCTGGGTGTTTGCTCAAGGCGCGATCACCTTGCCGCTGCTCGGCGAGCTCGCCGGTTGGCGACTCGTCATGGTGATCGTCGGTGCCATCGGCCTACCGGTCGCCGCGCTGATGCTGTTCGTCCGCGAGCCGCCGCGCCCTCAAGGGTTCACGCGCTCGACCGTCGCCGAGGTTTGGCAACACTTAAAACGTAATCTGTCTCGATACGGCTACGTGTTTGCGGGATACGGCACCACCTCCATCACGGCCTTCGCAGTGATGACCTGGACGCCGGCGCTTTACCAACGGCAGTACGGCGCGACGATCCCCGAAGCGGCCGTCGTGATCGGTACCGTCGCGCTCGGCGGCGGGTTGCTCGGCGCCTTCTCGGGAGGATGGCTCTCGGACTACCTCGAATCGCGCGGTGATCGTCATGCGAAGCTGCGCGTGCTGTGCGGGTGCGGTATCGGACTTTTATTGCCGGGTATCATTGCGCCGTTGATGCCGAGCATGCTTGCCCACGCCGCCGTGATCTTCGTGATGTTTTTCTTTGGTTCAGCGGCGACAGGACCTGCTGGCGCCTACGTGCAATCGATCACGCCGGAGGCCATGCGCGCGCAGTTTGGCGCGATGTATCAGTTTTCGCTCGTGCTGGTTGGTGCGACACTCGGCCCTTTCCTCGTAGGCTTCACCACCGACTATGTATTCGCCGACGAGCAGAAAGTCGGCTGGTCCCTCGCGCTGACGTCGCTCATCGCCAATCCGATTGCCGCGTGGCTGTTATGGCGAGCATTCAAGGGAACACGTGAACAGCCTTGACCTGGGAGTAGCTGAGTAGCTCATCGAGGCATTCCTCCCCTCCGAGGCCACTGTCTTTCCATCCTCCGAACGGCGTGCCAACGAAATGCTGGCCCGCGGTGTTGATCCATACGGTTCCCGCTTGGACCGCGCGAACCATGCGCAGCGCACGCGGCAAGTCACGCGTCCAGACCGCAGCGGTCAGCCCGAAATCCGTGCCGTTGGCGATCGCGATGGCCTCCTCTTCCGAGGCAAATCGCTGCGCGCACACGACCGGACCGAACGCTTCCTCTCGGGCGATCCGCATGGCCGGCGTAACGTCTGCGAACAGAGTCGGCTCGATCCAGTAACCCTTCGCAAAGCCCTCACCGACGGGACGTCCACCGCCAGTCACGAGACGCGCGCCCTCGCTACGCGCCGAATCGATGAGCGCCATGATCCGCTCCCGATGGCGAGCAGAGTTCACTGGACCCATCTCGGACGCCGCATCGAGCGGACTACCGAGGCGCAAAGATTTCATCCGTGCCGCAACACGCTCCACGACGAGATCGTGAACCGACTCATGCAGCAGTAATCGACTCGTTGATCCGCAGGACTGCCCGG